>JACKDM010000015.1 GCA_020633515.1 Myxococcales bacterium
GGTGCATCGCGATCTCAAGCCCGGCAACATCCTCATCCGCCCCGAGCGCCCCGGCCCCGGCGCGATCAAGGTCGTCGACTTCGGGATCGCGCTCGCCGTCAGCGACGCGATGCGCGCGACCCGCCGCATCGAGGGCACGCCCGCCTACATCGCGCCCGAGGCGGCGTCGGGCAACGTCGCCGCGGTCGGCCCGTGGACCGACATCTACTCGCTCGGGATCATCCTCTTCGAGATCCTGACCGGCGACCTGCCCTACCACGGCCGCCACCTGCTCGCCCATCACCAGCGCTCGCCGCTGCCGCCGATCACCGTGCGCGACGACGTCGAGGCCCCGCCGGGCATCGCCGCGATCGTCACCCAGATGCTGCACAAGTCGCCGCTCGACCGCTTCCGCTCGATCGCGGGCGTGCGCGCCGCCTTCGAAGCGCTCGGGCCGCTGCCGGCGCCGGTGCGCTTCGGGCCGCCGCCGGGCGAGCTGCTCTACGACGAGGTCGAGCGCGAAGACGTGGCGCTGATGACCGGCCCCGCCGGCCCCGCGCTCGCCCACCTGCGCGAGCCGGCGCTCGTCGGCCGCGAGGCGGCGCAGCGCGACCTGCTCGCCGCCGCCGACGCCGCGCTGCTCGGCAAGGGGCCGCAGGTGGTCGTCATCGAGGGCGACGCCGGCCTCGGCAAGAGCCGCCTCGCCGGCTGGATGCGCGAGCTGATGGAGGAGCACGGCCGCATGCGCACGCTCGTGGTGCGCAGCGAGCCGCAGACCCGCAGCGGCGGCGGCTTGCGGCAGTCGGTGCTGCGCTTCGTCGGCGCGCCGGGCATCGACCGCGACGAGGCCGAGCGCACGCTCGCGGCGGTCTTCCGCGACGACGAGGAGCGCCGCGCGGCGCTCGAGGTGCTGTGGTCGCAGGCCCCGCACGAGGGCGCGGCGAGCGAGGCGCACATCCGCCGCGCCGCCGAGCTGATCCGCAAGCTCGCCGGGGACGCGCCGTTCCTCTTCTGGGCCGACGACGCGCAGTGGAGCCCCGAGGGCAAGGTGCTCCGCCTCGTGCACCGCCTCGCCCGCCCCGACGGCCCCAAGCGTCTGCTCTTGATCGTCACCCTGCGCCCGAGCGACCGCAGCACCGTGCAGGCCGCGCGCAAGGCGATCCTCCGCCTCGACAACACCACCCACATCGAGCTCGCGCCGCTCAACCCGATGGTGCTCGCGCCCGCGCTCGAACAGCTCGCCCGCATCGACCCCGACATCGCGATCGGCGCCAGCATGCTCGGCGCCGGCAACCCGCTGATCGCGCTCGAAGCGGTGCGCGCCCACATCGAGGCCGAGGGCTTCGGCAGCGCGCCGAGCGACCCCAACACCGTGCTGCGCCAGCGCATCGAGCGCGCGACCGAGGGCGAGCGCGGCGGCGAGATGGTCTCGATGCTCGCCCGCGCGACCCTGCTCGGGCGCTCGTTCACGCTCCGGCCGCTCGAGGCGCTGTGCAAGGTCCCCGGCGACCCGGCCGCGCCCGGGCTCGGCGAGGACACCGAGCAGATCGAAGACCTGCTCGACCGCGCGGTGCAGAGCGGCCTCGCCGTCGAGCAGGGCCCCGGCCGCTGGCGCTTCAGCCACGACCTCGTGCGCGCGCAGCTCCGCAAGGTCTGCCGCGCGCTCCCCAACTGGGGCCCGATCAACCTCGCCGCCGCCCGCCTGCGCGCCCGCCGCGCCGAGAGCGACCCGACCGGGATCGAGATGGAGGTCGTCGCCCGCCACTACTGGGCCGGCGGCGAGAAGGAGCGCGCGCTGCGCATGGGCGTCGACGGCGCCCACCGGCTGCACGACGCGGGCTTGATGGGCCACGCGGTCAGCTTCACCCGCCGCCTCCTCGAATGGGCCGAGGCGGTCGAGATCCTCACCCCGGCCGAGATCTGCGAGCTGCACCTGCTCGCGAGCGACGCCGCCGAGCACGCCGGGCAGCCGATCGAGAGCGAGCGGCAGGCGCAGTCGGCGGTCGACATCGCGCGCCGCCACCACCTCGACGCGCTCGGCGCCCGCGCCGCCGGCCGGCTCGGCGTGCTCAAGCTCCAGCACGACGACCAGGACGAGGCCGAGCAGTGGCTGTGGGACGCGCTGCGCTTCGCCCGCGACAGCGGCGACCGCCGCGCGCTCGCCGACGTGCACCACTCGCTCGGCCGCTTCTACCAGCACAAGGGCGAGCACGAGCTCGCGCTCGTCGCCTTCGAGTTCAGCCTCGAGAGCGCCATCGAGTCGGGCATCGTCGCCCAGCAGATCGCCGCCCGCTCCGCGCTCGCGCGCCTCGACCGCATCCAGGGCCGCGTCGACCGCGCCGAGCAGTGCTTCGAAAAGCTCGCCGAGCAGGCGCTCGAAGAGGGGCTCGAGGTCGCCGCCGTCGACGCCCGGCTCCAGCTCGGCCTCTGCGCCTGGACCCGCGACGACGCGCCCGCCGCGCTCGCCGCCTTCGAAGAGGCGCGGCAGAGCGCGCGCGGCAACCTCTTCGTGCTCGAGTTCGTCGCCTGCCTCGGCGAAGCCTGGGCGCACGCGGTCGAGGGCGCGTGGAACGACGCCGACCTGATCCTGATGCAGGCCGAGGATCTGCGCTACGACGTGCGCCACCGCGACCCCGAGACCGAGCGGCTGCGGCGCGACATCCGCACCCTCGCGGTCGCCGCCCGCCGCGACGACCTCGTCGAGCGGATCGACAAGCTGCACACCGCCTCGACCCGCACCGGCGGCGGCTCGACGCAGCACACGCGCTGATCGGCGGCGAGCGCGGGCAGATGAGACCTCCACCCGGGAGCGAAGAATGATGCGAAACCTCGTGTGGCCGCTGCTCGCGGCCGCGCTCTTGGCCTGCGACGACGGCGGCGGGGATGCCACGCCCGATGCCATGCCCGATACCATCCCCGATGCCATCATCGATCTCATCGGTGATGCCACGCCCGATGCCATCGGAGATGCCACGCCCGATGTCAACGGCGATGCCATTCCCGATGCCATCGCCGACGCCGCGACCGACGCCGCCGCGCCGCCCGAAGGCAACGCCTGCGCCCCGCTCGCGGCCCACCTCGAGACCCCGCCGCCGCTCGACCACGACGCCGACTGCACCGCGCTCGCCGGCGCCGAGCGCTTCCTCTGCGCCGAGGCGTGGTTCTGGATCGGCCTCACCTTCGACGTCGCCGCCCGCCCCGAAGCCTACGACCGGATCAGCGCGCTCATCGCCGCCGTCGACCCCGTCGCTGATGCCATCGACCTCGGCCGCCTGCACGCCCTGCGCGGCCAGCTCGCGCTCGCGCTCGCGCTCGAGAACGGCGACGGCCGCCACCTCGCGAGCATCGACGGCGACTTCGTGCGCGCCATGACCCTCGACCCCGACAACGCCATCATCCCCACCTGGAAGGACTCGATGGACATCGCGCTCGAGTGGCGCCTGCGCGGCGGCGCCGGGCTCGACGCGATCATGAGCCGCACCTGGGCCAACGTCGAGCGCTGCCCCACCGGCAACATCCTCTCGATCAGCGGCACCACCATCGGCCTCCCGCTCGCGACCGGCATCCCGCAGGCGACGATCGAGCGCCTCGACCGCTGGGTCTGCGACGAGGCCGACTTCTGCGGGGTCAACACCTGGAAGGCACCCTACGCCGCGCCCGGGCTCGCCTATCACTTCGCCGAGGCCAACGCCCGCATGGGACGGCGCGGCGAGGCGCGGCGATGGCTCGACGAGGCGCGCGCGGCGCCGGACTATGCCACCTGGCCCTACCGCGCGATGGTCGATGACACCCTCGCCGACTTCGACGCCTTCGTCGACGAGTTCGTCGGGCTCGGCGAGGCCGGTGATGCCTTCGATCGCATGTACGCCAACCAGTCGTTCGGCTGTGTCTTCTGCCACGCGAGCGACCCGCCGGCGGCGATGGTGCGCACCACCCGCCTCGGCCCGCCGCCCGAACCCGAACCCGAACCCGAGCCGGCGCCCGAGCCCGAGCCCGAGCCGGCGCCCGAGCCCGAGCCCGAGCCCCGCGACGGCGCCTGCACCAACGCCCCCGACGAGGCCGCGCTCGCCGCCGCCGGCGACATCGCGCCGGTGATGAGCGCCTGCGCGATCGGCTGCTTCGGCCAGCCCGAAGCCTGCGCCGCGGACTGCGTCGAAGACCGCCTCGGCGTCTCCCCGCCCTGCGCCGGCTGCTTCGGCGCCGTCATCGGCTGCACGCTCGCCCACTGCATCCTCCAGTGCGCCAACGCCGACAACCCCGACTGCGCGACCTGCCAACAGACCCACTGCCTGCCCGCGTTCAGCGCCTGCGCCGGCCTCGACCGGCCCTGACGCGACGGGCTGACGCGCGCGGCGCGGCCGAATCGATCGCCGCCGCATCCTTGGCGCATGGCAGAGCCCTTCAAACACCGCATCGACCGCCGCGCCGTCGAGCGCATCGCCGCCGCGATCACGCTCCCGGCCTTCGACCGCGCCGCCTTCATCGCCGACGCCGACCGCCTCGACGCGCTCGAGCTCAAGGCCCGCGTCACCCACATCGCCGACGCGCTCGCCCGCTACCTCCCGCCGTTCCCCGACGCGCTCCCCGCGCTGCTCGGCGCGCTCGGCGACCCCGTCCCGACCGAGGCGCCCGACGCCGACGCCGATGACAGCGGCCTGCGCGGCTTCATCGCGTGGCCGATCCTGCGCTACGTCGCCCGCCACGGCCTCGACCACCCCGCCGCCGCCCTGCCGACGCTCGGCGAGATGACGAGCCGCTTCTCCGCCGAGTTCGCGGTGCGCCCCTACCTCGTCCGCCACCCCGACGCCGCCTGGGAGGCAGTGCGCGGCTGGGCCGCGAGCGACGACCCCCACCGCCGCCGCCTCGCGAGCGAGGGCACCCGCCCGCGGCTGCCCTGGGGCGAGCGCCTCACCGCGTCGATCGCCGATCCGCGCCGCGGCCTCGCGGTGATCGAGGCGCTGCGCGACGACCCCGAGGAGTACGTGCGCCGCTCGGTCGCCAACCACCTCAACGACGTCAGCAAGGACCACCCCGAGCGCGTCCTCGAGATCGCCGCCCGCTGGAAGATCGACGCCTCGCCCGCCCGCGAGCGGCTGGTGCGCCACGCGCTGCGCACGCTGGTCAAGGCCGCCGACGCCCGCGCGCTCGCGCTCGTCGACTGCCCGCCCGCCGACGTGCAGGTCGAGGGGCTGCGCGGCGCGGCCGCGGTGCGGATCGGCGAGAAGCTGCCGTTCACGCTGACGCTCTGCAACCGCGAGGACCGCCCGGCCAAGGTGCGCGTCGACTATCTCATGCACCACGTCAAGGCCAATGGCACCCGGCGACCCAAGGCATTCCACCTCGTCGACACCACCCTCGCCCCGGGCGAGCGGCGAACGCTCGGCCGCAGCCATGACTTCCGCGTCGTCACCACCCGCCGGCTCCACCCCGGCGTGCATCGCGTCGAGGTGCGGGTCAACGGCGCGGTCGGCGATGGCTTCGACTTCACCCTGATGCCATGAAGGCAGACCCATGACCGTCACCCTGCTCACCGGCGCCTCGTCGGGGATCGGCGCCGCGCTCGCGCCGCTGCTCGCCGCCGACGGCCACCGCGTCGCGCTCGCCGCCCGCCGCGCCGCGCCGCTGGCCGAGGTCGCCGACGCCATCCGCGCCGCGGGCGGGGAGGCGATGGTGCTCCCGCTCGACGTCACCGATCGCGACGCGGTGCGGGCCGCCGTCGCCGAGGTCGCCGCCGCCTGGGGCCCCGTCGAGCTGCTCGTCGCCAACGCCGGGATCGGCGACGCCATGGCGGCGCACGACTACGACTCGCGGCGGGTCGCGCGGGTGATCGAGGTCAACCTCACCGCCGCCGCGCACTGCATCGACGCGGTGCTGCCCGCCATGCTCGCCGCCGGCCGCGGTCACATCGTCGGCATCGGCAGCCTCGCCGGCGACCGCGGCCTCCCCGGCAACGGCGCCTACTGCGCGAGCAAGGCCGGGCTGCGGGTGCTGCTCGAGGCGCTGCGGATCGAGCTGCGCGGCAAGGGCATCGCGGTGACCCACGTCGCGCCGGGCTTCGTCGAGTCGCCGCTGACGGCGCGCAATGACTTCGCGATGCCGTTCATCCTGCCGACCGAGGCCGGCGCCCGCGAGGTGCTGCGCGCGATCCGGCGGCAGCAGCGCGAGCACCGCTTCCCGTGGCCGCTCGCCGCGCTGAGCCGGCTCGGGCGGATGCTGCCGGCGCCGATCTACGAGCGGCTCCTCGCCGGCCGGGTGGCGCAGAAGGCGCCCGATCCGCGCAACGCCGCGGGGGTCGATCGGGGCTGAGGACCGGGCGACGATCGCGCCGCGTCCTGACGTCTTCCGGCGCGGCGCCGGGTCGGTTACCGTGCGCGCCAGCGACAACGGAGGCCCGGATGCTCACCCTCGACCTCGCCCACGCCCGCGCTCACTGGTTCGTCCGCCAGGGCCTCGCCGGCCCGATCGAGGGCACGCCCGCCGACGTCGTCCGCCGCACCGGCTGGGTGCGCACCATCGGCGGCGTCGACGTCTACCTCGCCTTCCGCAGCCGCATGGCCCGCTTCCGCCGCGTCGCGCTCGACGCCGCCGTCGGCGACGGCCGCCTCCGGGTCAGCCCGGCGGTGCGCGGCTGCATCTACCTCGTCCCCGAAGAAGACCAGGCGCTCGCGCTCCGCGTCGCCGAGCAGCTCACCGCCCGCCGCACCGCGCGCGACTGGGAGAAGTGCGGCGTCGAGCCGGCCGAGATCGAGCGCGCCGGCGAGGCGATCGTCGAGGCGCTCGCGCAGGGCCCGCTCACCACCAGCCAGCTCCGCGGCGCGCTGCCCGACGGCGCGGTGCGCAGCCTCGGTGAGACGGGCAAGAAGATCGGGCTCTCGTCGACGCTCCCCAGCGCGCTGCGCAGCCTCGAGTTCGCCGGCCGGATCGAGCGGGTGCCGGTCGACGACCGCCTCGACCACGAGCAGTACGTCTGGCGCCGCCCCACCGTCGCCCCCGATCTGCGCGCGCTCCCCGCCGATCTCGCCGGCCTCGCCGCGCCGCTCGCCGAGCGCTTCTTCCGCTTCGCCGGGCCGGCGACGCTCGACGAGTTCACCACCTGGAGCGGGCTCTCGAAGCGCGACGCCAAGGCCGGGATCAAGAGCTGCGGGCTCGAGACGCTGCGGATCACCGGCTACGCCGACGAGGCCTTCGCCCACCCCGAGGACGCCGACGCGCTCGCGACCCCGGCGCCGGTCGAGGGCGGCGTCGCGCTGCTCAACTTCGCCGACAACTACGTCACCCTGCGCGCGACCCCCGCCGCGCTCGCCGATCCGGCGCACGCGCCGCGGGTCGCCAACTCCTGGGGCCGCGGGCAGAAGCCGCTCGCCGAGTCGAGCTACCTGCACTGCCGCGCCGCGCTCGACGGCGACCGCCTCGCGGGCTCGTGGGAGTGGGACCCCGACGCGGGCGCCGTCGTCGCCGAGCCGTTCGACGACCTGCCGCCGGCGCGTGCCGAGGCGCTCGCGGCCGAGGCGGCGTCGCTGACGGCGTTCCTGCGCGACGAGGTGGGGCACGCGCGCTCGACGAGCATCGACACCGAGAAGGCGCAGCGCGAGCGGCTGGCGCTCGTCACCGCGCGCGGGCGGGTCTGATCGGGCCCGCGTCCGGGCAGGGCAGGGGCGTGATCAGCGCCGGAAGGGCTGCTCGGCGGGCGGCTCGGCCTCGGCGACCGGCAGGTGCCCGAGGTAGTCGTCGCCCACCGCGACGGTGCCCGCCTCGCCGCCGTGCTCGCCGGCGATGAAGGTGCGCGCCGGGTCGATGCCGGCCTCGCCGTAGGCGTAGATGTCGGTCGTCGCGTTGCCATACGCCGCCTCGATGACGAGCCCCGCCTCGCGCAGCGCGCGCAGCCAGTCGCGCTTGTAGGCGCCGACCGCCTCGTTGGTGGGCAGGATCTCGGTGACGTCGTCGACGACGTGCAGCGTGCCCGGCGGGAAGCCGAGATCGGCGAGCCACTCGCGGCTGATGTCGGTCAACAGGTAGGGCCGGCCGGTGAGGTAGATGATCTCATAGCCTTGATCCCAGGCGCGCACCGCGGTGAGCTCGAGCGCGCCGGCGCGGGCCTCGGGCACGTAGTCACCGCTCAGGATCGGCTCGAAGAGCTCGGCGAAGACATCTTGAAAGAGCTCCATGTCATCGGTGGTGAGGGTGCCATCGATGTCGAAGACGATGGCTTCGGTGCCTTCGGGCACGACGGTGAGCGTCGAGCGCGCCGCGGTGCCATCGCCGACGACGTGCAGCCACAAGGCATGGCGGCCGATGGGTGGCAGATCACCGGGCTCGACGCGGAGCGCGATGCGGCCGTCGCTGTCGGTCGCCGCGCGGCCGAGCGTGCGCCAGCCGCCGGCGCAGTCGTCGACGGCGACGATGATGTCTTCGTCTTCGAGGTCCTTGCTGATGAGACCGTAGGCGAACTTCCCGGGGACCTGCGTCGGGCGGCCGGTGAAGGCGATGACATCCTGCGCGGTGTGGCCGGGCGCGCCGAGCGCGACGAGGCCGCTGCCGAAGTGGCGCCAGTCTTCGCGGGGCAGCGCGGGGTCGGGGGCGCTGTCACAGATGACATAGAGCGGCCGCTCGTCGACCGGCGACGCGGCGTCGGGCGCGGGCGCGGCGTCGGGCAGGCCGAGGTCGACCGGGTCGCCGTCGGGCGCGAAGGCGTCGGGCGCGAAGGCGTCGGCCGGCTCGGGGCTCGCGTCGATCGCGCCGTCGAGCGCGGCGGCGGCGTCGCGCGTCTCCTCGGGCGCCGGGTCGCAGCCGAGCGCGGCGAGCGCGAGCGCGCAGGCGAGCGCCGCCCTCACCGCAGCGCCGGGGTGCCGAGATCGGCGTAGGGGTCGACGATCTCGGGCTGGCCGCCCTCGACCCAGGGGTCGACGAACGCCTGCGCCTGATGCTGCGCCTCGGGCGAGAGCGGGGTGCTCGCGTGGCGGCTCTCTTCGAGGACGCCGTCGTCGTTGGTGATGCGATCGAGCTGGGTGTAGCCCGCCGTCGCCTGACCGTCGCTCGCGTTGGCCTTCATCGGCGCCGCCTGCTGCTCGATCAGCTCGACCGGGGTGAAGACCGGCCCGACGTGCGGGATCCCGAGCGCGCGGGCGAGCGCGCGGCCGGTCGCGGGGGGCACGACCTCGTCGAAGGTCGAGACGGCGACGAGCAGGTTGATCGGCCCGCCGCCGCCGAGGCGGTCGCGCAGCACGAACGGCGCCCAGGTCGCGGGATCGGCGCTGTCGATCGCGGCCTGGAGCACCGGCAGCAGCCGGTCGAAGCGCTCCTGCGAGCCGACGAGGTTGATGAGGATCGGCATGAAGTCGGCGATGCCGTCATTGTCGCTGATGAAGGTCGTCAGGTGCCCGCCGGGGACCTGCCACACCGCGAGGTCGAGCAGCGGATCGAGGCTCGCGAGCCCGGGGCCGAGCAGGCCGCCGAGGCTGACGCCGTAGTAGGCGATGTGATCGACGTCGAGCTCGGGGGTCCCGTCGCCGTCGATGTCGGGCGCCTGCCGCAACAGCCGCAGCCCTTGCAGGCGGTCGACGATGGTCTGGTTGAAGTTGCCGGCGAGGTGGCGGCCGTCGGCGCGCAGCTCGGCGATCTTGAGGCCGAGGAAGTCCATCGCCGTCGCCGATCCGTCGCCGTGCGCCGAGGTCGGGTGGTCGCCGTGGCGCAGCGCGTCCATCGCGACGACCGCGTAGCCGCGCGGGGTCCAGATCGCGGCGAGGCGCTCGGCCTGGTGGCGGTCGGAGCCGAGGCCGTGGCCGACGAAGAGCGTGGGGAAGGGGCCCTCGGCGTCGAGCGGCAGCCACAGGCGCACCGGCAGCGTCCACGGCGCCTTGGGGGCGGCGGTCAGGATCGCGCGGTCGTCGCGGTAGTCCCACGCCTCGAAGGTGCCCTCGCAGACCCGCCACTGCTCGGCGTCTTCGCAGGTCGGCAGCGTCTGCCAGCCATAGTCGCGCGCCTGCACGTCGGCGGCGACCTCGGCGATGACGTCGAGCTCGCGGTGGGTGGTGAAGACCGCGGCGGCGCTGACATCGGCGGCCTTGACCCCGGCGGCGGCGAGCAGATCGGCGTAGCGCGGCGCGAGGCGGGCGAGGCGGGGGTCGTCGGCGGTGTCGGTCAACAGCGCCTTGAGGGTGTCGCTCGGCGCCGCGCAGCCGCCGTCTTCGGTCGCGAGCGCGGTGGTGACGACGAGCCCGTGGCGGGCGCCGGCGCGGAGCGGGCGGAGCGGCTGCACGATGAGGGTCGCGCCGCGGTCGGTGCGCCGCACGGTGTACGGCACCCGCGCCGGCGGATCGGCGTCGAGGTCGAGCAGCATCACCTCGTCGCTGTCGAGCGAGGCGTCGGGGCCGTCGGCGAACGCGGCCATCGGCGCGTCGAAGCGCACGACGATCGCGCCGTTGTGGCCGAAGCCCGAGAGCCCGGTCATCTCGGCCGCGCTCCCGGCGAAGATGCGGGGCAGCTTGCCGACCCACGGCGTCGCCTCGGGGTCGATCGCCAGCCGCAGCCCGGTCGGGCTCGTCGCGTCGTCGGCGGTCAGCAGATCGTCGGGGAAGGTCTGGAGCTCCTCGGCCGCGAAGGGATCGTAGAGCTGCGCCGCCGGCCCGGGGCACCAGGCCGTCGCTTCGGGCTCGGGCTCGGGCTCGGCGGCGTCGGGCGTGGGCTCGAGCGCGGCGTCGGGGGTCGCCTCGACGGCGGCGTCGGGCGCGGCGGGATCCTCGGCGGCGCCGCCGTCGTCGCAGCCGGGCAGCAGCGCGGAGAGCGCGGTCAGAAGCGAGAGCGCGGGGCGGACGAGCGGGGTCCGGGGCATCGACGGTCTCCATCAAGCCGGGCGCGCGCCCGGGCCGGGGGGTGGATGTTTTTCGGCGAGCGGGGCGGTGTGGCGCAAGGGCCGAGTCACCGGGCCGTCACCGATGCGCCGCGAGGGTGTAGGCGCCGGTGCTCTCGCCCAGGTAGCTGTCGACGAAGACATAGACGACCTGCCCGGCCATCAGCGGGGTCGACGCGAGGCTGAGCAGGTTGCCCTGCGCGCGGTCGTCGTTGCAGACGAGCTCGGCGACGGCGCCCGGCGCCTGACAGTTCGAGCGCACGTACACCACCGGGTCGTTCTCGTGCTCGGTCACCTCGAAGACCCACTGCCCGCCGACCGGCGCGGTGAAGCGATAGACATCGATCGGCCCGCCGCCGCCGCAGCTCCCGCCCTCGTCGAAGTGCGGGGTCAGGTGCTCGCCCGCGATGAGGTGCCAGCCGCGTCCGTCGGGCGGCACCGCCGACAGATCACCGACCGGCACCCCCGCCGGGCAGCCCGCCGGCGCGAGCTGGCAGGTCGAGGGCGAGCCGAGGCAGAGGTCACCCGCCGCGCAGGCGCCGAGGCCGCCGCTGGCGAGGCACGGGTCCCCGCGGCGCCGGGCCGGCGGCGCCACCAGATCGGTCGCGCGCGCCGCGCTCTCCAGGCCGGTGCGGTCGACCACTCGCACCTCGATCCGCCGCGCGCTCGGCAGCGCCATCATCAGGTCGGCCTCGCACGCGAGCTCGGCCTCACCGCCCGCGAGGATGCAGGTCAGCTCGTCCTCCCCGCGCGCGATGCACGCGAAGTACTCCGCGTCCCCCGTCGCCGTGCAGCGGAAGAACGCCGCGCCGTCCACCTCGCCCGCGCCGTCGTAGCTGCCCGCCGCCGCGACCACCCGGCTCAGTTCGAACGCCGCCTCGGTGCCGCCCTCGTCGGTGAGCGTCAGCGGCCGCCCGCCAGCGTCGAGGAGCCGCACCACGACCGCGCGCACGTCGTTCTGCGGATCGGTCCCGGTCACCCGCACCGCGAAGAGGTCGCCGAACTCGTTGCCCGGGCGCGCGGTGCGATAGCCGGTCACCGTCGTCAGCACCGGCGGGGTCGCGTCGACGCAGCGGCCCTCGCCCTCGCCCTCGACCTCCTCGACGCACGCCTGCCCGTCGACGCAGCGCGCGAACGCCGGCACCAGATCGCACGCCGCGTTGCGCGGCAGCACCGCCGGCGCCCGCACCGCCGCCTCGACCGCGGGGCTCACGATCCCCAGCTCGTCGACCACCTCGATCCGCGCGCTCGCCGGCGCCGGGAAGCCATCGGGCAAGAAGCCCGCGAGCTCGCCCTCGAACAGGCCCGCCGGATCGCTGAGCGTATTGAACGCCACGTTGATCCGCGTCGCGCCGTTCTCGAACGGGATCGGCTCGTCGAGCGCGTTGAGCAGGCTCAACCGCGCCGATGCGACCGGCGCGGCGCCCGCCCGGCCGGTGACCCGCACGCCGATCGCGTTCGCCACCACGTTGTGGCGGGCGTCCAGCGTGTCGATCGCGGGGGCCTCGACGCGCGTCGCGCGCAGCGTGAAGGGGTTGTCGTCGAGGCCGGAGAAGTTGTCGACGACGACGAAGACCGTCTCGTTGGCCGCGAGCGTGACCCCGAGGCGGCTCTGGAACTCGCCCGCGTCGAAGTCGCCATAGTCGTCGTTGCAGGCGAGCTCGTTGACCGGCGCCGGGTCGTCGCAGGCGCGGCGCACGTAGAGCACGCTGTCGAAGTCGGAGCGGATCGTGTCGAACTGCCAGCCGCCCGCGGCCGGCGCGGTGAAGCGCACGACCGCGTCGGCCGCCTGGTTGGGCTGCCCGTTGACCTCGGGCGTCGTGCAGCTCCCCGCGAGGTCGTCGCCGCCGAGCACCCCCTGCGCGAGGTAGCTGCCATCGCCCTGGCGCACGAAGGCGTAGGGCGCGACGCAGGACCCGTCGCCCTCGCCTTCGCCCTCGCCCTCACCTTCGCCTTCGCCTTCGCCTTCGCCTTCGCCCTCGCCCTCACCTTCGCCCTCGCCCTCACCTTCGCCCTCGCCCTCGCCCTCGCCCTCGCCCTCGCCCTCGCCCTCGCCCTCGCCCTCGCCCCCCATGCCCGCGTCGACGGGGTCGTCCTGGTCATCGCCCTCGCCCTCGCCCTCACCTTCGCCCTCGCCCTCGCCCTCGCCCTCACCTTCGCCCTCGCCCTCGCCCTCGCCCTCGCCCTCGCCCTCGCCCTCACCTTCGCCTTCACCCCCCACCACCATGTCCAGCCCGCCCGGCCCCCCATCCTCGTCGTCGCTGCCCCCGCCGCCGCCCTGCGGCACGCACCCGCCGAGCGTCAGCGCCATCACCGCGGCCCACACCGCCGCGCTCATCCACCGCCGTGTCGTCTTCATCGCTCCCACTCCCCGAGGCGCCCCGGCGCCCCCGCCAGTTCCGACATCTGGAAGGCAATGCCCCGCCCCTGCCATCCGGGTCAACCCCGCCGCCACTTTCGCGGGTGAACCCACGCCCCCGACCCGCTACACTCTCGCCCCGACCGACCCCAACCACCCCCGCCCCGAGGAGCCCCGTGGTCGACTTCCGCCTCTCGCAAGAACAAGTCCAGCTCCGCGACCTCGCCCGCGACTTCGCCCGCAACGAGATCCGCCCCGTCGCCGCCCACCACGATCACACCGGCGAGTTCCCCATCGAGGTCCTGCGCAAGGCCTGGTCGCTCGGCCTCATGAACACCCACATCCCCGAAGAGTACGGCGGCCTCGGCCTCGGCACCCTCGACGGCGCCATCATCGGCGAAGAGCACGCCTGGGGCTGCACCGGCATCAGCACCGCCATCGAGGCCAACACGCTCGCCGAGGCGCCCGTCATCGTCGCCGGCAACGAAGCGCAGAAGAAGAAGTACCTCGGCCGCATGACCGAAGAGTTCCTCTTCGCCGCCTACGGCGTCACCGAGCCCGGCGCCGGCTCCGACGTCGCCAGCATCCGCACCACCGCCCGCAAGCAAGGCGACGCCTACGTGCTCAACGGCGGCAAGATGTGGATCACCAATGCCGGCAAGGCCAACTGGTTCTTCGTGCTCGCCAAGACCGACCCCGACGCCGGCCACCGCGGCATGACCGGCTTCATCGTCGACGGCGACAGCCAAGGCATCAGCCTCGGCAAGAAGGAATGGAACATGGGCCAGCGCGCGAGCGACACCCGCGCGGTCACCTTCGAAGAGGTCGTCGTCCCCGCCGAGAACCGCCTCGGCAACGAAGGCGAAGGCTTCAAGATCGCGATGAAGGCCTTCGACAAGACCCGCCCCCTCGTCGCCTCCGGCGCCGTCGGCCTCGCCCGCGCCGCCTTCGAGCACGCCGTCGACTACGCCAAGGAGCGCAAGACCTTCGGCGTCCCCATCGCCAGCCATCAAGCGATCGCGTTCATGATCGCCGACATGGCCAAGGACATCGAAGCCGCCCGCCTCCTCGTCTGGCAGGCCTCGTGGGCCATCGACCAGGGCCTGCGCAACACCAAGCTCGCCGCCTTCGCCAAGTGCTTCGCCGGCGACACCGCCCACCGCGTCGCCTCCGACGCCGTGCAGGTCTTCGGCGGCAACGGCTTCAACACCGAGTACCCGGTCGAGAAGCTCCTGCGTGACTCGAAGATCTTCCAGATCTACGAAGGCACCAGCCAGATCCAGCGTGTCATCATCGCCAAGGACATCTTCGGCCGCTGAGCGTGTCTCGTCGCTCCCGGCGGCCTCTCCTTGCCCTCGAACTTCGAATGAACTACAGTGTAGTGCATCACGTTCGGAGGCCGCATGCGGTTCGAGTGGGACGAGACGAAGGCGACGACCAACAAGCAAAAGCACGGCGTCAGCTTCGAAGAGGCGCAGACCGTCTTCTTCGACGACAACGCCTTGCTCTACGACGACCCCGACCATTCGCAGGATGAGGACCGATTCATCCTCCTCGGACCGAGCGCCCGGCTGCGACTCTTGATCGTCGTGCATTGCTACCAGGAGACAGACGAGATCATCCGGATCATCTCTGCCCGAAAGGCGACCCGACGAGAGCAGCAAGAGTATCTGATTAAGTGAGTTTTTGATTACAATGAGGTGATGTGATGCGCGAAGAATATGACTTCCATGAGATGGCTCCCCGCAAGAACCCGTACGCTCGGCGGCTGAAGAAGCAGATCACGATCCGCCTCGGTGAAGATGTGCTCGCCTATTTCAACGCGATGTCCGACGAGACCGGCGTGCCCTACCAGCGGCTCATCGACCTCTACTTGAGGGACTGCATGACCAGCCACCGTCGGATCTCGGTGCGATGGGAAGAGCAGCCATAGAGTCGCCTGCGACCAAGCGAGACGCACCATGATCGTGCAGCGTGACTTCCTGATGCGGCAGATCGAGCAGCTCAGCGCCGCGCTCGCGCGCTGGGCCACCGGCCAGCCGGCCGAAGACGACGCGCACACGCTCGACCAGAGCGAGGCCGACGTCACCCGCGTCGCCGGGCTCGGGGTCGACATTGCCGAGCGCGTGCCCGCCGAGACCGTCGCGACCCTCGTCGACGGCGACGCAAACAAGCTCCTCGCGCTCGGGCTCGCGCTCGGCCGCCGCGCGTGGCGCCACGAAGACCCGTCCCGCGCCCGCGCCGCGCTCCGCCTGCTCGACCTCGCCGCCGCCCGCGGCGCCACCGCCGATGACCTCGCCGCCGCCCGCGACGGGCTGATGAGCCTCGCGCTCGGTTGATGCCATCCGAGTGGCCGCGATGCCATCAACCTTTGACCGAACGATGACATGCCACCGGTCTGCGGCACGCCTTTGACGCAACCATGACGCCGCGCCCGCCCGCGGCGGTTATCCTTGCCTCCGATTCGCAGCCACGGAGGCAAATATGGCAGGCGTCCCCTTCGACCATGGCATCGGCCACCTCCCCCGCGGCGAGAGCCACGCCCGCTGCGTCGACCGCCTCGTCGTGCACGGCCCGCCGATCGACTTCGCGACGCTCGCCCGCCGCGCGATCCCCAGCGACACCACCCACCTCGTCCTCGACCTCGACCGCACCACCCACCTCGGCCGCAACCTCGGCGAGCTCCTCGGCTGGGAGCTCGCCGGCTGGCACGCCTACGGCGACGCCCACGCCGCCGCGCACGACCACCGCCACCCGCTCGGCCGCTTCTGGCTCGACCCCCGCCGCCCGCTCGCCGCCGCCGGCTACCTGCTCCGCGCGATCCGCGTCTGGGCCCACCCCGGGCTGCGCTACCTCTTCCACGGCCGCCTCGCCCCCCGCACCCTCGCCGGCCGCCGCCGCCGCGCCCGCCGCTACGGCGCCCAGCCCATGCGCGCCATCCAGCGCCACCCGCAGACCGCGCTCCTCAGCCAGATCGCCGCGCTCCCCTCCGGCGTCGCCGCGACCCTCGCCCGCCGCGTCTGGGACCGCCACGCCCCCGACCAGGTCATCACGCGCGACGACCTCGACGCGCTCCGCGCCCGCATCCCCGGCCTCGTCATCGTGCTCTCGAGCGCCTCCCCCCGCGCCACCGTCGAGGCCGCCGCCCAAGCGCTCGGCGTCGACGACGCGCTGTGGAGCACCGTCGAAGACCACGCCGGCCGCGCCACCGCCTCCTACCGCCAGCACCGCCTCGACCTCCAGCCCCGCCCCGAGCGCATCGGCGACCCCGCCGCCGAGATCATCAACGCCGGCGTCGCGAAGATCGAGCGCCTCCGCGCGCGCCACCCCGCCATGTTCGCCCCCGGCGCCCGCGTCGTCGGGATCAGCGACACCGGCCACGGCGAAGACCACTGCTGGGTCGAGCACTTCGCCCGCGTCATCGACGTCAACGCCGTCGACCCCTACTCACCGATCGTGCCCGCCGGCGCCCCGATCGAAGAGATCCACTCCGCGCACCTGCTCACCGCCCGTGAGCGCGAGCGCCACGCCGCCGGCGACCCCGAGTGGCTCGACCCCCGCCGCGACCCCGCCGTGCGCGCCGCCCGCCACCGCGTCTTCGACGCCGCCGGGCTCGACGCCGCGCTCGGGCCCCACCGCGACGCGATCGAAGCCCACGCCGCCGACCTCGCCGCCGCCCACGCCGCCGTCGCGCCCGCGCTCGACGCCCTCGCCGCCCGCCACGCCGCGCTCATCGCCGAGATCGCCGCCACCGTGCGCGCCCACAACGCCGGCGACCGCCGCGCGCTCGCCCGCCTCCGCCGCCAGATCCGCCTCGAAGACGCGCTCGCCGCCCAAGCCGCCGCCATCGGCGAGCCGGTCGCGCTCGCCCGCCTCGAGATCGAGACGCTCCGCGCCGACGCCCGCCGCGCCCTCGACCCGTCCCCCCGCGCGATCAGCCCGCCCGCGACCGCCCGGCGAGCGCCACCAGCACCAGCCCCACCAGCGCCGGCGCCGTCTGCACATAGAGGATCGACATCTTGACCGTCATCGCCCCGTAGACGCCCGCGACCGCCACGCAGGCGAGGAAGAACACCCGGAGCTGCCGCGCGATCCGCGCGTCGGGGTGGAGCGCGCCCCACAACAGCCCCGCCGCCAGAAACCCGTTGTACAGCCCCTGGTTGGCCGCCAGCGTCGCCGACGCCGCCGCGAACTCGGGCGTCGTGCCGAAGGTCTTCATGCCACGCTCGGTCTGCCAGAGGAACATCTCGAGCACCAGGATGTAGAGGTGCAACAGACCGACGAGCGCCACCACCACCTGCGCCGCGCGCTTCATGACTGCCTCCCACCGAAGTCGTGCATCGAGCCTATGCCGCTCCCCACCGATCGTCCACTCTCATCGCCGCGCCACGCAGCGCGGATGCAGCAGCTCGGGGCGGTACTCGAAGTGCATCGTGTCATAGTGATGCCACTTGCCACCCCAAACGAAGCCATGCCGCTCGAAGACCTCGACGATCGCGAGCGGGATGCGATTGCGCCATGGCAGATCGGGCTCGCGCTTCACCGCCCAGCGCCAGTAGTCGGTGTGGCGCACGTCGACGTCGATCGCGACCCCGTGCGCGTGCGCGCTCAGCCGCGTCGTGCCCGCGATCGGCCGCCAGTTGAAGGTGCCCGCGGTGATCTTCACGTAGCGGTGCAGATCCGCCGGCAGCGCGTCGAGCTCGGCGCTCACCCGCGCGAGCGCCGCCGCCGCGCCGTGCGCCCGGTGGAACCGCACCGGCCTGCCGCCGTGCTTCGGCATCCACGCCACCTCGACGAGCGCCGCCTGCACCGCGCGCGCGTCTTTGCCATACAGCGCGTCCATCAGCCCGCGGTGGCGCACCCGCCCCGGATCCTCACCGCGCGGCGGCGGCGTCGAGCCGGGGCCGATGGCATACCGCCAGGTGAAGATGTCATTCACATCGGGCCCGTCGAGCAAGACATCGCCACGCTTGCCCTCGATGCCATCGTCCCACACCAGCCGGGTGCCATCGACGAGCACCAGCGCCTTGCCATCGAGCCGATCGATCACGGTGGGGTGGCTCTCGCGCAGGCAGGTGAAGGCATCGGCGTCCGCCAGCGGCGGCGAGGCGAGCAGGGCGAGCAGCGCCAGCAGCGCCGATGACATCAACGCATCCGGTGCCCGCCGCGCTCTTCGAGCACCCGGCGCACCTTGCCGATGATGTCTTCGATCTGGAATGGCTTGGTCACATAGAACTTCGCGCCCACGTTGATGCCTTCGATCATCGAGTGCGGGTCGCTCTTGGCGGTGAGGAAGATGACCGGGATGCTGCGCGTCTCGCGGCGGTTCTTGAGCGCCTTGGTGAAGGTCAGCCCGTCGAGGATCGGCATCATCACGTCGACGATGATCAGATCGGGGCGGTAGTCTTCGAGCACCCGCAGCCCGTCGAGGCCGTCGACCGCCTCGCGCACCTCGTAGTCGTGTTTGGTCAGGAGCCGCGCGACCATCTGCCGGACGTGCGCTTCGTCTTCGACGAGGAGGATGCTCTTCTTTTCTTCGGCCATTCGTCCCTCGGCTCTCGCGTCGATCCTGCATACCCGATCGGCGCCCGGATGGGCAATCTCGACAGTGGCGTTGCACCGTTACGGTGCAACCGCTTTCACCTGTGGATCGCGATCGGCAGCCGCTAGAATCCGCCAGCGATGAGCGACAGCTACGGTCGATACACCGTGGTCGACAAGGTCGGCCAGGGCGGCATGTCGGTGGTGTACCGCGCCCGCGACCCGGCGCTCGATCGCATCGTCGCGCTCAAGGTCATGCACCCCCACCTCGCCGAGCGCGCCGAGTCGAAGCTGCGCTTCTCCCGCGAGGCGCGCGCGGTGGCGCGGCTGCGGCACCCGCACATCGTCGAGGTCTACGACTACGCGCCCGAGGGCTCCGAGCAGGCCTACATCGTCAGCGAGTTCATCGACGGGCCGACGCTGCGCCAGCTCGCCGAGGAGCACCCGATCCGCCACCCCGAGACGGCGGCGCTCGTGGTGCTGCCGGTCGTCGAGGCGCTCGCCCACGCGCACGCCGGCGGGGTCATCCACCGCGACGTCAAGCCGGAGAACGTCATGATCCGGCCCGACGGCGCGCCGGTGCTGATGGACTTCGGCATCGCGCAGATGGTCGGCAACGAGACGCTGACCGCGACCGGCACCGTGCTCGGCTCGCCGGCGCACATGGCGCCCGAGGTCGTCGACGGGCACGAGATCGGCGCGCCGGCCGACGTCTTCAGCGTGGGCACCGTGCTCTACTGGCTGGTCTGCGGCGCGCTCCCGTTCACCGGGCCCAACCCCTCGGCGCTGTTCCGCCGCATCCTCGAGGGACGCTTCGACCCGGTGTTGCAGCGGCGACCGCACGCGGGCAAGGCGATGGCGCGGCTGATCGAGCGCTGCCTCGCGCACGAGCCGGCCGCGCGGCCGACGGCGGCGGCGCTCGCCGAGGCGCTGCGGGCGCAGCTCGCCGACGCCGGGCTCGTCGACCTGCCGGTCGAGCGGGCGCGCTACTTCGCCGATCCGGCGGTGTACGAGGACGCGCTCGGCCGCGCGATGGTGCCGCGGCTGGTGGCGCGGGCGCGGGAGGCGGCGGCGGCGCGGCGCACGGCGGCGGCCTCGACCTGCTCGACCGGGCGCTCGCGCTCGACGAGCACCACCCGAGGCCGAGGCGCTGCTCGCGCGGATCGAGCGCGGCCAGCGGCGCGGTCAGCGGCTGCGTGGGCGCTCGCCGCGGCGGCGCTGCTCGCGGTCGGCGGCGGGTGTGGTGGGCGGTGGGGCTGATCGAGCCGGGCAATGGCGAGGCGGTCGGGCGGTCGGCGGGGCAGGGGAGGGCACACCGACGGCCGCGCGCCTGCCGACGCGGCCGCGCCGGCGCCTGACGCCGCGCTGCCCGACGCCGCGATGCCCGACGCCGCAACGGCCGATGCTGCAACCGCCGATGCCTTGTCTGATGCCACGCCCGACGCCGCGCCCGCCGACGCCACGCCGACGCCGCGCGCGCGCCGCCCGTCGTCGCTCGCCCGTCGCCCGCCCGTCGTCCGCCCCCGCCCTGCGCGCCCTCGCCCCGACGCCAGCGCCCCGCCGCCGCCCGCCACCCGCGCCGTCGTCGAGGTCCACGGCCAGCTCAAGGGCGCCGTCGTGCACGTCGACGAGGTCCCCCGCGGCTACCTCTACCAGATCGAGCGCGACGACGGCCTCGTGCTCGGCGCCGGCCGCCACGTCATCCGCGTCCGCCACAAGAGCTGCGAAGACGCCGTGCACGTCGTCGAGATCGCGCCCGGCCAGCGCCGCGCCCCGCCGATCGAGTTCGACTGCGACCACCGCCCCGCGACCCTGCGCGTCGAGGCCCGAGGCACCCTCGACGTCCGCCGCAGCGACGACGGCGCCCGCCTCGGCCGCACCAACCAGGACATCAAGATCCCCATGGCCCACCTCAGCGCGCGCCTCGCCTTGACCATCGGCGCGCCGGGGGATAGCTTCGAGCGGCAAACGGTCACCCTCAACGCGGGCGAGCGCACCGTCCACCGCCTCGCCGACCGACCGTAGACGGCTCCACACCGAGGTCAGCGCCCTTGCTCCGACTCCCCCGGTTCACCGGCACGGCACGCCAGGGCCGACCATGCCCGTGATGGGGTCGAGATCACTCGCCCTCGCGCTCCTCCCGCCGGCGCTGCTCGCCCCGGCCACCGCTCACGCGACCCCCGAAGACGAGCTGCGCGACGCCGAGAACAGCTACCTCTACGGCGACTATCCCCGCGTCATCGCCAAGCTCACCCCCATCGTCGAGCCCGACATCCTCCTCGCCGACCCCGAAGACCTCGTGCGCGCCTACGAGCTCCTCGGCCTCGCCAGCTTCTTCCTCGACCGCACCGACGCCGCCCGCACCTGGTTCGAGCGCCTCGTCCGCTTCCGCCCCGACGCCCGCCTCAACCCCGTGCTCGTACCCCCGCCCGCCGTCGCCTTCTTCGACGACATCCGCGCCGCGCTCGCCGACGAGATCGCCGCCATGCGCGAGGCCCTGCGCCGCCAGCAGGCCGAAGAAGAAGAGCGCCGCCGCCGCGCGCTGCTCACCCAGGTCCGCGTCGAGACCCGCGTCAACTCCCGCCTCGTCGCGAGCCTCCCGTTCGGCGCCGGCCAGTTCCAGAACGGCGACACCGCGCTCGGCTACACCCTGCTCGCCACCCAGGCCGCCACCGCGATCACCTCGCTCGCCTGCTTCCTCGCCATCGAAGACCTGCGCCTGCCGACCAACCGCTTCGACCGCGCCGACATCGACCGCGTCGAGACCCTGCGCGACGTGCAGGTCGCCACCGGCGCCATCGCGCTCGTGCTCATGGCCGGCGGCATCGTGCACGCCTGGGCCACCTTCGTCGACGAGGCCCCGCTCCGCGAGATCGCGCTCCCCCCGCCCGCGGCCCCCGCCGAGGGCGGCCTCCTCCACTGGCGCTTCTGAGCCCCCCGCCCGACGCCGAGCTTTGCCCCACGCAGCGGGGCTGATAGATTCCCGCCCACCTCGAACCCGCGGGAGACGCGATGCCCAGCCTGGTGGTCCGGCCCGAAGGACGCTCCCACTCGATCCTGCGCAAGCTCACCTCGATCGGCAGCGACGCCGACTGCGACCTCGTGCTCGACGACGACAGCGTCGGCCCCACCCACGCCCACATCCGCCTCGAAGACGGCCGCTTCGTCCTCGTCAGCCAGGCCCGCGCCTGGCCGGTCAAGGTCAACGGCAAGAAGGTCCGCAAGCAGGGCCTCGAACACGGCGACCGCATCGAGCTCGGCGACGTCGCGCTCGACTTCAACCTCTGGGGCGACCCGAGCAGCACCGACGAGGCCCCCTACGCCGCCCCCGCGCCCGACACCGCCGACGAGCTGCGCGCCTACCGCCGCCTCGCCGAGTTCACCGCCCGCCTCGCCGAGCGCGAAGACGTCGACGCGCTCCTCGAGACCCTCATGGACGAGGTCGTCAACCTCACCGGCGCCGACAAAGGCTTCCTGCTCCTCGCCGACGGCGACGACCTCAGCGTCCGCACCGCCCGCAACCTCGCCCGCGAGAGCATCACCCGCAGCCTCGACCAGATCAGCGACAGCATCGTCAGCCGCGTCATCGAGCGCCGCGAGCCGCTCATCATCAGCGATGCGCTCAACGACACCGTCTTCAAGAGCAGCGTCTCGGTGATGCAGCTCAAGCTCTGCAGCGTGATGTGCGTCCCGCTCCTCTTCGGCGGCCGCCTCTTCGGGCTCATCTATGTCGGCAACGACAACGTCGTGAACCTCTTCGACGACCGCTCCCTCGACGTGCTCACCGTCTTCGCCGGCCAGGCCGCGCTCCTCATCGCAAACGCCATGCAGCGCGCCGACTTGCGCCAGGACAACGCCCGCCTCCGCGCCGAGATCGAAGGCCAGCGCTTCGGCCAGATCATCGGGAGCTGCGACGCGATGAAGGCCGTCTTCCGCCGCGTCGAGAAGGTCGCCGCCACCGACATCAGCGTGCTCATCCTCGGCGAGACCGGCACCGGCAAGGAGCTCATCGCCCACGAGATCCACCGCCGCTCTCGCCGCGCCAACGGCCCGTTCGTCGCCGTCAACTGCGGGGCCATCCCCGAGAACCTCATGGAGAGCGAGCTCTTCGGCCACCGCCGCGGCGCCTTCACCGGCGCCGTCGAGAACAAGATGGGCAGCTTCCAGGCGGCCGACGGCGGCACGCTCTTCCTCGACGAGATCGGCGAGATGCCGGTCCACCTCCAGGTCAAGCTCCTGCGCGCCATCCAGGAGCGCACGGTCACCCGCGTCGGCGACAGCAAGCCCACCGCGGTCGACATCCGCCTCGTCTGCGCCACCCACGTCGACCTCGAGGCCGCCATCCGCGAGCACCGCTTCCGCGAGGACCTCTACTACCGCATCAACGTCGTCTCCATCCCGCTGCCGCCGCTGCGCGACCGCGACGAAGACGTCGTCCTCATCGCCCGCTACCTGCTCGACCGCCTCGTGCGCGAGTACGAGCGCCCCATCGCCGGCTTCACCCGCGAGGCGATCATCGCCATGCGCAAGCACACCTGGCCCGGCAACATCCGCGAGCTCGAGAACCGCCTCAAGAAGGCCGTCGTGCTCGCCGACGGCCCCGAGATCGGCTCGATCGACCTCGACCTCGACGAAGACATGCTGCAAGACCGCATCCTGCCGCTCGCCGACGCCAAGGAGCGCTTCCAGCGCCGCTACATCGACGAGGTCCTCGCGCTCAACGACGGCAACCGCACCAAGACCGCCCGTGACCTCGGCGTCGACCCCCGCACCATCTTCCGCCACCTCGAAAAGACCCGCGACGACGACGAAGATTGACGCAGCCTCACCGCAACACCCCTCATCACGTCCGCCCCTGACAACGCCGGCGACTTTTTCGCCTTTGCAGCGTTCTCGGCCCCTCTGCTAAATACCCCCCTGCTTCGACCGATACCCGGACGGCGAGCGGCGCCGTAGATCGGTCGGGATGGATCGACACCCACCAGGGGAGAAGACAAGGCATGTTTCGACTGCGCGACCTGATCCTGGCCCTCGCTTGCGGCTCTCTGATGTTCTCGGCCGTCGGCTGTGACGACACTGACAGCGGCGGCGATGAGCCCGAAGTCGACATGGGCGGCGCCGAGGGCGAAGGCGAAGGTGAGGGTGAAGGCGAGGGTGAGGGCGAAGGCGAGGGTGAGGGCGAAGGCGAGGGTGAGGGCGAAGGCGAGGGTGAAGGCGAAGGCGAGGGTGAAGGCGAAGGCGAAGGCGAGCCCTTCGAGTGCGCCGACCCCGACGCCGACACCGCCGCGCTCCCCGGCACCGCCATCTCCGGCGAGTGGGGCCCGGCCACCCGCATCAACAGCCTCGCGATCCCCGCGAGCCCCGACGAGTCCGCCGCCGTCGGCTGCGGCGACATGGTCGGCTTCAACAAGGGCACCGGCCTCGCCGGTCTGCTCGCCGTCGCGATGCTCGACCTCAACAGCCTCGTCGAGCCCGACGAGAACGGCGAGATCCAGGTCCTCCTCTACGGCGAGGCCCGCGGCTGGGCCGCCGGCGAGACCGGCACCGGCGCCGCCGGCGGCGAGGGCAAGGTCGAGCTCCGCATGTACATCGGCGAGCAGGGCGAGGCGGGTGAGTTCCTCATCAACCCCGACTCGTTCGTCGGCGGCGACCCCGCCAACGGCTCGCTGATCAGCTTCCCCGAGACCCGCACCCACTGCGGCGAGCTGCAGTCGCCCCGCTCGAACTTCGCGCTCACCATCCCGGTGCAGGACGTCGTCAACATCGACCTCGCCCTCGCCGCGACCGCGATCGAGAGCAAGCTCGGCGTCGACGCCAACGGCTTCGTCATGACCGACGGCGCGCTCACCGGCTACCTGACCCGCGACGCGATCGCCGAGCTCGTCGACAAGCTCCTGACCACCTGCTCGGCGCCCGACGCCCCCGACTTCTGCGACACCGTCAACATGTTCCTCGGCGGTGGCGACCTCGAGGGCACCATCGAGCTGCTCGTCGGCATCCTCCGCGGCTTCGACGCCAAGGTCGAGGGCAACACCGTCGTCGACTGTGACGCCGACTGCAACGCGGTCAGCGTCTGCCTCGCCGTCGGCTCGATCGGCCAGATCATCGACGGCATCGCCCCGGCCGACCCCGCGATGTGATCCGCAGCGCCGCGGCGAGCCACCCCGGCCGCCCGGTGACGACACGAGGCCGACACCCCGCTCGGGGCGTCGGCCTCTGTCGTTTTGAAGGCATCAGACGGGCATCGATGCCATCCGGCAGGCATCCCGCAGCCATCCCACCGAGATCGATCCCATCACGCAGGCATCGATCCCATCACGCAGGCATCGAAGCCATCACCCCGGCACCGATGCCATCACCCCGGCACCGATGCCATCACCCAGGCATCACTCGCCGTACCACACCACATAACTCGACAGCGCGATGTCACCGCCCCGCGGCGGCCCGCCCCGGAACGAGGCGCTGTACTCGAGCGTGTTCTCCTCGCCCCGCCGCACCCGATCGGTGATGTCGAAGCGCATCGTCTCCACCGGCTCCCCCGGGCACCAATACGCCCGCCCCGGCGCCCAGTTGCCCCACTGCCCCGGCACCGCGCCCCGCCCCGCCGCCGTCGCGCAGCCCCGCCGGCTCCCCACCCCCGGCCCCGGCCGGATCTCGTCGAGCGCGGCGCCATTGACCGTGAACTGGTGGCGGTGATCACACCACTCCGCGCAGTTGTCGCCCTCGGTCTGCCCGTGCCCCGACAAGATCACCACCAGCTCCACCCGCTCCGCGCCCGCCGGCGGCGTGAAGCGCACCGGCTCGCGGTCGTTGTACTGCTCACCGAACGCCCCGCCCCGGAACGCCGGCACCACCTCGCTCGACCCCGCCGCGCCCGTGCTCGACAGCCGCAGCGAGACCTCGACCCCCTGCTCCGTCGCCCGCTCCCACTCCGGCCCCAGCTCGACGCGGAACGTCTGCCGCCCGCCCGCCGCCATCAACCCGCGGAACGCCGAGGCGTCCATGACCCAGCGCTGATGCCCCCGCCGCCAGTAGGAGGTGATCCACCGCACCACCTCGTGCCGGGTCATGCACATCTCATCGGCGCACCACTCGATCAACGCGATCCGATCCCACTCCGAGCACGCGAACGGGTTGCGGTGCGCGCAGGTCACCGCCACGTCCAGCTCCACCCGATCGAGCGCCGCCATCGCCGCCGCGTCCGGCAGCTCGACCGTGCGCACCACGATGCGATCGGTCATCGACGCCGACACCAGCGGCACCACGGTCACCGCGTCCGCCTCGTCGGCGAGCCGCTGCCGCAGCGCCGCGTGGTAGTCGTAGTAGTGCCCGAGCCACGCCGCCATCGAGAACGACGGCGTCGCCCCCACCACCGGATCGAGGCTCCCGCCCGCGTCCCACCGCTGCCCGCGATCGATCCCGAAGACCTGCGGCAGCGGCGGCGGCGCCCGGCCCCGGTCGCCGAGGTCGACGTACGACGCCGGATCCGACAGATAGCTGAGGTAGTCGCTCGCGAACGCGCCGACGCTGCCCTCGATGTCGGTCAGCCGATCGGTGACGAAGTGCAGCCGCGCCATCCACGCGGCCGCCTCCGCCTCGCCCCGCAGCTCGGTCAGCCGCGCCGCGATCCCATCACGCAGCGCCACCATGCGCGCCGCGCGATCGGCCGCGTCCTCCTCGAACGAGGTGAAGAAGTAGTGCACCGAGGTCGGGCTGTCGGCGACGAGCAGCTCGATCCCGCTCGCGAAGAGCTGGTCTCCGAACCACGGCCCGTTCGGCCGCGCCCGCAAGTCCGGGAAGTAGTTGAGGAAGACATACGACTCGCACCCCGACCACCGCTCGCGCAGGTTCCACCGCCCGTCGAGCGTCGTCACCGTGAAGTCGCCCGCGAGGTCGCCGAACATCAGCCCGCCGCCCTCGGCCACGAACGCCTGCGCCGGCTGCCCCGCCGCCGCGCAGTCGAGCACCGGCGGCCCGCCCATGTCGACCGCGACCGCCATGTCGACCGGCGCCGCGTCGACCGCCGCGTCGGCCTCGCCGCCCTCATCGGGCGCCC
The DNA here is from genome assembly GCA_020633515.1 of Myxococcales bacterium. Next base: position 26,782 of record JACKDM010000015.1, read on the forward strand.
CGCCATCGGCCATCACCGCCGCGTCGCCCGCCGGCAGGATCACCACCGGCCCGCCCGCCTCCTCTCCGCCGTCGCACCCCCACAGCAGCAGCGCGACCGCCGCCCATCGCTCGAACCTGCGCATCATCGACTCCACCGTCGCTCGGGAGCCCGCAGCCTACCGCCACCGCCCGCCTCGTGTCACCGTCACCCACAGTTCACGCCGCCGCGCTGGCACCGCCGCCGCCCGCCCGCCACAATGCGCGCGCCCAGCCGGAGAACGCCATGCGCCGCCTCGCCCCGCTCGCGCTCGTCGCCCTCGCGCTCACCCCCGCCCGCGCCGCGACCCCCGCCGCCCGCTTCACCGCCGACCCCCCGCCCCGCCTCGTCGTCGTGCTCGTCGTCGACCAGCTCCGCGCCGACTACCTCGGCCGCTTCCGCGCCACCCTCGGCGACGACGGCATCGGCGAGCTCCTCACCCGCGGCGCGTGGTACCCCTACGCCGAATACGACATCATCCAAGCCATGACCGGCCCCGGCCACGCCACGCTGGCGACCGGCACCTGGCCCGCCCATCATGGCATCGTGCTCAACTACTGGGCCGACCGCGCCACCGGCAGCAAGGTCTACTGCGCCGAAGACCCCGCCCACGCGCTCCTCGGCGCCGCCACCGTCGCCCACGCCGGCAGCGGCCCCCGCCACCTCCTCGCCCCCACCCTCGGCGACGCGCTCAAGAACAGCGGCCAGCCCTCGCGGGTCGTCGCCGTCGCCATGAAGGACCGCGCCGCCATCCTCATGGGCGGCCACCGCGCCGACGACGTCGTCTGGTTCGACGACCTCGCGCTCCGCTGGCTCACCAGCCGCTTCTACCGCCCCGACGGCGAGCGCCTGCCCTGGGTCGATCCCATCGAGGCCGCGCTCACGCGGCGCCGCGGCGAAGTCATCGAATGGCAGATCGGCCCCGGCGGCAGCGGCATGAGCGACGACGGCCCGGCCACCTTCAACAGCCGCCACGTCCTCGGCGAAGACCGCGACGCCGTCGAGGGCCCGCTCGGCCCCCGCCTCGTCGTCGACGCCGCGCTCGCCGCCGCCGCCGCCCATCAGCTCGGCGACGACGAGACCCCCGACCTGCTCTGGATCAGCTTCTCCACCTTCGACCGCGTCGGCCACGACGCCGGCCCCAACGACCGCCGCATGGAGGCGCTGCTCGAAGCGCTCGACGCCGAGATCGCCCGCCTCCTCGACGCCCTCGCCGCCCGCGTGCCCGGCGGCCGCGACGCGCTCACCGTCGTGCTGACCGGCGACCACGGCGTCGGCCCCACCCCCGAGTACGCCGCCCGCCACCGCCTCCCCGCCGGCCGCCTCGACTTCGACGCCGTCGAGCGCGACGCCGAGCAGACCCTCGCCCAGCGCTTCGGCGCCCCGCCCGGCGGCGGCAGGTGGGTCCGCGGCTTCCGCGAGCTCAACCTCTACCTCACCCCCCACGCCACCGCCGAGCACCGCGCCGCCGCCGCCACCTGGCTCGCGACCCTGCCCTCGGTGCGCTACGCCGTCACCCGCGAAGCCATCGAAGACAACCGCCTCCCCCCGCCGCCGCTCGACCGCCGGATCCGCCACCAGTTCGACCCCGAGCGCAGCGGCGATGTCATGCTCGTGCTGCGCCCCTATCACATCTATGCCTATGGCAAGGCCAGCCATCTCACCGGCTATGCCTACGACCGCTACGTGCCGCTCGTGCTCATGGGGCGCCCGTTCCGCCCCGGCCTGCGCCCCGAGCCCGCGCAGATCATCGACGTCGCGCCGACCCTCTCGTTCGTGCTCGGCATCCAGCCGCCCGCCATGAGCGAAGGCCGCGTGCTCGCCGAGGCGCTGCGCCTCGACGCTGGTGCGACGCCCGCAAAGCGCATAGAGTGACCGCATCCTGGAGGAGGAGACCCATGCGCATCGCCCCGGCGACACTCTCTCTCGGCACGCTGCTCCTGTTCAGCGCCGCCGCCCACGCCGATGTCATCGACCCCACCGAAGACGCCTGCCGCGACAAGAGCCGCGGCGACGCCTGCGCCGCCGATGGCAAGAGCGGCACCTGCCAGCCCGACCGCTGCTGCCGCCTCGACTACAGCAATGGCACCCCGCCCGGCGAGGTCTGCGAAGACTGCCTCACCTGCAAGCCCGGCGGCGACGACGACGGCTGCGTCGCGAGCCCCGGCACCCCCGGCGGCGCCGGCGCCGTCGCCTTCCTCGCCGGCCTCGCGCTCGCCATCGGGCTCCGCCGCAGCCGCCGTTGATCGCGCTCGCGGTCGCCGCCGCGCTGCTCCTCGCCGCGCTCTGCGTCGCGCTCCCGCTCGCCGTCTACGCCACCACCCTCGCCGCGCTCGGCCTCCCCCACGTCCTCGCCGAGCTGCGCTACGTCGCCCGCCGCTTCGGCGGCCGCTGGCCCCGCCGCGCCGTCGCCGCCACCCTCACGCTCCTCGCCGCCATCGTCGCGCTCCGCGTCGCCGCGCTCACCGAAGCGCTCCCCGCCGGCTTCACCCGCCCCGTCGAGCTGACCCTCGTCGCCGCGCTCGCCGCGCTCACCCTGCCCGCGCTCTGGCGCCGCGCCCCCGTCCGCGCGCTCCTCGGCGGCGCCCTCATCGCCGCCGTCGCCTGGGGCGCCGCCGCCGCGCCCATCACCGCCGCCGTCGTCCTCGCCGGCCTGCACAACCTCACCCCGCTCGGCTTCATCGCCGAGGCCGCCCCCCACCGCCGCCGCGCGCTCGCCCTCGCCGCGCTCGCCTTCGTCGCGCTCCCGCTCCTCATCGCCAGCGGCCTGCCCTCCGCCGCGCTCGCCGCGCTCGGATCACTCGCCCCCGAGTGGAGCCCGCTCCCCGCCGGCCCGCTCGCCGCCCACCTCGGCGTCTACCTGCCCGCCGCCGCCCACGCCGAACCCTGGGCGCTGCACGCCTTCAGCGCCTTCGTCTTCTTGCAGTGCGCCCACTACGCCGCCGTCTTGCACGCCCTGCCTCGCCTCGCCGGCGACCCGCGCCCCACCCGCCGCCGCCTCGGCGCCGCGCTCGCTCTCATCGGCGCGCTCACCCTCGCCGCCTTCGCCCGCGACTTCACCGGCAGCCGCGCCCTCTACGGCGTCATCGCCGCCGTGCACGCCTGGATCGAGGTCCCCGTCCTGCTCGCCGCGCTGCTCGCCGCTCACAGCAGCCGAAACACCAGCCACCCGAGCCCGAACGAGACCCCGTTCGCCCACGCCGACAGCCCGATCGCCCGTCCCCACGGCAGCGGCGCCAGCGCCCGATAGAGCACCGCCTCCGCCGCGATCACCGCGCCCTCGACCACCGCGATCCGCGGCCACATCGCCAGCGATCCCATCAGCGCCCCGTTCGCCCACCACGCGAACGGATGCGTCAGCAGCGACGCACACCCCGCCACCACCAGCAGCCGCAGCGGCCCCGGACGCCCGCCCATCCGCCCATGCCACAGCAGGACGGCGATCGCTTCGAACAACAAGGTCAGCCCGAGGGCGGTGGTCTGCGACATGCGCGGCGGTATAACACACCGCGCCGACCGCTACTCCTGCGTCGTCGGCGTCAGCTTCTGCCGCCAGCCGATATCCGGCGCACTGGGGGCACCGTCAGTCGATCAGTCGGCCATTCGGACGCGGTCTCGCCAGCCGAGGGCGGCTTTCGTCCTCGGCCACTCCTCGCCATACCTCGGGGTATGGCTGCGTCGTTGCCTGCGGGCGCGCTCGCCCTCGGCTGGCGATCCCACGCCCTCGGTGACCGACTTACTCCTTCCGGTGCCCTGCCCGCTCCGCGACCAGCACCGGCACGCCCTGCGTATAACCGCCCGTGTCATAACCATGCCCCGCCAGCCGCCGATCGTCCCACGCCAGCAGCTCCACCCGCCCCCGCACCTCGACCGTGTCGCCGAGCTGCACCGCGCCCACCCCCTCGGCGCCCATCACCAGCACCTCGTCGGGGAGCTGCGGATCGGTGTCTTCGATCACGAACGGCCGCCCCGCCTGCACGTCGCGCTCCGCGATCCCGAGCACGGTCACCGTATGCCCCGCGTACCGCGCCGGGTGGCTCGTCAGCTCGTCGAGGGTCACGTCACCCACCGACTGCACCACCGCCGTCGGATAGTCATAGGCATTGCCGATGTATGACTCGGTGTCGGTGTCATACGCCAGCGCCAGCCCCGCCGCGAGCAGGCCGCCCGCCACGCACGCCGCGATCGCGACGTTGGCCTGCCGCGCGCGCTTGCGCTCGACCTTCGAGCCGCGGTAGCCCGGCGGCGGCGGCGGTGGCTGCATCGCCGGATGCGCCGGCGGCGGATCATCGATGGGAGAGACGCGAGGGTCACGCGGCATCACCATGGGAGGCTCCTTTCGCTCGTGATGCCACCCCCGGTTTGCATCACCCGTTCCACCCCCGGTGCGCTCGCCCCCATGCCCTGCTGACACGCGGCACGCTGCCTCGCCCGCCGCGCCCGCCGAGGCAACTCACCGCGCCGGCGACCGCCGACACCGCCCCGCCTCGCACATGAAGAACGGCCGCGAAGCCCGCGCCGGATCATCACACGCCACCAGCGCCCCGCAGTCGAGGTCATCGTCGCACGCCACCTCGGCGCACATCCCGAACGCCGCGTCGCAGAACTCGTAGGTCCCCGCGCAGGTCTGGTTGAAGCACCCCTCGACGCACATCACATCGTCGCCCATGCCCGGCGGCGGCGCCACCAGCCCCTCACACGGCGTCGACCCGAAGCCCCCGATCGGCGCCCGATCCAGCGCCGCCAGCGTCTCCGGCCCGATCCGCCCATCGGCCGGGATCGGCTCATCCGGCCGGTTGTGGTTCCACAACACCTGAAACGCAAAGGCGTTGATCGGCCGCAGATCGGCCCCCGCCGCGAACACCCACCGCGCGCCCGTCGCCACGAAGCCCGCCTCGGCCATCGCCCGCTGCACCGCCGGATCCATCGCGTCCGCCGCCGCCAGCTCCACCGCCCGCCCGGCCGCGTGCGGGCTCACGCTCGGGAACGGCACCGCCCCCGGACAGCTCAGGTTGCCCTGCGCGCTGTGCAGGTACCACACGAGCCCCACGTCGCGCCCGCCCCACGCCACGGCCAGCGGCCGATCCACCTCCGCCGACACGCTCACCAGCGCGTCGTGCGTCGCCCGCTCCAACCACTCCGGCTTCGGCGGCCCCGCGATCGCGAGGCAGCCCGCGTCCCCGCACGGCGCGATCGTCGCCACCGCCTCCGGCGCCGCGCAGGCCATCACCGCCGCGATCTCCGCGCCCAACCCCTCGACGAGCGGCACCGGCACCTCACACCCCCGCCACGCCGCCTGCGCCACCGTCGGCCCCCCGAACATCGGCGGATCCGGCGGCGCCACGCCCCCATCACACAGCCCCGTCGCGAACCCCCCGATGATCGCGTCGCCGAGCGCCACCTCGGTCGCCGCGTCGAACTCGCCCGTCAGCGGCAGCGGATCATCCGGCCGATTGCGGTTGTGCAGCGCCTGGAACGCAAACAGCGACAGCCGCGCGAGCCCCACGTCCTCGGCGAGCACATAGTCGAAGTGCGGCCGATCGGTCGGCAGGTTGTCCTCCCAGCCTTGCGCCCGCATCAGCGGCGACCAGTAAGCCGGCTCCTCCAGATCGACCGAGAGCCCGTTCTGATGGTTCGACAGCCCCGGCGGCGCCGCGAAGTCACAGCCCTTGAGCGTCCACAGGTAGAAGAGGTGCTGCACCGCGACATCACGATACGCCCACCGGATCACCATCTCCCGATCGCCGCTCGCCGCCGCCGCGATCAGATCATCGACCCCCCGCGCGTCGACCAGCGGCGGCCGGATCGGATCGAGCATCCGCCAGTTCCCCGGCGGCAGCTCCCCGAGCGTGCCCGCCCGCACGCAGTCGATCGCCGCCACGAGCTGCCGCGAGAGCCCGTCGAGCAGCTCGGGCGGGGTGGGATCGCCCGCCGTGAAGCAGGTCCCGGCGGCGTACTCGGCGATCGACAGCTCCTCGACCGGGATCGGCGGCGGCCCCATATCGGGCGCCCCGCCCATGCCGCCCTCGCCGCCCATGCCGCCCATGCCCATGTCCGCGCCCGGCCGATCATCCGGCGCGTCGTCGTCGTCGCAAGCGATGAAGGCCAGCGCGGCGAGCGCGCAGCAGAGCAGGCGGGAGCGGAACATCATCGAGCCTCGGCGGCGGTGGTTGGTGGGTGAAGATGCCCGCGCCCGGCGCGGCGTTCCGTGTGCGCCGGCCTCAACCGCCCCGCAGGGCGTCGTCACGACGGTTCATCGAGCCATCGGGGGGGCGCAATGTCGTCGTCCATCACCCAAGCGGGTTTGTCTACGATCAGTGCCTTGATGATGCGCTCCACCCACCTGTAGGGGTCAACGCCCGGCACCCGATCAGGCGAGGAGCGGCTGTGGGCGTACCGGAGCGCCCAGAGATAGCGTCGACGGTCGCGGCGGCTGTTAGGCCACGGTCTCAGCGCAAACCGGCCCGATGCTTCAACGAGGAAGAGGATGAGGAGGCGTCCCGTGCGCCCATTGCCGTCGCAGAAGGGATGGATCCGGAAGAACCGAACCAGTACCCGCGCACACTGACGGGCGAGCTCTGCTTGCTCGGCGCCGTGCCAGTCGAATGGCTCGATCAGTCGCTCGTGGAGTGTCCTGAGCGATGCAGCGATCGCATTTGGCTCTACCGTGATGATCTCATGCCGACCTATGTCGACGCTCCCGGCTTCGTGACGCAGGCGACCGGCATGATCGATGTCCTCGAACATCATCGCGTGGAGCTCGGTGAGGAATTCGCGGAAGCTGTCCCATCGAGACGGCGCACCGCGAGATCGCGAGCCGGTGGACTGTCTGCGTGACGGCAGTCGGCGGTAGGACGAGCAGCGCGGTGATGTCGCGAGAACGCGAGTGCGCGACCGCAAGCTGGCGAGCACCGGAGCGGGGGTGGCTGAGCTCGCTCGCGATCGAGATGAGCCGGCGTCTTGCTGCGCGAGCGCGCGAGCGCAGGGCGGAGCGCGCGGCCAAGATCCGAGTCGGCCGACGGGTCGGCGGTTTGATGGCCGCGAAGCGGCCGACGAGGGTTGATGGCCCGGCGTTGTGCCGGGGAGGGCGCTTCGGCGAGGCAGGAACGGCGCGGCGCATGGGGCGTCGGCCTCGCGGGCGGCGAGGCGCAGGCTGGCGGGAGGAGGTGTCGTGGAAGTGAAGTGACGGAGCTCGGTGAGCGCGGCGTTCGTTCTGATGCTCGGGATCCGGCTGCCTCAGGATGCTTGACTGACAGGTGCATCCACTCGAGGATGTATTCGCGGCTTCAGGTCGGCTCCTCGCGGTGATGGATCCGAGCAGGTCGCGAGGCGCATCGTCGCCCCTCGCACGGTTCGCGTTTCGAAGACGAAGGCCATTGTCGCCCGGCGCATGGAGCCAGCGTGCTGATAGGCGATGCCATCGCCTCGCGCGAACTCCACCTCCACCTCGATGGCCGGCGTCTGCTTCGGCCCATAGTGCAACATCGCCGACGCCGGCCCCTGCTCGGCGACGAAGCGACCAGCGTACCCGCGTGGATGTGGGCGAGCAGCTCGAAGGCCGTCAGCAGGTTCGACTTGCCCGCGCCATTCGGCCCGATCAGCACGGTGACCCGCCCGGCTCAGCTCGACGTCGCGCAGCGACATCAACCCCGCACCGCGAGGCGCCGCAACTCGAAGCTCATCGGGTGCTCCACGCTGGCATGGCCGCGACCATAACGGAGCGCCGCCCGCCCGGCAATCGCCGACCACCCGCGCCCGCCTCACCGCCCGCCCGGCGAGTCGTGCCCGCCCGGCGGCCCCAGGCGAGCGTCAGCAGCACGGTGTCCCGCGGCCGCAGCAGCGCGGCGTAGAGCGTGCGCTCGCCGAGCGGCAGCGCGACGGGTGATCCCACCGCGGCGCCGAGGACCGCGCCGGGCGGGGGCGTCGGGCGCGAACGGCGTCGATTCGCCGCCGGGCGCGTGGTGGTGCGCGGCCTCGCGGTCGATGACGAGCGCGCGGCCGTCGGCGAGCGGGAGGGTGAGCGCGCCGGTGGCGCGGCCGTGGTCGACGAGCGCGTCGCCGCGCCAGATCGCCCAGATACCTTCTTCGCGGTACGAGGTCCCGCCGCGGCCATGCCACGCGACCGCGAGGGTGTCGCCGTCGGCGGCGGCGATGGCATGGTCGAGCTCGGTGAAGGCATGAGCGATGCCATCGGCGAGCGGGGCGGCGGCGCCGGTGGCGTCGATGACTTCGGGGCGCCGGGAGTGACCGCGCCACGGCCAGTGGTTGACGACGAGCCAGCGGTCGGTCGCGAGCGGGAGGATCGTCGGGAAGCCGATGCCATGGATCTGCCGCGGCGGTGGCACCTCGCCGTCGTGGGGGATGGCATGGATCAGCACGCTCGACCCGCCGCCGCGGCCGGCGCTGGTGTCGCCGACGGCGAGCAGCCAGCCGCGCGCGGTGGGCACGATCGCCATCGGCGGCGCGAGGCGGTCCCAGCCGCGGCCGACGCCGGGCGGGGTGGGGAGCGTGATCGCGGGTTCGACGCGGCCGGCGGCGTCGACGCGGGCGATGGCGGGCGCGGTGAACTCGGTGTGACCCCGGCGGCCCTGATGCCACCAGACGAGCAGCCCGCGCCCGCCGCTCACCGCGCCGAGGAGGCGGGTGTCGACGGGTGAGGCGCCCGCCGGGGTCGCCGTCGAGAGGCAGCGCACGCCGTCGCCGCTGCGGCAGATGACACAGCCCGCGGTGTCGAAGGCGAGGCAGTCGGGGGCGCAGCGGAGCTTGCCGCCGCGGTAGCCGATGCGGTCGCAGCTCTGGCCGTCGAGGTTGCGCCGGTCGCAGACCTCCGAGGGCCGCGGCGGGCTGCAGTCGCAGGGCGGGCAGGGGCGGCCGGGGATGCCACAGGGCGGGCACTCGGGGCAGCCGGGGCCGATCATGCGGCGGTCGATGCGGCCGTCACCGCAGATCCCGCCGGGGGCGAGCAGCGCGAGCGTCGTGAGCACGGTGAGCATCGCACGTCCTCCGCGAGGCAGGTCTCACCTGCATAGCGGACTCAGGGCACGAGCACCACCCGGAAGCGCGCCTCGTTGTTCATCATGCGGGCGTAGGCCTTGCCCGCCTCGGCGAGCGGGAAGGTCTCGATCATCGGCTTGATCCCGGCGACGGCGCTGTAGTCGAGCGTCTCTTCGCTCGCCTTGGGCGTGCCGCTCGGCCAGCCGGCGACGGTCTTGCCGCTCAAGAGCTCGATCGGGTTGATCTCGAGCGGCTCGAACGCGGCGCCGACGATGAGGAGCTTGCCGCGGGGCTTGAGGCCGCCGAACGCGGACTTCATCGCGGCGGCGTTGGGCGCGGTGACGAGCACGAGGTCGGCGCCGCCGAGCTTCTGCAGGGCCTCGGCGCCGTCTTCGGCGGCGGTGTCGATGTAGACGTGCGCGCCGAGCTCGCGGGCGAGCGCCTCCTTGTCGCTGCCGCGGGAGAGCGCGACGGTGCGGTAGCCGAGGTGGTTGGCGTACTGCAAGCCGAGGTGGCCGAGGCCGCCGATGCCGACGACGGCGACGGTGGCGCCGCCCTTGACGCCCGCGTTGCGCAGCGCGTTGAAGGTGGTGATGCCCGCGCAGAGCAGCGGCGCGGCGTCGGCGGCGTCGAGCGCGTCGGGGATCAGGGCGAGCGCTTCCTGGGGGGCGACCATGTACTCGGCGTAGCCGCCGTCATAGCTGATCCCGCAGATCTGCGCCGCGCTGCACGCGAGGAAGTCGCCGCCGCGGCAGGCGTCGCAGGTGAAGCAGTGCCCGCCGTGCCAGCCGACGCCGACGCGGGTGCCGGCCTTCCAGCGGGCGGCGACGCCTTCGCCGACGGCGTCGACGCGGCCGGCGACCTCGTGGCCGGGGATGCGGGGGTAGGTGAGGCCGGGCCAGCCGCCGTGCTGCACGAAGGCGTCGCTGTGGCAGATCCCACAGGCTTCGACCTTGATGCGGACCTGGCCGGGGCCGGGCTCGGGGAGGGGGACGTCGGTGTACTCGAACTCGCCGCCGGCCTTGGTGATGCGGGCGGCTTTCATGGTCGCCATGGGCGATGCCTCCGGGGCTCGGGTTGCCTGCGCGTGCTGCGCGGAGGGATGGATACGGGGGCGGGGTGTGAGGTCGCTGATGGGATCAGTGGCGCCGCACCGTCACCGCCGGGTCGATGGATTCGCTGCCGTCGATGATCGCGAGCGTGCGGGGGTCGTCGTCGCCGAGGAGGTGGTGGCGGGCGAAGGCGAGCGCGTGGGTGGCGACGATGTGGAAGCCGAGCGCGGGGTCGAGGGTGGGGCAGCGGCCGAGCGCGAAGGTCTGGTGGCATCCGCCTTCGAGCTCGACCCAGGTGAGGGGGAAGCCTTGCATGAGATCGAACATGGCGGCCATGTCATCGGGGTTGTCGGCGGTGCCGGATTGCACCTGCCAGGGCACGGTGGCCGTGCGGAAGCCTTCGGGGCCGAACCATGCCTCGCGGTAGGCGCCGGCGAGGCCGATGGCGACGGCGACGCGGGGGTCGCCGAGGCCGGCGGCGAAGGCGGCGCGCTCGGCTTCGGTGGCGTCGGGGCGGTTGGCGGCGATGGCGTCGAGGTCGTAGGTGGCGCCGGTGGCGGCCCAGAGGGTGTAGACGCCGCGGCTGTGGCCGGTGAGCACCACCCGGTCGAAGTCGCCGCGGGAGAGGGGGGCGGCGCCGGGGAGCGCGTCGAGCGCGTCGAGGGTGGCGGTGATGTCGGCGGGGCGCTCGATGTAGTGGGCGACGAGCTCGCCGCGGGCGTTGGCGGTGAGGAGGTTGCCTTCGTGGTCGGGGGCGACGGCGAGCCAGCCGTGGCGGGCGAAGTGGCTCATGAGGAAGGCGCTCGTGCCGGCGAAGCCGCGGTCGCCGTGGCTGTAGACCATGACGGGGTAGCGCTCGCCGACGGGGTCGAGCGGGGGGGCGTTGATGACGGCGTCGGGGTCTTCGAAGAGGTCGTGGTGGCGCGGGTGGGGGCCGTCGACGGCCTCGGCGGGGTACCAGACGTGCAGCAGGATGGTGCGGGTCTCGCCGGTGCCGGGCACGGTGTAGGTGGTGGGGCGCTCGAGGTAGCCGACGGCGAAGGGGCCGGGGCCGTCGACGGGGAACTCGAGGGTCGAGGTGGGGGCGGCGGCGTCGGGGGCGGCGTCGGGGGCGGCGTCGGGGGCGGCGTCGGGCGCGGTGGCGTCGGGGGGTGGGCGCGGCGGCGTCGGAGGTGGCGGCCGTCGGGGGTGGCGGCGTCGGGATCGGCGGCGGCGTCGGGCTCGCAGCCGGCGGCGAGGCAGAGCACGAGCGGCAGGTGCCAGAGGCGATGGGCCATGCGGCGGCTCCTCGGGGGGTGGTGTCGACGGTCGAGGGTAGACGGGCGGGGCGTCCGGTTCCAGCGGGTCGGCGGGGTGGCCGGTCGCCTTGGCGTCGATGGGCTGGTGCCAGGGGGGCACGGGGTGCTATCTCAAAGATGAGATGTTGGCAGGAGCGCGTGGCGATGCAGACGGGTCGGGCTGTCGGTACGACGAACGGGGCGGGGCGATGAGGGATGGCATGGCTGAGCGACGGCGGGTGTGCGGCCTCGGTGGGCGCCGATGATGGGTGCATCGACGGGTGTCTGCGTGGCGTGTGATGGAGTGGGTCCGGTCGCGGAGCCGTGCGTGAGTCGGCCCTGCCAGCGGCGGGGATACCACTACGTCCCGGCGGATCGGGCGCCGTCGAGCGCGCCCGAGGACGCGCGGATCGGGCAGATGTGGGGTGATCATCTGCTCGTGGAGCGGCTGGGCGCGGGCGGGGTAGGCACGGTGTACGGGGCGATCAAGCCGCCGATCATGATGCAGGCGGCGGTGAAGATCCTCTCGGCCGAGGCGCCTGCAGCGCTCGTCGAGCGCTTCCGGCAGGAGGCGGTCGCGCTCGCGCGGCCAATCATCCCAACATCGTTCGGCTGCTGCACTTCGGGCACCACAACGCCGTGCCCTACCTCGTGATGGGTACGTGCAAGGGGGGATGACGCTGCGGGGGGCTCGATCGCGCGGGGCTCAGCGCGGCTCATGTCTTCTCGATCCTGGGGCAGCTCTGTGACGCGCTTTCGAGGCGGCACATCTGCTCGGTGTCATCCATCGGGATGTCAAGCCGGGCAATGTGATGATCCAGGCGCTCCCGTCGAACCCGTACTTCGTGCGGCTCGTCGACTTCGGGCTCGCGAAGCTGGTCGACGATGCGCACAGCACCGCCCTGCTGGCGGGGACGCCGCATTACATGGCACCGGAGCAGATCTCTCGGCAGCCGGTGGGGCCGTGGACCGACTGGTATGCATTCGGGGTGATCGCGTTCGAGCTGTTGACGGGGTCGCGGCCCTACCGGCTCAGTCGACGGGTGAGCTGGTGCGGCTCAAGCTGATGGATGACTACCGGCCGACCGAGGAGCCCCGCTTCGGTCATCTGTCGCCGACGGTGCGATGGGCGCTGGAGCGATTGCTGGCCCACGATCCGGCGCGGCGGGCGGCGACGGGCGACGCGGTGCGGGAGATGCTGACGCTGGCGCGCAGCGACGACGACGGCGTGACGCTGGCCGACTCGCCGAACGACACGCTGGCCGATGCGCCGATGCCGTTCGTTGCGGATCTGGCGCGGGTGACGTTGATGGCCGCGGGGGGCGCGCGGCGCACGATGCGGCTGCTGGGGACGCCGGTCGGGTTGATGGCGGCAGCGCCGCCGCAAGCGGCGGGCGCGCAGGTGATGGCGCCGCCGCAGGCGGCGGGGGACGACGTCGGCGCGGTGGGGCAGACGGAGCAGCGCCCGGTCGAGGGCGAGCGAGCGGGGGGGCCGCAGGGCCAGGCGCGCGGCGGCGAGGGGCCGGCGGCGGCAGGTCGGCGTGGCGATGGCGGGGGCGCGCTGGCGGCGCTGCTGGTGCTGGCGGGCGGGGGCTGCTGTTCGCCCTGTCGAGCGGGGGCGAGGTGCCGCAGGCGTCGGCGAACGCCGAGGCCAGTCGGATCAGATCGGGTCTGCCCCGCCGGTGAGCGGGCGCGGTGGCGGACGCCGCGCGCGCGCCGGGCGGCGGACGCGGCCGGCAGGGCGGTCGAGACGCTGGCGAGCCGGCGCGGGACGCAGCGCCAGCAGGGTCGCGCAGGGGCGACTGGGCAGGCGAGTCTATCCGCGGCGGCGGCCGTCGTCGAGCAGGCGTGACGCCGATCGAGCCCGGCGGCGGCAGAGAGAGCTCGAGCAGCGGCGTCGACCCCGACGGCGCCCGACGCGTCGCCGCGCGCGAGCAGCGGCCGTTGATCGGCCCGGTCACGATGCCGCGGCGACCGGAGGAGGCGCGCTCGCGGCAGGGGGCGGCGCGCGATGCGGGAGGCGCGCTCGACACCGCCGAGGCTCACTTCCGCGAGGCGGCGCGCAGCGGAGAAGCATCGGGCCTTCGCGTGGCGCGGGCTCGGTGAGGTGAAGCTTCAAGCGTGAGCAGTTCGTCGAGGCCGAGCACTTCTTCGGGCGCGCCATCGAAGCGAGCCGGGCTTCGCGCGTGACCATCTCTATCGGGGGATCAGCGCGATCGCGGTTGGGTCCGGGAAGACGCTCGCGCCTGCGAGGACTGGCAGGCGGCGCTTCGACTCCGCTCGGGCTACCCGCCCGCGCTCGACTATCTGAACCAGCACTGTCGGTGGCAGGCGGGCGCGCGCTTCACCCCGGGCGGCGCACCAGCTCCATGCCGCCGCCGAGGTCGCGGCGGTCGACGCCCTCGGCGTCGTCGATCCGGCGGGCGAGGTCGAGGCCGGCGGTGTTGGCGGCGAGGACCTCGCCCTTGTGCACGACGACCGCGGGGCCGTCGAAGACCTCGAGCACGGCGACGAGCGCGTCGCGGTCGAGGCGGCTGCCGGGGTCGCGGGCGGGGTTCTTGCGGTGCAGCGCGTCGAGGAGCGCGTCGAGGCTGTGGGCGATGACGCCGAGCTCCTCGGGCATCGAGACGTCGCCGCAGCGTTGGTGCGATTCGCCGCGGGTCCAGGCGAGCGCGACGCGGTAGAGGCGGGCGAGGGGGCCGAAGAGGCGCTCGCGGACGCGGCGGATCATCATCAGGCCGAGCGCGAGGGTGGCGAGCGCGAGGCCGACGAGCGACCAGGCGCCGGCGCGGGCGAGGCCGTGGGCGCGTTCGTCGGCGCGGCGCATCGAGCTGCGGTTGATGGCGGCGAGGGTGTCGAGCGCTTCGAGCACGGTGGTGCGCGCGGCGGGGTCGCCGTCGAGCGCGGCCTCGGACTGCGCTTCGATGATCTCGATCGCGGCGGGCTCTTCGGGCTCGGTGATGTTGCGGCGGGCGCGGGCGAGCGCGGCGTCGAAGAAGACGTGGCGGGTCTCTTCGAGGGGGCCGATCCCGCGCAGGGCCATGACGCCGCGCATCTGCTCGACGGCTTCGAGGGAGACGTCGTTCTCGGCGAGGATGTGGCGGATGGCGGGGCCGGTGCGGAGCAGGAGCCAGGCGCCGGCGATGGCGGTGACGAGCTGGAGGCCGAGGAGCGCGGCGACGGCGATGCGGATCTCGTGGCGGACGCGCATTCACCACTCCTCGACGAGGGTCTGCGCGGCGCCGGGGCGGCCGGCGACGAGGAGCACGTCGCCGGTGGCGAGCGGGCGGTGGGGGTCGGGGCGCTCGAGGTCGTCGTCGCCGTTCTTGATGGCGAGCACGGTGAGCCCGAAGCGGTCGGGGAGCGCGAGCGCGGCGAGGCTCTTGCCCTTCATGACCGGGCGGACCTCGAGCTCGCTGATGACGAGGTTGGGCGCGAGCTCGATCTCGTCGCGGATCCCGGCATAGGCGAGGCGGCGGGCGAAGCGCTCGCCATATTCCTTCTCGGGGTTGACGACGAGATCGGCGCCGACGAGGTGGAGGATGCGGGCGATGAGCGGGTCGGTGGCGCGGGAGACGACGCGGCGGGCGCCGAGCTGGCGGAGCAGGGTGGTGACGAGGATGGTGCTCTCGCGGGCCTCGTGGCCGATGGCGCAGACGGCGAGGTCGCGGCTCTCGGGGTTGAGCCCGGAGAGCGCGTCTTCGTCGGTGGCGTCGAGCGCGGCGGCGTGGGCGGCGAAGGTGGCGGCCTCCTGCACGCGGGCGCGGTCGACGTCGATGGCGAGGACCTCGAAGCCTTCGTGGGTCAGGGCGCGGGCGAGCGCCATGCCGAACTGGCCGAGGCCGATGACGAGCGCTTGCTTCTTCGACATGGCTATCCCACCGCGACGTCGGTCAGGGGCCGCTTGACGGGCGGCCGGGGGTCGATCCGGCCGGCGAGCACGAGCAGCAGGGTGAGGGGGCCGACCCGGCCAGCGAACATCGCGAGCGCGATCATGATCTTGCCGACCTCGTCGAGCAAGGCGGTGCCGCCGATCGAGAGGCCGACGGTGCCGAGCGCGGAGACGGCTTCGAAGAGCGCGATCTCGAGGGTCATGGGCTGGGTGGCGAGGAGCGCGAGCAGGAGGAGCACGGCGCTGCCGGCGCCGACGAAGGTGACGGCGGTGGCCTTGCGGATGGCGCCGGGCGCGATCTGGTGGCCGTAGACCTCGATGTGGGCGGCGTCGCGGAAGGCGGCGCGCACGAGGAGCACGAGGATGGCGATGGTGGTGGTCTTGACGCCGCCGGCGGTCGAGCCGGGGCAGCCGCCGATGTACATGAGCGGGATCATGACGGTGTAGGTCGCGGGGTGGGTGGCGGCGAGGTCGATGGAGTTGAAGCCGGCGGTGCGGAGCGTGATCGACTGGAAGAGGGCGTTGACGAGCTTGTCGACGGTCGAGAGCGGGCCGAGGGTGCGGTCCCATTCGAAGGCGGTGAAGGCGAGGAAGCCGATGGCGATGAGCGCGGCGGTGGCGACGAGCGCGAGGCGGGCGCTGATGGGGAACGGGCGGCGGCGGGTGGCGACGGCGGCGATGAGGAGCGGGCCGAGGCCGCCGAGCACGATGAGGAGCGCGGTGACGAGGAGCACCGCGGGGGCCTGGGCGTAGGGCACGAGGCTGTCGGTCTGGAGGGCGAAGCCGGCGTTGCAGAACGCGGAGATGGCGGTGAAGACGCCGCGCCAGAGCGCGGCGCCGAAGCTGTCGCCGCCGTGGGCGAAGAGCGCGGTGAGGAGGAGCGCGCCGATGGCTTCGCAGAGCAGGGTGACGCCGATGATGAGGCGCACCTGGTCGGCGAGGCGGGCGCGGTCGCCGGCTTCGACGAGGCTCGCGACGGTGATCTCGTGGCTGAGGCTCATCCGGCGGCCGAGGAGGAGGATGGCGGCGGTGGAGAAGGTCATGATGCCGAGGCCGCCGAGCTGGATGAGGACGAGCACGACGGCCTGCCCGAAGCCGCTGAGCGCGGTGGCGGTGTCGACGACGACGAGGCCGGTGACGCAGATCGCGGAGAAGCTGGTGAAGAGGGCGTCGATGAAGCGCAGCGGGATGCCGGTGTGGCTGGCGGCGGGGAGCGCGAGGAAGGCGGCGCCGATGAAGGCGCCGAGGAGGAAGGTGCCGGCGACGAGCGCGGCGGCGGGGGGCGCGGGCAGGCCGCGCTCGGGGCGGCCGCGGCGAGGGACGAGGCGGCGGGCGGCGAGCGCGGCGACGCAGAGCAGCGCGAGCGCGGGGAGCGCGAGCAGGGTGGCGTCGAGCGCGGGCACGAGCGGGGAGCGCGGCGGCGGCGAGGGCGGCGGCGGCGAGGGCGCGGACGCGCACCGGGCCGCCGGCGGCGCGCGGAGAAGCAGCCAGCCGGCGGCGCTCCCGGCGGCCCCGGCGACGGCGACGCGGCCGCCGAGCTCGGCGGTCATGCCGGCGGCGAGCACGAGCCCCCAGGTGAGCCCGGCGCCGCAGACGGCGCCGAGGGTGGCGTCGGCGGCGGGGCGGCGGTGCAGATCGGCGAGCTCGGGCGGGACGCGGAACCAGCCGAGCACGGCGGCGAGGCCGACCATGCCGGTCGCGGCGGCGAGCAGGAACCGGATCGGGGCGTCGAGCGCGGTGACGGTGAGCGCGGCGGTGGCGAGCGCGACGGCGAGGCCGACGAGGGTGGTCGCGAGGCGGGGGGCGCGGCGGGCGAGCGCCATCGCGAGCGGGGTGAGCACGATCAGGCCGGCGGCGGCGGCGCGCGCGGCGGTGACGGCGGTCGGCCCGTCGAGCCCGAACGCGCGGCCGAGGTCGCCGGGGGCGCGGGCTTCGAAGAGGGGCAGGAGCGCCCAGCCGAGGGTGAGGAAGACGCCGGTCGCGAGCGGCGGCAGGCCGGCGAGCGCGCGGGCGGCGCGCTGTTCACCGGGGGGGAGGGGGAGGGGACCGGGCATGCAGCGAAGGATGAGGGCAAGACGGGGCCGGTCGCCAGGGGGAACATCCGGTCGGGCCCGGGTCAGGTTCGGTGGTTACCAAACGGTTCCACGCACGCGTTTGTGACCAGTGCTTCCCCGGCAGGCTCAAAATCGAGCGTCGCGGCGCAAGAGGGTTGAAACCCGCCTGCGCCTGAGACCAGATAAGGCGCGCGAACGCCGGCTGTGCGGCGTCGCCCAAAATAACCGAAGGGTTCGAGGAGGACCGCGTGAACAAGAAAGATTTGATCAACGGCATCGCCGCTCAGGCCGAGGTCAACAAGGTCGAGGCCGAGCGCATGCTCGAGGCGATGATGAGCTGTGTCACGGATGCGCTCGCGCGTGGTGAATCGGTGACGCTCGTCGGCTTCGGCACCTTCGACATCAGCGACCGCAAGTCGCGCAAGGGCGTCAACCCCCAGACCGGCGAGCCGATGGAGATCCCCGCGACCAAGGTCGCCACCTTCCGCGCCGGCAAGGCCCTCAAGGACGCGGTCAACGCCCGCTGACATCGTCCGCGCTCTCTCCTCCTCCTCTCGATTCGAGACTCTCCCGCTGATATAGACCGCGTCGACGTCGGCGGACGAGCCGGAGGAGGAGAGGCATGTCTCGTTTTCGGTGGGCGATTCTCGGCGGTCTCATCGGGCTCGGCGCCTGCGTGCCGGGCGGGGGCGGGGGCGGTGGTGACGACGACGACGGCGGGCGACCCGACGCGGCGGCGTGCGTGGCGGCATGTGACGGGCGGCTCTGCGGCGACGATGGCTGCGGGTCGAGCTGCGGCGCGTGCGGCGAGGGCGAGGCGTGCGGCCTCGCGGGGGCGTGCGTGGCGGTGGGCGAGGGCTGCGGCGATGGCATGTGCGCCGGCGCCGAGGACTGCGCGAGCTGCGCGGTCGACTGCGGGGGCTGCTGTGGCAACGGGGTGTGTGATCCGGGGGCGGGGGAGTCGTGCGTGAGCTGCGCCGGTGACTGCGGCTGCGGCGGCGGCGAGCGGTGTGATGACACGGCGCGGCGGTGTGTGCCGAGCGGCGCGGGCGGTGAGGGTGGCATGGGTGGTGCCGGGGGTTCTGGTGGCATGGGTGGTGTGGGCGGCGCCGGTGGCATGGGTGGCATGGGTGGTTCTGGTGGCATGGGTGGTTCTGGTGGCATGGGTGGTTCTGGTGGTATGGGTGGCTCTGGTGGCATGGGTGGTGCCGGTGGCATGGGTGGTGCCGGTGGCATGGGTGGCATGGGTGGCATGGCCGGCACCCCGCCCCGCATCACCCGCCTCGTCGCCGAGCCCGCCGTCATCACCGAGGGCGAGCGGGTCACCCTCCGCGCCACCGTCGAAGACCCGGACGGCGACGTCGCCGCCGGCGCGCTCGAGAGCGACGACGGCGTCGCCTACGGCCCCTTCGCGCGCGGCGCCGGCGACGTCTGGACGGCGAGCATCGACTGGGCGCGGCTGCACGCCGCCGAGCCGATCGACTTCCCCGCCGGCGGCGATCAGCGCCGCAGTCTCAGCGCCATCTTCACCGATCGCGCCGGCGGCGTCGCCCGCGACGCCGTGCAGATCACGCTGAGCTGCGGCGGTGAGGCGGCCTGCGACGGCGCCTGCCGCCCGCTCGACACCGTCACCGACTGCGGCGCCTGCGGCCGCGCCTGCGATCCGGGCGAGGCCTGCGTCGACGGCGTCTGCGGCTGCGGCCCCGAGTGCCTCGCGCCGCGGCCGGGTGAGCTCGTCTTCACCGAGTTCATCGCCAACCCCGCCGCCGTGCTCGACAGCGCCGGCGAGTGGTTCGAGTTCGCCAACGTCGGCCTGCGCCCGATCTCGCTCGAAGGCGTCGCCGTCGGCGACCCGGAGACGATCCCCGCCGACGGCCCCAACGCGCTGCGCTTCGAAGACGCCGTGATCCTCGAGCCCGGCCAGCACTATGTCATCGGCCGCAACGGTGATCCCATCCTCAACGGCGGGGTGCGCGTCGACCGCGCGCTCGTGACCCTCTCGCTGCGCAACGACAGCGACACCCTCGCGATCGTCGCCGCCGATGGCGCCGTGCTCGACCGGCTCGACTACGGCCCGCTGCAAGCCAACGACGCCGGCGCCGCGTGGCAGCTCTCGCGTGATGCCTACCGCGCGCCCGACCGCGGCTTCGCGACGCAGTGGTGCCGCGCCGCGACGCCCTGGCCGGGGAGCGCGGGCGACCTCGGCAGCCCGGGCGCGCTCAACGCCGACTGCCCGTGAGCGCGCGCCGCTCGCGCTCACCCCCATGCGAGTTGATGCCATCGCAGCGGCGCCGCGCGACCCATGCCATGCGCGAGCAGCGCGGCGCGTCACGCTGCGTCCCCCGATCGCGTTGCGCCTCGTCGCCCCCCGCGCCACACTGCGCGCCGTGCGACGCTTCGACCTCACCCACCTCGCCGCGCTCTGGAGCACCGAGCGCGCCGCCGCCGCCGCCCGCGTCGTCGAGCGCCGACGCGCGCTGCCGCTCGCGGCCCGGGTCGCGGCGGGCGAGGCGCTGCGCGGGGTGAGCATCGACGACCTCGCGCCCGCGCCCGGTGACCGCACGCTGCTCTGGCTCGCCGGCGCGCTCGATGCCTTCCGCGTCCGCCCCGGCGATCCGCTGCTGTTGTGGTGGACCGATCCCGACGACCGCGAGGCGGTGCGCGCGGTCGCGGCGCGGGTGCGGCGGGGGCGGCTCGGGGTGATGGTCGACGGCGACGTGCCCGATCGGCTGCTCGGCGGCGCGTTCAACGTCGACCGCGACGACCCGCAGGCGACCTTCGCGCGCGGCCGGCGCGCGATCGCGGCGCTCGCGGCGGCGCGGCCGGGGAGCGACGCGGGCCGGCTGCGGGCGGTGCTCGCGGGCGAGGCGACGGTCGCCTTCGAGCGTGACGCGGTGAGCGGGATCGACCCGACGCTCGACGACTCCCAGCGCGACGCGGTGCGCCACGCGCTCGCCGCGCGGCCGATCGCGCTCATCCACGGCCCGCCCGGGACCGGCAAGACCCGCACGCTCGTCGAGGTCGTGCGCCGCGCGGTCGCGGCCGGCGACCGGGTGCTCGCGACCGCGATGAGCAACACCGCGACCGACCACCTCGCCGCCCAGCTCGCCGCCGCCGGTGTTCCGGTCGTGCGCCTCGGCCACCCCGCCCGCGTCGACCCGCGCGTCGAGCCGCACACCCTCGACGCCCGCCTCGAAGCCACCGACGCCTTCGCGCTCGCCCGCCGCTGGCAGGCCGAGGCGCGGCAGGTGCGCGACCGGGCGTTCAAGCGCCGCGACCGCGGCGGCGATCGGGGCGCGTTCCGCGACGCGCTGCGCGAGGCCAACCGCCTCGAACGCGACGCCCGCCAGCAGCTCGACCGGCACAAGGACGCGATCCTCGACGCGACGCCGGTGGTCTGCGCGACGGCGGCCGGCGCCGACGCCGAGCTGCTGCGCGACCGCGGCTTCGACCTCGTCGTGCTCGACGAGGCGACGCAGGCGCCCGACCCGATCGCGCTCGTCGCGCTGCTGCGCGCGCCGCGGGCGGTGCTCGCCGGCGACCCCGAGCAGCTCCCGCCGACGGTGATCGATCCGGCGGCCGAGCGCGGCGGGCTCGGGGTGACGCTCTTCGAGCGGCTCGCGGCGGCGCAGGGTGAGGCGGCGCGCATGTTGACGGTGCAGTACCGCATGGCCGCCGAGCTGATGGCGCACCCGTCGGCGACGCGCTACGGCGGCCGCCTCGTCGCCGGGCCGGGCGTCGGCGGGCGCCGGCTCGAAGACCTCGGCGTCGCGCCCGATCCGCTGCGGCCGGGGCCGCTCGTGCTCGTCGACACCGCGGGCAAGGGCTACGACGAGGTCATCGACCCCGAGAGCGGCAGCGTCGACAACCCCGGGCAGGCCGCGCGCACCGCCGCCGAGGTGCGCCGTCTGCTGAGCCGCGGCCTCGCCGCTGATGCCATCGGTGTCATCACGCCGTACCGCGCGCAGCGCCAGCGGCTGCGCGCGCTGCTCGCCGATGCCATCGCCGCCGGCCTCGAGGTCGACACCGTCGATGGCTTCCAAGGCCGCGAGAAGGAGGCCATCGTCGTCGACCTCGTGCGCAGCAACGCCGAGGGCGTCGTCGGCTTCGTCGCCGATCGGCGGCGGCTCAACGTCGCGCTGACCCGCGCCAAGCGGCTCCTGCTCGTGGTCGCCGACGTCGCGACCCTCGGCGGCGAGCCCGACTTCGCGGCGTTCGTCGAAGAGGCCGAGCGGCAGGGCGGCTGGGTGAGCGCGTGGAGCGACGAGGCGGAGCCACTGGAGGGATCGAACCCATGAAGCTCGATGACACGCTGATCGCGCGGCTGCACGCCGCGGTGCACGATGCCTTCGAAGGCTGGCAGGTGCCCCGGCTGGTGGCGCTCGTCGAGCAGCCGAGCCACACCTACGCCCGCGACGACGTCGAGGCGGCGGCGGCGCTCTTCGATGGCTGGGCGGCCGAGCTCGGCCTGAGCGTCGAGCGGCACCCCGATCCGGCGGGGCGCTTCGCCGATCATCGGGTCTATGCCACCCCGGCGACGGGCGATGGCACGGCGGCGGCGCTCGTCGGGCACATCGACACGGTCTTTCCGCGCGCGACGGGCTTTCTGCATTGGCGGCGCGAGGGCGACCGCGGGCACGGGCCGGGCGCGCTCGACATGAAGTCGGGGCTCGTCGCGATGCTCGCCGCGCTGCGGGCGCTCGCCGCGGTCGATCCGGCGCGGGCGGCGCGGCTGGCGCTGCGGCTGGTGGTCGTCACCGACGAGGAGGTCAGCTCGCCGTCGAGCCGCGCGCTGTGGCCGGCGCTGCTGCCGCGGGTGAGCCACGCGCTCGTGCTCGAGTCGGGCCGCGACGAAGACCGGATCGTCATCGCGCGCAAGGGATCGGCGAGCTACACGGTGACCGCCCACGGCCGCGCGGCGCACAGTGGCAACAAACACGCCGAGGGCCGCAGCGCCATCCATGCCTTGTGCCTGCTCGTGCCGTCGATCGAGGCGCTGACCGACGATGCCACCGGGCTGACGGTCAGCGTCGGTCTCATCAGCGGCGGCACCGCGCGCAACACCGTGCCCGAGACGGCGCGCTGCGAGGTCGACGCCCGCTTCGAGCGGGTCGCCGACGCCGAGAAGCTCGACGCCGCGATGCGCGCGCTCGAAGCCACGCCGCTGCCCGGCAGGCTCGCCGACGTGCGGATCGAGGTCGGCGGTGGCATCGCGCGCCCGCCGATGGAAGCCACCGATGCCATGCGCGCGCTCGCCGACCGCTACGGCGCCCACGCCCGCCGCGCCGGCCTCGGCGCCGGGCCCGCGCCGTTGCAGGGCGGCGGCTCCGACGCCAACCTCATCGCCGCCGCCGGCGTGCCCTGCGTCGACGGACTCGGACCCGCCGGGCAGCACTACCATCGCACCGATGAGTGGTGCAGCCTCGACAGCCTGCGCCGCCGCACCCAGGCGCTCGTCACCTTCCTCGCCGAAGAGGCCGGCTGATTCATCCGCCGTTCATCGCTGTGTTTCTTGCGCGCCGATCGGAGCTGGTACAAGCTCATACGGTTGCCCGAGGACCCCCGATGAAGAGACAGCCCGACATCACTCCCGCGCTCGACGGACTCTCCGTGGGCGATGCCTTCGGCGCCGCGTTCGAGCGGCTCCCCTTCGACACCATCCGGCGCCGCGAGCCGCCGCCCGGGCCCTGGCGCTGGGGTGATGCCACCTCGACGGCGCTGGCGACGGCGGCGGCGCTCGGTGATGGCATCGACCCGGCGAGGCTCGCGGCCGAGCTCGGCGATCGATACCGGGCGTGGCCCTGGCGGGCGCCGCGGGATGGCTCCGAGCCGGTGCTGATGCGGATCGCGGCGGGTGATGACTGGCGCATCGCGGCCGGCTCGGCGGCGGCGGCGGGGAGCGCGGCGGCGGCGCGGGGCGTGGTGGTGGGGGCGGCGTATCACGGTGAGCCGGCGCGGGCGGCGGGCGAGGCGCGGCGGGCGGCGGAGGTGACCCACGGCGACGGCGAGGCGCAGGCGGGCGCGATGGCGGTCGCGGCGGCGGCGGCGCTGGCAGGGCCGGGCGCGCCGAAGGGCGGTGACTTCATCGCGGCGGTGCTGCCGCATGTGCCGGCGGGCGAAGTGCACGCGCGCCTCGAAGCGGCGGCGGGGCTCGGGCCCGATCGCTTCGTGATCGCCGAGCGGGTCCTCGGCACCGGGCGGCGACGGCGGGCGGTCGACACGGTCCCGTTCGCGCTGTGGGTGGTGGCATGGCATCGCGATTACGAAGACGCGGCGTGGCTCGCCGCGGCGGGCATGGGTGATCGCCCCACGCTGCTCGCGCTCGTCGGCGGGCTCGTCGCCGCGTGGTCGCCGCCCCCCGCCGCGTGGCGGGCCGCGCGCGAGCCGCTGACGGCGCCCCCGTCGGGCGCCCTGCACGCCGCCCCCTGACGCTCGCCCGCCGCGCCGTGGCACACATGCCTTGACGCCCCGGCGCCACCCCTGCCACCGTCGCCGCCAGAGACGGCCGAAGACACGGTGAGGGGAGCAGAGAGCATGAGCCTGGAATGGATCCGCGAACTACCCGCCCGCTGGGACGCCGACAAGAAGCGCATCATCGGTGAGGCGCCGGCGGGCATCTTCGACGCCCGCTATCGGGCCAGCGCGGTCGGCGCGCCGCTCGCGGGCGAGTGGTGGCGCGTCGAGCGCGGCGGCGAGGTGGTGGGATATGGCTGGCTCGACGCGGTCTGGGGCGACGCCGAGATCCTGCTCGCGGTCGCGCCGGCGAGCCAGGGCGAGGGCGTCGGCGCCTTCATCGTCGACCGCCTCGCCGACGAGGCGGTGCAGCGCGGGCTCAACTACATCTACAACGTCGTGCGCAGCACCCACCCCGAGGGCGAGTCGCTGACCCGCTGGCTGCGGGCGCGCGGCTTCGAGCAGCAGCCCGACGGCCGCCTCACCCGCCGCGCCGAGGCGCCGACGAAGCGGCCGAAGCACGGCACGATCGGCTGGATCGACCTCACGATCGACGCCGCCGACACCGTGCGCGACTTCTACCAGACCGTCGCCGGCTGGAGCGCCGAGCCGGTGCCGATGGGCGGCGGCAGCTACGCCGACTACACGATGACGCCGGCCGGCGGCGGCGATCCGGTCGCCGGCGTCTGCCACGCGCGCGGCCCCAACGCGGGGCTTCCGCCGCAGTGGATGATCTACATCGCCGTCGATGATCTGAAGGCCGCGCTCGAAGCGGTGCGCGCCCACGGCGGCGAGGTCGTGCGCGACGGCGAGTCGATGGCGGTCGCGCGCGACCCGGCCGGGGCGTTCTTCGCGCTGTGGCAGGCGCCTGGGACCTGAACGTCACATCGTCTCGGTCGCTGTGACCAGGACATCTCGGCACCACCCGCCTCGGGCGAGGCTCAGTGCCCGGTGAGGCGGAGCGTGTAGCCCGCCCGCGCGCCCTGATAGCCGGTCACCACCACGAGCTGCTCGCCGACGAAGACCAGCCGCTCGTCATCGGTCGCGCTCGCGCTCCCGATCGGCTGCCCGTCGAGCCCGACCGCCGGCGCGCCCCGCAGCGGATCCCACACAAAGACGTCGAGGTCGCCCTCGGCGTGGCGGAAGCTCAGGTCGAGGGTCCAGAAGCCGCCGTGTCCGACGCGGTAGAAGTCGGCGCCGCCGTCGCAGACGCCGCCGCTGATCGTGTCGCCGGGCGCGAGCGGCGCCGCCTGACCGGCGTCGTCGTTGGGCTCGGCGCTCTCCTCGACGCAGCCGGCGGGCGGGGCGGCCTCGGGCACCGGGGCGGGCGCGGCCTCGGCCTCGCGGCGGGCGAGCGCGGCGAAGTCGATCGCGCCGGTGCGGTCGCGGTTGGCGACCACCCGCATGTCGCGGCGGCGCACGGCGAAGACGGTGGGGTAGCTCTGCACGATCGGGGCGCTGGCGAGGGCGCCGCTGACCGGGCGGGTCGCGCCGTCGCCGACGCGCAGGCCGGGCGCGCCGGGCGCGTGGCGGTCGATCACCCGGCGGGCGACCTCGTGGCTGGCGGGCGCGTAGCCGCGGTCCTGCGTCTCGATGAAGACGAAGAGCGCGCCGGCCGCGTCGGCGGCGGCGGCGCTGCGCGACAGCTCGCCGAGGTACTGCGCGCAGGCGCCGCACCACTCGGCGCCGACGACGACGGCGAGGATCGAGTAGCGGTCGTAGGCCGGGTCGCAGTGGAAGCGCTCGAGGTCGAAGTCGACGCGGCGGCCGGCGGCGTCGTAGGCGCCGGTCCAGGCGAGGGGCGGCACGACCGCGCCGTCGGCGAGCGCGTGCAGCCCGCCGGGGTAGCGGCACGGGGGCGGCGCAGGCGCGGGTTCGGGTTCGGGATCGGGCTCGGGCGCTGGCTGAGGCGCAGGCGGGGGCGCCGGCTCGTCGTCAGGCGCGGGCGCGGGCTCGGTGTCGGGCGCCGGCGCGGGCCCGGCCTCCGGCGTCGGCGCCGGCTCGGCCTCGGGCGCCTCGCTCACCGGCCCCTTCGGCGGCGGCCGCTCGCCCGGCGTCGGCGCGGGGACCGGCCGATCGACCGGCGGCGCGTCGACCACCGCCGCGTCGTCGAGCGCGCACCACCCGATCGGCGACCCCGGCGCCGGCAGACAGACCCGCCCGTCGCAGTCGAGCGCGTGCCCGCACGGCCGGATGCAGGTCCCGGCGAGACATTCGAGCCCCACCGCGCACACCTCGAGGTCACAGCTCGCGCCCTCCTCACCCGCCGCCGCCGTCGGCGCGAGCGGCTCGATCGCCGCGCAGCCCACGAGCAGCCAGGCCATGAGCGCCGCCCCCGCGCTCCACCCGGCGCCTCCGCCGGATGCCATCGCCGACGCTGACCTGCGAGCCATCGCTCCCTCCCGAGTCGACCTGCCGCGCCCGCAGTACACGAACCGTGCCGAGCCCGCCGATGCCATCGATGCCATCCGCCCTCCGGGGAACCGCGCTTGCGACGCCGCCCCCATCGGCTGCATCGTTCCCGCGCGTCGCCCCCGGAGTCATCCATGCCGCGCCTCGCCCTCCTCGCCGCGCTCCTCGCCGCCCCGCTCGCCGCCTGTGAGTCACCCACCGAGCCCGAGCTCCGCGGCACCGTCGAAGCCATCTACCCGCTCGACTTCGTCGACACCCGCGCCCGCCTCGACCGCGACGGCCTCTCGATCGAGTACCACGCCGGCGACGGCCAGATCCCGGTGCAGCTCATCGTGCGCCGCCCCCCGAGCGGCCCCGACGTCATCGACCTCGCCGACGACGGCGACGTCATCGGCCGCCGCGACGGCCGCGTGCTCCCCGCCCGCAAGAGCGGCGAGCTCGTCCTCCTCGACTACGCCCCCGAAGACGGCGCCCGCGTCGCCGGCACCTTCTCCGCCGTGCTCACCACCGGCGATCGGAACTACGGCCTCGCCGGCGCCTTCGACACCACGCTCACCGACGCGCGCGCGCAGAAGTGACTCCCCGCCGAGACACCCGCGGAGTAAGGTTGCACCGCACGCACAAGCGAGGTTCACCATGAACGACGACGGCACCCCCCGGCGGGTCGGCATCATCTTCTCGGGCGGCCCGGCGCCCGCGGCCAACGCCGTGATCTCGGCGGCCGCGGTCTCCTTCCTCGAGAACAAGCGCGAGGTCATCGGCTTCTTCCACGGCTACTCCAACCTGGTCGACTACCACCCCGTCAGCCACCGCCTCCTGCCCGACGTGCACTACCGCATCTTCCAGAGCGGCGACGTGCGCGGCCTGCGCAACGAGCGCGGGATCTGCATCGGCACCGCCCGCACCAACCCGGGCAAAGGCATCGAGAGCCCCGCCGACCTGCAAGACCCCGACAAGACCGCCCGCCTGCGCAATGTCTACAATGCCCTCGTCGACCTCGAGATCGACGCGCTCATCTCGATCGGCGGCGACGACACCCTCAAGACCGCCAACTTCCTCTACGAGTACCAGAAGGGCCTGCCCAAGGCCGCCCGCCGCGTCCGCGTCGTGCACCTGCCCAAGACCATCGACAACGACTACCGCGGCATCGACTTCACCTTCGGCTTCTTCACCGCCGTCGACTTCATGGCCAAGGAGCTGCTCAACCTGCGCGCCGACTCGCGCGCGACGAGCTCGTGGTTCGTCGTCGAGACCATGGGCCGCAAGGCCGGCTGGCTGCCCTACGGCGTCGCGATCGCCGGCGAGGCCAACCTCGTCGTCGCCACCGAAGACCTCACCGGCGACCTCATCACCACCGAGGAGCGCACCGACAAGGCCACCGGCGAGAAGACCACCCACGAGGTCCTCGACATCGAGCGGCTCTGCGACAAGGTCGTCGACCTCGTCCTCGTCCGCGAGAAGCGCGACCGGAAGTACTACGGCACGGTCGTGCTCGCCGAGGGCCTCGCCGAGCTCTTGCCGCACTCGTTCATCAAGGGCGTCAACCGCGACGAGCACGGCCACCTCTCACTCGGCAAGGTCAACCTCGCCGACCTCGTCGCCACCTACGCCGCGAAGCGCTACGCCGAGCGCACCGGCCGCGCCAAGAAGCTGCGCGGCATCCAGCTCGGCTACGAGTCGCGCTGCTCGTCCCCGCACGCCTTCGACGTCATGCTCGGCAGCCAGCTCGGCATCGGCGCCTACCGCGCGCTCGTCGAGGAGAAGCTCGACGGCCACATGGTCAGCGTCACCGGCCAGCTCGACCTGACCTACGTGCCGTTCCACGAGCTCGTCAACCCCGACACCCTCGTCACCGAGGTGCGCTTCATCGAGCGCGGCAGCGACTTCCACAAGCTCGCGCGCTTCCTCGAGACCCGCACCGAGGCCGCCGCCGAGTGGGCGCCCGGCCCCCGCCGCGAGAGCACCTGAGCGCCGACTGAGCGCCGCCTGAGCGCCCCCGCCCGCCGCGCCGTTTGAAATCGCCGGCCCTCGGGCGATACGTTGGCCCCACCGTCGCCCGTTCCGCGCCCCTCGTCCCCGGGAGCCCATGCGTCGCCTCGTCCGCTGGTGGTGGCTCGTCAACCTCGGCCTCCTCGTGGCACTCGCCGCGCTCGCCGCCGCCGCGATCAACCACCGCCTCGCCGCCGAGATCGCCGCGCTCCCCACCCACCCCCGGCTCGCCGACCCCGTCGTCACCCTCGCCCCCGACCGCGACGCCCCCGAGCAATGGGCCGACGCCATCACCGCCCGCAACCTCTTCAACGCCCACCCGCCGCCGCCCCCCGCCCCCGAAGACCTCGTCGAAGCCGAGCCCGAGCCCGAACCCATCGCGACCCTGCCCGGCCCCGCCGACCCCTGCGAACGCGCCGCCGGCGACCTCAAGCTCCTCGCCACCATGGTCGCCGATCCCGCCGAGGCGTCGTTCGCCGTGCTCGCCGAGGGCCGCCGCGAAGGCAACCAGCGCCTCGTGCGCCCCGGCTCCCGCGTCGACGACGGCGGCGTCGTCGCCGCCATCTACCGCCGCCGCGCCGTCATCTGGCGCTCGCCCGACTTCGGCTGCCTCGAGCTCGGCGAAGACCCGCCCCGCGCCCGCAGCCGCGCCCGCCCCACCAACCGCGCCCGCCCCACCAGCCGCCGCGGCGCGTTCGACATGAGCAAGGTCCAGAAGATCGGCGAGAACCGCTACGCCATCGACAAGGCCGCGCTCGACGAAGCCATGAACGACTTCGCCGCGCTCGGCCGGCAGATCCGGGTCCGCCCCCACACCCAGGACGGCCGGATGATCGGCTTCCGCGTGCTCCGGGTGCAGAACGAGACCCTCTTCGACGCCATCGGCATCAAGGGCGGCGACATCCTGCAAGCGGTCAACGGCAACGAGGTCGACAGCCCGACCAAGGCGCTCGAGCTCTTCGAAAAGCTCCAGAGCAGCCGCAACCTCACGCTTCGGCTCGAACGGCGGGGCAAGCCGGTCGAGATCGAGTACGCGATCAAGTAGGGGAGGGGAGCGCGATGCGGAGCCTGCTGCCATTACTGCTCGTCGCGCTCGTCGGCTGCGACGACATCCTCCCCCAGCCCCAGCGCGAGCGCGACGGCGGCCCCGACTCCCCCGAGTGTCACGGCGCCGGGTCTGGCAGCGGCGACAGGTGTCCGAGCCCGCCCGACCCCGACGCCTGCCGCCCCCCGGAGGAGGCGTGGCAAGGCGGCGTCGGCCAGCACTTCCTCGCCTGGTGCGGCGCCTGCCACGGCGAGACCCCCCGCTACGGCGCGCCCTTCCCCCTCAACCATCCGCTCTTCTTCACCGAGAACCCCGCCACCACCCCCGCGCGCGTCGCCGATCTGATCCGCCGCGGCGCCATGCCCCCGCCCGGGCAGCCCCAGCCCGACGCGACCGCCCGCGAAGCCATGCTGCGCTGGCTCACCTGCGGCGCCGACGACGCCCCGCCCCCCGGCGCCAACCCCGGCGGCTTCGACGTCGACCGCCCCATCCTGCAAGCGCCCGCCGATCCACCCGCAGGCACCGACTTCTTCGACCTCCGCGCCGATGACTTCGAGATGGGACCCGGGATCCTCGACCTCTACCAGTGCTTCACCTTCACCGCACCGATCGACCGCCCCCGCACCATCCGCCGCATCGAGGCCCGCATCGACGACGCCCGCGTCGTGCATCACATCGTGCTCCTCCCCGGCGACGGCACCGGCACCGACGACGTGCACGGCGACTGCGGCGAAGAGAACCCGCTCTCCCTCATCTACGGCTGGGCCC
Organism: Myxococcales bacterium; assembly: GCA_020633515.1. Next base: position 56,736 of record JACKDM010000015.1, read on the forward strand.
CCGGCCAGGGCGCGCTGCACTTCGACGACGGCGGCCTCCACCTCGCCCCCGGCCAGCGCCTCACCCTCCAGATCCACTACAACAACAGCGCCCGCCACGAAGACGTGCGCGACGCCAGCGGCGTCCGCATCTACCACGCCCCCGTCGAGCCCGGCGCCCCGGTCATCGACATGCTCACCTTCGGCCCCACCTGGTTCACCATCCCCGCCCGCGGCGCCGCCGAGATCACCGGCTACTGCCAGATCCCACAAGACACCACCCTCATCGCCAGCTTCCCCCACATGCACGGCCTCGGCGTCGGCTTCGAACAGACCGTGCGCCGCGCCGATGGCACCGAAGAAGGCATCATCCGCATCGACGGCTATGACTTCGACAGCCAGTACATCTATGACACCCCCGTCGAGCTGCGCGCCGGCGACACCGTCATCACCCGCTGCCGCTACCGCAACCCGCGCGAGACCCTGGCCCACGCCGGCACCCGCTCCGAAGACGAGATGTGCTTCAACTTCGGCTACATCACCCCGCCGCTCCCCGCCCGCTACTGCAACCGCAACACCCTCCGCCCGCCCGCCGTCTACACCCCCGGCGCCTGCGCGCCCCGCACCGCCCGGCCCGTCGAGCACGTCGGCGGCCGCTTCGTGATCGGCGCCCCGCCCCTCCTCATCGGCGGACCCGTGCCCCGCGGCCGCTACCGCCTCGACCGCCACACCGTCGTGCTCCCGAGCATCGACCTCGGCATCGGCTACATCGACCCCGAACAGAGCCAGACCTCGGCCGCCGGCCAGATCTGGATCGACGGCGACCGCCTCGTCGTCGACCTGCTCGTCAACGTGCATCTGACCCACGGCTACGGCGCGATCGAAGAGGACGTCCCCGTCTCGGTCGAAGGCATCATCCGCGCGCTCGACCCGCTCACCGGCGCGATCGCGCTCGACCTCGTCTGCGGCGCGCACGGCGCCGCCGAGCTCGCCTACGAGACCACGCCCGACGGCCGCCTCCGCCTCGCCATCGAGCCCACCGGGCTCGGGCTGCCGGTCACCTTCGTGCTCGAGCTCTCGCCCGCCGGCCCGTGAGAGGTGGCAGCGATGGCATCGATGGGACCGATGCCACCGATGCCACCGATGCCATCCGAGCTCACCAGCGCCCGTCGACCCGCTTCATGAAATCGTAGGGATAGCCGATCTCGAACGCGCTCGCCTCGTCGAGCGACCGCATGATGCTATCGGGCAGGATGTGATCGAGCGCCTCGAGGTTGTCCTCGAGCTGCTCGACCGTGCGCACCCCGATGATCACCGAGGTCACCGCCGGCTGCTGCACCAGCCACCCGAGCGCCACCTGCGCCGGGCTCGCGCCGATCTCCTTCGCCGCCGCCCGGATCGCGTCCACGATCCGCCAGTTGCGCTCGCTGTCGAACGACTCCAGCCGCGACTTCCACTTGTCCATCCGCGACCCCTCGGGCGCCGCCTCACCCTTGCGGTACTTGCCCGACAGCAGCCCGCCCGCCAGCGGCGACCACGGCAACAGCCCCATCCCGCTCTCGCGCAGATAGGGGATGTGCTCCCGCTCCAGGCTCCGCTCGGCGAGGCTGTACTGCGCCTGCAACGTCGCGAACCCGTCGAAGCCCCGCTCCTTCGCGATCCAGTCCGACTGCACCAGCCGATAGGCGGCGTAGTTGCTGCACCCGTAGTAGAGCACCTTGCCCTGCGTCACCAGATCGTCGAGCGCCCGCAGCACCTCGGCCTCGGGCGTCGCGATGTCCTGCATGTGGATCTGGTACAGGTCGATGTAGTCGGTCCCGAGTCGCTTGAGGCTCGCCTCGCACGCCTCGACGATCCGCCGCCGGCTCGCGCCCGTCCCGAGCGGCCCGTCGAACATGCGGAAGCGGCACTTGGTCGCGAGCACCACCTCGCGCCGCTTCTTGCGCTCGGCGAACCACCGCCCGATCACCCGCTCCGAGAGCCCGTCGTTGCCATACACATCGGCGGTGTCGAAGAAGTTGATCCCCGCGTCGAGCGCGCGATCCATCAGCCCGAGCGCGCTCTCGGCGTCGGTCGCGACGCCGTGCATGAACGACTTCTCATCCGGCTCGCCGAAGGTCATCGCGCCGAGGCACAGCGGCGAGACCTTGACCCCCGAGCGGCCCATCGTGCGGTATTCCATGACATCTCCGTCCGTCGTGATGCGAGGAGATGCCCCGCCGCGCGTCGGGGTCGCGGCGCTCACGGCGCCGTCGTCACCGTCACCGAATAGTCGCCGATCGCCTGACCGGGGAAGAACGTCGAGGCCACGATCACCCGCGCCTCCCGCGGCCCGATCACCACCGCCGGGATCTGGCTCGCCGCGATGCCGCCGAAGTCATCGTCGCCCGCCACGCAGCTCGCCGTGTCTTCGATCTGCCACCCCGGCGCGTAGCGGAAGACATGCACATAGCCATCGCCGCCCTCCCAGGTCACGTCGACCCGCACCGTGCGCGCCACCGCCGCCGGGTTGACCACGATCGCAGAGGCATAGAAGTGAGCCTCGTCGCTGTCGGCGGCGCACGCCTCGCTCAGCCGCTCCCACGTCGGCAGCGCGTCGGTGATCGAGCCCACGAAGCCGATCGCGCCCCCCGGCGCCGCGAGCGGCGCGACCCCGCCGAAGGTGAACACCTCGATGGCATAGTCACCGAGCGCCACCCCCGCGTCGAAGGTCGTCGCGACCACCGTCAGGATCTCCCCCGGCCCGATCAGCACCGGCTCGATCACGCTGTTGACGAAGCCCGCCGGCGGCCGGTTCGCCGCGAGGCAGCCCGCCGGCGCGGCCGGATTCAGCCCGTCGCCGAAGACATAGAGCACCCCGCGCTGATCCCAGTCCGACTGCAACGCGAGCCCCTGCCAGCTCCCGGTGTCGTTGCGGATCCGAAACAGCTCGTAGCGCTGCCCGCCCGCCGCGTTCGCCGCGCAGTCGAGCCCCGGCCGGGTCCAGGTGCGATCCTCCGCGCCGAGGCTCCCCCGCAGCGTGATCTGCCCCCCGCGATCGGCGATCGGCACCGGCTCGACCACCGGCGGCAGGCACGCCGGGTCCCGCGCGCAGTCGGGATCGGCGCAGTCGGCGAGCCCGTCGCCGTCCTCGTCGCCCGCCACCCCGCACTGCTCGGGCGGCGCTCGACACGCCGGGTGGCCGGCGCAGTCGGGGTCGTTGCAGTCGAAGCGCCCGTCACGATCCTCGTCGCCCGGCGTCGCGCAGTCCTCGGGCGGCGGCGCCTGACAGCTCGGGTGGTCGGCGCAGTCGGCGTCGTTGCAGTCGAAGCGCCCGTCACCGTCCTCGTCGCCCGGCTGATCGCAGACCTCGGCGGGCGGCGGCGGGCAGCTCGGGTGGCCCACACAGTCCTCGTCGTTGCAGTTGAACCGCCCGTCGCCATCCTCGTCGGCCGGCTCGTCGCAGAGCTCGACCGGCGGCGGCACGCAGTCGACGAAGCCCTCGCAGTCGGGATCATCACAGTCGGCCGCGCCGTCCTCGTCCTCGTCGCCCGGCACGTCGCAGACCTCGACGAGCGGCGCCCGGCACGCCGGCTCGTCCTCGCAGTCGAGGTCGTCGCAGTCGCTCTGCCCGTCGCCGTCCTCGTCACCCGGCGTCGCGCAGTCCTCCCGCGGCCCCGCGCACGCCGGATCGGCCGCGCAGTCCGCGTCGCGGCAGTCCGCCGGCCCGTCGCCGTCGTCGTCGACGCCGTCGGCGCAATCCAGCTCCTCTCCGGGGCAGTCGGCGCCCTCGTCGCTCGGGCCGTCGCAGTCGTCGTCGTCGCCGTTGCACACCTCGACCCCCGGCTCGCCCGCGACCGCGCCGCAGACCACGCCCCGCCCGTTCTCGGCGCAGACGTTCTCCCCGGCCGCCATGCACGCCCCCCGCCCCGCCGCGCACGCCTGCCCGACGCCGGCGAAGTCCTCGTCGCTCATGCCATCGCAGTCATCGTCGAGCCCGTTGCACAGCTCGGTCACCCCGCCGCACGGTCCGAAGCTCTCCCCGATGCAGATCTGCAAGCCCGTGCAGCCCGGCACCACCTCGCACTCCCGCCGATCGCCCGGCCCGCACTCCGGCGCCTTGCCACCCATGTCCTCGCCGCCGGGCATGCCCATCTCACCGAACGCGAAGTCGGGCCCCGCGTCGCCGTCGTCGGGCGTCGCCGTCGCGCACCCCACGACCAGCGCCGCGCCGAGCGCCCACCCCATCATCGACCGCAGACCGCTCATCATCGCCCTCCGCACAGCCTCGTCCCGCACAGCCATCGTCTCCACGCCACGCCCGGACACGCCCGGCGCGCTCGCTTCGAAGCCACCCGCCCTCACGGCAGGCACCCGTCACACCCCGCGAACGGATCGACGCCGCCGATCGGATCCTGCCACGCCGCCATCGCGAAGACGGTGCCATCGAGCGAGCGCCCCGCCGGTCGCACCGTCTCGCCCTCACCCCCGCCGCACAGCGCCCCCGCCGGCCGCAGCGCGCCCTCGAGATCGAGCTCGATCACCAGATCGCCCCCGAGCCGGTTCGCCTCCGCCGGCGAGGCCAGCACCAGGGGCCCGGTCCGAAATCCGCCGTCGCCATCGACCCGCACCCCGACCACCTCGGTCTGCTCGACCTCGATCGGCGACCGATCCCGCGCCCGCAGCGCGGTGAACAGCATCGCCAGCTCGCCGCCACCCGCGTCGCTGATCTCGACCCGGAAGAAGACCGGCGACCCCGGCGCGAAGCCGAGCGCGAGCCCCATCAGCCACGTCCCGCGCGCGTCGAAGCGCCCCGCGCACGCCTCGGGATCGACGCCCGCGTCGAGCGGCGGCAGCACCACCACCCCCCGATCGGGCACCGGCGGCTCGACGCCCTCGTCCACGACCCGCACGATCGGCCCGTCCGGCGTCTCCGGCCCGAGATCGGGCGGCGGCGGCTCGAGCACCGCCACGTCGTCCTCGATCGCCGCGTCGAGCCCGCGCGGCGGCCGATCGACGCACAGCCCGCCCTCGCACCGCTCCGCGCGCAGGCAGTCCCCGTCCCCGCTGCACGTCGCCCGGCAGGCGTAGGCCGCGCCCCCGCTCACCGCCACGCACCGGAAGCCCTCGCTGCACGCCTCGTCCGCCTCGCGGCAGTCACCACCACCGCCGCCGCCAGCGGGCGTGCAGCCGACGAACAGCCACGAGCACAGCAGCAGCCGCCCGATCCGGGCGCCCCAAGACCTCATCGCTCCCTCCGCGGACGCGAACGCGCACCGATAGCCCATCCGCGGCCGTCGAGTAAAGCCGCCGCGTCAGGAGTACCACCTTCGGGTATCGCCCCGGCGCCCGCCCGTCACCGCTTCGAAACGTGCACCGCGGGTGTATCCGCGCCGCCCCGACCGGCATCTGCGACCGGCCGGACGCCGTCTGCGGCCGGCATGATCATGGCAATCGCGTGACGCTCGTACAGCAGACGTGAAGCGCTTGCAAAAACCGACCGGCGGGGCGCACTCTCTACGCACTCCGTCAGGAACTCAACTGCGCGTGACGCGCGCACGGTGAGAGACGCGCACATGAAGACGACCCGGATCCTGCCGGCTCCCCTCGCCGGGAGCTTCGCCGCCGCCCTGCTCGTCGCCTGTGGCGGCGCCCAGACCAAGACCGACGCCCCCGGCGCCGTCTCGCTCGCCGATCCCGCCGGCGACGACAACGGCCCCGGCACCTACAGCTACCCCACCGACCAGGTCTACAAGCCCGGCTCCTTCGACATCCGCGCCTTCGAGGTCATCCCCCAGGGCGACACCGTCGAGCTCCGGGTCACCGTCAACGGCCGCATCGACGACCCCTGGGAGAGCCGCAACTGGGGCGGCAACGGCTTCTCGCTCCAGATGGCCTTCATCCACATCGACACGACCCCCGGCGAGGGCGCCACCCACGCGCTCCCCGGCGTCAACGTGCGCTTCGCCGACGACGAGGCGTGGGACAAGGTCGTCATCATCAGCCCGCAGGGCGCGACCCGCGTCAACAGCGAGGTCGAGGCCAAGGCCGCCGCCGACAAGGGCCGCGTCGTCGTGCCCAAGGTCACCCGCGCCAGCGGCAAGACCCTCATCGCCATCGTCGACACCGCCGACCTCGGCGGCCCCCCGCAGCCCGGCTGGGGCTGGCAGGTGCTCATGCAGTCGAACGAAGGCTTCCCCGCCAAGACCGACCTCCTCACCCGCAAGGTCAACGAGTACGAGGGCCAGCACCGCTTCGGCGGCGGCACCGACTTCGACAACGACCCGCACGTCATCGACATGCTCGCCGGCAAGGCGACGGGCGCGCAGGACGAAGCCGCCGCGCAGCACGAGGCCCTCGGCAAGTACAACAAGGACGCGCAGGAGCCCACCCCGGCCGATCTGGCCGTGGTGCCGATGATCTACCCCGGCCGCTGAACCGGACACGACGAGGCCTGGCCTTGAGCACTCCCCGCACGCCACTCGCCGCCATCGCCCTCGGGCTCGCGCTCGGCGCCGCCGCCCCCGCGCACGCCGACACCGGCAACTTCGAGCTCAACGGCAAGATCTACACGAAGTACCTCTACAAGAACGACGACAGCCAGGGCTGCCTCTCGCTCTCCAACCCGTTCTGGCCCGACAACATCGGCGGCAACAACGGCGCGTGCAGCGAGTTCGAGCTGACCATCCTCGGCCGCGTCAGCAAGTACGTCACCACCGGCGTGCGCCTCAAGAGCCGCTTCGGCGCGACGTGGCAGAACTGGTGGGAGAACGGCGACATCCGCTGGGACTATCCCAACGACACGCTCTTCCTCGAGAACACATCCGGCGAGTCGCTCGGCATGAACCACGCGCAGTACATCAAGCTGCGCGGCGCCTTCATCCGCGTCGCCCCGCCGATCCCGACCGTGCGCTGGGTGCACTTCGGCGCGAGCGACCTCGGCATGTTCAACGAGTGGACCATCGGCAAGGTCCGCTACATCGACCGCGACAACGCCAACGGAGTCTTCGTCGAGGGTGACATCGGCGATGGCATCGTGCGCTATCACACCGCCGCGATCGCGACCCCCAAGCTCTTCATCGGCCCCCGCTGGACCTCCGGCCTCCGCCACGCCGACCCGCAGGCCGGCTACTGGATGGGTGACTGGTCCTACGCCGCCAAGCTCGAGACCGACGCCATCGACGACCTCAACCTCCGCCTCATCGCGAGCTACGTGCACGACTGGGAGGCCGACGACGACGACCCCGACGAGACCGGCCCCTCCGACGTCGAGCGCGGCACCAACCGCGCCGTCGAGCGCGAGACCCGCTACCAGGGCTTCAACGCCACCTTCGAGGCCCGCTACTCACCCTCGGCCGCGCCCGCGCTCAACGTCACCGGGCTCGTCGCCTATGCGTACAACCTCGTCAACGACGAGTACGCGGTCAACGCCGTCCGCGACGACCAGGGCTTCAGCCCGCTGCTCTACCTCACCGACGCCGACGGCGACCCCGAGCCCGCGCGAGGCTTCGCCGGCAAGCTCCTCGTCGAGCTCTTCGACCCGCTCGACGTCGGATTGTCCTTCAAGGCCGAGTACTTCAACATCGGCAGCGAGTTCAACGCCATCTTCGGCGCCCGCCGCGAGGCCGACGTGCTCATCACCGATGGCATCATCGCCAGCGGCTTCATCCAGGGCGGCCAGCTCCCCACGCTCAACCTCGCCAACGAGTTCGTCGACTTCGACGAGGCATGGTACGAAGCCATCATCGGATGGCATGGTGGCACCGGTGTCATCGAGCTCCAGCAGGGCCTGCTCGCCGCCGACCTCGAATACACCTACATCACCTACAACACCAACATGCAGGGCCGCGACACCGACACCCAGTACCCCGACTTCCTCTACACCGACGGCTTCACCGACCCGCAGGCGTTCACCGCCGATCAAGACTACAGCAACGTCTACGACCGCGGCCGCGACCCTCGCAGCGTCTACAAGGAGTTCCAGGAGCGCCAGACGATGATCGTCGTCGGCACCGTCGAGACCGCCATCCCCGGCGCCGAGGATCTGCGGGTCAGCCTCAAGGGCAAGTGGGTGCACGACACCGACGAGCGCAACCTCGACAACGACGACGACGACTACGAAGGCGACCTCTACCTCGGCTACGGGCTCGTCAAGTGGCAGGCGACCAACGAGTTCGCCACCGGCCTCGGCTACGAGTTCCAGTACTGGGACGAGGCGCGCCGCAGCGGCTCGCAGGAGACCGGCTTCTACGACTACCAGACCACCAAGCACACCGGCCGCCTGCTCGCCGGCTACACCTTCGGCGGTTTGACCTTCAACTACATGGTTGAATACTTTCACAAGGACCAGGAGCGAGACCGGCCCGGATCACCCGACCAGCAGTGGCGGGTGTGGCGGGCCAAGGCCACCGTGGAGGCCGGCTGGTGATGATCCCGAGCAAGCATCTGTTGACCGGCGCCGCCCTCGGCGCCGCGCTCGGCCTCGGCGGCTGTGGCGTCGAGACCTTCCTCGTCGAGTCGGGCAGCGAGGAGCACGCGCCCGCGGTGACCGTCGTCTCCGGCAAGATCGCCAACGCCCCCGAAGGCATCAGCTTCACCCGCCCCGACGGTGAGGCCGTCACCCCGGTCGAGACCACGATCGGCGGCGGCCGCTACCGGCTCGACCTGCCCGACGACACCTACGTCAACGGCCGCCTCACCGCGACCGACGCGAGCGGCACCCTGCTCGCGCTCGTGCCCCGCCTCGTGCCCGGCGGCCGCGTCGACGGCGTCGACCTCGACCTGCGCTCGACCGCCGCGACCCTCATCGTCGACACCGCGCTCGCGCTCACCGAGACCGGCCTGCAGGTCGTCGACGACTGCGTGCTCGGCGCAGCACTCGACGAGCTCGGCGCCGCGATGGACGACGACGGCACCCCCGCTGCCGCCGTGCTCGCCGCCGTCGAGGCCGCCGGCGGCGTGCCCGAAGACGGCGCCGTCGCCGCCGAGCGCGAGGCCGCCGCCGCCGAGGTCTCGCTGCGAGGCATCATCGACGAAGACAACATCCGCGCCATCTTCGAGGTCGACTTCAACGCCGGCCGCCTCGATGGCAACGGTGACATGATCAATCGCTTCAAGTGGGTCCGCGACGAGCCCGGCAAGCAGATGTACTTCGTCGGCGGCCTGCACGAAGACTCGCCGGTGCAAGACAGCGAGCTCAGCGCGATGATGGGTGACACCGGCTCGTGGACCCCCAACCAGGTCGCCATGTACGACGATGGCACCCACGGCGACGACGTCGCCGGTGACAACATCTGGACCATCAGCTTCGACCTGCCCCGCGGCGCCCGCATCGGCTACAAGTACACCTGGGGCCAGCAGGGCCAGCTCTGGACCGGCACCGAGGAGTGGCCCGGCAACCAGCGCATCCTCGAGATCACCGACCAGAACGGCGACGACTTCGTGCGCCGCCGCGACAACTTCGGCGACGAGGCCACCAACAAGGACCTCGCCAACAGCAATCGCCGGCGGCTGACGACCGGCGTCAGCGAGATCACCTGGGACACCGACCTCAACGGCGATGACATCCCCGACGCACGCGAGCGTCCCATCGACCTCGACAACGACGGCACCCTCGACGAGTGGGTGACCCCGACCGCGATCGGACCGGCGACGGTCCCCTGCGAGTGACTTGCCCGGCGCCGCCCACGCCCCGGTGCGGGGCGCCGTGACGTGTTCTGCCGGGGCCGACGTGACCCAGCCACGATACCCTGGGTCCGGCCCCGAAGTGAGACCGACCGCGCGCTGCGCGCGGCCACCCGCAGCCGGCCTGGGGAGGTCGGTTGCTGATGTTTTGGTGAGGATGTGAAGATGAAGATGAACGAACGACTGCTGACCGCGCTGCTCGCCGCCGGCCTGATGGCGGCCTTCCTGCCCGGCTGCGACGACGACGACACCAACAGCGACGCCGACATGGGCGCCGAGGGCGAAGGCGAGGGCGAGGGCGAAGGCGAAGGCGAAGGCGAAGGCGAAGGCGAGGGCGAGGGCGAGTTCGCCCGCATCGAGTTCGCCGTCGACGACACCGCCAACCGCACCTACACCGCCGCCGACGGCCTCGCGTGGAAGGGCTCGTTCCGCGTCGAAGAGGGCGTCGTCAACTTCGCCTCCGACTGGAGCGGCCCCTACCCGCTGCTCTACGACGACGGCCCCTGGGACGCCGGCGGCCACGAGCCCGCCGGCTCGACCGCCGGTGACAACATCTGGGGCATCTCGATCGAGACCCCCTCGCCCGACGCCGACCAGCCCTTCGAGTACGGCCTCATCCGCGGCTCGGTCGATGGCTCCGACGGCGCGTGGATCTGGGTCGGCCCCAACGGCATGTTCACCGTGCCCGCCGGCTCGACCGACACCATCGACGTCTTCACCTTCGTCATCGAGGCGTTCGGCGAGATCGACATGCGCGTCATGCTCGACACCTCGATGCTCAACGCCGAGTTCGCCGCGTTCGACCCGGCGAGCGGCGTCGCGATCAAGAGCAGCGCCTGGGGCTGGTCGGAGATCACCCTCACCGACGACGGCATGATGGGCGACGAGACCGCCGACGATGGGATCTTCACCTTCGTGCTCAGCGAGCACGTCGGCGAAGGCACCGCCTACCCCCACAGCGGCCTCCTCGCGAGCGGCGACCAGCCGGAGTTCATCTTCGTGCTCGGCGGCGGCCTCGAGTACAAGGTCGGCGGCGCTGGCGCGACCGACGGCGTCTCGGCCGACACCCAGGCGCCCGGCGGCGACTGGGCCGACGCGACCGTCGAGGTCAAGGCCGACAACATGAACACCTACATCACGGCCCCCTGAGCGCGCACCGGGACGCCGCGCGGCGCGCCTCGTCGAGCGCGCGCCGCGCGAACCCCGCCGAGCGGCAAGCACCCGCCAGCCCGTTGACATCGGCCCGACACCCGCAATACACGGTGACCGACGTGGCCGCGCACCCGCATCGGCGCCCGAGAGGTTGAAGACAGACGTGCTCCCGCTCCCCCGGCACCGGCGTGACCTCGCGCTCGCCCTCGGCGCGCTCGCCGCGCTCGCCGCCCCCGGGAGCCCCGCCCACGCCGCGCCGGTCATCGCGCTCACCGATCCCGCCCACGACGACGACGGCCCCGGCGGCTACGTGCACCCGAGCGGCCGCCCCTACGCCCGCGGGCAGTACGACCTCCGCCGCTTCGAAGCCGAGGTCGTCGGCGACGTGCTCGAGCTCCGCGTCACCCTCGACGCCCCGATCCGCCGACCCATCGAGCCCCGGATCAGCGGCGCCCGCACGATCGCGCTCGACAACGGCGTCTACGTGCAGAACATCGACGTCTACCTCGACACCACGCCCGGCGCCGGCTTCACCGAAGGCATCCCCGGCCGCCGCGTCTCATTCGCGCCCGCCGACGCCTGGGATCATGCCATCGTGCTGACCCCGCAACCCTACAAGGTCCGCGCCGTCCTCGAAGGCTGGGGCCGCGCCGGCGCCCACGTCAGCGTGCCCGCCGACGTCGTCGACGAGGGCCGCACCGCGATCGCCCGCGTCCCGCTCGACCGCCTCGGCGGCCCGCCCGCGCCGCACTGGGGTTATGCCATCGCCGTCAGCGGCGCCCGCTGGGACGAGACCCTCGCCGTCGTCGACCTGCTCACCGACGACGCCCGCCTCGACGCCTACACGCTCCCGGTGCACACCGTCGCCGAGAACGAAGCCTTCGGCGGCGGCGCGCTCGGCGCGGCGCACACCCAGGTCATCGACATCTTCACCCCGCCCGGCCTCACCCAGCGCGACGCGCTCGCCGGCCGCGCGATCCTCCCGATGATCCGCCTCGACGGCCGCCCGCCCGCCGCGCCCGCGCCCGCAGCCGCGCCTGCACCCGAAGCCACCCCGGCCGCCGCCGACCCCACGATCAAGGACATCCTCGACACCACCGTCGTCATCACCGGCGCCCCGCCCACCGCGCCCTACCGGCTCGCCGAGGTCTACGGCCGAGACGGCCGCCGCGCCGGCAAGGTCGTCGTCACCGCCATCCACCCCGAATTCGTCACCGCCACCATCGTCGAGGGCCTCGCCACCATCCAGAGAGGCATGACCGTCCGGTTCCCCGAGCCGGCCCAAGACGCCGAGGAGTGATTCGATGAAGCGATCCGCCCTGCTCTGCGCGCTGCTGTTGCTGCTCGCCCCCACCTTCGCGCTCGCCAAGACCACCATCAACATCTGGCATGCCTACCGCGGCAAGGAAGAGGCGGCGCTCAAGAAGGTCGTCGACGCCTTCAACCAGAAGGGCGGCGAGATCGAGATCCAGCTCCTCGGCATCCCTTACGATGCCTTCGCCGACAAGATCACGGCCGCCATCCCCCGCGACAAGGGCCCCGACCTCTTCATCGCCGCCCACGACCGCATCGGCGACTGGGCCGCCAAGCAGGTCATCGAGCCGGTCGACTTCTGGCTCACCGATGACATCCGCGGCCGCTACCTGCCACCCACGATGAAGGCGCTCACCTACGACGACGCCGTCTACGGCCTCCCGATGGCCTTCAAGATGGTCGTGCTCTTCTACAACCCCGCGCTCGTGCCTTCGCCGCCCGCGACCACCGATGACATGATCGCCGCCGCGAAGAAGGCCACCGACGCCGGCAAGCAGCGCTTCGGGCTCGTCTACGAGAACGCCAACTTCTACTACCAGATGGCCTGGATGCACGGCTTCGGCGGCGAGGTCTTCAACAAGCGCGGCAAGCCCACCCTCGGCAGCGACGAGGTCATCAACTCACTCGCCTTCGCCCGCCGCCTCGCCCGCGACGAAGGCATCATGCCGCAGGAGGTCACCGCCTCGCTCGTCACCACCCTCTTCAACAAGGGACAGGCCGGCATGGTCATCAGCGGCCCCTGGTTCATGGGTGAGATCGACCCCAGCGTGCGCTATCAGGTCGCGACGCTGCCCACCATCAGCCAGAACGGCAAGAAGGCCCAGCCCGCGCTCACCGCCGAAGCCATCATCATGAGCGCCAAGAGCGCCCACAAGAAGGAAGCCTTCGAAGTCATGCAGTACCTCACCGGCGTCGAGGCCGGGGTCGTCATGGCCACCGAAGGCCGCCAGCCCGTCGCCCGCCGCGAGGTCTACGACGACGCCCGCGTCAAGGGCGACGCCACGCTCCAGGTCTTCCGCCGCCAGCTCGACACCGCGGTGCCGATGCCCAACACCCCGGCCATGCTCATGGTCTGGTCACCCATGACCACCGCCATGAACAAGGTCATCAACGGCGACACCCCCCCCGCCGACGCCGCCAAGGCCGCGCAGGAAGAGATCGCAAAGCTCGTGAAGGGAGCGCGCAGGTAGCATGGCATCGGTGACCCTCGAAGGCGTCTCGAAGGCATTCGGAAGCAACGTCGTCGTCCGCGGCGTCGACCTCACCATCCCCGACGGCGAGTTCGTCGTGCTCGTCGGCCCCTCGGGCTGCGGCAAGTCCACGACGCTCCGCATGATCGCGGGGCTCGAAGACATCACCGCCGGCACCCTCAAGATCGGCGACCGCGTCGTCAACGACCTCACCCCGCGCGACCGCGACGTGGCGATGGTCTTCCAGAGCTACGCGCTCTACCCGCACATGTCGGTCTACGACAACATCAGCTTCGGCCTGCGCCTGCGCAAGATGCCGAAGGACGAGATCGACCGCCGGGTCCGCGACGCCGCCGAGAAGCTCGGGCTCACCGAGCTGCTCGACCGCAAGCCCAAGGCGATGTCCGGCGGCCAGCGCCAGCGCGTCGCCATGGGCCGCGCGATCGTGCGCCAGCCCGCCGTCTTCCTCTTCGACGAGCCGCTCTCCAACCTCGACGCCAAGCTCCGGGTGCAGATGCGCGCCGAGATCGCGCGCATGCACCGCCGCGAGGGGGTCACCACCATCTATGTCACCCACGACCAGGTCGAGGCGATGACCCTCGCCGACCGCATCGTGGTGATGAACCTCGGCGTCGTGCAGCAGGTCGGCGCGCCGCTCGAGCTCTACCGCACCCCGAACAACCTCTTCGTCGCCGGCTTCATCGGCAGCCCGTCGATGAACTTCTTCGACGTCGAGCGCCACGACCGCGGCGGCGTGCCCACCCTCACCGGCCGCGGCGTCGAGATCGCCGTGCCCGAGCGCTACCGCCAAAGCCTCGGCGACCGCACCCGCCTCGTGCTCGGCGTGCGCCCCGAGCACCTCCGCGAAGCCCACGGCGACCCCCACCTCACCGCCCGCGTCGACATGCTCGAGCCGCTCGGCGCCGAGGTGCACGCGCTCGGCGAGCTCGACGGCCAGCCGCTCGTCGCCTCGCTCGACCCCGACACCCGCGTCCGCGTCGGCGACCCGCTCCCGCTCCACATGGATCTCGCGCAGATCCACCTCTTCGACCGCGAGAGCGGCGTCGCCCTCGGCCGCGCCGCCGCCGGGGTGAAGCCGTGACCCCGCCCGCCCCGCCGAAGCGCAGCGCGCTCTGGCTCCCCGTCGCCGCGCTCCTCGTCGCGATCGGCTTCTTCGCCGTCGCCTGGGCGCAGGCCCGCGCCGACGCCATCGCCGCGCAGGCCAGCCGCGCCGCCGCCGTCGCCCGCGCCGTCGCCTGGGTCCACGTGCAGGCCGGCATGCGCTTCGACGACGCCGCCGAGACGCAGGCGCAGCGCTTCGTCGAGCAGGTCGTCGCGAAGGTCCCCGGCGTCGACGAGGCGCTCGTGCTCAAGGGCGTGCAGTACGAGGCCCACTCCGTGCCCGACCGCGCCGGGAAGCGCCTCGACACCGAGAGCCTCGACGCCAAGGCGCTCTACGACACCGCGCGCCGGCTGCAAGCCAACCTCCAGAAGAACATCGACGAGCGCGCCCGCCGCCCCGAGCTCACCGCCGACCCCTACCCCCAGGTCGAGGTCGCGAGCACCGGCAGCGGCGCGCTCGAAGCCATCGCCGTCGCCAACGACGCCGGCAAGTACGTCGGCGCCGCCCGCGTCCGCGCCGCGCCCGTCCCGCTCGACCTCGGCCTGCCCTGGCTCCTCGCCGCCATCGCCGCCGGCATCGCGCTGCTCTGGCTCCCGATCGCCCGCGCCCGCGCCCGCCTCCCCGCCGCCGTGCGCCTCGGCGCCGGCGCCGCGCTCCTCACCGGGCTCACCGTCGCCGGCGCCGTCACCCTGCCCGCGTGGCGCGACGGCGTCCGCCGCGACTCGACCCGCCTCGTCGCCGAGACCCACGCCGCGCTCGCCGACGCCGGCCTGCTCGCCGCCGAGGCCCCGATCGACCCCGAAGACTGGGAAGACCTCGACGACGACGAGCGCCGCGAAGAGACCGCCCGCCGCGAAGCCAACGCGCTCGTGCCCACCCTCGACCGCGCGCTCGACGGCGCCCGCCAGGGCGCGCTCCTCGCGATCCGCCGCGCCATCGCCGACGCCACCCCCTCGCCCGATGCCATCGATGGCACCCCGACCAGCGACGGCGCCGCCCGGATCAGCTACAGCGCCCGCGACTACACGATGGACTACGCCGACGCGTACTTCGCCGCCGCCGTCCGCCAGGACGCCAGCGACGTGCGCGTCTGGGCGATCGGCCTCGGCCTGCTCGGCCTCCTCGTCTTTCTGCTCGGCGAGCTCGGCCAGCTCCGCCGCGCCGGCGCCGCCGCCGTACGCCACCGCGGCGCCTATGCCTACCTGACGCCGGCCATGCTCGGCATGCTCGTGCTCGTCTTCGTGCCCGTCGTCTTCGGCATCTACCTCGGCTTCACCCAGCGCACCTACAACGTCATCGAGTTCGCCGGCGTCCGGAACTACGTCGAGATCCTCAGCGACACGAACTTCAGCGACCCGCGCAACTTCTACTTCAAGCTCGGCGTGACCTTGATGTGGACCGCGCTCAACGTCGGCCTGCACGTCGGCATCGGCCTCTTCCTCGCGCTCCTGCTCAACGACCAGATGCTCAAGGCCCGTGGCATCTACCGCGTCCTCTTGATCGTGCCCTGGGCGATCCCCAACTACATCACCGCGCTCATCTGGAAGGGCATGTTCAACAAGCAGTTCGGCGCGGTGAACGCCTTCCTCGAGCTGATGGGCGCCGAGTCGGTGAGCTGGTTCCAGAGCTTCTGGCCGGCCTTCACCACCAACCTCGTCACCAACACCTGGCTCGGCTTCCCGTTCATGATGGTCGTCTGCCTCGGCGCCTTGCAGTCGATCCCATCCGATCTCTACGAGGCCGCCTGGGTCGACGGCGCCGATCGCTGGCAGCGGTTCCGCCGCATCACCCTGCCCCTGCTCATGCCCGCGCTGGTGCCCGCAGTCATCGTCGGCACCGTGTGGACCTTCAACATGTTCAACATCATCTACCTCGTCTCCGGCGGGGCCCCCAACGGCGCGACCGACATCCTCATCACCGACGCCTACCGCTGGGCCTTCGAACGCGACCGCTATGGCTACGCGGCGGCCTACTCGACGGTCATCTTCTTGATCCTGCTCGGTTTCACCCTCGTCACCAACAAGATCACCGGTGCCACCAAGGGGGCCTTCGAATGAGCGTGCAGACCGAGCGATCGACCGCCGCCGGTCGAGTCATCAAGAACCTCTTCCTCATCGCCGTCAGCGTCGCGACGCTCTACCCGGTGCTGTGGGTGTTCAAGATGGCGCTCACGCCCTCGCAGGGCTTCGACATGTCTCTCAACCCCATCCCATCCGAGCCATCGCTCGACAACTTCCGCCACCTCTTCACCGAGCTGCCGTTCTTCACCTGGCTCATGAACAGCGCCATCGTCAGCGTCGCGACGACCATCATCGGCGTCTTCCTCGCCTGCACGAGCGCCTATGCCCTCAGCCGCTTCCGCTTCCCCGGCCGCACCACCGCGATGCTCGCGTTCCTCGTCACCCAGATGTTCCCCGGCGTCCTGATGATGATCCCGCTCTATCTCATCATCGACGCCATGGGTCTGCTCGACTCGCTCATCGGGCTCGTCTTCGTCTACTCGACGACCGCGATCCCATTCTGCGTGTGGATGCTCAAAGGCTACTTCGACACCATCCCCATCGAGCTCGAAGAGGCGGCGCTGATGGACGGCGCGTCGACGAGCCTGATCTTCTGGAAGATCATCCTCCCGCTCTCGCTGCCCGCCGTCGCCGTCACCGCGCTCTTCTCGTTCATGACCGCCTGGAACGAGTTCATCCTCGCGGCGGTGTTCATGAACCGCGAAGACAACTACACCCTCCCCGTCGGCCTGCAGCGCATGGTCGGCCAGTTCTCGACCGACTGGGGTTACTTCGCCGCGGGCGCGATCCTGGTGAGCGTCCCGGTCGTGGTCCTCTTCTTCGCCTTGCAGAAGCACCTCGTCGGCGGCCTCACCGCGGGCGGGGTCAAGGGATGACCATGCGTGCCCTCACCTCCGCGCTCCTCGCGCTCGCGCTCCTCGCCCCGCTCGCCGGCTGTGACGACGGCGGCGGCGATGACACCGACGCTGGCATGGGCGGCAGCGGCGGCGCCGGTGCCATGGGTGGCATGGGCGGCAGCGGCGGCATGGGTGGCAGCGGTGGCATGGGCGGCGCCGCCGACATGGCACCCGGCGATGACATGGGCGGCGCCGACATGGGCCCGCCCGTCGTGCTGCCCGAGGGCCGCGAGCTCGTCATCGACGTCGGCGATGTCTTCGAGCCCGGCGACGCCGTCCGCGACGCCTACACCGGCGCCCGCGCCACCGTCGGCGCCGACGACACCGTCACCGTCGCCGTGCCCGCCGGCGGCGTCGCGCTCATCGAGCGCGCCGACACCGACGCGGCGGCGTGGCCCTTCGACTGGGACAACGCCACCGTCTACTTCGTCATCACCGATCGCTTCCAGAACGGCGACCCGAGCAACGACGGCAGCTATGGCCGCCGCCCCGACGGTGAAGACGAGATCGGCACCTGGCACGGCGGCGACTGGGCCGGCCTCACCGCGCGCCTCGACCACATCGACGCCGTCGGCGCGAGCGCGATCTGGATCAGCGCGCCCTACGAACAGATCCACGGCTGGGTCGGCGGCGGCAGCGGTGACTTCAAACACTATGGCTACCATGGCTACTGGGCGCTCGACTTCACCACCCCCGACGCCAACTTCGGCACCGGCGAAGAGCTGCGCGCCTTCGTCGACGCCGCCCACGCCCGCGGCATCCGGGTCATCCTCGACGTCGTGATGAACCACCCCGGTTATGCCACCCTCGACGACCTCGAACGCTACCTGCCCGAGGTGCTCCGCCCCGGCTACGAAGACTGGATCGAGCGCGACGAGAGCGACAACTGGCAGGGCTGGAACGACGTCGTCGACTACCAGAGCCTCGCGTGGCTCGACTGGTGGGGCAACCGCTGGATCCGCGCCGGCTTCCCCATGCACAACGGCGCCGGCATGACCGATCTCAACCGATCGCTCGCGTTCCTGCCCGACTTCCTCACCGAAGACTTCCGCGCCGTGCCCGCGCTGCCCACGCTGCTCACCCGCAAGCGTGACATCGACGGCAGCGGCGTCGAGCTCATCGAGGGCTACACCGTGCGCAACTACCTCGTGCGCTGGCTCTCCGACTGGGTCCGCGAGTATGGCATCGATGGCTTCCGCTGTGACACCGCCAAGCACGTCGAGCTGCCGGCCTGGGCCGCGCTCAAAGAGGCCGGCGTCGAGGCGCTGCGCGAGTGGCGGGCGGCCAACCCCGGCGAGAGCCCCGGCGACGAAGACTTCTGGATGGTCGGCGAGGTCTTCCCCCACGGCCTCGAACGCGACGCCTACTTCACCGAGGGTGGCTTCGACGCGCTCATCAACTTCGACTTCCAGGACGTCGCCCGGAGCGTCGCGACCGATCTCGACGCGCTCGACCTGCTCTATGCGAGCTACGCCGCGAGCCTCAACCCGGTCCCCGACTTCAACGTCATGTCGTACATCTCATCGCACGACACCTCGCTCTTCTTCGACGAGACCGGCGAGAGCGTCCCTTTGCAGTATGCCATCGGCACCGCGCTCCTGCTCACCCCCGGCGCGGTGCAGATCTTCTACGGCGACGAGACCGGCCGCCCCGCCGGCCCGCCCTCGTCCGATGCCATCCAGGCGACCCGCTCCGACATGAACTGGGACGACCACGACGCCGAGCTGCTCGCCCACTGGCAGCGGATCGGCACCTTCCGCCGCCGCCACCCCGCGATCGGCGCCGGCGAGCACACCACGGTGAGCCTCGACGGCGACGCCTATGTCTTCGCCCGCACCCACGGCGAAGGCGCCGCCCGCGACGCGGTCGTCGTCGCCATCCCACGCCCCGCGCCCTGAACGCGCCGCCCGGCGCCCGCTGGAGGATCCGCCATGACCCGCCCGTCCTCGGTCGCCACCCTCGCCCCCCTCGTGACCCTCGCCTGCGTCGCGCTGCTCGCCGGCTGCGATGACGGCGGCGGCGGCGAAGAAGTGCCGGTCGACGCCACCACCTGGTTCGACGACAGCCCGCCCGACCCCGAGCCCGACGAGGGCGCCCCGCAGCCCTTCGCGCTGCACTACCACCGCGGCGACGGCGATTATGACGGCTGGCTGCTCGACGTCGGCGGTCAGACCGTCGCCGCGACCGGCGCCGACGACTTCGGCGCCATCTACCCGCTCACCGCCGGCGCGGTCGCGTTCCGCTTCACCCGCGACGGCGAGGTCGCGCCCGCCGAGCCGATCACCGTCGACGCCACCGGCGCCGCCGGGGTGTGGTTCTTCGCCGGCGACGACCGCGCCTACACCGAGGCGCCGCCCGCCATCCCCGGCGAGGGGCAGGTCGCGGTCTATTACCTGCGCGACGACGCCGAGTACGAAGGCTGGGGCATCCACTACTGGGGCGACGTCGTCACCGAGACGCAGTGGCAGTTCCCGCCGCGGCCCGGCGGCATCCACCCCGAGCTCGGCGCCTGGTGGCTCGTCGACGTCCGGCCCGAGGCCGAGCGGGTCAATGTCATCATCCACCAGGGCGACCTCAAGGACCCCGGCCCCGACATGGGCTGGAACATCTCGGAGCTCGGCGACATGGTCTTCCTCTTGACCGGCACCACCGACATCTCGCCGTTCCCCGTCGACGTGCCCGGCTTCGCGATCCGCGGCGCCGGCGCGCACCTGCTCGACCCGTTCACGCTGGTGTGGGACGTCGAAGACGCCGCGGCCTACGCGCTCCTCGCCGATCCGGAGGGCGCCATCGTCGTCGAAGACGGCGTGCTCTCGGGCGGAGTGCGCCATGACCTCGAGCGCCTCGACGGGCCGCTCCCCGAAGCGCTCGCCGCGCGCTGGCCCCACCTGCGCACCTGGCCCCGCTTCGCGCTCCCCGACGACCTCGACGTCGGCGCGCTGCTCCAAGGCCAGCTCGTCGCCGTCGCCTACGACGCCGCCGGCGAGCCCGTCGCCGCCACCCGGGTGCAGACCGCCGGCGCCATCGACGCGCTCTATGCCGACGACGGCCCGCTCGGTGTCACCTGGGACGAGCAGACCCCCACGCTGCACCTGTGGGCGCCCACCGCGCGCAGCGTCACCCTGCATCGCTTCGACGCCGCGCTCGCACCCATCGGCGAAGGCATCGCGATGACCCGCGGCGAGCGCGGCGTGTGGACCCACACCGGCGCCGCCGACTGGTATGGCACCTATGTGCAGTACGAGGTCACCGCATGGCACCCGAGCCTCGATGAAGTCATCACCACCCGGGTCACCGATCCCTACTCGGTGAGCCTCTCGGCCGACAGCCGCCACACCCACCTCGTCTCGCTCGATGACCCCGCCTACATGCCCGAGGGCTGGCTCGACCTCGAGAAGCCGCCGCTCGCCCACCCCACCGACGTCAGCATCTACGAGCTGCACGTCCGCGACTTCTCCATCTGGGACGAGACCGTGCCCGCCGCGCACCGCGGGAAGTTCCTCGCCTTCACCGAAGACGCGAGCGCCGGTCTCACCCACCTGCGCGCGCTCGCCGACGCCGGCCTCACCGTGCTGCACCTGTTGCCCGCGTTCGACATCGCGACCGTGCGCGAGCGCCGCGAGGACCGCGTCGAGATCACCGATCCCTTCGAGCGCCTCTGTGCGCTCGGCACCGGCGCCCCCGACGCGCTCTGCGCCGAGCACGGCGCGACCCCGATCGTCGACGTGCTCGCCTCGCTCGACCCGACGGGCCCCGACGCGCAGGCGATCCATGCCTGGATCCGCCCGAATGATGGCCAGAACTGGGGCTACGATCCCTTCCACTACACCGTGCCCGAGGGCAGCTATGCCACCGATCCCATGGGCGGCGCGCGCATCCTCGAGTTCCGCCGCATGGTGCAATCCCTCGCCGGGCTCGGGCTGCGGGTCGCGCTCGACGTCGTCTACAACCACACCCACGCCGCCGGCGTCGGCGATCAGTCGGTGCTCGACAAGATCGTGCCCGGCTACTACCACCGGCTCAACCCCATCAGCGGCGCGGTCGAGAGCTCGACCTGCTGCGCCAACACCGCGAGCGAGAACGCCATGATGGAGCGCCTGATGGTCGACTCGGTCGTCACCTGGGCGCGCGCCTACAAGGTCGATGCCTTCCGCTTCGATCTCATGGGCCATCACATGAAGCGCAACATGCTCGCGGTGCAATCGGCGCTGCGCGCGCTCACCCCGGCCGACGACGGCGTCGACGGCGAAGCCATCTACCTCTACGGCGAGGGCTGGAACTTCGGCGAGGTCGCGAGCAACGCCCGCGGCGAGAACGCGACGCAGGCCAACATGGGCGGCACCGGGATCGGGACCTTCAACGACCGCCTCCGCGACGCGGTGCGCGGCGGCGGGCCGTTCGACAGCGGCGAAGACCTCGTCATCAAACAAGGCTTCGCCAACGGCCTCGTCACCGATCCGAGCCCGCACCCCGAGCGCGACCCCGCGGCCGATCTCACCGCGCTCTTGACGACGATGGACCACCTGCGCCTCGGCATGGCGGCCAACCTCAAAGACTACACCTTCATCAACGGCCGCGGCGCCCGCACCACCGGCGCGCTGTTGCCCTACAACGGCGACCGCGCCGGCTACGCCGAGCAGCCGGCCGATGTCATCAACTACGTCAGCAAGCACGACAACCAGACCCTCTTCGACATCAACGCCTACAAGCTCCCGCCCGGCACCTCGATGGACGACCGGGTGCGCGCGCAGATCGTCGCGCTCGCGACGGTGGCGCTCAGTCAGGGGATCCCGTTCTTCCACGCGGGCAGTGATCTGCTGCGCTCGAAGTCGATGGAGCGCGACAGCTATGACTCGGGTGACTGGTTCAACCGGCTCGACTTCTCCTATGCCACCAACAACTGGAACGTCGGCCTGCCGCGCGAAGACAAGGACGCGGCGAACTGGGATGTCATCCGGCGGATCATCGCCGACGAGAGCATCGCGCCGGCGCGCGAACACATCGAGCGGACGGCGTTGATGTTCCGCGAGCTGTTGCAGCTCCGCTACTCGACGCCGCTGTTCCGGCTGCACACCGCGGCCGAGGTCGAGCTGCGGGTCGAGTTCTACAACACCGGCGCCGAGCAGGTGCCGGGGCTGGTCGTGATGAGCGTCAGCGATGGGATCTGCGCGGGTCCCGATCTGGATCCGAGCCACGACGGGGTGATGGTGCTGATCAACGCCGCGCCCGAGGCGCGGAGCTTCGAGGTGGAGGGTGCTTCGGGCTACGTGCTGCACCCGGTGCAGGCGGCGTCGGTCGATCCGGTGGTGGCGGGCGCGACGTTCGCCGCGGGGGTCTTCACGGTGCCGGGGCGGACGGCGGCGGTGTTCGTGCTGCCGCAGGGCGACGCGCAGGGCGAGGGGCCGGTGTGCAATCCGCGGGGGATGATGCGGTAGCCTGGACGGCTTCGGGGCGAGGGCATGGCGCGGTCAGGTCACTGCGCCAGGTCTTTCAGCGTCTGCTCGAAGCGCTGGGCGAGGCCGAGGTGGCCGTCGAGGTCGGGCTCGGCGCACGCGGCGCCGGCCGTCCAGCAGCAGTCGAGCGGATCGATGTCGAGCCAGTCGCCGCGCAGCACGGCCTCAGCGGGGAGCGCGCCGCAGTGGTCCGCTTCGTCGCCGGCCGACGTGAGGCAGCGGGCGCCCCGGTCGCGCGCGAGGGCGTCGGCGAAGACCACGTCGTAGCCGCCGGGCGCCGCCTCGGCGACGAAGGTGCGGTTGAAGCGGGCGACCGCCGCGGCGAAGTGGCCGTCGACCTCGGGATCGAAGCGGCACTCGCTGCACGCGCGCCCCTCGCCGCGCCACGCGGGCAGCTCGCTCGCGACGATGAGCACCTCGTCGTAGCCGCGCCCTTCGAAGTATGCGCGCAGCGCGCCGAGCAGCGCGCTCGCCCGGAGGCCGAGCGGCTCGGGATCTCCGCTGCGGGGGGGCGCCACGGCCGGCGGATCCTCGCGGTTCAGCTCGACCGGCCCGTAGGCGCCGAACGCGACGATGACGAGGAGCACGCCGCCGGCGTCCGCGGGCACGTCGGCGAGGCAGAGGCGGCTGAGCTGCCGCTCGTGGCCGTCGGGGTGGTTCGGCATGAGCGCGAGATCGAGGTCCGTCCACGTCGCGCTCGGGTGCGCACAGACGCTGAAGTCCTCCTCGTGCGCGGACGTCGCGCCCGCGCCGCCCCGGTACCAGTTGTCGAGGTCGAGGCCCCCAAAAGCGGGCGAGGTGAGGGGGAGCAGCAGCCGATCGAGCCGCCGGGTGAGGCGACCGCGGAACGTCGCGAGCTCGCTGAGGTTGGCTCCATCGGGCAGCACGGGCAGATGAGTCAGGATCCCATCGCCGATGAAGAGGACCCGGGTGATGCGCTCGGGGTCGATCCGTTGATTGCGCGTCGATGGCTCGTCGGGCACCCAGGGCGCGGCTGCGGCCGCCTCCTCGTCGCAGCTCGGCGGGATCGGCGCCCGTCGGGGCGGGGGCGCGGGGTCGGGGTCGGGGTCGGGGTCGTCGGGGACGGGCGCCTCGGCGGGTGCCATGTCGGGCGCTTCGGGCGGAGGAGGCGCGAGGTGGGGATCGGAGGCGCCGGCGCCGGTGCCATCAGCGGTGTCACCCTCGCCGAGGCCGTCGTCCGGGTGCAGGTGCGCTGGCGTGCTCGCGTCGGCCGGCGACGGCGATAAGTCCTCATCGTGAGCGCTATCGAACGCTGCTTCCGCGGCGTCCGACGCCTCGCGCACCGAGCTGCTCGGCGGATCGGGACATCCCACGAGCAGAAGACAGGGCACCAGTATCCAGCGCGTATGCCTCATCGCCATCTCCCATGTGCCCGCCGAACGCAGGGATCGATGCCCGACTCAGCCTTCATCGGGGGCGAGGTTGCGCACCAGTCGGAAGCCGACGAACCATCGCTTGAGACGGGGGGATGCGCCTCGACGACTCGACGAATGACATGCGCTCACGCCCGGTCCGGGGCTGCCGCCGCGGATGATGCGATCGGGGCCGACGCTGAGCCACTCGGTCTCCTCGCAGACGAGCGGGTCGTTTAGGGGCGCTGCGGGCGGCTCTTCGGGGTAGAGGGCGGCCTCGTCGAAGGTCCACTCGCTCACGTTCGCGAGCGTATGGCGCAATCCCATGTGATTCTCTGGTCGGCTCGTGACGGGCTCGGTGGGCGTGTTCTCGTCGCCGCCGCAGTTCTCCCACTCACCGAGCTCGGCGGGGTCGTCGCCGAACCAGAACAGATCCGCGGGATCGCTGCCACCTCGCGTGGCGGCCTCGTGCTCGGCCTCGGTCGGGAGGCGATAGCCCGTACATGCCTTGTCATAGACGACGCCGCGGCAGTAGTAGTCTCCGACGCACTCGGGCTCTCGCGGATCGGCGCAAGGCTGGCCGATGGCATCTTCGAACTGACAGTCTATGAGATCGTAACACTCACTCAGGCCCTCGTCTTGGAGTTGCGTGAGCGCGTTGGCGAACCAGAGCGCCTCGAACCAGTTCACCCGCTCGACCGGGCAGTCTTCACAGCCCTGACGGAGAGAGGGTTGTGTCCCGGTCACGGCGCGCCACTCGGCGATCGTCACCTCCGTGCTCGAGATCAGGAGCGGGCGTGTCAGGCGCATCTCGTGCGCGGGGCCCTCGTGCATGGCGCTCGCTTCGTGATCGGAGCCGCGGGGATAGACGCCCGCCGGAATGTATACCCAAGGTACGGTGGGGATCCGGTCGCCCGTGAAGATGGGACCTCTCAGGTCGAGCCGAGGCGGACCGCTGTTGCACGGAGGCTCTTCGTCTATCCGTCCATCACAGTCGTCGTCCGTGCCATCGCAGATCTGCCCGTCGCGCACGACCGTCGATTGGGGAGCATGGCATACCCGCTCACCATGGGGGTCACAGATCCAACTCCCGGCGCGTGCGCAGAGCCCGGCGCCTGTCTGGCAGACACCGCCGACCTCGAAGCCTTCGTCGATGGTTCCGTCGCAGTCGTCGTCGACGCCGTTGCATCGCTCCGGGGTGGCGACGCACGGCGGGTCGGCGCAGGCGGGGTCCTCGGGATCGGGGCAAGCGACGTTGCCGCCGCTGCCACCCTCGCCACCGCTGCCGCCCTCGCCGCCGCTGCCGCCCTCGCCGCCGCTGCCACCCTCGCCGCCGCTGCGACCCTCGCCGCCGCTGCCACCCTCGCCGCCGCTGCCACCCTCGCCGCAGCCTGCTGCGATGGACGCCGGATCGATGGCACAGGTGACGGTCGCGTCGACGCAGACGGTGAACCCTTCGACCACGCACTCCCCGACGGTCTGAGCGCATGGCGCCTCGGGCAGATCGTCGCCGTCACACTGAGCGCCGACGATGACCGTGGGCGGTGGAGGGGGGGGTGAACCGCCGCCGGGGGCCTCGACCACGGCGCGCGCGCGCGGGCCGCGCCAGGGTTCGTCGAGCGCGATGCATCCGCCCAGCATTGCCCAGGGAGTGACAAGGAGCAACACACGGACCACCCGGGTCGTCCCGCCGATGAGCGAACGCCCGAGTCTTCCCGTCGTCTCTGTCGCCATCCTCGCCTCCCCGCGATGGAAGTCTCTTCGCTGTCACCGTGCCACCAGACCCGGCTGAGCCAACGGAAGGCTCGCCGACCCCGCGTCGTCATCCACCACCAGTCGGATGACACCCCATGTACCGAACAATACCGTGGCGCCGAGGAGCCCGTAGGCGGTCAGACCGGCCGTCGTCGCCCGGTCGTTCGCGGCCTCGTGCCGCGCCTCGGCGCTGCGCCAGACGGATTCATCGACGCTCGCGCGCGCTTGCTGGAGTGCTTGATCGCGCTCGGCGTCGGCCGCGA
The DNA here is from genome assembly GCA_020633515.1 of Myxococcales bacterium. Next base: position 82,917 of record JACKDM010000015.1, read on the forward strand.
CGAGGATCGCATAGGCGACGCCAGCGCCCACCGCGGTCAAACCGGCGGCGCCGAGCAGCAGATAGGCTGCGTCGTCGGCCGGTGGCGCCGCTCGCCCGGAGAGCGCCTCGAGGCCGGCGTCGGCGCGTGGCATCGCGTCGGCGATCAGCTCGTCGGGTGATGGCACCGGGGCAGGGGTCGGCGCGGCGATCCCTTCTGCGCCGCGACCGGCGTCTGGGGGCGCGCCGGTCGGCGGTGCGACCGCGAGGCAGTTGAGGGCCGCGTCGGCTCGCTCCCGCTCGGCGTCGGCGGCCTGCTCTCGGGGGAGCCCGGCGTCGATGGCATCACGGAAGCGGGCGGCGAGGGCACATCGCTCGGCTCGGGTCGCCGCGCCGTGGGGGGTGGCCGTGCCGAGCGCGGTGGCTCGGGCGAGCGCGGCGTTGTAGAGCAGGATCGCGCGCTTGCCGGCGCAGCGAGGTTCGGAAGCCGACTCGAGATAGAGTCGCTCAGCGGTCTGCCACTGTTCGGCTGCAGCGGCTTCATCCCCAGCCTCGCCGCACTCTGCGCCGTGCGCTGACAGCGGTGTCATCGCGAGGGTCGTCAGCAGAGCGAGGACAAGGGAGTGAGTCATGTGATTAACGAGCCCGAATCGTCATGCCTGTCGCACATTCGCCGACCTCTCCGTGAGGAGCACCCATCTACCTTGCCAGACGCCGCGCGGAATCCGCAACATCTGATCGGCCGCTGTAATCAATTTGAAATCCCGACCTTCGGAGAGATGTGTCACAAGCGGCGCCCGGCGGAGTGAATGAGTGTTCATTCACTCCGCCGGGCGCGATGGACAGCCATTGATCGAGACGATGCGACAGCGCGCGGTGAAGCGCGCCTGCTCGGCCGGACGGGGGCGCGCGGAGATGACCCGAAGCGAGGCGAGGCGTGCCTCGGCGACCTCGCAGTCGCAGCGGCGCAAGGCGTCCTCGAACTCGCGCGCGAGCGCGTCGAGGCGGCGTTCGCGGGTGGTTCGTGGCGCGGGCGCGAGCGGGTGAGCGAGGCGCTCGGTGGCGTCGTCGCGGACGGGCTTGGGAGGGCGCGCGCCGGGTGATTGAGCGGCGTCGGGGGGCGCGGCGTCAGGGGCGCAGCGTCAGGGGCTGCGGCGCGTCGGGGGCGCGGCGTCGGGGGCGCGGCGTCGGGAGGCACGTCCTCGGCCGCCGCGTCGGCCACCACGGCTGGCGGAGGCTGTCTCGCGTCGATGCCGAGCAGCGCGCCGGCGAGGGCTCCGCCGCCGAGCAGCGTGATCGCGAGCAGCGCGACGCTGGGCGGCAGGCCGCGTCGCGCGGCTGCGGACGCGGTGCGTGACGAGTGATTGTCAGCGGTTGGCGGCGCGGCGGGCGGTGGCGCGGCCGGGGGTCGCATCGCGGCGCGGAGGCGGTCGATCATCGCGGCGGCCGAGGGCGGGCGGTCGGCGGGGTGTTTGGCGAGCGCCTGCGCGACGACGGCGGCGAGCTTGGGGGGGACGTCGGCGGGGAGCGGGGGCGGGTCGAGGGTGAGGTGGGCGATGACCGCTTCGCGCATGTCGAAGGCGGGGAAGGGCGGGGCGCCGGCGAGCATCTGGTGGAGGACGACGCCGACCGAGTAGAGGTCGCTGGCCGGGGCGGGGGGTTCGCCGCGGGCCTGCTCGGGGGCGATGTAGCGGGCGGTGCCGATGACCTGGCCGGGGGAGGTCAGCGAGGTCTCTTCTTCGGCCATGGCGCGGGCGATGCCGAAGTCGAGGAGGCGGACGTCTTCGCGGTCGCCGTCGCGCACGAGCATGATGTTGGATGGCTTGATGTCTCGGTGCACGATGCCGCTGTCATGGGCGGCGGCGAGGCCTTCGAGGAGGCGGCAGGTGATGGCGACGGCGCGCTCGGGGGGCAGGCGGCCTTCGGCGGCGAGCACGGCCTTGAGCTCGTGGCCGGTGACGAACTCCTGCACGAGCCAGGGGTCGCCGTCGTCTTCGCCGTAGTCGAAGACGATGACACAGACGGGGTGTCTCAGCGAGGCTTGCAGGCGGGCTTCGCGGCGGAAGCGTTGGCCGAGGTCGTCGCCGCCGTCGCCGTGCATGACCTTGAGCGCGACCGGGCGGTCGAGGCCGAGGTGGGTCGCGCGGTAGACGGCGCCGAAGCCGCCGCGCCCGATCCGGGCTTCGACGCGGTAGCGATCGGCGATCGTGCGGCCGATGATGGGATCTCTGGCAGCCATGCCCCGCTCCTGTGCTCGCTGGCGGCAGCCTGCGGCAGCGCGGCGCGCGCGTCAAGCGGCCGAATCGTTGACCGCGGCCGCAGGAAGTGTCTCCATGGCGGCGGTTCGGCAGCGGAGGCGCGATGCGCGGCGTGGCGGTGCTGGTCGGGGGAGGTGGCTGATGGGGTCGCCGTTGTTGCGGGCGGTGCGGCCGCATAGCGGGGCGGCGACGTGGATCGCGCGGCGGCGCGATGGGCGGGTGTGTCTGGCTCATCGGGTCGAGCCGGGGGCGGTGGCGGCGATCGATGGGCTGCGGGGGCTGCGGCATGCACATGTGGCGGCGACGTTGGGGGTGGCGCAGGTGGAGGGGGCGGCGCACGCGCTGGTGGAGCTGCGGCCGGCGGAGCCGCTGTCGCGGTTGCGTGATCGGTTGGCGCGGGCGGGGCGGCCGGGGTTGCCGGTGCCGGTGATGGTGCGGGTGGCGGCGCAGGTCGCGGATGGGGTGGCGGCGCTGCACGCGCGGGGGCTGGGGCACGGGGCGATCGACGCGCGGCGGGTGGCGGTGGAGTACGGGGGCGGGGCGGTGCTGCTCGATACGCCGCAGAACCTGGCGCGGGGGGCGACGGCGGCGGATGACATCGCGGCGATCGGGCGGCTGATCGATGGCTTGTGCGTCGAGGCGCCGGCGGCGGTGGTGGATCTGGCGCGGCGGGCGCGGGAGGGGGCGTTCACCCGGGCGGCGGATCTGGCGGCGGCGCTCGATGCGTGGCGGCGGGTGGATCCGGTGGCGGCGCGGGTGGCTGACGCGCGGGTGGCGCGGTGGATGGGGCGG
>JACKDM010000016.1 GCA_020633515.1 Myxococcales bacterium
GCACCTTCGGCCGCCGCGACGGGCAGAACCTCGTCGAGCCCGCGGCCCACGGCCGCCCGGTCATCCACGGCCCGCGGATCGCCAACGTCGCCGTCGAGGCCGCAGCGCTCGCCGGCCGCGGCGGCTGGCCGGCGCCCGACTGGCCCGCCGCCTGCGCGCTCGCCCGCGCCCGCCTCGCCGATCCCGGCCCCGATCCACGCCCCGCGCTCGTCGGGCTCACCGGCGCGACCGCGCGCAATCTTGACGCGCTCCTGCCCTTCCTCGACTCTCTGTGAAACACCCGCCGGGCGCCGGCAAGGGAGGAGCGCGCGCAGATGAAGTCCGCCGAACACGCGATCGAGGTCGAAGTCACCCCCGATCAGTTCTATGCCCTCATCATCGACTTCGAGCGCTACCCCGACTTCGTGCCCCGCCAGAGCGAGGCGCGGGTGTTGACCGCCGAGCCCGATCGCGCCCACTGGCGGGTCGCCTTCGAGCTCCAGGTCGCCCGCAAGCTCCGCTATACCCTCGACCTGCAAGGTGATCCCGGCCGGTCGCTCCAGTGGACGCTCGTCGAGGGCGAGTGGATGACCTACAACGTCGGCGGCTGGACCCTCGAGCCGCTCGACGGCGGCAAGCGCACCCGCGCGATCTATCGGCTCGATGTCACCCTCGGCGGCTTCGTGCCACGAACCGTGACCAACACGCTCGTCGAGCGGACCCTGCCCGAAACCCTCGAAGCCTTCCGCAAAGAGGCCGAGCGCCGCGCCCACTGAGCGAAACCGGCTCTCAGAGCCGATCTTCTGTGATTCGACGCCCGGTCGCCCGCCGCAGGCACCCGTCCCTGGACCCGTGACGGCGCGGCACACTATTGCGTTGACCCTCGAAAATGCGGTGTGCTAGTTCTGCTGACGGTGGAGCGCTGCTCCTCGGCGGGGGACTTGCTGGCCCGACCGGCGTCGCCGGGCATCGTGGTCAAATCAAGGTCCAAAGAGACGCCGCAGAAGGTGACACATTGTCTGAGGGATCGACGCAGGGGGCGCCGATGAGTTCCGCGAGTCCGACTCTGACGGACGAGACCGAGCCGCCCCCCGAATCGCTCCGCAAGGAGCGACGCAGCGAGCGGCGCCGGCCGGGTAAGAAGGGCCGTCGGCGATCACGCACGATCGCGACGAAGCGCCTCTCCAAGGAAGAGGTGGCGCTCTCCGAGGAGCTCGCCGACGTCGAGATCGAGCGGCCCAGCCACCGATCGCAGTGCGCCAACGGCATCCGGCCCTGCCCCTACGTCTCGTGCAAGCACCACCTCTACCTCGACGTCAACCCCGAGACCGGCTCGATCAAGCTCAACTTCCCCGACCTCGAGGTCTGGGAGATGGTCGAGACCTGCGCGCTCGACGTGGCCGATCGCGGGGGGATCACCCTCGAAGAGGTCGGCGAGATCCTCAACCTCACCCGCGAGCGGATCCGTCAGGTCGAGGTCAAGGGCTTGCAGAAGCTCCGCATGACCGCCGACGATCTGGGGCTTCAGGACTTCCTGAGCTTCCTCGAGAACAACCTCTCCATCGATTGAACCCGCCGGCCATCGAGGCCGGTCGTGAGGCGCTGGTGCGGCGAGCGGGTGGGCTGCGCGCGGCGGGGGCGGGGCGCCACGATCCATCGAGTGAACCTGTCGGACGCCGGCCATCGAGGTCGGTCGTGAGGCGCTTGCGCGGCGAGCGGTCGGGCTGCGCGCGGCGGGGGCGAGGGGCCACGATCCGTCGATCGAACCTGTCGGACGCCGGCCGCCGAGGCGGGCGGTGAGGCGCCTGCTCGCTGAGCTGGTCGCGCACACCGCGCTCGTGCTCGCGGCGGTGCTGCTGCTGTTGCTCGCCGGGCAGCTCGCGCAGATCGGCGATCTGCTGTGGGGCGCGGGCGCGGCGGCGCCGTGGGCGGCGGTGCTCGGGCGGGGGGCGTTGATCCTGCTCGAGGCGGCGATGCCGCTCGCGGGGCTGGTGGGCGCGGGGCTGGTGTACGGGCGGCTGCGGAGCGAGGGGGCGTGGGTCGCGCACGCGGCGCTCGGGGGGCATCCGTTGGGGGCGTTGGGGCCGGCGGTCGCGGTGGGCGGCGCGCTGGCGGTGGCGGCCGCCGGGCTCGCGCATCGGGTGGTGCCGGACGCGGTGGCGGGGCTGCGGGTTGAGCTGGTGGCGGCGGCGGGGGCGGCGTTGCAGGCGCCGGATCGGGTGGTGGCGCTGCCGGGCGGCGGGGTGGCGCGGCGGGCGCCGGGCGGGGCGTGGTGGGCGGTGGTGCCGGGCGCGGGGGCGATGGGCGGCGGCTGGAGGCGGCGACGGGGCGCGGCGCGGGCAGCGGGGATGGTGGTGGCCGAGGGCGCTGCGCGTCGCCGGGCGGCTGAACGCGCGCGCAGATCGGCGGCCGCCGGAGCGTCGCGACGGGGCGGGCGGCGCGACGGTGGGCAGCGGGTTCGGCGGCGGCGCCGTGGCGGCGACCTGGGCGGCGCGTGATGCGGGCCACGAGGCGCCGGCGGCCGGACGGTGGCGCGTGATGCGGGCCGCGGTGAGGCCGACGGCCCGGTTGCGGCGCGCGGTGAGGGTCGCGACGAGGCCGACGGCCCGGTTGCGGCGCGCGGTGAGGGTCGCGACGGCGCGGCGGTGGTGAGCGGGGCGGCGGACGGCTGCGGGGCGGCGGCGCCGTTGCTGGTGCGGGCGGCGGCGGCGCGGATCGAGGGCGGGGTGCTGTGGCTCGACGACGCGCGGCTGTGGAGCCCGACGCTGCGGATCGCGGTGGGGCGCGCGCGGATCGCGCTCGATGACGACGCGCTCGGGCGCCGGCTGGCGATGTTCGGGCCGCCGAACGCGACGCCGACGGCGGCGCTCGATCCGGGGGATCGGCACCATGCGTTCACCGCGGCGCGGCGCACGGCGCTGCCGGCGATGGCGCCGCTGTGGGCGCTGCTCGGGGCGTTGCTCGGCGCGCGGCTCGGGGGCGCGGCGGCGGTGGCGGGCGGCGCGGCGGCGGTGGGCGCGGGCTACTGGTTGCTGCGGACGGGGGAGCTGAGCGCGCGGGCGGGGTTGATGTCGCCGTGGCTGGCGGCGTGGGCGCCGGCGCTGGTGCTCGGGCTGGCGCTGGGGTGGGCGCTGTATCGTGATCCGTCGCTGGCGCGGCCAGGGTAGCGCGGGGCGGGCGCGGCGCGATCGAGCGTGAGGTCTCGACGGGCGGCGCGGCGCGATCGGGCGTGAGGTTCGACGGGCGGCGCGGCGCGATTCGGCGCCGGGCCCGGCGGGCGGGGCGCAGCGCGAGCCGGGGTGCGGTGTTCAGCAGGGGCGGGCGTGATTCGGGGCCGGGCCCGGCAGGCGGGGCGCGGCGAGGCGGTCAGAGATCGCCCGGGCCGCGGGCGCGGCGGAGCTCGTACTTGCGGCGGCGGGTCTCGTAGAGCGCGCGGTGCTCGGGGTCGCGGCTCGCGGCGCGTTCGTTGGCGGAGAGCGCGCCGTCGATGTCGCCGGCGCGGTAGAGGAGCTCGGCGAGGGTGTCCCACGCGGAGCCGTTGCCGGGGGCGGCTTCGACGGCGCGGCGGGCGAGGCGGATGGCTTCGTCGCGGGCTTCGGGGCGGTCGCGGAGGAGCCAGGCGAGGTTGTTGAGCGCGCGGGCGTCGGTGGGGGCGAGGGCGAGCGCGCGGCGCCAGGCGGCTTCGGCCTCGGCGGCTTCGCCGGCGGCGGCGGCGGCTTCGCCGAGGAGGGCCTGCACGTCGGGGTCGTCGGCGCGGGCGCGGGCGAGGTCACGGGCGCGGGCGAGCGCTTCGGTGCGGCGGCCGGCGCGGCCGAGGACGCCGAGCTCGGCTTTGTTCAGCTCGATGTCGTCGGGGTGGCGGGCCTGGCCGCGCGCGATCACGGCGAGCGCGTCGGCGTGGCGGCCGCTCTCGGCGAGGAGGGCGGCGTAGGCGAGGTAGCTCGCGGCCGGGGCGTCGGGGCGCTCGGTGGTGGCGCGGAGCGCGTCTTCGATCTGCTCGATGGAGCCGAGGCGGGTGCGGACGAGCGCGAGCAGTGCGCCGATCTCGGGGTCGTCGGGCGCCTGCTCGGCGGCGTCGATGAGGACGGTGGCGGCGTCGAGCGCGCGGTCGCGCTCGAGGAGCGCTTGCGCGAGGTAGAGCTTGAGGCGGGGCTCGTCGGGGCGCTCGGTGACGATGGCTTCGAGGAAGCCGACGCGGTCGAAGTCGGGGCCGGGCAGCATGACGAGGTCGCGCTCCATCTGCGCCTGCGCGGCGCGCGCGCTCTCGGCGAGGGTCTCGCGCTCGCGGGCGTCGAGGTCGCCGCCTTCGATCTGCATCCGGGCGGTGATGACGACCTCGCCGCGGGCGCGGCGCTCGTCGATGGCGAGCGCGATCGGGCCGTCGGTCTGGAAGTCGAGCGGCTCCCAGGCGAGGCGGTAGCCGCGAGGCGGGATGATGCGGAGGCGGCGTTCGTAGACGCGGGGCGTGCCGCGGGCTTCGTCGCCGCCGAGGTCGGCGAGGGGGCCGTCGGTGAAGACGCCGAGGTCGAACGGGATGACGAGCGCGCCGTCGAGGCGGACGGCGACGAGGTCGTCGTGGGTGAGGCTGGCGCGGAGCTCGAGGGGGGCTTGGGGGTCGTCGAGCGCGAAGGCGTCGACCTCGTCGGGGATGCGGCCGTCGCCGAGGAGGAGGCCGGGCGCGGAGAGGAGCGCGCGGCGGGCAGAGGCGTCGAGCTCGGCGATGGCGCGGCGGCCGTGGCCGGCGAGGTCGCCGGTGAGGCTGAGCTCGGCGGTGAGGCGGCCGCCGCCGGTGGGGGTGAGTTCGAAGGTGCGCTCTTCGACGAGGCGGTTGTGGCGGCCGTCGCCGACGGGGACCTCGATGAGGCGGCCGCCGTCGCCGTCGACGACGAGCGCGCGGCGGCCGCGGAGCGCGTGGGGGATGGCGTCGAGGGTGCCGAGGCCGGCGGTGGCGTCGAGCCAGAGATCGCCTTTGGGGTCGGGGACATAGAGGATGACGTGGCTGAACTGGCCGGGGGAGGGCTGCTCGGGGTCGAAGGGGCCGTGGCCGCGGGGGCGGATGAGCGCGGGCCAGGCGGGCACGCCGGCTTCGGCGAGGAGGGCGACCATGAGCGCGGTGACGTCCTTGCAGTCGCCGAGGCCCTGCGCGAGCGTGCTCTCGGGGGGGCGGGGCTGGAAGGCGCCGATGCCGAACTCGACGCCGAGGTAGCGCACGTTGGCCTCGACGAAGCGGTAGATGGCGGCGATGCGGGCGCGGCGGTCGGCGCGGTCGGCGACGAGCTCGGCGGCGCGGCGGGCGACGGCGGGGCCGGCGTGGGTGCGGGGGGCGAAGAGGGCGTGGTACCAGCGGTCGACGGCGGCCCAGTCGGTGAAGCCGGTGACGTGCACGGCGGGGATCTCACCGGCGCCTTCGTCGCGGTAGGCGGGGAGGTCGTGGCGCTCCCAGATGAGGCGGCGGGTGGGGCCTTCGGTGGTGTCGTCGGGCGCGGGCATGGCGGGGGCGTGGATGCGGAGCGGGGCGTCGGCGGGGAGCTCGAGGGTGTAGCGGGCGCGCACGGTGGGGTCGGCGTTGCCGAGCACGTAGCCGTCCCACCAGGCGCCGGGGAGGTCGGGGTGCGGGCGGTGGGTGACGACCTCGTAGTCGACGATGGCGCCGGGTTCGAGGGCGTCGAAGCGCAGCACGAGCTGGCGGCCGTCGCCATAGAGCGGGGTGCCGGCCTGGGGGTTGACGAGCTCGCGGCCGGTCGCGGGCACGTCGACGATCTCACCGTCGGGGGTGAGGGTGCGGGCGACGACGACGGTGGGCGGGGTCTCGGCGTGGTAGGGGAGGCGGATCTCGCGGTAGAGCTCGGCGCCGCCGGGGCGCTGGATGAGGATGGAGCGGCGGTGGTGGATCTCGGCGACGCCGTCCGCATCGACGACGACGCGGCGTTCGTCGCGGAGCACGCTGCCTTGCGCGTCGCCGAACGGCGCGGTGGCGCGGCGGGCGAGGAGCGCGAGGTCGGGGGCGACGCGGGCGGCTCGATAGATGGCGCCGCGGACGAGGTCGGTGATCTGTTCGTCGCCGACGAGGGCCTGGAGGCGGGCGATGACCTGGAAGTCGTGGGGGTTGCGGGCGAGCTGGGCGCGGTAGAGCTCGACGGCGCCGGCGTCGTCGCCGGCGGCCTCGCGGAAGGCGGCGTAGGTGAGGCGGAGGGGGCGGTTGCCGGGGTCGGCGGCGAGGGCTTCTTCGAAGAGGCGCTCGGCGTCGGCGGGGCGGCCGGTGTCGGCGAGCGCGGTGGCGAGGAGCGGGCGGAGGCGGTCGGCGTCGGCGCCGGCGGCGAGGGCCTCCTGGAGGGGGGCGACGGCGCCGTGTTTGTTGCCGGCGGCGAGCAGGGTCTCGCCGAGGTCGGCCTTGAGCGCGGGGTCGTCGGGGTGGCGGTCGACGAGGACGCGGAGGAGCGCGGCGGCCTTGGCGGGCTCGTCGAGGGCGCGGAGCGCGGCGGAGAGGCGGCGGCGGGCGCGGTCGGCGTCGGGGTGGCGGTCGACGAGGGCCTCCCAGCGGGCGACGGCTTCGGCAGAGGCGCCGTCGAGGAACTCGACGCGGGCGAGCTCGTCCTCGTGGGCGGGGTCGAGCGGTTCGAGGCGGGCGGCGACGCCGAGCGCGAGGCGGGCGCCGGCGCGGTTGCCCTGGCGTTCGAAGACCTCGGCGAGCAGCGTGTGCAGGGTCGGGGCTTCGGGGTGGCGCATGACGGCCTGGCGCAAGAGCTTTTCGGCGCGGTCGAGCTCGCCGCGCTCGGTGAGGAAGGCGGCGTAGGCGCGCCAGGCGGCGGGGGCGTCGGGGTGGCGGACGACGAGCGCGGCGTATTCGGATTCGGCGCGGGGGGGGTGGCCGGCGCGGGCGAGCGCGGCGGCGAGCGCGAGGCCGGCGTCGAGGCGGGCGGCGGGGTCGGTGACGCGGGCGAGGAGGGCGTAGGCGGCTTCGATCTGGCCGGCGGCGACGGCGGCGCGGGCGGCGAGGGTGAGCGCTTCGGGGTCGTCGGGCGCGCAGGCGGAGCGCGACGTCGGCCCAGGCGCGGCGCGCGCTCGGTGGCGCCGGCGGCGGCGAGGAGGGCGTCGGCGAGCGCGCGGGCGGGGCGGGGTCGGCGGGGGGCGCGCTCGGCGAGGAGCGCGAGGTGTTCGACGGCGGCGGCGGGGCGGTCGAGCGCGCGGAGGCGGCGGGCGAGCGCGGCGCGGTGGGCGGGGCGCGTCGGGCTCGGCGGCGACGGCGCGGCGCCAGGGGCGCGGCGGCGCGCGTTCGTCGTCGCCGAGGCGCTCTTCGATGGCGGCGGCGAGCGCGTGGGGTGCGGCGGCGTCGTCGGGGCGAGGCGGGCGGCCTCGGCGGCGGCGGCGCGGGCGTCGGCGATGTCGCCGGCGGCGAGCGCGCGATGCCGGCCGCGGGCGGCTGGACGTCGGCGCGGTCGGGCCAGCCGGTGACGAGCGGGTGATTCGGGCGCGGGCGGCGGCGTGGGCGCCGGTGGCGGCGAGGGGCGCGGGCTTCGAGCGGCGGCGGCGGCGGTGGGGGTCGCCGGGGTGGGTGTCGGCGGCCTCGCGGAGCGGCGCGAGCGCGTCGCTGGCGTGGCGGCGGCGGCGAGAGCGCGAGGCGCCGAGGCCGGCGGTACACCAGGCGGCGTCGGCGGGGAGCGGGTGATCGCGGCGGCGCAGGCGGCGAGGCGGGCGGTGGCGCCGGCGGGGTCGACGGCGAGGCGGGCGATGGCGTCGTCGCAGGCGCGCGGCGGCGTCGCTGGGGGCGGGCGGCGGGCGTCGGGCGGCGGGCGCGCGCGGCGAGGCGGATGAGGAGTCGTCGCGGCGGCGCGGGCGTCGGCGCGGACGCGCGCCGAGGCAGGCGAGCGCGGCGGCGGGCGTCGGCGGCGATCGGCGGCGGCGAGCGCGGATCTCGCGGCGCGCGCGGCGGGCGGCGAGGCGGCGGCGCGTTCGGCAGGGGCGGCGCAGCGCGGGGCCGCGCAGGCGCTGCGCAGGCGCGGTGGCGGCGAGGCGCGGCGGAGCGCAGCGCGCTTCGGCGGCGAGGCGCGGTTGACGCGGCGGCGCGGCGCGCGGCGGGGCGGCGGCGCGGAGGGCGGGGCGGGGAGGGTGCCATGGGGGTGGATGTCGCCGCATCAGCGGAGGTCTCGGCGCGGGCGCGGCGGCGGCGGGCGGCGATCGCGGGGAGGAGCAGCGCGCGGAGCGCGCGGCGGGCAGGGGGCGCCGGGGCGCGCGGCAGTCGGCGTCGTCGCGGCGGGCGATGGGGGCCTCGCCGGCGTCGGGGTCGGCGCGGCCGGGCGGCGTCGGGTGGTCCGGCGTCGGGCGGGCCGGCGTCGGCGGCGGCGCAGTCGTCGCGGCTGCGGTCGCAGGCGGCGGCGCAGGTGAGCGCGGTGGGGCTCGCGGCGGGGCAGCGCCAGGGGCCGGCGATGTCGCGGTAGTCGGCGGCGAAGCGGCCGGTCCAGTCCTCGCCGTCGGGGGTGGAGGCGACGAGCCAGGGGGCGCCGCGGCGGGCGCAGGCCCAGAGCGCGCCGTCGGGGGCGCGGGTGAGGCAGTCGATCCAGGCGTTCGGCTCGGGGAGGAAGAGGGGTTCCCAGCGGGCGCCGTCGTCGGTGGAGCGGCGGAGGCCTTCGAGCGGCATGGCGAGGGTGAGCGCGCCGGTGGCGGGGTCGATGGCGAGGCTCTGCGGGGTGTCGGTGAAGCGGGCGACGCGCGCCCAGGTGGCGCCGGCGTCGCGGCTCTGGAGGAGGTCGCTGTCGGGGAAGCGGAGCCAGGCCGACCAGACGACGCGGGGGTCGCGGGGGTCGGTGGCGAGCAGGGTGATGTCGGTGCCGGTGGGCGGGCGCTCGCCGTCTTCGAGGGGCGGGGCGAGCGTGATGGCGGTGAAGGTGACGCCGCCGTCGTCGCTGCGGAGGGCGCCGTCGGTGTGTACGAGGTAGACGATCGCGGGGTCGGCGTCGGCGCGGAGCAGGCCGCGGATCCGGCCGCGGAGCGCGAGGCCGGCGGGGGTCCAGGTCGCGCCGGCGTCGGTGGTGCGGTGGAGGTCGTTGGGGCCGGCGCCGATGGTGACGGTGCCGGCGAGGGCTTCGCCGGGGCGGTCGGGGTGGGGGGCGAGGTGGTCCCAGGCGTGGGCCTCGGTGCCGGCGACGAGGGTGAAGGCGCAGCCGGCGTCGGTGGTGCGGTAGAGGCCGCTGCGGGTGGCGGCGATCCAGGTGGCGCCGGCGGCGTCGAGGGGGGCGAGGTCGTTGAGGCCGGGGACGGGGGTGATGGCCTCGTCGCAGAGCCAGGTCCAGCGGTCGTCGGCGCGGGCGAGGAGGCCGACGTTGTCGATGATGAGCCAGGTCTCACCGGCGCGGGCGGGGGGGAAGCGGAGGCGCTTGATGGTCGGCTCGCCGAGGTGGGCGGCGGCGCTCGCGGCGAGGGTGAGGGGCGCGAGGGCGGCGAGCAGGGCGGCGGCGATGTTCTTCCTCATCGTTCTGCGGTAGGCCAGAATGGCCCATCCGGTCAACGGCGGCGGGCCGCCGGGGGGGGGACGCGGTGAAGCGCATGATGTGGGTCGTGGTGTTCGCGGCGGCGGGGGGGCTCGTCGCGTGTACCGGCGCGGGGGAGGTGGTCTACGCGACGGGGACGTGCCGGGTGGAGCACGACGCGTGCAATCGGCGCTGCGAGCGGCTCGTGGAGCCGCGGGAGTGCGTCGAGCGGTGCCTGCTCGACGCGCGGCTGTGCATGCGGGCGCAGGGCAGCGCGGGGCTGGAGGGCGCGGTGGCGGCGGCGCCGCCGAAGATCAGCGAGCACAAGGCGCTGCTCGTCGATCTGAGCGGCGAGCGGCCGCGGCACTCGCCGGAGCTGGCGGTGAACCTGACGGGCACGGTGGAGGCGCTCGATGGGGTGCATCGGCTGGCGCCGGGGGGGGGCGTCGGGGTGACGTTCACGCTGCCGCCCGATCTGCGGGAGGCGGAGCTGATGATCGCGCACGCGCCGGGGGGTGATGGCACCGGCTGCTTCGTGACGATCACGGTGGGCTCGGTGCCGCTCGCGAGCCGCTATGCGCCGCCGCGGGCGAAGGGCGGGGCGCTGGTGACCGAGACGTGGCCGCTGACGCCGTTGCTCCAGACGCTGCGGGCGGAGCAGGAGAAGGGGCCGCTGGTGCTCTTCATCTACAACAACGCGGCGGCGGGCAGCACCGCGCCCTACCGGGTCGGCAGCGTGCAGCTCCTCTACCGGACCCTCGAGACGCCGCCCGAGGCGGTCCCGAGCGAGGGGCGGAGCAACCGGAGCCTCACCGCTCCCCGCTGAGCATGTAGTCGTCGACGATCCAGCGCCCGTAGTCGGCCCAGGCGGTCGGTGAGGTGACCGCGCGGCGGCCGCCGCCGAGCTCGCCGACCCAGATCGCGCTGGTGGCGCCGGCGGGGGTGAAGGTCTGGGCGGTGAAGAGGAGCGCGCCGGCGGGGGCGCGGCTGCCGGCGGCGGGCTGGGGGTAGCGCTCGTGGCCGATGGCTTCGCCGCCGTCGGCGCTCGGGTAGCGCTCGTCGATGCCGTTGCCGGAGAGGTCGACCTCGGTGCCGCCCTGCGCGCAGCCTTGCCCGGGGTCGCGGCGGCTGTCGAAGAAGAGGCGCTGGTCGATGCCGACGCGGAAGGCGTCGAAGTGACCGTCGGGGCCGGCGGGCTTGCCGGCGACGGCGCGGCTGAAGGTGAGCCCGCCGAGGTCGCTGTTGAACGCCGGCCAGCGGTCGCCGAGGCGGCGCTCGCCGCCGTCGATGGTGGTGGTGTCGAGCATGGCGGGGTCGCCGTCGGTGATGCGGCAGCGCAGGCCGGTGTCGTACTCGGCGATCCAGATCGCGGGCTTCTGCACGCAGCGGCCGGCGGCGCAGACCTCGCCGTCGAGGGCGTAGGCGAAGAGCGAGGTGTTGGCGACGGGGAAGACGTCGCGCACGCCCTCGTCGTGGGCGCTGGCGGGCAGGAGCAGGCCGGGGTCGCGGCTCTCTTCGTCGAACGGGTAGAGGTAGGCGACCGCCGGGCCGCCGTCGCAGCTCGCGGCGAACATGACGAGGGTGTCGTTCTGCCAGCCGATGCCGCCGTAGGCCGCGTCGCAGCCGGGCGGGGAGAGCGGCCAGGCGCGGCGCTCGCGCACGTCGATGATCCAGACCTCGGCCGGGCTGGTGGGATCAGGGCGGCCGTCGGCGTCGTCGGCGGCGTGGCGGAGCGCGGCGACGTAGCGGGGGTCGGGGCCGACGGCGTGCCAGGTCCAGCGGCCGGCGACGGGGGTGACGCGCTGGCGCAGGCTGCCGTCGGCGAAGACGCTGTAGATGTGGCCGCCGTCGCCCTCGTAGGCGACGTAGGTCAGCTCGCCGGCGACGGCTTGCAGCGCGGGCGGGATCCCGCTGTCGGCGGGGGGGCCGCCGTCGTCGCTCGGGGCCGCGTCGGGGTCGAGACCCAGATCCGCCGCGTCGGGCGCAGCGTCGGGCGGCGGGTCGGCGCCGCCGTCGTCGCAGCCCGCGAGCGCCGCGAGCGCCATCGTGCACAGCAGCCGCTTCATCACGCCTCCTCCTCCTCGCCGAATCGCACCAGCCGCCGCTCGGCGGCCTCGAAGAACGGCCCCGCCCGGGCCGCGAGCACCCGCGCCGCGTCCTCGATCGCGCGCCGGGCCGAGGCGGCGCCGGTCCAGCTCCAGTCGAGGGAGGGCCGCTCGGGGACCAGCGCCGCGAGCGGGGTCGCGTAGCCGGGCGCGGCGCGGCCGATGCCGGGGTCGAGATCGGCGAGCGGGAGCGGGTGGCGGCTCGCGCCGACGCTGACGCGGAACCCGGCGGGCGCGTGCAGCCGGCGGAGCTGGATGAGGTGGTGGCCGCCGGGGGTGGCGCGGCTCAGCTCGACGAAGTAGCGGTCGGTGAGGTGCGCGCGGCGGTCGTGGCGGAAGCCGGGGAGGCGTTCGGCGAGCGCGGCGTCGAAGGCGGCGACGAGCGACGATGTCGCCGCCGCCGCCGGTGAGGCGCTCGATCCAGCGACCGGCGAGGCCGGGGGGGCGCGGGGTGTCGCCGTCGATCGGGGGCGCGGCGGCGACGACCGCGGCGGCGTCTTCGGCGAGCCCGGCGGCGAGCGCGGCGTAGCGGCGGCCGCGGGCGCTGTCGAGCGCGGGGCCGACGTACTGCCAGGCCGAGGGCGGGTCGAGGGCCTTGCCGAAGCGCGCGGCGAGCTGGCGGCGGGCGGCGCGAAACGCGGGCGCGCCGGGGTCGTCGCCGTCGAGGCAGAGCTGGAGGGCGTCGTAGAGCTGACCGCGCTCGTGGCGCATCACGTAGAAGCTGCCGTCGGCGCCGCCGATCGATCCGTCGAGCGCGAGCGCGAGCGCCGACCAGCGCACGTCCCACTCGACGAGCGGCTCGCTGGTCGCCGGGGAGCCGGCGAGCGCTTCGATGGCGGCGGGGGCGAGCGGCGTCGGGTGGTGCACGGTGCAGATCCCGAAGGTCTGGTGCGGGCGCTGCGGGTGGCCGTGGTGCAGGTCGAGGGCGTCGAGCACGGCGCGGATCGTGTCGAGCGGGCCCATGCAGCGGAGCAGCACGAGGTCGAGGCCGTCGAGGAGGCCGATCCAGCGGCGCCAGAGCGCGAGGCGGTGGGCGGAGGCGGCGAGCGGGAGGGTGACGGCGAGGCCCCAGGGGGTGCCGTCGTGGATCTCGGGCTTGAGCTGCGCGGCGTCGACGGGCAGCGGCGCGGGGGCGGCGGGGTCGGTGAAGCCGGCGCGCTCGGCGGCGGGCGGCTCGTCGAGCCAGCGTGGATCGGCGGGCGGGAGGCGCGGGTCGTCGAGGTAGAGCGCGGGGTAGGGGAGCAGCGCGCCGTCGACGTGCTCGGCGACGCGGTCGTAGGCGGCGCGGGTGCGCGCGGCGGCGAGGCGGCGGCGCTCGGGGGTGGTCGGGCGCTCGCCGCCTTCGGCGTAGGTGACGCGCAGCCGGTCGACGTGCAGGTGGGCGCGCAGCGGGTCGAGCGGCTCGGCGTCGAGGCGCAGCGGCGTCGGGCCGGGCAGGTCGATGGCGACCTCGTTCTCGCGGTCGCGCGCGGTGCAGGCGAGCGCGAGGCGGCCGCCGTCGAGGGTCGCGGCGAGCGCGAGGAGCGCGTCGAGGCGGCGCGGATCGGCGGCGGCGGCGATGTCGAGCCAGTAGCCGGCGAAGTCGGCCGGGAGCAGCTCGCCGCAGCGGGTGAAGGGCTCGGGGCCGTCCCAGGCGAGGCGGAGGTCGACGCGGCGCGCCGTCGTGGCCTCGGCGAGCGCCCGCTCCCCGAGGCGGAGCGCGGCGGCGGGGCCATCGGCGCGCCCCCGGTGCAGCCGTCCCTGGTAGACGAACGGCACGTCAGCCCGCGTCGAGCGCGGCGTCGAGGCCGGCGCGGGCCGGCTCGTCGCGGCTCTGGAGGTAGCGCGCGTTGACGAGCGCGAGCATGCGGTTGAGGAGCTCGAGGTCGAGGACCGCGCCCGCCGGCAGGCGCGCGAGCACCTCGGCGGGGTCGAGCCCTTCGAAGTTGAGCGCGCACCAGACCGTGTCGCCGTCGGGGAGCCGCACCGCCGGCCCGTGGGTGCGGCAGATCAGCGGGCGGGCCTCGTAGACCGCGCAGCGGCCGTCGCCATCGAGGAAGACGCAGCGCTCGCCCGCGACGACGGCGGGGTCGTCGCGGCGGGCGGCGAGCGCGGCGCGGCGCTCGGCGGACAGGGTCGCGAGGTGGGCGCGCAGCGCGTCGATCTCGACCGCCCACGCGCTGCGGCGGGTGCGGCAGCAGCCGTCACAGCCGGCCCGGCAGCTCAGCCAGGGCGCCTGCGCGGCGTGGGCCTGCGCGGCGAAGGCGTCGACCTTGTCGCGGAGCGCCCGGTACTCGGCGCGGCCGGGCATCGGCGCGGCCTCACTTCACTGCGGCGGCGGGCGCGAGGTGAACCGCACCACGTCGGGGCTCGTCGCCGCGCCGCTCTCGATCACCAGGATCCCGAGGTGCAGGTTGTTGTCGTCGTCGCCGCGGGTGAACGACACCTCGACGGTGTGCATCCCGCCCGGCGGCAACGTCACCGGCATCCCGCCGCGGATGATGGTGAACTCGGGGTCCGACGGCGTCAGCGGCGCGTCGCCCTCGCCGGTCATCGCGATCCGGGTCACCTCGAGCGGCTGTCCGCCCGGGTTCGAGAGCGTGATCGTCGTCGCCTCCGTGCCGCCGCGCGCGACCTCGTCGAGCTGCACCGACACCGGGCTGATGTCGAGCGCCGCGATCTCGGCCGCGCTGCGCACGAGCGGCACGACGAGCTGCCCGCCGACGATGTTGTCGGCGTCGGTGCGGACGACGAGCACCCCGTCGGAGCCCTCGGCCGACCGCGGGTTGAAGGTGATCGCGAGCTGGCGCGACTGGCCGGGCACGATCTGGAAGCTGTCCTGCCCCTCGAACGAGAAGGCGTCGACGTCCTGCTCGATCTCCATCCCGTTGATGAAGAGCGTGCGCAGCCCGGTGTTGGTGAGGCTCAGGTTGCGGGTGATCGGGCTGCCCGGGCCCTGCGGCGCGCCGAAGACGAGCGGGTTGGGCTGCACGACGAGCGTGCTCGACACCGGCGCCGAGGTCAGGAACACCGTCACGTTGGGGTTGGCCGGGTCGTCGCTGACGAAGGTCAGCTCGGCGTTGTCGGGGCCTTCGTCCTTCGGCGTGTAGCGCACGAGCACTTGCAGCGCCTGCCCGTCCTGGAGCTGCTGCGGCAGCTCGCGGTCGGGGTCGATGACCCACTCGACGAGCGGCTCCATCGTCTGCGGGTCGCGCGGGGCGTCGTTGAGCCGGCGCAGGCGGATGTCGCTCAGGGTCAGGATGCCGTTGCCGGAGTTGCGCACCTGGATGGCGTCCTGCCCGTCGACCCCGCCGGGGAACGACAGCGTCGTCGGGAACGCCACGATGCTCGGCCGGGCCGCGATCACGTCGAGCTCGACCCGGATGACCGGCTTGTCGAGCGCGTTGCTCTGGATGAGCAGCGTGCCCGGCTGCGGGTTGGCCGGGTTGAGCGCCTTGTACGCGATCCGCACGTCGCGGAACGCGCCCTCGTCGAGGGTCAGCGGCAGCTCGGGGCGCTCGTCGATCGCCCACTGGCAGGTCTGCTCGCGCGCGTCGGGGAACGGCTGGTCGGGCGTGATCCCGGCCGTGGTCCGGTCACAGTCGGGCGCGCCCTCGAGGTAGATCTGGCTGATGACGAGCGGCGCCTCGCCGTCGTGGCCCACCCGGATCGTCTGCCGGCTGGTGCGCCCCTCGGGGACCCGGTCGAAGACGAGCGACGCGACGAGGTCGGAGCCGATCGCCTGATAGGCCGGGTCGGTGTAGATGTCGGCCGAGCGGGTCTGGGTGAAACGGTCGCCGTCGTCGCATCCGGCGACGAGCGCGATGGCCGCCGTGGCCGCGGCCATCAGGTACCTACGCATCATCGGGTCCTTCCTCGGATCGTCTCGGGATCACTCAATCGCGGGCGCGGGGTCAGTCGCCGCGGCGCTCGAAGCACTGCGCCTCGTAGTCGACCTGGATGGTCTCCCCGGGCTGCGGCACGCTCGCCTCGTCGAACACCACCGAGTTGCTCGGATCGTCGTACTGCCAGCCGTTGGCGCGGCGCATGCCCTCGACCGCGACCTGGATCGAGTTGCGCACCGCCGGCCGCGACAGGAAGAACTGCACCGGCAGGCCGAACGCCTGGTTGCCGAGCTCGCGCAGCGGGTCGCCGAAGTCGTCGTCGCAGATGCTGAAGAGCTGGCCGTTGGTGCGGTTGGCGACCTCGACGTAGCGCGAGCCGGCGTCGGCCGCCCCGCCCGGACCCTCACACGCCTGCGCGCGGCCGTTCTGCAGGCCGACGATCGCGTGGGCGTGGAAGAGACCCTCGTTGCGGAAGCCCTTGATGTTCTTGAAGAAGTCGACGAAGAAGTTGAGCGAGCCCGCCGAGTAGTCGTCCTCGTCGCTGACGAAGATCACCTCGAGCGCCGCCTCTTCGCGCAAAAACCCGCGGTTGTCGCCGCCGCAGAAGCCCTCGACGCAGCGGTCGGGCATGACGCAGTCGCCGTCCATGTTGCAGGCGACCCCGGTGTCGTAGGCGAGCGGGTCCGAGAGCGCGGCCTGCGCGGCGGCGAGGCCCTTCTCCTCGCCGGCGCCGTTGACGCCGACGTCGACGGTGCGCTCGAACTGCCGCTCGATGTCGGGGCCGCGGCGCATGATCCGCGGGTTGCCCTGCAGCTTGCCCTGGTGCGCGGCGCTGTCCATGTCGGTCGTGATGATGCCGAGCTGGTAGTCGTTGGCGAACTGCGCCGCGCCCGCGATGAAGCTCGTGAAGTTGCGCTGGAGGTTGTTCTGCTCCTCGCTCATCGAGCCGGAGTTGTCGACGACGAAGAGCACGTCGACCGTGCGCCCGCTCGTCTGCTCGAAGATGTCGGTCTGACGCCGGTCGCGGATGCCTTCGCCCGCGAGCGGCACCCGCAGCTCGGGGTTGTCGTTGGCGTCCGACTCGAAGATCAGGCTGCACTGGTCGGGGCCGAGATCGGCCGGCTCGTAGACGAGCCGCACCTCGGCGGGCGCGTTGCGGGTGACGATGATGCAGCCGTCGGCGTCGGCCCGCGGGCGGTCGACGATCACGAACTCGTCGCAGTTCGGCCCTTCGAGGCGCAGATCGGTGATGCAGAGGTTGACGACGCCGGTGTTGTAGACGGTGACCCGCTCCTCCTGCGAGGCGCACTCGCCGGCGGTGACCCGGCCGAAGTCGAGGTTGCCGGGGATGACCTCGATGTTGCTCTCACCGCCCACGCCGGTCAGCGTCGACTCGACGGTGCGCTCCTCCATCGCGAAGGGATCCCAGTAGGTCACCGCGAGCACCGCCTCGTCGGGCAGGAAGACCTCGGGCCGGTAGGTGACCTCGATCCCCTCGAAGGCGCCGGGGCCGATCCGCCCCGCCGGCACCCGGCCGGTGAGGATGAACCGCATCTGGTACAGCCCCGGGATGTGCAGCGGCGGCGGGCGCAGCTCCTGGTTGCGGATCTCGCAGTGCCCGGTGCCGCGGCTGACGAGGTTCAAGGTGCGCGAGACGTTGCGGCCGCGGGCGACGAGGCCGAAGTCCTGCCGGCTCGGCAAGAGGCGCAGGTCACAGGTCGGCGCGCCGCCGCCGGTGACGACGAGCGGGACGTCGACCTCGGGGGTCTCGACCGTGCTGTTGTGCACGGTCAGCGTCGCGGCGCGCCGCTCGCCCTCGCCGAGCCCGCGGTTGGTGTACCACACCCGGATCGGCATCGCGCCGAGCGGGGGCAGCTCGACGTCGGCGCGCGGCGAGGCCATGTCCTCGGGCGCCCAGTCGAAGTCGGGGTCGTCGATGGAGATCTCGGAGACGGCGAGCGGCAGATCGCCGCAGTTGGCGATCTGCAGCCGTCCGGGCGCGCTCTCGATGTTGAGCGCGACGAGGCCGAAGTCGAGGCTGCCCGGCAGCACCTGGATGCAGGGCTGACGCACCCGCCCGTTGAGCGGCACGGTGAGGATGGGCTCACTCTCGTCGTTGCTGGTGATGACGATCG
Source organism: Myxococcales bacterium (assembly GCA_020633515.1). Next base: position 17,508 of record JACKDM010000016.1, read on the forward strand.
CGGTGCTGTGGCTGCCCTCGACCTGCGGGAAGTAGCTCACCCCGAACGTCGCGATCCCCTCCGCGGGGATGACGAGCGGCCCCCCGCCGAAGTCGGGGAGGTCGTGCAGCACGAACTGCTCGTTGTTCGGCGGCGGCGTCGCGGCCGCGAGCGCGATCGAGTCGACGACGAGATCGGCGGTGCCCTGGTTCTCGATGACGAGCGCGACCCGCTCGCTCTCGGTGCCCAGCTCGATCGGGCTGAACACCACGGAGGCCGGCGAGACATCGATCTCGGGGCTCGGCTGCGTCGCGTTGAGCGGCACGAGCACCCGATGGCCCTCGGAGAGGTTCGTCGCGACCACCAGCGTGCCGACGTCGGTGTCGCCGCCGCCCGGCGTGTAGCGCACCGTCACCCGGAACGCGTCGCCCTGGTCGAGCGTCGGCAGGTTCTCGTTCGGCGTCACGATCGAGAACTCCTCGTCGGTGCCCATCGCGAGGCTCAGGTCGCGCATCTCGACCGGCACGGTGCCGAGGTTGGTGATGGTCACCGTCCGGTCGCGCGGCGCGCCGTCGTCGCTGAGGAACTCGAGCGACGGCGGGTTGACGTCGAGCTCGGCCGCCGTGAAGTTCGTCGTGATCGGCACCCGCGTCTCGAGCGTGTCGGCGTCGTTGCTCTCGATGATCAGGTGCCCGCCGTCCTGCCCGGCGTCGATCGGCTGGTAGAAGATCGTCAGCGACGACTCCATGCCCGGCCCGAGCCGGATGGGCAGCTCGGGCAGCTCGAGGCTGAACTCGCGGGTGTCGATCGCGTTCGAGAAGTTGATCCGGGTGATGATCAGCGTGCTGCCGCCGACGTTGCGCACCGCGACCTGGCGGTCCGTTCGGGCGCCGACCGGGACCGCGCCGAGCACGATCGGATCCGGCACCACTTCGAGGCGCGGGAACGACTCGTTGTTGATCGGATCGTCGCAGGCGAGGGCGCCGAGCGTCATGAGACAGGCGAGACCCCAGAGTCGTACACCGGACCGACGAGACATCGAGTGCTCCTGCGCTGGGTGAGGACGGCGCACGATATCAGCGGGTCCACCTCTGCCACAAGACGGGCAGGAGACGAACTTCCGCATACGGTGACATTGATTGCGAGGCGGGTGCGGCTGTCAGGAGGGGCGTCAGGGGCGGTTGTATTCGCCCTCGTCGTAGAGCTCGTTGATCACGTCGACGCGCGGGCAGTCGGCGCCCTCGCACCACGTCACCCGCGCGACGTGCCAGAGCTGGCTCGTCTCGGTCAGCTCCTGCCCGACGAGCTCGACGAGCGGCACCCCGCGGGTGAAGACCCGCACCGTCGCATAGGACGGGTGCTCGCGCGACGACGGGATCTCGGGGTCGCCGAAGGTGCTCGCCGCGCGGAAGTAGATCACGCCCACGTCGTACGCCACCCCGAGCTCGGGCTCGGAGAGGTTGATGTTCTCCGGCCCCGCGCCGTTGGTGTCGTCGATGTCGAGCGACGGGTTGTCGACGACCTCCCCGACCACCCCCCAGTCGGGGTTGGTGTTGCGGAAGTAGCAGTCCCACCCGCTCGCCTCACTCCCCCACTTGTCGGCCGCGCGCTCGTGGCGGAAGTGCAGGTCGACGTCGGTCCCGACCGTGTCGGTCTCGTCGGGATCGTCCGGCGTGCTCCACACGAGCTGGATGTGCAGGTCCTGCTCGGGCACCGCGCGGATGTACACCTGCGCCGCCGCCGGATCGCAGCTCACCTGACCGAGCGCGTCCACCGCTTGCAGCTCGATGACGTAGTCCCCCGCGAGATCAGCGAAGAACAGCGCCCGCGGCGTGCCCGGATCATCCGCGTCGCCGCCGTCGGCCGGGCGCGTCGGATCGGCGAACGCCTCGACCGGCTGGCTCACGCTCCCATCGGGGCGCTGCACGACCGTCCACCGCCACGCCACGACCTCGCCGTCGGGATCGGTCGACGGCGAGCCATCGAGCGTCACGATGTCGAGCGGCTGCACGTCGTACTCGGCCCGGGTGGCGACGGGCAGGGGGCAGGTGTTGTCGACCCCGCGACCGAAGAGGTCGACGACCACCGGCTCGTCGGCCGGCGTCGCGTCGCTGTAGACCAGCATCCGCCCGCCGTAGACGCCGAGCTCGAGCGGCCAGAACCCGACCTGCAACAGCCGCGTCGGGAACGCCTCGCCCGCGACCGCCGCCGGCAGCTCGAACAGCGGCGCGTCGCCCTCCGCCGCCGGCAGGTCGAGCGCCGCGAAGACGTCGCGCGGATCCTCGAACTCGATGCGCCGCACCCGCAGCGGCACCGTGCCACAGCTCTCGATCGTCACCCCGCGCTGGTTGGGCGTCTCCCCCTCACGGTCGTCGACGAGGAGCCCGGAGCCGAAGTCGAGGCTCCCCGGCGTGACGTTGATGCACGGCTCCGCGCCGTTCGCGTAGAGCTGCACCGCCAGCTCCGGCGTCGTCGCCGCGTTGCTGACGATCAACAGCTCCCCGTCCGCGACCCCCGGCGACGCCGGCGTATAGGTCGCGTCGAGCACGACCTGCTCCCCGGGCCCGAGCACCAGCGGATCGGCCAGCGCGCCCGCGACGTCACGCCCCTCGTACCGCACCCCGAACCCCGCGCGCCCGTTGACCTCCAGCCGCGAGATCACCAGATCGGCGACCCCCAGGTTCGTCACCCGCAGCGACTCGGTCCCCGTCTCGCCGACCTCCACCCCGCCGAAGTCGATCGTGCGCGGGTTGACGTCGATCTCGCCGCCCGTCTCCGACGCCTGGATCGGGATCGACGCCCGCGGCAGATCCGGGTCGTTGGTGCTCATCACCAGCGCGCCGCCATCGGGCGCCTCGTCACTCGGCGTGTAGCGCACCCCGAAGACGAGCGTCGTCTCCGGGGCCAGCACCAGCCGATCGTCGAAGCGCACCGGCGTCTCGACGCCGTCCGCGTCGGTGAACAGCTCGAACTCACTCGCCGTGGAGCGATCGTCGAGCCCGATCTCGATCAGGATCAGGTCGCCCGTGCCCTCGTTGGTCACCGTCACCCGGCGCACCGTCGTCTGGCCGATCGACAGCCGCGGGAACACGAACGCCTCCGGCCGCACCACGAACTCGGCCGTCTTCGCGCCCTCGACCTCGCCGCAGCCCGCCGCCAGCCCCGAGAGCAGCAGAGCGAGCGCCGGCAGCCACCGCGCGCAGCGTGTGCTCGACAACATCCAGACCTCCATCACGCGCCGCGCCGGGCGCACCAAACGAAACGACCCCGGAGCCGCAACCGCGGGCCGGGGTCGTCATCCTCCGCGGTGAGCGGACGCGCCCGTCAGGGCCGGGCCATGTAGTACCGATCGCGGGTCACGACATCACCCGACGGCCACGAGATCTGCGCCACGTCCCAGAAGTGGTCCTGCGCCTGCATCTCCTTCTCGCCCGGGTTCCCGTTGTCGGTGAAGTCCCACGAGAGCTCGCCCTCGATGAAGATCCGCACCGTCGCGAAGCTCGGGCCGTACTCGGTGCCATCCACCCGGTCCCGGCTGTTGTAGTAGTGCACGCCCACGAGGTAGGGCGCGCCCAGGGCCTCGGTCGGCTCCGGCTGATCGAGGTTGATGTTCTCCGGCCCCGCGCCGTTGATGTCGTCGATGTCGAGCGACGGATCGTCGGCGCTGTTGCCGATCTGCCCCCAGTCGGGGATCGGGTTGGCGTAGTGGCAGTCGTAGATGCTGTCGAACCAGTTGCTCGCCACCGGGTGCAGCAGGTGCAGATCGAGGTCGGTCCCCTGCAAGTCGGTCTCGTCGTCGTCGGCCGGCGTCCGCCACACGAGCTGCACGTGGATCGCCTCTTCGGGCTTGGCGACGATCGTCACCACCGCCGGGTTCTCGCACGCGATCGAGTCGAGGCCGAGGTTGTCGCGCACCCGCAGCTCGGCGGTGTAGGTCCCGGCGAGGTCGACGAAGAACACCGCCGTCGGCGTCTCGATGTCGTCGGGCAGCCCGCCGTTCGCCGGCTGCGCCGGGTCGTAGAACGACTCGTGCGGCTGCGACACCGAACCATCGGGCCGGCTCGTGATCACCCACTCGTAGGCCACCGGCCGCGCGTCGATGCCGTCCTGATCGATCGACGGGCTCCCATCGAGCACCACCACGTCGAGCGGCACCACGTAGAACTCGTCGTTCGCCGCGCGCGCCTGCGGGCAGGCGTTGGTCACGCCACGCCCGAGCAGCGGCACCTCACGCCGCGGCACCACCGGATCGTTGCTCTCGATGATCAGCTTGCCGTTGTGGATCCGCTCCTCGCGCGGGGTGAACGCGATCTCGATCGAGCGGCTCGGCGGCGGCAGGTTCGCGTCGCGATCGGCCTGCGCGTACGCCGGCATGATCGCCGGCAGCATCGGCAGGCTGTCCTCCACCAGTTCGAAGGCCGGATCGGCGTCCTCGAGGTAGACGCGGGTGATCTCGATCGGCGCCCCGCCGCAGCTCTCGATCGACATCGGCCGCGAGTCGGTCCGGTTGACGAGGCTCGTGCGGAACTCGAGCGCCGGCGGGTTGACCTGCAAGCAGGGCGTCGCGCCATTGGCGGTCAGCGAGACGGCGACCTCCGACGACACCGGATCGTTGCTGAAGATCACCAGCTCGGCGCGGTTGGGCCCCTCGACGAGCGGCGAGTAGCGCACGGTGATGTTGATGTTGCGGCCCGGCTCGAGCAGCGCGACCGTCTCGCCGTCGGGGATCTGCCGCGGATCGCGCAGCTCGCCGCCGATCTCGATCAGCGGCTTGAAGTCCTGGTCGCCGTTGAGCAGCACCCGATTGATCGTCAGGTCGAGCTGCCCGATGTTGGTCACCTGGATCCGCGTCTCCTCGGTCTCACCGGCGGGGACCCGGTCGAAGTCGTGGCTGCGGGGGTTGACCGCGATCTCGGGCGCGCCGGCCTGGAGCACCACCGGGATGTTGACCGTCGGCGAATCGGGCGCGTTGGTCTCGAGCACCACCGTGCCGCCCACCGGCTGCTCGCGGACCGCCTGGTAGTTGACGACGAGGAACAGCGACTCCCCGCCGTCGACGCGCACCGGATAGTTGAACTCGTCCTGCCCGTCGCGGGTGATGCCGCGGAACTCGTTGCCGTCCTGCTCCACCTTCCAGTAGAGCTCGAACTCCTGGTCGCGATTGTCGACGTCGAGCCGGATGCTCGCGATGATGAGCTGCCCGCTGCCGATGTTGCGCACCTCGACGACACGGTCCGTGTCACTGCCGAGCGCGAGCTTGGGAAAGAGGAACTGATTCGGGGTGAGCTGCACCTCGGCGGTGCCGATCTGGTTGGTGTCGTCATCGCACCCGACGAGGCCCGCCGCGACGACGCCCAGCAGCATCAAGGCCTTGAAACTCATCGAACGGGCGTACATCACGGGTCTCCACCTCATTGGTCCAATCCCCCGGCCGGTCGCGCCTGCGGTCATTTTCGCCTCTTGTATGTGGAGAGGGCTCTTGGCCGATCAGGGAATCGGAACAGGCGATCCCTGCCACAGTGCAAATTTTTTCACTCGGGCACACACGGGAGCAGTCGCTTTAATCCCGCTCTGCACGCCCTCGGAAACATAGGCGTGCCCCGTCGGCGGTGTCAAATGGTCCGAAATCACGTCAGGACCACGAGAAAACGGCCGGACAGGTCACGTTGACAGTCGTCAGGGGCCATGCTAGCAAGGCGCGTCCTGCGTCGGGTGCAAGCCCGCGCGGTGTGCCCATCGAACGAAGAGGATCCTGCATGCGCAGACGGAATCTGGTGTTGAGCGGCCTCGGCGCCGCCACACTCTTCTTGTCGAGCGGTTGTGACTCGACCGTCGGGCTCGATCTCCAGGCCAACAACTTCCGCGAAGTGATCGTGCCAGGGGCATGCAAGCAGACGGACGATCTCAGCACCGTCTCGCTGTCGGTCCTCCTCCTCGGCGGTGATGGCCAGCTCTACCCCGACAGCCGCCTCAGCGGCGCGCAGGGCACCGTCGGCAACCGCCTCGAAGCCGACAGCTTCACCTTCACCCGCGCGCCCGCCGACTCCGGCAGCATGTTCCCCGAGCCGGCCGTCGCCACCGGCGCCGCCGGGGACGAGAAGGGCGTCGGCGTCCAGCCCGTCGCGCTCGACTACGAGTACTCGGGCGGCATCGACCGCCGCGACGAGACCAAGCTCGTCGTCCTCATGATCGACAAGTCCGGCAGCCTCATCGGCCGCGACCCCTTCACCGGCGACGTCGACGTCAGCAAGGCCTCCGACCAGTCTCAGCAGCGCCTCGCGTTCTTCAGCGGCCTGCTCCAGAACCTGCCCGACAACTACCGCGTCTCGCTCGTCCCCTTCAGCGGCGACTTCCCGCAGATCACCGACGAGTACTCCACCCCGACCCCCAACCGCGACGTCATCCTCGACGGCCTCACCGTCGCGACCCGCGCCAGCGAGGCGAGCGGCCTCACCCCGCTCGCCCGCTCCCTCGACTCGGTCTACTCCCGCATCATCCAGCCCAACCTCCAGGGCATGAACCCCGTCGTCGTCGTCTTCACCGACGGCCTCGAAGGCGTCGACCTCGCCGCCGACCTCCAGGCGCAGGCGACCCGCTACGCCGGCGGCGGCCTCGCCGGGGCCTCGGTCCCGATCATCATCATCCACCTCCAGCCGCCGCCCACCGTCGACGAGCGGCTCCGCGGCCGCGACCCGGTGCTCGCCGAGCTCGCCTGCCAGACCGGCGGCGAATACATCTTCCTCGCGCGCGCCGACGAGTTCACGACGACCAGCTACCTCCAGCCCGCCGTGCTCAACCGCATCGACGGCGCCTGGAAGCTCGACGTCGACACCACCCTCAATGGCGACGCGTTCGCTGCCGGCCCCTGGCTGGTGTCGACCCAATTCACCGTGGAGCTCGCCGGAGAGCAGCGCAGCTTCGTCCTCCAGCGTGCCCGCCAGCGCGATGACCTGCGGGATTCCCGGCTGTGGTTCTTCAAGGAATGATCAAGGGGAGCATGAACCCGATGAACAAGGTGCTGTTGCGGTGCGCGGCGGTGGCCGCGGTGGTCCTCTGCGGACCGGCCTACGCCCAGGATGCCCCCGCCGACGAGGCCGCGGCCGACCCGGGGGCCGCTCCCGTCAGTCAGGTCAGCGACGACAAGGCCACCGAAGCCGAGCGGGCCCTCGAAGAAGACCTCGCGCTCTTCTGGGGCAACCGGCGGGAGATCAAGGTCGTGCAGAAGCGCCTCGTCGAGAAGGACGGCCGCTTCGAGATCATGCCCTACGCCTCGATCATCCCCAACGACGACTTCATCGTCTACTACCCGCTCGGCCTCCGCATCGGCTACCACTTCTCGGAAGCGTTCGCCGTCGAGGCCTCGTACGGCCTCGCGCTCGACTACAACACGGGCCTCGCTGCCTTCCTGGAGAGCGAAGACGTCGGCCTCCGCCGCGCCGCCATCCAGGAGCAGATCAGCATGCTCTACAACGTCAACATCCTGTGGGCGCCGCTCTACGGCAAGCTGAGCCTCCTCGGCTACAAGCTCACCCACTTCGAGACCTACGTCGGCCTCGGCTTCGGCATGTTCCACACCACCGAGTATCCGGCCGACGACCCGGACGGCAACCCCAAGATCAAGCCGAGCGGCAACACGGTCCTGGGCTTCCGCTGGTTCGTCAACGACTGGTTCAACATCCGCACCGAGTACCGCCAGTACTTCTTCCAGAAGTACAACGGCGGCGTCTCCATCCCGGCCGAGATCAGCCTTGGCCTGGGCTTCACCATCTGAGGACGTCGGGATGACTCGAAGCCGTAGGACCACACGTCTCGGCCGCTGGGCTGCCCGCGCGGCGCTCGCCGGTGCCCTCCTCTGCGGTCCCCTCGCGACCGCAGCCTGGGCCATCACCCCCGAGAACGTCATCCAGATGCACAAGTCGGGTCTGCCCGCTCAGGTGATCATCCAGACCATCCAGAGCACCGGGTCGACCTTCAACCTCTCCGTCGACGACGTCAAGGCGCTCAAGGCCGCCGGCGTGCCGCAGCCGGTCATCGACTCGATGACCGCCTCGGGCGCCGCCGCCCCGGCCCCCGCGCCCGAGCCCGCCCCCGAGCCCGCGCCCGCCCCTGCCGGCGGCGACGAGCTCCAGCAGCTCGAAGCCGCCGAGGCCGCCGATCGCGCGCGGATCGAAGAGAACATCCGCATCCAGGAGGCCGCCCGCAAGGCCGCCGAGCGCGAGCGGCAGCGCATGGACGCCGAAGAGCGCCGCCGCATCGCGAGCGCGCTCGAAGACGCCCGCAACGCCTACGAAGACGGCCGCTACAGCGCCGCCGCACAGGCATTCGACACCTTCCTCAGCCAGGCCGAAGAGGGCAAGGCCAGCACCTACGAAGCGCGCCTCGGCCTCGCCGACTCGCTCTTCAAGCTCGGCCTCTATGCCAACGCCGCCGAGATCTACCAGACCCTGCTCGCGACCGGCTCCGACAGCACCGTCTTCGACGCTGCCTTCCGCGGCCTCCGCGAGTGCGCCCGCAAGATCGCCTTCAACCCGGTGACCCTCGAGTCGCTCACCGGCCACTATGTCGGCGGCAAGCCCCAGGCCTTCCAGGACAGCTACAACTACTTCCTCGGCCGCTTCTTCTTCGACTACAACCGCTACGACGAGGCGGTCACCTACCTCGGCGCCGTCACGCCGGGCGGGCCCGACTACGCCGACGCGCAGTACCTGCTCGGCCTCATCGGCGTGCAGCAGGCGGGCGACGACGAAGAGAGCGATGACTGGGCCCGCAAGCTCTTCGGCGCCAGCGCCAACTTCGAGCAGGCCGTGCAGTCGGCGCTCGCCGAAGACCAGCCCCGCATCGCGCACCTCGGCTACCTCGCGCTCGCCCGGATCGCCTACACCGTCGGCCTCTTCGACGTCGCGATCTACTACTACCGCAAGGTGCCCTACGACTCGACGAGCTACGTCAACGCGCTCCACGAGTCGGGCTGGTCGTACTTCCTCAAGGGAGACGTCCGCCGCGGCATGGGCATCTTCCACACCCTCGACGGCCCGGAGTGGGAGAACTACTTCCTCCCCGACATCTACCTGCTCGAAGCGACGGTGTTCATGAACGCCTGTCACTTCGACTTCGCCCGTGACGCGCTCGAGCGCATCCAGAACGACTACCTCTCGCTCCGCGCGCCGCTCACCCGGTACATGACGGAATATGCTTCGCCCGAGGCGCTGTACAACGCCTTCGTGCTCGAGCAGACCAACGAGGGCGTCGAGCTGCCCCGCGTCATCCGCATGGCGGTCATCTCGAACAGCGAGTTCTACGACCTCTACACCACCGTCACCCAGTACCGCCGCGAGGTCGCCCGCATCGAATCCATGCGCGGCCAGCTCGGCGACAAGCTCACCAACGAGCTCCTCGAGACCGTCACCAGCCGCAAGCAGGAGGGCATCATCGCCCTCGGCATCAAGGTCAACCAGCTCCTCCAGCAGATCAGCGACGAGCTCGACGAGCTCGAGGTGCAGGTCACCGAGATCCGCATCGAGATCGACGAAGCGGCGGCCGACGAGCTCACCAAGGCGATCGAGAGCGCCTACCAAGGCGAGGCCAAGGCGGCCGAAGAAGCGGCGGCGCAGGCCACCGCGACCGTGCTCGTCGGCGACAAGTACGTCACCTGGCCCTTCGAGGGCGAGTACTGGACCGACGAGATCAACGCCTACCGCAGCGACCTCAAGGATATTTGCAAGCGATGAACCGGACCCTGCCCGCCATTTTCGCCACCTGCGCGCTGCTCGCCTCGCCGGTCCACGCTCAGAAGCGGGACGCGGGCAAGGACGAACTCGCCACGCAGGAGAGCGCCGCTGCCAACGTCTTCAAGCCCAAGGAAGACGGCGACGCGCTGCAAGCCGCCGAAGACTCCGAGATCGACAAGTTCGTCGCCGAGAAGGAGGCTCAGCTCTCCGAGGTGCGGCTGCGACAGATCGAGCAGATGCGGAGCATCCTGCAGAAGAACCCGCTCTACAAAAAGAAGGCGGACCTCCTCTTCCGCATCGCGGAGAAGGAGTGGGACGAGGCCAAGTACCGCTACTTCCTCGCCCGCAAGCAGTATGAGCAGCAGTACCAGAAGTTCATGGAGGGCACGCTGAAGGCCCGGCCCGACGACCCCGAGGCCGACTACAGCAAGGCGCTCGAAGAGTACAAGACGCTCCTCAAGGAGTTCCCCAACTACGAGCGCATCGACGAGGTCATGTTCTACTACGGCCGCGGTCTCATCGCGGCCGAGAAGAAGAAGGAAGGCGCGTCGTACATGCTGCGCCTGACGAAGGAGTACCCCAAGAGCAAGTACGTCACCCCGGCGTACCTCGCGGTGGCCGAGTACTACTTCGACAACGACCTGCTCTTCGCCGCCAAGACCAACTACCTCAAGGTCCTCGAGAACCCCAAGGCGACCGAGTATCCCTACGCCCTCTACAAGCTCGGCTACGTCTACTACAACCTGCGCGAGTACGAAGACTCCATCAAGTCGTTCAAGCAGGTCGTCGACCTCTCGAAGGGCCAGGACAAGCGCAAGGTCTACTTCACCGAGCAGGCCTACTCGGCCATGACCCTCGCGTTCGCCGAGGTCGAAGACGGCTGGAAGCGCGCCCGCGACTACTTCCGCGAGGTCGGCGGCGACGAGCTCGCCACCCGCCAGCTCGAATCCATCGCCCGCGTCTATGGCAACCAGGACAAGACCGACAACGAGATCGAGGTCTACGAGTACCTCATCACCGCCAACAAGCAAGGCCCCAAGATCCCCGAGTACGCCGAGAACATCACCGCTGCCTGGAAGAAGCAGGAAGACATCGAGAAGACTCAGGAAGTCATCGATCGCTTCCTGACCTACTTCGATCCCAAGGGGAGCTGGTACGCGGTCAACAAGGAGATCGAAGAGCCCCGCATCCGCGCCAACCAGTACCGCGAAGAGCAGACCGACTGGCTGATCGGCACCTTCCACACCAAGGCGCAGGAAGTCGAGAAGCTCAAGGACCAGGAGCGCGCCGATCGCTTCTACAAGAAGGCGGCGACGTACTACGAGAAGTACATCGAGTGGTTCCCCCAGGCGAAGGACGTCTACGAGAAGGAGTTCTATCTCGCCGAGATCTACTTCTTCCAGACCAAGGAATGGGACAAGGCCGCCAAGCACTACCGCGCGGTCGTCAAGCTCGATCCCAAGGGCAAGTACTCGCAGGAGTCGGCCTACGCGGTCATCCTCTCGATGGAAGAGAAGATGGCCGACGCCAACCTCATCGAGCGCCCCAAGCGCGCCGCCAAGAAGGGCGCCGACAAGATCGAGGGCCCCGAGGTCCGGTACGACGAGAAGCGGGACGACGGTGAGTTCAAGCCCATCCCGCAGGAGGAGCTGCACCCCGCCGAGAAGGACTTCCTCCAGGCGTGCACCGAGTTCCTCGACCTCTACCCCAAGCACGAAGACGTCCCGAGCGTCTCGTTCCGCTCGGCCGAGATCTTCATCAAGAAGGGTCACTACGCCGAAGGCATCAAGCGCCTCGAAGTCATCATGGAGCACCACGCGAAGCATCGCTTCGCGGGCTTCGCGGCGGCGACCCTCTTCGACGCCAACTACCGCCTGCGCCGCTGGGACCAGATGGAGCGCTGGGCCCGGTACATGCTCGAAGGCAAGAACTACAAGGTCCTCAACCAGAAGCAGCTCCAGGACGTGATCGCCGTCTCGATCAACAACTACGCCACCGAGCTCAAGGACGCCGGCACCGCCGCCGCCAAGGATGGCAAGATCGAAGAGTCGCGCGACCTCAAGCAGAAGGCGGTCGACGAGTGGCTGCGCTTCGTCAAGGAGTTCGGCCAGGAGCCCAAGCAGCAGGAGAAGGGCGCCATCGCGCTCTTCAACGCCGCGGCGACCACCGAGGAGCTCGAGAAGACCGAGAAGGCGATCGACCTCTACGAGAGCATCATCAAGCGCTACCCGAAGTCGTCGCAGGCGACCGAGGCGCACTTCGTGCTCGGCGCGCTCTACGAGAGCCAGACCAACTTCGAGACGGCCGCCGACTACTTCGAGAAGATGGCATCCTTCCCCGAGGTGCCGCAGATGGCCGACGCGCTCTACAACGCGGGTGCCATCCGCGCCGCGCTCGAGCAGTACGACCAGGCGATCGCCATCTTCGAGACCTTCGTCAAGAAGTTCCCCGAGAACCCCGACAGCCGCGAGCTCCTGCTTCGGATCGCGGAGTTCCAGGAGAAGCAGGGCAAGCCCAAGGAAGCCCTCAAGACCTACGACCGCTACATCCAGAAGTATGGCAGCGCGCACGCCGACACGCTCGTCGAGGTCTACCTGCGCCGCGCCGAAGTCATCCAGAACATGGACGATCGCCGCGCTCGGGCCGATGCCTCGAAGGAGCTCGAGAAGGCGATGAACGTCTACAAGAAGCTCCCCGAAGAAGGCATGCAGAAGCCGATCGTCCGTCGCGCCGCGGCGCGGGTGCGGTTCCTCCAGGCGGAGTATGTCTACGATGACTTCGAAGCCATCAAGCTCGAGTTCCCGATCAACAAGCTCCGTCGGGGCCTCGTGCAGAAGGCCGAGCTGCTCGGCAAGTCCGAGAAGCTCTTCTTCGAGGTGCTCGAGTTCAAGTCGTACGACGTCAGCGCGGGCGCGCTGTATCGCATCGGTGAGAGCTACCAGCTCTACGCACAGAGCCTCTTCGACCTGCCGATCCCCGATGGCTTGACCGAGGACGAGCAGATCGTCTATCGCGCCGAGCTCGACGACGTCGCCGCGCCGCTGCAGGAGAAGGCGATCGAAGCCACCCGCCGCGCGCTCGACCTCGCCCACGAGCACCACGTCTACAACGAGTGGTCGCGCAAGGCCGCGGCGCTGCTCGTCAAGCTGAGCCCCGAGGCGTTCCCGGTGCTCGACGACGCCACCAACGACACCGATCTGCCGGTGCCGGCGACGTTCTCGACCACCTACATCGCCGATCCGGCCGGAAAGCTCGAGCAGATGATCCCCGAGCCGCCCGCCGCGCCCGCCCCGGCGCCCGGCGCCGCGCCGGCGGGGACGCCGGAGGCCGCGCCGCCCGCCGCCCCGGCCGCTGACCAGACGCCCGCCGCGACGAGCGCTGCGAAGGAGAACAAGTGATGGCGCGCGGAGTGTTCGGTCGACTCGCGGCCTTCGGTGCCGTCGGCCTGCTCGCGATCGGCTGCGGTGGCAAGCCACAGCCCAAGCCGCAGCAGCAGGTCACCCAGGAGAAGCCCAAGCCCGAGCTCATCGACGGGATCCCCAAGCCGGCGCACGAGGCGTTCAAGCAGGGCGTCGCCGCCCTCGAGCAGAACCCGCCGGCCTACACCCAGGCCGCGACGGCCTTCGAGAAGGCGACCGCCGAGCACCCCGACTATGTCGCGGCGTGGCTCAACCTCGCCTTCAGCTACGAGCGCCTCGGGCGCTACGGCGAAGCGGTCTCCGCCTATCGCAAGCTCATCGAGAAGAACGTCACCGATCGCGGCGTGACCCTCGCGCTCGGGCGTGTGCTGCTGCTCAACGGTGAGCCCGATCAGGCGATCGTCGAGTTCGAGTCGGTGCTGCGCAAGCAGCCCGAGGATCTCCAGGCGCGCAACAACCTCGCGGCCGCCTACCTCGCCAAGGGCGACCGCGAGACCTCGCTGCGCTACGTCAAGGAGGTGCTCGCCGTCCAGCCGAAGAACGTGCCGGCGATCATCAACCTCGGGCTGTTGTACCTCGAGCAGAAGAAGCTGCCGCTCGCGCTGCTGATGTTCAACAAGGCGCTCGGCTACGACGAGAACAACGCCCGCGCGCAGAACAACCTCGGCCTGACCTACTACCAGATGAACGTGGTGCCCGCCGCGGTGGTCGCGTTCGAGAAGGCGATCTCGCTCGACCCCACCAACGACGAGGCGCGCCTCAACCTCGCGTCGATCTACCTCGACTACCTCGACTATGACGAGGCGCTCAAGCAGTTCAAGGCCGTGCGCGAGCGCTTCCCCAAGAACTACCGGGCGATGGTCGGCGAGGCCAACGCGCTGTACGGCACCGGAGAGTACGAGAGCGCCGCGAAGCTCTACGAGGAGAGCCTCGCGGTCAAGGCCGACAACCCCGAGGTCCTGCTCCGGGTGGGCAAGATCCACGAGGAGCAGCTCGGAGAGCCCAAGAAGGCGCTCGCCTACTATGTGCGCTACCGCGACGCAGCCCGGCTGCCGCCGGAGCATCCCATCAACGCGACCATCCAGTTCCTCCAGCAGGCCGACACGATGCAGATGAAGCCGATGGGCGGCGACGCGCCGGCCGACGGTGAGACGCCGGCCGGGGAGGGGACGGAGGGTCAGCCCACCGAAGGGGGGACCCCCGAAGGTGGTGTCGCGCCCGCTGGCGCCGAGCCGGCCGGCGAAGCCGCCCCGGCCGATGGCGCGGCGCCGGCTGATGGCGCGGCGCCGGCCGGGGAAGCTGCCCCCGCGGGTGATGCGGCGCCGACCGGCGATGCGCCTGCGGGTGACGCGCCCGCCAGCGCAGAGTCGAGCGAGAGCTGAACCGCCGCGGCGCGCGCCGCGGCCGTGAACGGAGGAGAGAGCGATGAAGACCGTGATTCGAAGCCTGCTCGCGCTGGCGATGTTGGGCGCTCCCCTCGCGGCGAGCGCTCAGGAAGCCGGCGGCGAGGACGTGAAGACGAAGTTCTACGACTTCGACGACATGCTCATCGACGGTCAGTACAAGAAGCCGCAGGTGCTCTACACCGACGCGCGGCAGAAGGTGAACTTCGAGCGACTCCTCAAGCTCAAGAAGGAGTTTCTCCCCAAGCTCAAGGCGACCGCGAAGGACGCCAGCCTCCGTTGAGCGGGCGCTGCGCGCGTCCGACCACGTGCGCCGCACTCCGGCCGGCGACGGCACCGCTCGCCACGAGTGGCTCGGCAGTCACTCTTCGGGCTGCTCACCCGGGTGTCATTCACCGACTCAGATATCGGATCGCGGCGCCACGGACAGCCCTCGGAGACGGCTGCGTAGAACATCCGAGCCCTCGAACGATCGCCCTGTGATGACCCGAACCCGCCGTATCGGACCGTGCCTCCGGGCGCTCCGAAGACCACGCGGCCGTTCCCTTCGGGTTCTTGCGGGGCCGGAGAGCCTGACCCTATAATCGCCCGGGTGTCCGCGAGACCTCGCGGAGCCTTTTGCCGGCTGGGAGCGCTTGGATGAAGATCGTCTGCGACAACTGCAGCGCCAAGTACCAGATCAGCGACGACAAGGTCCGCAACAAGACCTTCAAGATCCGCTGCAAGAAATGCTCGCACATCATCGTGGTACGCGGCGGCGAGATGGACGCCGCCGGCGACGACTCCGAGCCGATGGCCGACGAGCAGCGGCCGGGCGCCGCGATGGCGGACGAGCCTGCTCCCCAGCCCCAGGGTGACCCCGACGCCGTCTGGCATGTCGTCATCAACCGTGAGCAGGTGGGCCCGCTGGCGCCTGCGCAGGTCGAGGCATACTTCCGAAGCGGCGACCTCGACGCCGAGAGCTTCATCTGGGCCGAGGGCATGGCCGACTGGTCTCGGCTCGCTTCGATCCCTCAATTCGCCCACCTCGCTCCTCCCGCTCCTGCGGCTGCCCCGGTCGCGGCGGCGCCGGTCGCTGCGGCTGCCGCGGCGGCCCCGGCCGCTGGCGGTATGTTCCCGAGCGAAGACGACGACGTCATCGCATCCAACAACGTCGCCGACGCGACTGCCCGTGCGCCCTCGTCGATGTTCCCCGACGAAGACGAGCCGGCGAACCCGCGCATCTCGACCGCGAGCCAGCTCCGCAACCAGCGCAACGAGAACTCGGTCCTCTTCAGCCTCGACACCCTCGCGGCCGAAGCCGACAGCCGCAAAGCCAGGCGCTCCTCCTCGGCCAACACCGGCGGCAGCGAGGCTTCGGGTCTCATCGACATCACCGCACTCAGCGGCCTCGACGCCGGGAGCCGGGGTGACGATCCCTTCGGCAGCGGGCTCGGCATGGCGCCGGCGCCCATCACCGCTGCGGCTCCGATTCAGCCGCTCGTCGCGCCGCCGTCGGGCAACAAGACCGCGCTCATCGTCGCCATCGTGCTCGGCGTCCTGCTGCTCGCGGGCGGCGTGGCGGCCGGCATGTACTTCCTCATGAAGAAGGACGGGGGCGAAGAGCCGGTGGCGGTGGCCGAGCCGGCCGAGACCGGCAAGGTGACGATGGGGACCCCGCCGCCCGCTGCGCAGCCGGCAGCCGCCGCGCCCGCGCCTGCCGCGGCTGCGGCGGCCGAGCCGGAGAAGGCTGCCGACGGGGAGGGCCAGGCCGATGACACCGCCGGGGGCGATGACGAGGGCAAGGCGGGTGAAGACGACAAGGCCGAGGCCGCCAAGGCGCCGGCGAAGCGGGCCCGCGCGCGTCGGGCCACCTCGCCGCGCCGTTCGGCGGCGGCGCAGGCCGACAACGAGGACGACCCGCCCGCGGCCGCGCCCAAGCCCGAGCGGCAGGTCCAGGTGACCAAGCGCGCGGCGCCGGCGAGGCCCAAGAAGGAGTCGACCGACGAGGTCGACGCGCTCCTCGGCGCGCTCGACGGCTCGGGCGGCGGCTCACGCGCCGCCGCGTCGCCCGGCGCGGCCCCGGCCGCTGCGGCGGCCCCGGCGGGTGATCCCATGCTGCCGGAGAAGCTCAGCCGCCAGCAGATCCTCACCGTCGTCAAGCGCAACGCGCGCTCGATCCAGACGTGCAAGGCGGGCACCGACGCCTCGGGGACCGTGCCGGTCGAGATCGTCATCGGCCGTTCGGGCCGGGTCGAGTCGGCCACCGTCGAGGGCGCTCACAGCGGGACGCCGGTCGGGAGCTGCGTCGAGCGCAAGGTGCGCGCGTTCCGCTTCCCGCAGTTCAGCGGCGAGCCGATGCGCATCAAGATGCCCTTCTCGCTCTGATCCAGCGCCTCACCTCTGCCTCGGCGTCCTGCCGAGACGCCGCGCCATCTCCTCCTGACACGCCCATGGCCATCTGCGAGCGCTCGTCGCTGTCGCGCCTCCGATGGCGCCGCTCGGCCGCGGATCGAGGACACGGCGACCGCTCGAACGATGTGATCGTGCCATCGCTCGCTTGACACCACCTGCCTGCTCACCCATACTCGCGCGCCGCTGCCGGGTGAAGTCCTCCGGGACCGCTCACGCAAGACCGGCGCGAACAGCAACCGATTGGAGGTTCACATGCAGGGTATCCTCGGTCAGAAGATCGGCATGACGGCGATCTTCGCCCCCGATGGCACGCAGACCCCCGTCACCGTGGTGCGGGTCGCCGGCAACGTCGTCGTCGACAAGCGCACCGAAGAGCGCAACGGCTACACCGCGCTCGTCCTCGGCTTCGGCGAGCGCCGCGTCAAGCGCGTCAGCCAGCCGGAGCTCGGCTTCTTCCGCAAGCAGAACCTGGTCGAAGACCGCGACGGCACCGAGGTCGTCAAGCGGCACCTCCGCGAGTTCCGCGTCGGCATGGATCTGCTCGACCGCTTCGACGTCGGCGCCACCATCGCCCCGGCGGACGTCTTCCGCGCGGGCGAGAAGATCGACGTCATCGGCACGAGCAAGGGCCGCGGCTTCACCGGCGTCATGAAGCGCCACAACTTCCGCGGCACCAAGGCCAGCCACGGCGTGCACGAGTACTTCCGCCACGGTGGCTCGATCAGCTCGAACACCTCGCCGGCGCACGTCTTCAAGAACAAGAAGATGCCCGGTCAGCACGGCAACAAGCGCACCACCCTCCAGAACGTCACCCTCGTCCGCTTCAGCGACGACGGCGAGCTGGCGCTGATCCGCGGTGGTGTGCCCGGCCCCAACGGCGGGCTCGTACTGCTGCAGAAGGCGGTCAAGCGCTCGCTCTGAGCCACCGGCCGACCGCGACGCCGCGGTCACTCCCACCGTTCGTCGCCTGGGTGGATCCACCCCGGCGGGCGTCACCCCCGCCCATCAGCGACGAAGACCTCCCACGCCGCGTGGCTCGAACACCCCGGCCGCCGGTCACCCCCGCCACTCACCGACGAAGACCTCCCGCGCCGGCCCCCACATGCGCAGCGCGTCGGAGCTCCCCTCGATCCACAGCCGCCCGCCGGGCAGATCGACCGCGACCCGCTCGCCCTCGACGCGCCGCTCGAGCCACGCCGCCGCGGCCGTCGCCGTCGCGCCCGTCCCGCACGCCAGCGTCGGGCCCGCGCCGCGCTCCCACACCCGCAGTCGGATCCGATCGCTCGCCTCGACCTCGGCGAACGAGATGTTCGCGCCCGCCGGAAACGCCCGGTGCGCCGTCAACTGCGGCCCCCAGCGGTGGAATTCGGCGTCGCTCCACGCGCCGAACATCACGTAGTGCGGGTTGCCGAGCGAGAGCCACCGCCCGGTGAAGGCGCGCCCGTCGGCCTCGACGGTCAGCGCCCCGGCGTCCGCGACCGCGCCGAGGTCGACCCCGACGCCCGCGGCGCCGTCCTCGACGGTCAGGGGCCCGGCGTCGGTCTCGACGACGAAGCGCGCCGGCAGCGCCGGGTGGCGGTCGCGCAGGTAGCGGACGACGCAGCGCAGCCCGTTGCCGCACATCTCGGGGCGGGAGCCATCGGCGTTGTGCACCGTCATCCGCCACGGCGCCTCGGCGCCCGCTTCCACCACCAGCACCCCGTCGGCGCCGACGCCGAAGCGGCGGTCGCACAGCCGCCGGATCCGATCGACGTCCAGCACGCCGGCCGCCGCGCCCTCGACGACGACGAAGTCATTGCCGAGGCCTTCGTACTTGGCAAACCGCATCGCTTCGCTCACGTTTCGGTCATGACCGACAGAGATTTGACAGGTCGGCCGGGTGCCCGGACAATCGCCGTCACGATTGGGTCGCGGGGGCGGCTCGGGGGGAGCATGACGTGAGCGAAGAGGCGTTGTCGAGGCCGATGGTCGGCGAGGATCCGGCGATGCGCCGCATCCTGCGCATGGTCGGGAAGGTCGCCCCGACCGACAGCTCGGTGCTCGTGCTCGGGGAGAGCGGCACCGGCAAGGAGCTGATCGCGCGCGCGGTGCACGAGCAGAGCCCGCGGCGCCACAAGCCGCTCGTGCCCATCAACTGCGGCGCGATCCCCGCCACGCTCCTCGAGAGCGAGCTCTTCGGCCACGTCAAAGGCGCGTTCACCGGCGCCTCGCAGAGCCGACAGGGCCGCTTCGAACTCGCCGACGGCGGCACGATCTTCCTCGACGAGATCGGCGAGATGAGCCTGCCCTTGCAGGTCAAGCTGCTGCGCGTGTTGCAGGAGCGCGCCTTCGAGCCCGTGGGCGCGGCGCGCACGGTCAACGTCGACGTGCGGGTGGTCGCGGCGACCAACAAGGACCTCGAGCGCGAGGTCGCCGAGGGGCGCTTCCGCGAGGACCTCTACTACCGCCTCAACGTCGTCGAGCTGCACCTGCCGGCGCTGCGCGACCGACGCAGCGACATCCCGCGCCTCATCGAATTCTTCAACGGCCGCCTCGCCGAGAGCCGCGGCCGATCGGTCGCGGGCTTCAGCCCCGAGGCGCTCGACCGGTTGCACGCCTATCGCTGGCCCGGCAACGTGCGCGAGCTCGAGAACATCGTCGAGCGGCTGACGGTGTTCTGCGACGGCGAGACCGTCGAGCTCGAAGACCTCCCGCGCAAGATCCTCGACGACGCGGGCGGCGGCGCGGCGCTGCCGGTCGATCTGCCCGAAGAGGGCCTCGACCTGCGCCAGCTCCTCAGCGACCTCGAAGACCGCCTGATCCGCCAGGCGCTCGATCGCACCGGCTGGAACAAGAACCAGGCGGCGGCGCTGTTGCGCATGAACCGCACCACGCTCGTCGAGAAGCTCAAGAAGCGGGACATGCTCACCCCGCCCTGAGGAGCGCCGTAGTGGGCCTGCCACTCAACCAGCCGGCGATCCGACCGCTTCGAGCGCCGCGCGCCGCGGGCGCCCGCCGCGCCGTCGCCGCCCTCGCCGCGCACACCCTCGCCGCGCCCGCCCTCGCCGCCCTCGCCGCCGCGCTCACGCTCGCCGCGATCACCCTCGCCGCGCGCCCCGCCGCCGCCGCCGAGCCGCTCGACGACTACCGCCGCGTCGAGATGCGCGTCCCGCCCGCCTTCACCGCCGACTGCCGCGCCCGCGCCGAGCTCGTCGACTGCCGCGTCAGCGCCATGCCCGCCGAGTTCCCCGCGCTGATGTACGGCCTGCGCGGCGGGGCCGTCGCCGCGGTCACCGTCACCCCGTCGCGCGACGGCGGCGCCACCATCCGCTTCGCGCTCAAGCGCCCCGAGCTGCGCTTGCAGCAAGCCGTGATCGAGAAGCCGCGCCGCTGGGTCGTCGAGGTCGGCCTCCCGCTGGTGCTGATGGGCCCGGTGCAGGAGCAGCTCCCGTTTCGCCCCTACCCGATGACCACCGGCGACCTCGGCGTCACCCTCCCGGCGGCCAACATCCAGCCGCTCCCGCCGCGCTCCGAGGCCGCGCAGCAGTACGCCGCCTGCCACGCCGCCTGGGTCGAGGAGCGCTACGCCGACGCCATCACGACCTGCGCCGCCGTCGACGCCGACGCACCCGACCAGGCGCCCGGCCGCATGGCGCAGAAGGTCATCGCCGAGGCCCACGTCAAGCGCTTCGCCGCCGGCGCGGGCGACGACCTGCCGGGCCTGATCGCCGCGCTCGACGCCGCCGAGAAGGTCACCCGCGACCCGGTCGAGCGGGTGCGCTACCCGCTCCTCGCCGCGCAGACCTACGAGGCGCAGAGCGACCTCAACCGCGCCGAGCTGCACCTCGACAACCGCCTCGCCGCCTACGCCGGCACACCCGCCGAGCCCTTCCTGCTCGCCGCGCGCGCCCGCATGTTGATGAAGGTCGGCGACCTGCCGAAAGCCCGCGCCGTCCTCGAAGACCTCCGCCGCCTGCCCGGCGACGCGCCCACCATCGGCCGCGCGATCATCGCCCTCGCCGGGCTCGCCTATGAAGAGAAGGCCTTCGTCGTCGCCGCCGGCCTCTTCGACCTCGCCCGCCAGCGCTGGCCCGCCGAGCTCGACAGCCAGCCGCCCGCGCTCTTCCAGTCGGCCGAGCTCTCCCTGCTCTTCGACCGCGTCGAAGACGCCGAGCGCAACTACACATTGTTCCTGGAGAAATCGCCCGCCGCCCCGCCGCACTGGATCGCGCGGATCCGCCTCGCCGAGATCCTCTCCTACACCCGCCCCGACCTCGCCCGCGACCGCTTCCGCGAGCTCGCCGCGACCCTCGACGTGCGCGAAGGGCAGGACCTCGCCTTCCTCCGTCACGCGCAGCTCATCGAGGAGCCGGCCGTGCGCCGCCGCCTCATCAACGACCTCAGCCGCGACAAGCGATCGCCCTACGTGCTCGAAGAGCTCACCGTGCGCACCATGCAGCAGGCGCTCGACGAGGGCCGCATCGACGACGCCTGGCGCCTCGGCGCCCGCTACTGGCGCGGCGAGGCCCCGCCACTGCTCGACGACGCCCCGCTGCTCTTCGACCGGGTGCTGCTCCTCGCCGTGCGCGCCGCCGACGATCCGATCGAGGTGCTGCGGCTCTACTACGGCGACCGCGAGCGCTTCGAAAAGCACACCCTGCGCGGCGAGGTGCACCTCCTCGTCGGCCGGGCGCTGCGCGCGCTCGCGATGTGGGCCGAGGCCCGCCGCGTGCTGCAAGACGGCCTCGGCGGCACCACCGCCGAGCGCGAGCCCGACGCCGCCGCGCGGCTCTACAAGGAGCTCGCCGCCGTGCTGTGGGAGGCCGAGGACCGCTTCCGCCTCGGCGAGATCATCGAGTACCTCGACGCCCGCCACCCGCGCCGCTTCGACGACTTCGACTACTGGATGGCCAAGGCCCACGACGCGTGGTGGTCGGGCCGCGCGCCGCTCGCCCGCGACATGCTCGTCTACGCGATCAACGGCCCGCTCTCGACCGACGAGCGGCTGCGCATGATGGACGCCCTCGTCGAGCTCTACGCCGAGACCGGCGACCCCGAGCGCGCGCTCGCCGTCCTGCAGAGCCGCGTCGCGCTGCACGACGCCGAGGGCCTGCCCCGCGCCGCGACCGGCCGCCGCGACGCCCGCTGGCGGATCGCCGAGATCGAGATCGCGCGCGAGCAACCCGGCCCCGCGCTCGCCGCGCTGCTCGTCTTCCTCGACGAGTACCCCGACGACCCCGACCGCCTCGAAGCCCGCTTCCAGGCCGGCCGCGCCCTGCTCGCGCTCGGCGACGCCCCCGCCGCCCGCCGCCAGTGGGACCTCGTCGCCAAGGCCGACGCCGACGGCCTCTTCGGCAAGCTCGCCCGCATGGAGCTCGAGCTCCTCCGCTGGCGCGAACGCCAGCTCGGCCCGCTCACCGACGAGCTCGGCTACAGCGCCCCGTCATCGCCCTGACGATCGATCGTCGGCCCGGTGGCGGCCCCGCCGCGCCCGCCCGCGCCCCACCTCACCCCGACCGCTGGCACGCATCTCGCTCTCGCCCCCTGCGCACCTGACGGCCCGCTGGGGGGAGCCCGATGAAGCTCTTGTTCGACCGCCTCTCCACCACCCTCGAACACGCGCTCGACTTCCGCCTCGAGCGCGGCAACATGCTCACCGCCAACCTCGCCAACGTCGACACGCCCGGCTACACCCCCGTCGAGCTCCGCTTCGACGACCAGCTCGCCGACTTCCTCGCCGGCCGCAACCCGCCCCAGATCGGCCGCAGCGACGCGACCCACATGGGCGCCACCCAGATCGCACCCGAGGCCGAGCCCGAGTTCGACTTCTTCGCGCTGCCCGACGCCGACGGCAACGCCGTCGACCTCGACCACGAGATGAGCAAGCTCGCCGAGAACCAGCTCCTCTACCGAGCCACCACCCGCGTCTACAACAAGCGGATGGCGATGCTGAAGTACGCCATCGGCGAGGGCCAGTAATGGACTTCTTCACCGCCATGCGCATCGCCTCGTCCGGGCTCACCGTGCAGCGCACCCGGATGAACCTGACGACGAGCAACCTCGCCAACGTCGAGACGACCCGCACCGCCGAGGGCGGCCCCTACCAGCGCCGCAGCGCCGTCATCGCCGCCGTCCCGCTCTCCGAGACCTTCGAAGAGGTCTTCGGCGACGCCCTGCACGACAAGACCCACAGCGCCGAGGTCGTCACCGTCACCGCCGACGACACCCAAGGCCGCCTCGTCTACGACCCCGCCCACCCCGACGCCGACGCCGACGGCTACGTCCAGATGCCCAACGTCAACGTGATCACCGAGATGGTCGACATGCTGACCGCGTCTCGCACCTACGAGGCCAACGTCACCGCCATCAAGGCGCTCAAGGGCATGGCCAACAACGCCATCGAGATCGGAGACTGACGATGCCCGGCCCCATCAACATCGTCGGCCTCCCGCCGCTGCACACGCCCGCCACCTCGACCACCGAGGACCGCCCCGGCGCCCGCATCGGCAACACCACCTACGGCCCGATGCAAGGCACCCCGCGCACCGCGCCCGGCGTCCAGGCTTCGTTCTCCACCTTCCTCGAAGCCCAGCTCCGCGACGTCAACACCCTGCACCAGGAGGCCGACGCCGCCGTCTCGGCGATGGTCACCGGCCGCAGCCACAACCTCCACGAGATGATGATCGCCCTGGATCGGGCCGACGTCTCGCTCCGCCTCGCCACCAAGGTGCGGAACAAGGCGATCGAGGCCTACCAGGAGATCATGCGCATGCACATCTGAGCTGACGAGCGACCGCGATGGAAGAAGAGACCCCCCGCAAGAGCGCGCTCACGTTCGCCCTCGAGCGCCTCCGCCAGATCAACGACCGCCTCACCAACGTCCAGAAGATGGCGATCGCCGGCCTCGTCGGCGCGCTCGCCATCGGGATCGCGCTCGTCGTCTGGCTCGCCAACACCGTCGAGTACGCCACGCTCTACTCCAACCTCGACGAGGCGCAGAGCGGCCGCCTCGTCGAAGAGCTCAAGGCCCGCGGCGTGCCCCACGAGGTCGCCGCCGGCGGCACGATCATCCGCGTGCCCTCCGACCAGGTCTACGAGCTGCGCATGACCCTCGCCTCGACCGGCATCGGCGGCGGCTCGACGATCGGCTACGAGCTCATCGACCAGAGCGAGATGTTCGGCATGCCCGAGGACGTCATCGAGGTGAACAAGCGCCGCATCCTCGAAGGCGAGCTCTCGCGCTCCATCGCGAGCATGGAAGAGGTCAAGACCGCCCGCGTACACCTCGCGCTGCCGCAAGAGAGCCTCTTCGTCGAAGACCAGAAGCCCGCCTCCGCCTCGGTCGTGCTCGCGCTCACCGGCGGCGCCGAGCTCAACAAGTACCAGGTGCAAGGCATCGTCAACCTCGTCGCCGGCGCCGTCACCGGCCTCGACACCGAGCACGTCACCGTCGTCGACCAGCGCGGCAAGGTCCTCAACCGCCCGCACGGCGACTCGGTCGACGGCACGTCGAGCCTCGAATACCAACGCAGCGTCGAGCGCGAGCTCGAACAGAAGGCCACCGAGGTCCTCGAGCGCTTCGTCGGCGACGGCAAGGCCGTCGTCCGCGTCCGCGCGCTCATGGACTTCAGCCGCGAGGTCCGCACCGAAGAGATCTACGACCCCGAGCGCCAGGTCGTGCGCAGCGAAGAGAGCCTCAACGAGGTCCGCGAGAACGGCGGCAACCGCGTCGGCGGCGACGCCGGCGGCGCCCAGAACGACCCCAACGTCGCGCAAGGCGTCGTCCGCGTCGGCGACGCCAGCAATTCGAACCGCGAGAAGGTCATCACCAACTACGAGATCAACAAGGTCACCAAACAGGTCAAAGGCCAGGCCGCGACCATCCAGCGCCTCTCGGTCGCCGTCATCGTCGACGGCAGCTACAAGGGCGCGCCCGTCCCCGCCGACGCCGAGGGCCCCGCGCCGACGCCCGAGTACGTCGCGCGCAGCGAGGCCGAGATGGAGACCATCAAGAAGCTCGTCGCCAACGCCGTCGAGTTCAACGCCGCCCGCGGCGACCAGCTCGAGGTCGCCAACGTGCAGTTCGAGGCCGCCGACCTCGCCACCGCCGAGGCCGCGCTCGCCGCCTCGGAGCGCAAGGCGGCGGTCCGCTTCTGGACCCGCATGGGCCTCGTGCTCGCCATGGGGCTCCTGCTCGTCTTCCTCGTCTTCCGCCCGATGGTCAAGAGCCTCACCGACCAGCCCGACGTCGCCGAGGTCCTCGACGGATCGCTCCCCGGCGCCGAGAGCGGGCTCCCCGGCCAGGAGCTCTTCGACGAAGAGGACTACGAAGAGCTGCCCGTCGCCGAGAAGCTCGTCGCCTTCTGCAAGAGCAACCCGCAGACGGCCGCCGATGTGATGACGTACTGGTTGAAGCAGGAGGCCTGATCCGCACACGATCCCGGCGACGCACACGACGCGCCCCGAGACCGCGAGCGGAGGACACCCACCATGCCATTGTCGATGCAGAGCAAAGCGGCCCTCGTCCTCCTCATGCTGGGAGAAGAGACCGCCGGCGAGGTCTTCAAGCGCCTCGACACCGACGCCATCCGGCTCTTGAGCCGTGGCATGAACGAGATGGGACAGGTCAGCGACGACGAGCGCGCGCAGGTGCTCGAAGAGTTCTACTCGATGTGTGTCAAGAGCGACCCGCTCCTGCTCACCAACGGCGCCGCGTTCCTCAACGCGCTCGCCGAGAAGTTCCTCGACGCCGAAGAGAACAAGAAGCTGCAAGACACCCTCAAGAGCGAGAAGCAGACCAAGCTCGCGCTCGATGCCATCGACTCCCGGGTGCTCGCCAACCTCATCCGCAAGGAGCACCCGCAGACCATCGCGCTCATCCTCGCCTACAGCGAGCCCGCCAAGAGCGCCGAGGTGCTCTCGCTCATGCCCGTCGAGACCCAGGTCGAGGTGTGTCTGCGCATGGCGAGCCTCGACAAGGTCAACCCGCAGACCCTCAAGGACGTCGAGAGCGCGCTGATGAGCGAGATGAAGGGGCTCATGGAGATGGACGAGCAGGAGACCTCCGGCGTCGTCCTCGTCGCCGAGATCCTCAACACCATCGAAAAGAGCCACGAGGAGCGCATCTTCGAGCAGCTCATGGAGATCGACCCCGAGCTCGCCGAAGAGATCCGCAACAACATGTTCGTCTTCGACGATCTCATCAACCTCGACGACCGCGGCGTGCAGACGCTGCTCAAAGAGGTCGACAACCAGACGCTCATCCTCGCGCTCAAGACCGCCGACGAAGTCATCCGCAACAAGATCTTCAACAACCTCTCGCAGCGCGCCGTCGAGATGCTCAAGGAAGACATGGAGGTGATGGGACCGACCAAGCTCAGCGACGTCGAGAAGGCCCAGACCACCATGACTCAGGTCGCGCTCCGGCTCGAAGCCGAAGGCAAGATCGTCATCGCCAAGCCCGGCGGCGAAGACGAGTTCGTCTGACATCGAGGAGACACCGCGTGGCGACCATCATCCGCAGCGAAGACGTCGACCCGAGCGTTCAGCGCGTCGTCTTCGGCGCCCCGCGCCCCGCGCCGAGCCCCGGCCAGCCACTCTCCGCGCCCCGCGTCGACCGCGCCGGCACCCCGCTCCCCGCCCCCGGTGGGCGCCCCTCGCTCCCCGCGCCCGAGCCCCAGGACCGCCGCGCCCGCCGCCCCGAGCCCGAGCCGCCGAGCTGCCCGCGCCGCCGCCCCCGCCCGCGCCGCCGCCCCCGCCGCCGGTCTTCGAAGTCCCCGGCGAGATCCTGCAAGGCATCTATGATCAGGCCGTCGCCCAGGGCCTCGAAGACGGCAA
This sequence comes from Myxococcales bacterium, assembly GCA_020633515.1. The sequence continues at coordinate 44,247 of JACKDM010000016.1, forward strand.
GAACCAGGTCCTCGCCGAGCTGACCGTGCTGCAAGAGCGCTACGCCGCCGCGCTCGACCGCCTCGTCGGCGTCAGCCGCGAGCTCGAGGCGCACAACCGGGTGCAGCTCATCGGCATGGCCGTGCTCGTCGCCGAACAGCTCGTGCGCGGCCACCTCCGCGCGCACCCCGGCGAGCTCTTGACGCTCATCGGCGAGGTGCTCGCGCAGGTCGAGGGCGAAGACGAGGTCATCGTGAGCTGCGGCCCCGACGACCACGCCTACCTCGTCGACCGCCAGAGCGAGCTCGCCGAGGGCGCCGGCGGCGGCTTCAAGGTGCGCGTCGTCGCCGATCCGACGCTCGAATACGGCGACTTCCGCGTCGAGACCCGCCACGGCGCCACCGACGGCCGCGTCGCGACCCGCCTCGCCGGCGTCGAGCGCGCCCTGCGCGCGGGGGCCGCCGATGTTTGAGGTGCAGCGCTTCGGCTTCGACCTCGACGCGCTCGCCCGCCGCCTCGACGGCAGCGGCACCGTCGGCGCGCGCACCGGCAAGGTCACCCAGGTCGTCGGCCTCGTCGTCGAAGGCTCCGTGCCCGGCGCCCGCGTCGGCGGCCTCGTCGAGATCGCCGTCGACGGCCAGCCCGAGCCCGTCGTCGCCGAGATCGTCGGCTTCCGCGAGCGCACCGCGCTGATGATGCCGCTCGCCGACATCGGCGGGATCCGCATGGGCAGCCGCATCACGCCCCGCGAAGGGCTCGCCACCGTCCCGGTCTCCACCGCCATGCTCGGCCGCGTCTTCGACGGCCTCGGCCGCCCGCTCGACGACCGCCCGATGTTCGCGCCCGAGGCCGAGGTCCCGCTCTACGCCGATCCCATCAACCCGCTGCGCCGCCGCCCCATCGACGAGCCCGCCTGGACCGGCGTGCGCGCGATCGACTGCCTGCTCACCTGCGGCAAGGGCCAGCGCGTCGGCATCTTCGCCGGCTCGGGCGTCGGCAAGTCGGTCACCCTCGGCATGATCGCCCGCAACTGCCGCGCCGACGTCAACGTCATCGCGCTCATCGGCGAGCGCGGCCGCGAGGTCCTCGGCTTCCTCCGCCACGACCTCGGCCCCGAGGGCCTCGCCCGCTCGGTCGTCGTCGCCGCCACCAGCGACACCGCCCCGCTCGTCCGCATCCGCGCCGCCTGGCTCGCGACCGCCATCGCCGAGTTCTTCCGCGCCCGCGGCCAGAGCGTGATGCTCATGATGGACTCGCTCACCCGCTTCTCGATGGCCCAGCGCGAGGTCGGCCTCGCGATCGGCGAGCCGCCCACCACCCGCGGCTACACCCCGAGCGTCTTCGCGCTCCTGCCCCGCCTCCTCGAACGCGCCGGCCGCGACGCCGGCGAGGGCGCGATCACCGGCCTCTACACCGTGCTCGTCGAAGGCGACGACCTCAACGACCCCATCGGCGACGCCGCCCGCTCCATCCTCGACGGCCACATCGTGCTCAGCCGCGCGCTCGCCGCCCAGAATCACTACCCCGCCATCGACGTGCTCCAGAGCGCGAGCCGCTGCATGAGCGACGTCACCGACCGCAACCACCGCGACGCCGCCGGCGGCATCCGCGAGCTGCTCGCCGCCTATCGCAAGGCCGAGGATCTCATCAACATCGGCGCCTACCAGAAGGGCGCCAACCCCACGATCGACCGCGCCATCGCGCAGATCGATGCCATCAACGGCCTGTTGCGCCAGCGCGTCGAGGAGCCCGTCGCCCCCGACAAGGCGCTCGCCCACATGCAAGGCATCATCAAGGCCGGAGGCGCCCGATGACACGACTTCATGTCATCGCGTTGCTGCTCCTCGCCGCCCCCGCGCTCGCGCAGCCACCCGATCCCATCGCCGATCCCAGCGCCGATCCCATCGCCGCGCCCGACGGCGGCGTCGCCGGCGAGCGCACCCTCGTCGACGACCTCGACGAAGACCGCCCGCTCGAGCTCGGCGCCCAGCTCCGCATCTTCCGTCAGGCGCGCCGCCGCAAGGCCGAGATCGAGCGCATGGAGGCGCAGCTCGACCGCCGCGCCCGCCGCATCAAGGCCATCGAAGACGAGATCGAGAGCCGCTACAAGACCTTGCGGCTCTTGCAAGAGGAGCTCGCCGCCGCGAACGCCGAGCACGCCGGCATCCCCCAAGCGAGCATCGAGGCCCGCGCCGCCGAAGAGACCGCCGCGCGCGAAGACAAGGTGCGCAGGCTCTCCAAGGTCGTCGACAAGATGAAGGCCGACGACGCCGCGCGCATGCTCGGTGTCATGGACGAAGCCCTCGTCGTCGATGTCATGCTCCAGCTCAAGTCCAAGCAGGCCGGCCGCATCCTCGGTGAGATGGATCCCACCCAGGCGGCGCGGATCGGCGAGCGCATGGCCCGGATCAGAGAAGAGAAGAAGCGCGGTCGCTGAGGCGGCCCACGGCACCCGCCGGTCATGGTCGACCGGCCGAGGAGGTCACATGGACGTGACGATCACCCCCGGCGCCCCGCGCGCCGGTGAGGCCGCGATCCGCCCGCGACAGACCGGGCGCGCCGCCGGCCCCGACTTCGAGGCCTTCCTCCGCCCGGCGGTCGAGCGCCCGGCGGCGGGGGAGGGGAGCCGCGCCGATCGCCCGGATGCCATCGACCGCCGCGATGACATCACCGAGCGCGACGCGGCCCGCCGCCATGACGAACGCCGCGCCGCCGAGCGCGCGCGCCGCCGAGCGCCGCGAAGCCGACGCCGCCGCGGCGCGCGCGGGCCGCCGAGCGCCGCGACGCCGAAGGCCGAGGCCCGCGCGCGCGCCGCGAGCCGACGCGAGCCGAGGGGCGCCGACGCGCGCCCGCGCGCCGGCCGCCGAGCGCCGCGCGCGCCGAGCGGCCGGCGGCCCGCGACGCCGCTGCCGCCGCGCCGCGCGCGCGCCGATGACCCCGACGCCCCGCCCGACGACCCGGCGAACGCCGCGGCGCGCCGCCGATGGCATCACCCCGCGCCCGCCGCCGCGCCGCTGCGACGACACGCTCCCCGCCGGCGCGCTCGGCCTCACCGGCCTCATCGAGCGCCTCGCCGCCGACCCCCGCTTCGCCGGCGCCCGCTTCGCCGCCGCCGCCGCCCGCCCGCTCGACGCGCCCGCGCCCGCTGCCACCGGCGATGCCATCACCGACGACACCGCCGATGCCATCGCCGACGCCACGGCCGATGCCATCCACGATGCCATCACCGACGCCGCCGCCGACCCCGACACCGCCCCCGACGGCGCCCCGCTCGACCTCGCGCTCCTCGACCGCGCCGATCCCAGCGAAGCCCTCGCCCGCGCCCTCGGCCCCCGCCGCCTCGCGCCCGACACCGTGCGCCTCGGCCCCCGCCCTGGCGACCCCGCCGATCCCCGCGCCGCCGCGCCCTCGCTGCTCGCCGCCCCCGCCCGCCCCGCCGACGCCGCCCCCGTCGCCCGCGCCCCGCTCGGCCGCGCCGCGCTCCCGCCGGGCGTCGACGAGTCGGCGGTCCTGCGTCAAGTCTCCGACGCCCTCCGCGCCGGCGACCGCAGCCGCACCGCCGAGATCGCGCTCCACCCCGCCGAGCTCGGCCGGGTGCGCCTCCGCATCACGATGCACGACGGCGTCGCCCGCGTCGTCGTCGGCGCCGAGCAGCCGGCGGTCGTCGACCTGCTCGCGAGCGGCCTCGACGAGCTGCGCCGCGACCTGATGGCACACGGGCTGCAAGTCGGCCACCTCGAAGTGGAGGCGCAGCTCTCCCGCGACCCGCACGGACGCCACGAGGCCCACGAGCGCGACGACGCCGAGGCCCCCGAGCGACCCGCGCCCAAGGCATCGACCCCGCGCCGCATGGCACGCGGTCTCATCGACATCGAGGCTTGAGGAGAGCGATGGACATCTCGGCACTCGGCGGACCCGGTGGCATCGGCGGCGGCCTCGCCGCCGATCGCGCGCAAGCCTCGGTCGACAAGGACGCCTTCCTCAAGCTGCTCGTCGCCCAGATCAGCAACCAGGATCCGCTCGCGCCCCAAGAGACCGACCAGTACATGCAGCAGATCACCCAGTTCTCGACCCTCGAACAGATGATGAACCTCAACGAGGGCGTCGAGAACCTCGCGCTCGGCCAGCTCAGCAACAACAGCCAGGAGGCGGTGCGCTTCGTCGGGCGCGAGGTCGTCGCTCGCGGCAGCGACCTCACCCTCGACGCCGGCGGCAGCGTCCCGATCGACTACCGCGTCGACCCCGACGCCGTGACGGTGACACTGACCATCCACGACGAGGCCGGCGAGGCGGTCAAGACCGTCGAGATCCCCGCCGAGCGCGGCGGCGGAAGTTATGCCTGGGATGGCACCGACGACCTCGGCCGCCCGCTCGCCGCCGGCCGCTACCGGGTCACGATCGAGGCCGTCGACGCCGAGGGCGACCCGCTCGTCGCCGACACCTACCTCAGCGGTCGGGTCACCGGGGTGCGCTTCGACAATGGCTACCCCGAGCTGATGATCGGCGACCGCCGCCTGCGCATGAGCGACATCATCGAAGTCAACCAGTGAACGCCTGATCGGAGGACCCCCATGGCAGGCCTGCTCGGATCGCTCTACACCGGCAACACGGGGCTCCATGCCTCCTCGATCGGCGTGAGCGTCGTCGGCGACAACATCGCCAACGCCAACACCACCGGCTTCAAGACCAGCCGCGCCCACTTCGAAGACCTCATCAGCGAGTTCATCGTCGGCACCACCGGCAGCAACCAGATCGGCCGCGGGGTGACCCTGCAACGCATCGAGAAGCTCTTCGCGCAAGGCAGCTTCCAGAACACCGGCGTCCCCACCGATCTCGCGATCAGCGGCGATGGCTTCTTCGTGCTCAACGGCACCGCCGAGGGCCGCAGCCAGAACCTCTACACCCGCAACGGCGCGTTCCGCTTCGACGACGAAGGCTACCTCATCAACCAGTCGGGCTACCGGGTGCAGGGCCAGAACGCCGATGGCACCGGCCAGCTCTCGTCGCTGCAAGAAGACCTGCGCATCACCCGCAAGCACCTCGAGCCCAACCCCACCGGGCAGGTCGAGATCTTCGCCAACCTGCGCCCCGACGATCCCATCACCGGCCCCTTCGATCCCAACGACCCCGACGCCACCAGCAGCTTCCGCACCACGATCGTCGCCTATGACAGCCTCGGCAACCCGCACGAGGTCACGATCTTCGGCAGCCGCACCGCCGCCAACACCTGGGAGATGAACGCGAGCGTCGACGGCGGCGAGCTCGTCGGCGGCGTCGCCGGCACCCCGCAGGTCATCCCGCTCGGCGTGCTCACCTTCGACGACGCCGGCGCGCTCGTCGACGAGAACGTGCCCGATCCCATCAACTTCGACTGGCTCGGCGCCCAGCAAGGCCAGATCGGCTTCGACTTCGGCGACGCCATCAACGACGGCGGCACCGGCCGCGGCGGCTCGTCGCAGTGGAACCGGGTCACCGAGAGCATCGCCAACTTCGTCTCGCAGGATGGCTTCGGCACCGGCGAGCTCGATGGCATCGCGATCGACGACCAGGGTCTCATCCTCGGTGGCTTCACCAACGGCCGCACCCAGGTCCTCGGCCGGGTGCAGCTCGCCCGCTTCGAAGATCCCACCGAGCTCGCCGTCGTCGGCGGCAACAACTTCATCGAGACCGCCAGCAGCGGCAGCCCGCTCGTCGGCAGCGCCCGCAGCGGCGGCCGCGGCGCGATCATCAGCTCGGCGCTCGAGCTCTCCACCGTCGAGCTCTCCGACCAGTTCATCGACCTGATCGCCTACCAGCGGGCGTTCCAGGCCAACTCCAAGACGATCCAGACGGCCGACGGGCTGTTGCAGGAGGTCTTCCAGCTCCTCAGATGACATCGGCTCTGCCCGGCACCCGGTGGCAGGTCCACGGACGGACCGGCGGGCGGGATGATCGCATGCCACGGATGGCATGCGGCCCGACCAGGCACCGGGTGCCGGGCACGAAGCCGACCCCGATTCGTCGGCGCGACCCACGCCGGCGGAGCCGCGGCCGGTCCTCCATGGGGGACGACCCACCCCCCGCTCCGGGACCCCGGCCGCAGAGCCGCGCCCGACCAGCGCGGCTCGAACCCAAAACAGAGACCCCTCACGGGACCCTCGAACGCCCGGTGCGACCCACGCCGGGCGTTCCCTTTTGCGCCGCGCGACCCCGCCGCCAGGAATGGTGACCGACCGCGCGAAATGACTTACCCTGCCCGACGGCGACGCTGCGCTGGCCGAGCCGCTGGAGGAGCCCGATGGCCGAGAAACAGGCCGAAGCCGACGACGCCGCCGAGGGCGGCGCCCCCGAAGAGAAGAAGCAGGGCGGCAACACGCTCGTGCTCCTCATCGGGCTGATCAACACCCTCGGTCTGCTCGGCATCGGCGCCTGGGTGCTGCTCGGCAACAGCGGCCCCGCCCCGATGCCGATGAACCCCGCGCCCATGGTCGGCGAGGCCGTCGACCGCACCCTGCCCGGCACCCCCGACCGCCCCACCGGCGGCCCGGGGCCGATGATCGAGCTCGGCACCCTGGTGGTCAACCTCAAGGAGCCCACCGGCGACCGCTACCTCAAGGCCAAGATCAACCTCGAGCTCGACGGCGAAGAGACCCGCGGCGAGGTCGAAGGCCGCCTCTCCGCGATCAAGTACCAGCTCACCATGCTCTTGTCGGGTCAGCGCGTCGCCGACGTGCAGGGCCCCGAGGCGATGGAGTCGCTGCGCAAGTCGATGAAGCGCCGGGCCAACGCGATGCTGTCGAAGGGCACCATCACCGAGGTCTGGCCCGAAGAGTGGATCGTGCAGTGACAGCGTGGATCGTGCAGTGACAGCGGCGATCGAGCCCGGCGGCCGGCGAGCATGAGCGAGCAGATCCTCTCCCAGAACGAGATCGACGCCCTCCTCTCGGCGGTCAACGACGGCGAGATCGCGCTCGAAGAGGCCGCGCCCGAGGGCGCCGAGCAGGACGAGGCCGCCGCGTCCGCGGTCAAGTACGACCTGCTCAGTCAGGATCGCATCATCCGCGGGCGCATGCCCACGCTCGACATCATCAACGACCGCTTCGCCCGCCAGTTCCGCATCACGCTCAGCAACAGCCTCCGCAAGATCCTCCAGGTCGGCGTCGAGAGCACGAGCCTGATGAAGTACGGGGAGTTCCTCAACTACCTCCCCATCCCGAGCTGCCTCAACGTCGTGCGGTTCAACCCGCTGCGCGGCTCGTGCATCATCGCCATCGAGACCAAGCTCATCTTCACCTTCCTCAACAACTGGTTCGGCGGCTCGACCAACGCGCAGGAGCGGATCGAAGGCCGCGACTTCACCAGCATCGAGCTGATGATCGTGCGCAAGGTCGTCAACCTGCTCATCGACGACCTCCAGCGCGCCTGGGCGCCCGTCTTCCCCATCCGCGGCGAGTACGTGCGCACCGAGATCAACCCGCAGTTCCTCGCCGTCGTCGCGCCGAGCGACGTCGTCGTGCTCACCAGCTTCGAGATCGAGATCGACAACCTGCGCGGCACCGTCCAGATCGTCATCCCCTACAGCACCGTCGAGCCGATCCGCGGCCACCTGTCGAGCGGCATGCAGTCCGAAGGCGGCGGCGACGACAACGGCTGGACCGAGCAGATCAGCACCCACCTCGAAGGCGTCGAGACCCGCCTCTCGGTCATCCTCGGCCGCGCCACCATCACCATCCGCGACCTGCTCGCGCTCAAGGCCGGCGACGTGATCGCGCTCGACCAGCCCGAGACCGCCGCGCTCGAGCTCTTCGTCGAGCGCGCGCACAAGTTCGACGTCAACCCGCTCGAGCGCGCCGGCCACCTCGCCGCCGAGATCGTGCACGAGATCGCGCCGATCCGACCGCCCGAGCGCGCCGCGCTCCCGAGCCTCGACGACGACGCCGGCGACGACGACGACTGACGCTGGCACGCTTGCTGCTAACCCCTCGCCCCGTGGGAGGCCGACGATGGCCAAAGAAGAGCGGGACATCGAGTTCCTCTACGACGTCGAGCTCGAGCTCTCGGTGATCCTGGGTTCGAGTCGAATGCTGATCCGCGAGCTCTTGCAGCTCGGGACCGGCTCGGTGGTCGAGCTCAACAAGCTCGCCGGCGAGTCGCTCGACGTCGTGATCAACGACAAGGTCATCGCCCGCGGCGAGGCCGTCGTGGTCAACGAGAAGTTCGGGATCCGGCTCACCGAGGTGGTCTCGCCCTACGAGCGCGTCCGCCAGCTCCGCGACTGACGCGCCCGCGTCGCCTCCCCCCGAAGCGAAGCCCGACAAGCACCCTGCGAACCGACGCGCAGCCCTGCGCGAGGGGGAGAACCATGCGCCGCGCCTGGCCCGTGACCGCCCTGATCTGTGCCCTGCTCCTGCCCGCCGCCGTCAACGCCCGGGCGCCCGGCGTCAAGACGCTGACCGACGTCGCGATCACCGCCCACGACGACCGCGTCGAGTTCGCGCTCACCGCCGACGCCCCGCTCGCCCCCGACGTCATCAGCGCCCGCGCCGACGGCCCCGTCCTCATGATCCGCGTCGACGAGACCCGCGCCGAGCGCCGCTGGATCGACAGCGACGACCGCCTCGTGCGCCGCACGCTCCTGCACCCGAGCAAAGCCGACGGCCCCGCCGCGATCGTGCGCAGCCGCTTCACCCGCAAGATCGACCCCGCGATCCTCGGCGACATCCGCGTGCGCGCCGAGGGCGACACCCTCGTCGTCGCCGTGCCCCGCACCGCCGCCATCGCCCGCCGCTGGGCCGCCGCCGACGCCGCGCCCGCCGCGACCGCCGGCACCTCGACCGCCACCACCTCGACGCCCGCCGCGCCGCCCCGCGCCGCCGAGCCCGCCCCGCGCCCGCCGCCGCGCCCCGCCGCCGACGCGCTGACGTTCGCGATCCCCGGCGCCGACGGCGAGGGCGAAGGCGAGCACGAAGCCGACGAGCTCGCCGCCGAGCCCGCCGCCCCCATCGCGGCCGCGCCCTCGCCCCTCGCCGCCGCGCCCGCCCTCGGCGAAGACGCCCCGCTCGCCCCCGAGCCCCTCGCGCCCGACGCCGCCGAGACCCCGTTCGCCGCCGGCCTCACCTCACCCGACGCCCAAGGCCCCGGCCTCGCCGCCTTCGCCGTCTCGCTCCTCTTCCTCGCCGCCGTCGCCTTCCTCATGTGGCGCCGGATGCGCGGCGCCCGCGACGCCCACACCGGCCGCCCCCTCATCCGCCCCGTCGGCACCCACATGCTCGGCCCCAAGCAGAGCCTGCTCCTCGTCGACGTCGCCGGCGAGATGGTCCTCCTCGGCACCACCGACAAGGGCGTGCAGATGCTCACCAAGATCGAAGCCCGCGACACCGACCCCCACCCCCGCGACGCCCGCCCCGCGCCCGTCGCCGCCGCGCCCGCCGCCGAACCGCAAGGCTTCGCCGCCCGCCTCGGCGGCGCGCTCGCCCGCTTCCGCACCGCCGCCGGCCACCTCGACCCCCAGGCCCCCCGCCACCGGCGCCGACGACGCCCGCGCCGCGCTCTCGCGCGCCTTCGTCGCGCGACACCGCCCCGCCCGACCGACCGCGCCGCGCGACCGCCCCACCGACCGCGCCACCGCCGCGCTACCGCCGCCGCCACCGCGCGCGCCACGCGCCCGTGAACGCGCCCCGCCTGCCGCCCCCCCCGTCGCGCGCCCGTCACCCCTGACCCTCGCCCCGCGCCCCCGGCCGCCCCCGACCGCTCCCCCGCCGACCTCCTCCAGAAGATCCGCCGCCTCCAGAGCGCCTGACCGCCGCCGCCGGGAGCCACACCCCATGCACCGCCGCCATCACATCGCGGCCCTCGCGGCCCTCGCCCTCCTCGCGCTCGCCACCACCGCGCTCGCCCAGCCCGCCCCCCCCCCCCCCCCCGCGCCCCCCCGACCCCTTCGCGCTCCCCCGCGTCCAGCTCAGCGTCGGCGGCGGCGAAGGCGACTGGGTCGGCGCGCTCCGCATCCTCGCGCTCCTCACCGTCATGACCCTCGCCCCCGGGATCCTCCTCACGATGACCAGCTTCACCCGCATCGTCATCGTCTTCTCGTTCCTCCGCCAGGCGCTCGGCACCCAGCAATCCCCCCCCAACCAGGTCATGGTCGCGCTCGCCCTCTTCCTCAGCGTCTTCATCATGCAACCCGTCTGGTCCAAGGTGCACACCGAAGCCATCCAGCCCTACGTCGCCGGTGACATCTCCCAAGACATCGCCCTCGACCGCGCGCTCACCCCCATCCGCGCCTTCATGTTCACCCACACCCGCCAGAAGGACCTCGCCCTCTTCATCGACGCCGCCGGCGAAGACCGCCCCCAGACCCGCCGCGAAGTCGGCACCATGCAGCTCATCCCCGCCTTCGTGCTCAGCGAGCTCAAGACCGCGTTCCAGATGGGGTTCATGCTCTACATCCCATTCCTCGTCCTCGACATGGTCGTCGCCTCCATCCTCATGGCGATGGGCATGATGATGCTCCCCCCCATCCTCATCTCACTGCCCTTCAAGATCATGCTCTTCGTCCTCGTCGACGGCTGGAACCTCCTCGTCGGCAGCCTCGTACGGAGCTTCGCCCCATGACCCAAGGATTCGTCGTCACCTTCTTCACCGAAGCCATCACCATCGCCGCCATGCTCTCGCTGCCCGCGCTCATGCTCGGCCTCGTCGTCGGCCTCGTCGTCTCCATCTTCCAGGCCGTCACCCAGATCCAGGAGCAGACGCTCGCGCTCATCCCCAAGATCATCGCCATCGTCGGCGCGCTCCTCATCTTCGGCAACTGGATGCTCACCCACCTCGTCACCTACACCCAGCGTGTCTTCGACATGCTCCCCGGCGTCTCTCGCTGACCCATGCCCGACCTGCTCGACGCCCAAGGCATCTTCGCCGTCTTCGGCCCCTATGCCATCGCGCTCGCGCTCGTCCTCACCCGCATCACCGCGCTCATCGCCACCACCCCCCTCTTCGCCAGCCCCCTCATCCCCCCGCTCGCCAAAGCCGGCCTCATCGCCGTGCTCACCGCCTTCGTCCTCATCAGCACCGACCCCCCCGCGCCCGCCATCGGCCTCGACGTCATCTCCCTCACCGGCGCCATCATCCGCGAAGCCATCGTCGGCGCCATCATGGGCCTCTCCGTCACCGTCGCCTTCGGCGCGCTCCACTTCTGCGGCCAGCTCATCGGCATCCAGATGGGATTCGCCATCGCCAACGTCGTCGACCCCGTCAACTTCGAACAGGTCGGCGTCGTCGCCCAGCTCCTCAACCTCCTCGGCCTCCTCCTCTTCCTCGCCTTCGACGGCCACCTCCTCATCCTCCGCGCCCTCTTCGACAGCTACCAGCACGTCCCCATCGGCACCGCCCGCGCCGACATCCCCGCCGTCGTCGACACCCTCATCGCGCAAGGCGCGCTCCTCTTCTCCCTCGGCCTCCGCCTCGCGCTCCCCGTCGTCGCCGTCGTCCTGCTCGTCAACGTCGGCCTCGCCGCCATCGCCCGCACCGTGCCCCAGGTCAACATCTTCGTCATCGGCTTCCTCCTCACCATCGGCATCGGCCTCGTCGTGCTCGGCCTCGCCGTCCCCGCCACCGCCCACGTCTTCGAAGACATGATCGAAGACGCCATCCGCACCTCGGTCCGCCTCTCCCGCGCCTTCTGAGGCCCGCCCATTGCACTGACCCGCGCCCATGTCCGAGCAAGCCGGCGAAAAGACAGAGCCCGCCTCCGAGAAGCGCCGCGAGGAGTACCGCGAACGCGGCGAGATCGCCCGCTCCCGCGACATCGTCTCGGTGCTCATCCTCTTCTGCGGCCTCGCCTACTTCTTCTTCCTCGGCCCCTGGCTCTACGAAGGCCTCGGCCGCTTCATCGTGCAGTTCTGCGCGCTCCGCCCCCAGCTCGAGATGACCCCCGGCTCCATGCTCCGCCTCGGCCGCGAGGCCGTCATCCAGATGGCGCTCATCATCGGACCGCTGGCGGCCATGGTCATCGCTGCCAGCGTGCTCGGCACCCTCGCCCAGATCGGCGTGCTCTTCACCGCCAAGCCCCTCACCCCCGACCTCAACCGCATCAACATCTTCGGCCCCAAGCTCTTCACCACGTTCTTCAACAAACAGGCGCTCGGCAACCTCGTCGGCAGCCTCGCCAAGATCACCGTCGTCGGCCTCGTCGTCTGGCTCACCCTCGCCGGCGAAGGCCCCAAGCTCCGCGCGATCTCCACGCTCCCGCTCTACGAAGGCATCCGCTACCTCGTCAGCGAAGCCCTGCTCGTCGTCTTCAACGTCGCGCTCATCCTCATCCTCATCGCCGGCGCCGACTATGCCTGGCAGCGCTATGTGATGGAGGAGAAGATGAAGATGACCAAGCAGGAGGTCAAAGACGAGCACAAGGAGGTCGAAGGCAACCCCTTGCAGAAGGGCGCGCAGCGCAAGCGCGCGATGGACATCGCCCAGCAGCGCATGATGACCGCCGTGCCCAAGGCCGATGTCATCGTCAACAACCCGACTCACATCGCCATCGCGCTCCGCTACATCCGCGGCAAGGACACCGCCCCCATCGTCGTCGCCAAAGGCAAGGACCTCGTCGCGCTCCAGATCCGCCGCATCGCCACCGCCCACGGCGTCCCCATGGTCGAGAACGTCCCCCTGGCACGCGGCTTGTATCGCCACGTCAAGGTCGGACGGCCGGTGCCGTCGGACTTCTACCGCGCGGTCGCCGAGGTCCTCGCCTACGTCTACCGCCTGCGCCAGAAGCGCCGACAGCCCGCCCCGCCCCGACCGCCGATCCGAGACACCGTCACCCGTAGCCCCGACCTCGGCCGATGATGAACCGACTCCGCGGACAGAGCAGCCTCATCTTCACCTGCGCCGTCGTCGGGCTCTTGCTCCTGATGGTGCTCCCCATCCCGACGTTTTTGCTCGACACCCTGCTCGCGCTCAACATCGCGCTCGCGATGACCGTGCTCGTCGTCAGCCTCTACATGAAGCAACCGCTCGAGTTCAGCGCCTTCCCCGCGATGCTGCTCGTCTCGACGCTCTTCCGCCTCACCCTCAACATCGCATCCACGAGGCTCATCCTGCTCCGCGGCGCCGAAGGACCCGACGCCGCCGGTGCCATCATCGCGACCTTCGGTGACTTCGTCGTCGGCGGCAACTACGTCGTCGGCATCATCGTCTTCGTCATCCTCGTCATCATCAACTTCGTCGTCATCACCAAAGGCTCCGGCCGCATCGCCGAGGTCGGCGCCCGCTTCACCCTCGACGCCATGCCCGGCAAACAGATGGCGATCGACGCCGACCTCAACGCCGGCCTCATCGACGAAGCCACCGCCCGCCGCCGCCGCGAGAAGATCGAGCAGGAGGCCGACTTCTACGGTGCCATGGACGGCGCCTCGAAGTTCGTGCGCGGCGATGCCATCGCCGGCATCCTCATCACCGCCATCAACATCGTCGGTGGCTTCATCATCGGCATGACCCAGCACGGCCTCCCCGCCGCCGAGAGCGCCGCCACCTTCACCATCCTCACCGTCGGCGACGGCCTCGTCAGCCAGATCCCCGCGCTCGTCATCTCCACCGCCGCCGGCATCATCGTCAGCCGCGCCGCCAGCAGCGCCGACCTCGGCAGCCAGCTCGTCGAACAGCTCTTCTCCGCCCGCCGCGTCCTCTACATCGTCGCCGCCATCCTCATCGGCTTCGGCCTCCTCCCCGGCATGCCATTGCTCGTCTTCTGGAGCATCGCCGCGGTGATGTTCTTCGCCGGCCGCGCCGCCGAGAAGGACCCCGCCGAAGGCACCCCCGACGCACCCCGCAAGGCCACCGAAGCCACCGAGCCCGGCGAGCGCCCGCTCGTCAACCTCAGCGGCGGCAAGCCCGACGAACCCATCGGCGACCGCACCGACAGCGAGAAGATCGAGAGCCTGCTCCCCATCGACCTGCTCGAGCTCGAGGTCGGCTACGGCCTCATCGGCCTCGTCGACCGCACCCAGAACGGCGAGCTCCTCGATCGCATCCAGAGCATCCGCCGCCAGTTCGCCAGCCAGATGGGGATCATCGTCCCCCCCATCCACATCCGCGACAACCTCCAGCTCCCCCCCGGCGGCTACTCGCTCCTCATCAAAGGCGTCGAGATCGCCGACGGCCAGCTCATGCCCGACCGCTTCCTCGCGATGAACCCCGGCGAGGTCGTCGACACCGTGCCCGGCGTCGAGACCACCGAGCCCGCCTTCGGCCTCCCCGCCGTCTGGATCGACGCCGCCCACAAGGACCAGGCCGAGCAGCTCGGCTACACCGTCGTCGACTGCGCCACCGTCGTCGCGACCCATCTCAGCGAGGTCCTCAAGGAGAACGCGCACGAGCTCCTCGGCCGCCAGGAGCTGCAAGAGCTCATCGATGTCTTCGCGAAGCAGGCACCCAAGATGGTCGAGGATCTCATCCCCGAGAAGATCCAGATCGGCGACATCCTCAAGGTGATGAAGAACCTGCTGCGCGAACAGATCAGCGTGCGCGACCTCCGCACCATCCTCGAAGCCATCGCCGACCACGTCCACCTCACCCGCAACCCCGAGATCCTCACCGAGTTCGCCCGCCAGCGCCTCGGCCGCTACATCACCAGCCGGATGAAGGCCGAGGACGGCCGGGTGCATGTGTTGACGGTCGACGGATCGCTCGAAGAAGCCTTCCGCGGCCAGATCCAGCAGGTCGACGGTGACTTCCACCTCGGCGTCTCCCCGCAGCTCGCCGAGCAGTTCCTCGGCCAGCTCGAGAAGCGCATGGGTGAGATGTCGATGCACGGCTGGCTCCCCGTCCTGCTCGTCGCGCCCGAACTGCGCCGCCCGGTGCGCAACCTCGTCGAGCGCTTCATGCCGCAGTTGATGGTGGTGAGCCACAAGGAGATCGCCGCCGGCGTGCAGGTCGACGCCGCGGGCGTCGTGGGCGCCGGCCTCGCCGGCGGCGGCGCAGCGAGCCGCGCGCCGCGTCGCGCCCCGGCAGGCGCGCGCGCGCCGGGCGCCGGCGTAGGCAGCGGGTCAGGGTTCGATCGCGGCGCCGGGCGGGAAGACCGAGAGCTGCGTCCCACCCCACACCGCGAAGCCATGCCCGAACAGGATGAAGTTGTCACGGTCGCGGCCGGCTGGCATCTCGAACGCCGCCTCCAACGGTGGGCCCGCCCGCTCGAAGCGAATCAAGACCGATTCGTCGATGGGCCCAGCCCCTCCACCGGATCCTCAACCGTCTCAACGGCGCCAACGAGGGTCACCGTGACGCCGAGCGGTTCGATCAAGACCGGTTTGTTCAACCTCAAGATGATATCGAGGCGCTGGTCGAGCACGGGCGGCTGGGTGACGAGCGTCGGCAGTACCGCTTCGTCAGGTCCGCCATCCGTCGCCACCGGCACGGCGTTGCGCGCGGACGCATCGGCCGCCCGCTGCTGCCACGCACGCATCACGAGCACGCAGCAGAGGATCAGTGTCTTCATGGCAATGGCAGCCTCAACTCATCACCTTCACGGATTGCATTCGGATCATCACGCACGCGCTCGGGGTTGACCACCGCGATCTCCTCGGCGCGGTGTGGATCACCGAGCGTGCGCGCCGCGATGCGGCTCAGCGTATCACCGGCGACGACGGAATAGCGCCCACCATCTCCTGACCACGCGGCGTCGCGGCCGGTCACGGCCGCGACGATCAGCGCTCGCTCCCGGCTGAACGCCCGGCCCGGCGAGATCACGCTCGACCTGCGACCAGAAGGGGCCCGCCGAGACCGGCGCATCGAGATAGACCCGATCGGCGTCATCGAGCGCATCGCACGCCGCCGCGATGCGCGCCGAGTCTCGCGCCGCCACCGCTTCGCTCAACGCCTGGATCCGCACCGAATTGAGCGCGTTGCCCCCGACCGGCCGCGCGAAGCCGTCCACCATGTCAGCGAAGGCGGGATCGAGGCAGAAGTAGTGAGGCACATAGGCATAGGCGTGCACCCACTTCTGGTCGACGAGCCAGTCTCCATCCGGCCGGATCTCATCGATGAGATGCCGCACGATCGCCTCCTGCCGGGCGTTCTGCAGTCGCGTCGTGCGATGTACCTGCTGGTCATCGGCCGTGTCATACCGTCCGTCCGGACCACGGAGCCGCGCCGTCAGACTGAGCTGTTCCCGCACCGGCTCGCTCGAAGACGGCCACCGATCGCCCTGCGTCCCTTCCGGCGTCTCGAACCAGTAGGCGCGAAACTCGCTCTGAAACTGCCCGTAGGCCCAGGATGGCGCCACCGCGCCCCCCGGTCGCTCCGGTTGGAACGCCTCACCGGGTCGGTGCTGGTCGGCGTCGTGTTGCACCTCGTGGATCAGCACCTCGACGAGGAACGCATCGCTGTGCGCCGCCGGATCGATCATCGTCAGTGTCGTGCCATCCTTGCTCAGCGCCCCCGCGGTGTCATCGTCATCCAACACCAGCCCCGAGTCATCATTGACATCATCCGAGTACGTCGCCCCCTCGCTCCGATAATCCACCCGCCCGTCGAAGTATGCCATCTGCGTATCCGGCACCCCCGGCCGATCCAGCATGTCGTGCACGGCCGTCAGCACCACCAACCGACACTCGCCGCTCGCCACCCACTCCGCCGAGTTGCGCCACAGGTTCTTGCGCGACTCGCTCCCCAACGCCGGATCCACCGCCTGCGCCAGCCCCGCCTCGATCAACGACTTCACCCGCTGCCGATTCCGCGCGTGCCGCGCGAGCGCCTCGTGTCTGCTCCGCGGCACGTACACCCCCGCCCCCTCACCGCCACCGCCATGGCACGGCGCCGGCGCCAGCCCTTGCAGCTCATCCGCCTGTGCCATCGCCGACAACCCCCCGGGCCCGAGCAGGAGATCGTGCATCTCGGGCGCCACCGCCCCTTCACCCGCCGAAGACATGCCATTGCCTTCGGCCCGCTGCTGACCGCGCATCGCTTCACCTCGAATCGCTTGTGTGCCTCGACGATAACGGCCGAGCGCGAGGGCCTCAAGCCGATCGGGTTTGAAACTGCTTTCAACTTCGACCCTCTTGACATCCGCAGGCGACGTATGCACTGCCCCCCGCCGGGCGCGCGACGCGCCGCCGGGCTACATGGGCTGCTGCCATCGACCCCCTGTCCGTTCGCCGGGAGGACGCGCTTCGGACGCCGTAGGGGTTGAGATCCGGCGCCGGGATCGGCGACCCTGCTGACATGCAGAGCCCGATCCTTCGTCTGTTCGCCCATGGCCGATCCATCCGCCTCTCGGTGCCCGCCGACGCGCCGATCGACCGCTACGGCACCTGGGAGGCGATGACGCGCCTCCTGACGCCGCCGCCCCTCGACGCGCTCGATTGGAGCGCGGTCCGGCGAGCGGCAGAGGCGGTCGACATCGCGCCGACGCCGTGGGTGCTCGACGTGCGCGTCGGGCCGGCGCGCGAGCGCGCAGCGGTGACGGTGTGGCGCGGCGAGCGGCTCGCGAGCCGGTGCCAGCGGTGTGATGGCACGCTGTGTCATCATGTGCTCGGGCTGCTCCTCGCGGTGCTCTACGACGACGCGGCGTGGCGGCCGCTGCTCTCGCGCCCGCCCTGGCAGGTGATGTTCACCCCCGGAGACCGCGCGGCCGCCGGGGCGGGGCCGGGCGCAGCGGCCGCCCCCGACCGGCACCTCGGGTGGCTGCGGGTCGTACTGTACGCTTCGCCGGGAGACGCGGCGGCGAAGCTCGGTGGCGGGCGCATGTCGGCGTGGCTGATGCGGGCCTCCAAACAGTCCGGGGTCGTGCTCAAGCCCATGCCGCTGCCACGCTCGGTCGCCGACGCCGAGCGGCGGGTGCGCGGGCTCTCGCCGGGTGAGCTCGAGTTCCTCGCGGTCCACGAAGAGGTCTCGACGCTGCGCCGCCATGGCTACGACGACGGGCTCGCGCGGCTGCTCGCGCCGGCGCTCGTTCGGATCGAGGCCGATCTGTTCGCGCGGCTGGCGGGCGTGCGCGAGCTGCTGCTCGGCGAGCGGCCGATCGCCGTCGACCCGACGCCGTGGACGCCGCGACTCATCGTCGAGGACGGCCCCGATGGCGCGCTCGCGCTCTCGTGGGCGTCGCTCGCCGAGGCGATCTTCCCCGTCGGGCCGGGCTACGTGGTCGTCGACGGGCGCCTGCGACCGGTCGCTGCGGGCGTCGCGCCCGACCTCGTGCGATGGGCGACGGCGCCGCCGCCGGCCGTGCAGGCGGGCGAGGTCGCCGCGTTCGTCGAGCAGGTGGTGCTGCCGGGGCCGGTCGAGGTCGAGATGCGGGCGGCCGCGATGCCGATCGAGACGCGCCCGCCGACGCCGCGCCTGCTGCTCGCCGACGATCGCGGCGATCTCCGTGTCGCGCTGCGGTTCGGCTACGGGGCGGTCGAGGCGGGGGCCGACGACGGCGAGCTCCTGCACGACGAGTTCGCCGAGCCGCCGGTGTGGGTGCGCCGTGATCCGGCGGCCGAGGCGGCGGCGTGGCAGCGGCTGGCGGTCGCGGTCGATCCGTTGCCGGCGACCCCGCAGGTCTTGCGCTTCGTGGGTGAGGCGGCGTTCGACTTCCTCGCGGCGGCGGTCGGCGCGCTCGATGACTTCCAGATGATCACCGACGGCTCGCTCGACCTGCGGCGGTGGACGCCGACGGGGTCGCTCTCGGCGGCCGGGCGGCTGACGGCGGGGATCGACTGGTTCGACCTGGAGGTCGACTTCGAGGTCGAGGGGCGCTCGGCGAGCCGGGCGGCGGTGCTGGCGAGCTGGCGCGCGGGGCGACGTTACGTTCGGCTCGCGGACGGCGGCGTCGCGCGACTGCCCGAGGCGTGGCTGCGGCGGCACGCGGCGGCGCTCGAGGAGCTCGACGAGCTCCGCGGACGGCGGCACCGGGTGGGCACCTTCGCGGCGCCGCTGCTGGCCGACGTCGTCGATGAGCTGGGTGACGCCGTGGCGGCGGCGCGGGCGCACGTCGAGCGCTTGCAGGCCATGGCGCTTCGGATCCGGTCGTTCGAGCGGGTGGCCGAGCGGCCCGTGCCGGCGGGGGTCGACGCGGTGCTCCGGCCCTACCAGCTCCGGGGGTTCTGGTGGATGCGCGCGCTCGCCGAGCTGGGGCTGTCGGGGGTGCTGGCCGATGACATGGGGCTCGGCAAGACGGTGCAGACGCTGGTCGCGCTGCTCGATACACATCGCGGCGACGAGGCGGTCGCGGGGCCGTCGCTCGTCGTCGCGCCCACGTCGGTGGTCCACAACTGGGTCAGCGAGGCGGCGCGGTTCACGCCGGGGCTGCGGGTGGCGCTGCATCACGGGAGCCAGCGCGGCACGCCGCCGACCGATGTCGACGTGGTGGTGACGAGCTATGCCTTGCTGCGCTACGACGCCGATGCCTTGCATGCCATCACATGGCAGTACGTCGTGCTCGACGAGGCGCAGCAGATCAAGAACCCGACGAGTCAGGTGGCGCGGGCGGCGCGAGGGCTCTCGGCGCGCCATCGGCTGGCGTTGACCGGGACGCCGCTCGAGAACCACCTCACCGAGCTCTGGAGCCTCTTCGAGTTCCTCATGCCCGGCTTCTTCGGCAGCCGCGAGGCGTTCGGGCGGCGCTACGTCGATCCGACCGGGCAGACGGACGATCCCGACGCGAGCGCGCAGGCGATGGCGGCGCTGCGCCAGCGGATCCGGCCGTTCGTGCTGCGGCGGCTCAAGCGGGAGGTCGCGCGCGAGCTCCCGCCGCGGCAGGATCAGGTGCTGTGGTGCGAGCTCTCCGGCCCGGAGCGGCGGCTCTACGAGGCGGTCAAGGAGACCTATCGGCAGTCGGTGATGACCCGGGTGGACGAGGTCGGCGTCGAGCGGTCGACGATCCAGATCCTCGAGGCGCTGACCCGGCTGCGGCAGGCGGCGTGCGACGCGTCGTTGTTGCCGTTCCCCGAGGCGGCGACGGTGGGGCTCTCGGCGAAGCGGTCGCTCTTGCAGGAGACGCTCGCGGCGCTGATCGAAGAGGGCCACCGGACGCTGGTCTTCAGCCAATGGTCGTCGCTGTTGCAGCGGGTGCGGGGTGATCTCGACCAGATGGGGGTGCCCTGCCTCTACCTCGACGGATCGACGCGGGCGCGGGCCGACCTCCAGGCGCGGTGGAACGCCGAAGATGGCCCGCCGGTGTTCCTCGTGAGCCTCAAGGCGGGGGGCACGGGGCTCAATCTGGTGGGCGCCGACGTCGTCATCCACCTCGATCCCTGGTGGAACCCGCAAGCGGAGCAGCAGGCGACGGATCGGGCGCACCGCATCGGTCAGACGCGACCGGTGATGGTGTACCGGGTGGTGGCGCGGGATACGGTCGAGGAGAAGGTGCTGGCGTTGCAGGCGCGCAAGCGGGCGCTGTTCGAGGCCGCGGTCGAGGGGGATCGGGTCACGGTCGAGGGGCTCTCGCGCGCCGATCTGGAGGCGGTCTTCGCGGCGGACGGAGCCCCATCGGAGCCGGTCGCGGCGGCCGCGGCGGCGCCCGGCGCGCGCGGGCGGGGCCGGCGGCGCGCGCAGCGGTGACGCGAGGCCGATGGCGTGCTCCTTGCTCTCGCCCGCTCCACCCGCCGTCGGGGCTGGCCGCGTCGCCCGGTGGCCGACGAGGTCCCGGCGGTCGGCGTCGGCGGCTTGACGCCCCGCATCACGGAGGAGAGCGCGACATGCGGCACGGACTCGACGACGCCCCGGAGACCCACACCTTCCGGGGCCGATCGATGCAGGACGCGGTGAGCAAGCTCAAAGCCCGCCTCGGCGCCGACGCGGTCATCGTCGCCACCCGCCGCGGCCGCGAGCCGGGCGGCGGCTACGTCGAGATCACCGCCATCGGCCAGCCCAAAGCCGCCGCCGCGCCCCCCGCCGAGCCCGCCGACCCCCCCGCGATGGGCGGCGCCCGCGGCGCGTCCGCCGCCTACGCCCGCGCCGCCCGCGCCCCGATCGCCACCCAGGCCGCCGAGCTCCCGCCGCTGCTCGCCGCGCTCCGCGGCGAGGTCCCGCCGAGCGACCCTTCGCCGAGCGCGCCGCCTGGCTCACCTGGCTCGTCGAGGCCCGCGCCGCCGAAGAAGCGGCGGCCCAGGCCCGCGCCGCCCGCCTCGCGCACCGTCCGCCCTACCACAGCGTCGACGACGCCCCGCGGCAGGGCAGGGGACCGACGACTGGGCCGCCGCGCTCGCCGCCGAGAACGCGCGCCACCTCGCCGACGCCCCCCGACCCCGCCTGGCCCGCGCCGCGCCGCCTCGAATCCACGGCCGCGCGCCCACCCGTCGCGCCGCCCGGCGCCGAGGCCCCGCGACCCCGCGCCGCGTCGAATCCACCGCTCCGCGTCCCTCCCTGCCGCCGCGCGGCGCCGCAGCCCCCGCGCCCGCCGCCCCGCCCTTCGACGACGCCGCCATCGCCGCCACCCTCGCCGGCCTCCGCGGCGAGCTCCTCGCGCTCGCCGCCCGCCAGGCGCCGCTCCTCGGCGAGCTCGCCGGCCTCCGCGCCATGGTCGAAGACAGCGCCCGCGAGACCCAGGCCGTCCGCGCGCTGCGCGCCCGCCTCATCGACGTCGGGATCTCCGCCGAGCACGCCCGCGACCTCGCCGAGCGCGCGCTCCGCGCCGAGGGCGACACGGCCGACGACGGCGAGGTCCTCGCTCGCGTCGGCGCGCTCATGGCCGACGGGATCCGCTGCGGCGGCGCCGAGCTCGGCGGCCGGCGCGTCATCGCCTTCGTCGGCCCCACCGGCGTCGGCAAGACCACCACCGTCGCCAAGGTCGCCGCCCAGGCCCGGCTCGCCGGCAAACACGTCGCGCTCATCACCGTCGACACCTTCCGCATGGCCGCCGTCGAACAGCTCGCCCGCTACGCCGAGGTCCTCGACGCCCCGCTCCGCGTCGTCGCCCGCCCCGACGCCCTCCCCGCCGCGCTCGCCGCGCTCGCCGGCTACGACCTCGTCCTCATCGACACCACCGGCCGCAACCCCCGCGCCAGCGACCAGGTCCGCGCCCTCGCCCGCTACTTCCCCCCCGGCTGGGGCGGCGAGCTCGTCCTCACCGTCGCCGCCTCCACCCGCGAACGCGACCTCTTCGCCACCATCGACGCCTTCGCCCGCCTCGGCTACGCGCGCCTCTGCGTCACCAAGACCGACGAGACCGACGCCCCCGGCGTCCTCTACAGCGCCGCCCGCCGCGCCGCCCGCCCCCTCTGCTGGATCACCGACGGCCAGCAGGTCCCCGATGACATCGAGGCCGCCGACGCCGCCGTCATCGCCGCCCGCATCCTCGCCGCCGAGGCCCGCCCCTCGGTCGCGCTCGGCGCATGAGGACCCGAGGAGGCTCAAATGGACGCGGCGACCACCGTTGCTGATATGATGCTCGCCGATGCGCGGTCGAGCGCCGCACCGCGCAGATCCACGAGCGGCGGCGCGCCGGTGAGACGGCTCCCAGCGATGCAGATCTTCTCCATCACCAGCGGTAAGGGCGGCGTCGGCAAGACGAGCCTCGTGTGCAACATCGCGCTGGAGTTCGGGCGCCTCGACCGCAAGGTGCTCCTCATCGACGCCGACATGGGCCTCGCCAACGTCGACATCATGATGGGCCTCAGCCCCGAGGCCACCCTCGAGCAGCTCTTCACCGGCGAGGCCCGCGTCGCCGACCTGCTCGTCGAGGCCCGCCCCAACGTCTGCGTGCTCCCCGCCGCGTCCGGCGTGCGCGAGATGACCCACCTCGAAGACGAACAGATCGGGATGCTGCTCGACGCGCTCTCCGACCTCGAGGTCGAGTTCGACGTCGTCCTCGTCGACACCGGCGCCGGCATCGGCCGCAACGTGCTGCGCTTCAACGCCGCCGCCGGTGATGTCATCGTCGTCGCCACGCCCGAGCCCACCTCGATGACCGACGCCTACGCGCTGATGAAGGTCCTCAGCCAGAGCACCGGCGTCAAACGCTTCCGCCTCGTCGTCAACCAGGTCGAGTCCCGCAAGCAGGCGCTGCGCGTCTACCGCCACCTCACCAACGTCGCCGACCAGTACCTCGACATCGCCATCGACTTCGCCGGCTTCGTGCTGCGCGACCCCAACGTCACCCAGGCGGTCATCGAGCGCGAGCTGTTGCTCGAACGCTTCCCCGACAGCCCCGCGTCCGCGTGCATCCGCCAGCTCGTCGCCGATCTCGCCGCGCAGGCCAACGAGCGGCCGGCGTCGAGTCATGTGCAGTTCTTCTGGAAACGCCTGCTGCAAGCAGGGACCTGAGCCCCATGAAGCAAGGCATCCGCGCCTACCAGCAGAACGCGGCGCTCGCGACGCGGCGCAAGCAGGAGGAGGCGGTGCGGCAGTACGCGCCGCTCGTCAAGAAGGTCGCCTACCGCCTGCTCCACCGCCTGCCCGCCTCGGTCGAGGTCGAGGATCTCATCTCGGTCGGCACCATCGGCCTCCTGCAAGCCATCGAGAGCTTCGACGACAGCAAAGGCACCCGCTTCGAAGCCTTCGCCGAGTTCCGCATCAAGGGTGCCATGCTCGACGAGCTGCGCACCTATGACTTCATGTCACGCACCGCGCGCTCGAAGCTCAATCAGATCGATCGCATGATCCAGCGCTTCGAGAAGGAGCACGGCCGCCGCCCGACGCCG
The DNA here is from genome assembly GCA_020633515.1 of Myxococcales bacterium. The sequence goes on from JACKDM010000016.1 coordinate 67,820, forward strand.
GCCGAGGTCGCGAGCGAGACCGGGCTCAAGGTCGACAACGTCGAGCGGCTGATGGCCGAGAACGAGCAGCTCGCGTTCCTCACCCTCGAAGACCTCGGCGTCCTGCCCGCCGATCGCACCGAGGTCCCGAGCGAGCTCCTCAGCGGCGCGCGGCCCGGTGATCCCTTCGGCAGCCTCTTCATGCAGGAGCTCCGCGAACAGCTCGTGCAGGCGCTCACCGAGATGCCCGAGCGGCTGCGGCTCGTCATGTCGCTGTATTACTACAACGACTTGAACTTCAAGGAGATCGGCCGCGTGCTCGACCTGACCGAGTCGCGGATCAGCCAGCTCCACACCCAGGCCGTCGCGTGGCTGCGCAAGCGGCTGAGCAAGGCGACCTGAAGCCATCGATGGCATCGCTTGATGCCATGTCAAACATGACTCGATGACAGGGGAGGGGAGTCACCCCTCAATCGCGCCCGAAGCGCTGCGCGCTGCGCTCGTCGGCGGCCTTCTGCTCCTCGCGGGCGGCCTCGGCGCGCCAGAGCTCGCGGTCGCGCTCTTCGAGGACCTCGATCGCGCGCAGCCGACGGTGCGCCTCGGCGACCTTCTCGCGCGCCGCGCTCAGCTCGGCGTCGAGGCGGGTCAGCGCCTCCTCGGCGCGGGTGATCTCGTCGCGCAGCGCTTGCAGGTGGAGCTGGCGGATCCGCTCCCGCCGCGGGTCGAAGCCGACGCCGGCGCGGGGCCCGTCGGCGGCGGTCGCGGCGAGCGCGGCGCGGCGATCGGCGAGGTGCTCCGCGGCGCGCGCGTGGCGGGCGGCGAGCTCGGCGAGCCCGCCCTTGGCCGCGTCGAGCATCGCCTCTCGTTGGCGCTTGACGGCGTCGAAGCGGAACACGAAGCGGCGCACGGCGACCCCCGGAGGCGAGCGGGACGGGCGACCGCATTGACAGCGAGCGGACGCCCGCGCATGATACCGCACTCGCTCTCGTAAGCTCACCTCGCTCAGTGGAGGGATCGCGTGGCTCGGGTCACCGTCGAAGATTGCCTCGAACAGGTCGAAGACCAGTTCGCCCTCGTCCACCTCGCCACGTCGCGCTACCGCCAGCTCCACCGCGGCTCCCGGCGCCTCGTCGACAGCAAGAACAAGAACATCGTCACCGCGCTGCGCGAGATCGCGTCGTCTCGGGTCCGGTTCCGCGAGCCGATCCAGGAGACGCTGCTCAAGAACAAGCGCAAGCTGATCTCGCAGCGGCTCGACCGCCTCAAGGAAGACGGGCCGGAGGGCGTCGGGCTCGAGCTCGGCGACGACGACAGCACCACGCCGCTGATCTGACGCGGACCGCGCCCGGTGCGCCGGGCCGCGTGACCGAGACGAGAGCCCCGCGCGGCGCCGCCGGCGGGGCTTTTTTTCATGAGCGTGCCCCGCCAAGAGCGCGGCGCCGTCGGCGGCTCTCCTCGGTGAGCGTGCCCCAAACAAAAGCCCCGCGCGGCGCTGCCGGCGGGGCTCCTTTGCGATCGGGGACCGAGGTCGATCAGCCGCTGGTCTCGTCCCCACCCTTGCGGCGGCGGCGGCGCTTGCGGCCACCGTCCTCGCCACCCTCACCGCCTTCGCCGCCCTCTTCGCCACCCTCGGCGGCCTCGCCGCCCTCGGCGGTCTCGCCGCCGTCGGTGGCCTCACCGCCCTCACCGCCGTCGCTGACCTCGCCGCCCTCGGCCTCGGCCTGCGCGGCCGCGTCGGCGGCGGCCTTCTCGGCGGCCTCGCGCTCGGCGGCGGCGAGCGCCGCGGCCTCGGCCTGCAACCGGGCCTGCTCCTCGGCGGCCTTCTTCGCGGCGGCCTGCTCCTCGGCGGCGCGCTTCGCGGCGGCCTCTTCTTCGGCCTTGCGCTGCGCGGCGGCGAGGTTGACCGGCTCGCGGCGCCCCCCGTCGCGGAGCGCGTCGGCGAGCAGCTCGAGGCGCGCGTCGGTCGCGAGGAGCGCGGTGGCGATGCCCTCGAGGGCGCCCTTGTTGAATGGCCCGTCGGGGGAGAGCCCGGCGGCCGCGGTGAGCTGCTTGTACATGACCCGCGCCGAGTAGTAGTCGAACCGGCGCTCCAAGATACGCACGACCTGATCAGCGGTGAGACTCACGGGTTACCCTCCTCCTTCGGCCCCACGGGTTCGGGCATCGTGGCACAGCCCGGCAGGGCGGGCAACACCTCGGCCGAATTGTTCGATCTGCATCGAAGTGTCCGGCCTTCAGACCCCCAGGCCGCCGTCGACGCCGATGGTCTGCCCGGTGATGTAGGTCGCGTCCGGCCCGGCGAGGAACGCGACGAGCCCGGCGATCTCGTCGGGCGTGCCGTAGCGGCGCATCGGGATGGCCTTCTTGAGATCGGCGTCGGCGGCGTCGCGGATGCGGGCGCTCATCTCGGTGTCGATGATGCCGGGCGCGATGGCGTTGACGGTGATGCCCTTGGGCGCGAGCTCGACGGCGAGCGCGCGGGTGAACGCCTCGACGCCGCCCTTGCTCGCGGCGTAGTTGACCTGCCCGCGGTTGGGGCGGCGCGCCGAGATGCTGCTGAGGTTGATGATGCGCCCGGCGCGCTTGCGCAGCATCGGGCGCGCGGCGGCGCGGGCGAGGTAGAAGATCCCGTCGAGGTTGGTGCGCAGCACCCGGTGCCAGTCGTCGTCGCTCATCGTGAGCGCGAGCCCGTCGGCGGTGACGCCGGCGTTGTTGACGAGCACCTCGATGGCGCCGAAGCGGTCGAGGCAGGCCTGCACGGCGGCGGCGGCGGCCTCGGGGTCGCTGACGTCGGCCCGATGCAGCTCGACCTCGGCGCCGCGCTCGCGGCAGGCGGCGGCGGCGGCCTCGGCCTCGTCGCTGCGGCTGCGGTAGACGAGCAACAGCTTCGCGCCGGGCGCGGCGAGGCGCTCGGCGATCGCGCGGCCGATGCCGCGGCTCGCGCCGGTGATGAGGGCGATCATGAGGCGAACTCCAAGGCCAGGAAGGTCGTCTGCGCGCCGAGGCCGGCGGCGTGCACGAGCGCGCGGCGCACCGGGCGGCGGCGGTCCTCGCCGCGGACGAGGTCGAGGTGGGCGCAGGCGGGGTCGAGGGTGTCGACGTGCGGCACCGCGGCGATGACGTCGCGGCGGCCGGCTTCGAGCGCGCAGGCGACCGAGATCGGGCCGCCGGCGGCGAGCGGGTGGCCGAGCTGGGCCTTGTTGGTGGTGACCGGCGGCGTGCTGTTGCCGAAGACCGCGCGGAAGGCCTCGGCCTCGCGGCGATCGAAGACCGGGGTGCCGTTGCCGTGGGCGTAGATGAGGTCGACGTCGTCGGGCGCCCAGCCGGCGCGTTCGAGCGCGCGGCGGCAGGCGGCGGTGATGACGCCGAGGTCGCCGGCCGAGAGCGCGTGCGCGCCGCAGCCGTCGCCGTAGCCGACGATGCGGGCGAGGATCTCGACCCCGCGGGCGCGGGCGTGCGCCTCGGTCTCGAGCACGAAGAACGCCGCGCCCTCGCCCGGCGCGAAGCCGTCGTGGCGCGCGTCGTACGGCCGCACCGCGTCGCTGCCCATCCCGCTCGTCAGCGCGCGCAGCCGGCCGAAGCCGGTGAAGTGCAGGACGTTGATCGACGAGTCGGCGCCGCCGGCGATGATGACGTCGGCCTTGCCCTCGACGATCGCCCACGCCGCCTCGCCGATCGCTTGCAGCCCGCCCACGCCCGAGTTGCAGTAGTTCTGGTTGATCCCGCGGGCGTCGATGTCGGCGCTGCCGAAGCCGAGCACGTTGTTCGACAGCCCCTTGAGCAGCCACAGCGGGTTGATGGCGTGCATGCCGACGTCGCCGAAGACCGAAGGCTCGAAGCCGGCCGGTCCGAAGCTGCGCTGGATCGCCGGCACGAGGTCGTCGGTGCGCCCGACCGCGGTGCCGGCGCCGACGAAGAGCCCGATCCGCTCCGGCGCGATCGCGCCGCGCTGCAAACGCCCGGCGGTGTGGGCCATCTTGAGCGCGCCCATGCCGAACTGCACCGCGCGGCTCATCAGCTTGAGGTTCTTCTTGTTGTCGATCCACTGCCGCGCCTTGTAGCCGGTGACCGGCGCGGCGACGTGGCAGGGGAAGGCGGAGGTGTCGAAGCCCGAGAACGGACCGACCGCCGACCTGCCGGCGAGCAGGTTGTCGTAGAGCTCGGCGGGGGTCAGGCCGAGCGCCGAGACGACCCCGGCGCCGGTGATGACGACCTGGCGCAGCGCGTTCACACGGTCTCCTTGCGATCGGCGTCGAGGGCGCGGAGCAGCGCGTCGAGCTCGGCCGGCTCGTCGAGGCTCGCCATGGGCGCGCGGCGCGCGAGGCGCTTGACGTGCCCGAGGTTGGTGCGGCCGGGGCCGAGGTGCCAGAAGCGCTCGATCCCGCGGGCGATCATCAGCTCGAGGCTCTCCCGCCAGCGCACCGCGCCGACCACCTGCCGCACGAGCGTGTCGCGCAGGACGTCGGCGGTCGCGACCTCGACCCAGGTGGCGTCGACGTTGCTGACATAAGGCAGCGCGAGCGGACCGAACGGCACCGTCGCCAGATCGGCGGCGAGGCGCTCGGCGGCGGGCGCGAGCAGGCGGCAGTGGAACGGCGCCGAGACCGCGAGCGGGGTGATGCCGGCGCCGCGGCTCCGCAGCAGCTCCGAGGCGGCGGCGACCGCGGCGGCCTCGCCGCTGATGACGGTCGCGCCGGGCGCGTTGAAGACCGCCGGCTCGCAGTAGCCCTCGACCTCGGCGCACGCGGCGGCGATCGCGTCGGGCTCGAGCCGCAGCACCGCCGCCATCGCGCCTCGCCCCTCGGGCACGGCGTCCTGCATGTAGAGCCCGCGGCGGCGCACGAGCCGCACCGCGTCGCCGAAGCCGAGCGCGCCCGCCGCGACGAGCGCGCCGTACTCGCCGAGCGAGTGGCCGGCGACGACGTCGGGCCGAAACCCGCGCCGATCCAGCACCGCCCACGCCGCGCAAGCGACCGTCAGCACCGCGGGCTGCGTGTTCTCGGTGCGGTTGAGCGCGTCCTCGGGGCCGTCGAAGATCACCGCCGAGAGCTTCTCCCCGAGCGCGTCGTCGGCGGCCTCGAAGACCGCGCGCCCCTCGGGGAGCGCGCGCAGATGCCGGCCCATGCCCACGTACTGCGTGGCCTGACCGGCGAACAGGAGCGCGGTCTTCACCGGGCGCCTCCAGGGTGGCCGAGGGCGAGGCAGGCGTTCTGCCCGCCGAAGCCGAACGAGTTGGAGAGGATCACGCGGGGCTCGGCGGCGCGACCGGCGGGCTCGACGAGGTCGAGGTCGATCGCACGATCGGGCACGGCGAGGTGCGGGTTGGGCGGCAGCCGACCGCCGCGGAAGGCGGCGAGCGCGGCGAGCAGCTCGACGGCGCCGGCGGCCGCGATCGCGTGCCCGACCTGCGCCTTGCTGCTGCTCACCGGCGGCGCGGCCTCGCCGAAGAGGCGGCGGATGGCGCCGGCCTCGGTGACGTCGTTGAGCGCGGTGCCGGTGCCGTGCGCGTTGATGTAGTCGACCTCGGCCGCCGCGAGCCCCGCGTCGCGCAGCGCCGCCCGCATCGCGCGCTCGGCGCCGACGCCCTCCGGGTGCGGCGCGGTGACGTTGTGCGCGTCGCAGCTCGACCCCCAGCCGAGCACGGTGGCGTAGATCGTCCGCCCCGCCGCGCGCGCCCGCGAGCGCCGCTCGAGCACGAAGAACGCGCCGCCCTCGCCCATCACGAAGCCGTCGCGGTCGCGGTCGAACGGCCGCCCGGCGCGCTCGGGGTCGACCTCGGTCGTCGTCGCGCCGAGCAGGATGAACGGCAGCATCCCGAACGGGTGCACCATCGAGTCGGCACCGCCCGCGAGCATCATCGGCACCTCGCCGCGCCGGATCCGATCGGCCGCGTGCCCGATCGCCTCGGCGGCGGCCGCGCAGGCCGAGAAGTGGCAGGTGCCGGGTCCGCTCAGCCGCAGCGCCTCGCGCAGCAGCCCCACCGGCCGATCGACGAGGTGGCGCCGCGGCGACTGCGCGTCGCGCACGTGCGCCCGCTCGCGGTTGAAGCGCTCGAAGTCGACGTTGGCCTCGGCGTCGAGGTAGGGCGCGTAGTCCTCCTCGAGCTCGCGCACGCTCACGCTCGACAGCCCCGTCGCGTAGGCGATCCCCGCGCCCGGATCGAGCGCGCCGTGGTCGCGCGCCGCGTCGAGCGCGGCGGCGAGCGCGAGCTCGACCTTGCGATCGTCGAGCCCCGCGGTCGCCTCGACGAGCGCGCCGGGGAGCCGCGCCCCCGCGTCGAAGTCGCCGACCTCGCAGGCGTTGCGCACCGGGAACCGCGCCGCGTCGAACGCCTTGATCGGCCCGGTCGCGCAGACGCCGGCCAGCAGCCTTCGGGCGAAGGTGTCGAGGTCGTGCCCGAGCGGGGTCGCGAGCCCGACGCCGGTGATCACGACCGCGTCATCGCCGCCGCGGCGGTGGATCGCCGGGGCGCCGCGACCGGGACCGGCCGCCGCCTCGGCTCCGGCGCCGCGCCGGGCGGCCTCGCCCTCCGCTGCGCCGCCCGCCGCCGCGGGTGCCATCCGCTCGGATGACTCCAATGGCATGGACGCCACCGAAGGCATAGATGCCACCGAAGGCATGGATGCCACCGAAGGCATGGATGCCACCGAAGGCATGGATGCCACCGAAGGCATGGATGCCTTCGCCGCGCCCGGGAGAGCAGCGGACTGAAAATCCGCGTGCCGCGCCGTCGCCTCCGGGTCCGTGACCGTCACCCGGCTGACGGCATCGCGACCCACCGAGGCGCCGCCACCCGCATCCTTCACCTCGACCGCCACCCCGCTGACGCCCGGCGCCACCGCCACCGGCCCGAGCGCCCGCCCCTCGCCCCGCGCCACCGCCAGCGCCAGCTCGACCGCGCCCGTCGCCGCCCCGCAGTCCCCGAGCGCCCCGTTCGGGACCTCACCCGCCGCCTCGCCGGTCAACCGCAGCACCGCCCGGATCCGCGCCCCCCGCGCCCGCGCCGCGTCGAGCGGCTCCAGCACGAACATCGCGCCTGCCTCGCTCGCCGGTCCCGCGCTGTCGAGCCGCTGCGCCACCAGCCGATCGGTGAACCCCACCCGCGTATCCGCCGCCCCCGCCACCGCCAGCGGCGCCCGCCCCTCCAGCACGCACCAGGCGGCCTCCGCCAGCGCGTCGAGCCCCGCCTCCGGCCCGGTGCAGCGCGTCTGGTTCGCCCCCATCGCCCCGAGCCGGATCGCGACGTGCGCGAGGCTCATGTTGGGCAGCGTCTTGAGCGACGAGAGCGGGTTCATCCACCCCATGCCCTCGTCGATCAACCGATCGAGGCTGATCCGCCCGTCCGCGCCCTTGCTGCGCACCAGCGCCGGGATGATGTCGCGCAGGTTGCCCGGCTCGCGCCCGACCCCGAGGAACAGCCCCGCATCGCCGAGCCCCGGCGGCTCGTCCCCGAGCGGACCGAGCCCCGCGTCGTCGACCGCCATGCACGCCGCCGCGAGCGCCAGCCGGTTGGCCCGCGCCATCAGCTTGAGATCCTTGCGCCGCCGCTTCGGCAGGAAGTTCGCCGGCTTGAAGCTCGCGCTCACCAACAGCCGCACCACATCGGGCAGCCCCTTCGCCTCGTCGCCCTCCGGCAGCGCCGGCACGAGCGGCCCCGCGTCGAGCCGCGCGAGCGTCTCGTCGAGCGAGAGCCCCGCCGGGCTGATCAACCCGACCCCGGTGATCGCGACCGCCCTCATCGCCGCGGCCGCGAGACGATGAGGGTGCCGTTGCTGCCGCCGAAGCCGAAGGCGTTGCTCATCGCCACGTCGACCTTCGCCGCGCGCGCCACGTTGGGCACGTAGTCGAGGTCACAGTCGGGATCGGGGTGCTCGTAGTTGATCGTCGGCGGGATGACGTTGTCCTCGATCGCCTTGACGCACGCGATCAGCTCCACCGCCGCGCACGCCGCGACGAGGTGCCCCATCATCGACTTCGTCGACGACACCGGGATCTCGTAGGCCCGCTCCCCGAACGCGCCCTTGATCCCCGCCGTCTCCGAGGCGTCGTTCTGCTGGGTGCTCGTCCCGTGCGCGTTGATGTAGTCGATGTCCCCCACCTCGAGCCGCGCGTCCCGCAGCGCCTCCACCATCGCCGTGCGCGCCCCCCGCCCGTCCGGCGGGCTGTCGGTGATCCGCCACGCGTTCGCCGAGCAGCCATAACCCCGCAGCTCCGCCCGGATCCGCGCCCCCCGCCGCTCGGCGTGCGCCTTCGTCTCGAGCACCACGAAGCCCGCGCCCTCGCCGAGCACGAACCCGTCGCGCGTCCGGTCGAACGGCCGACACGCCGCGCTCGGATCGTCGTTGCGCGTCGACAGCGCCCCGAGCAGCCCGAAGCCCATCACCATCAGCTCCTCGACGAGTCGATCGGTCCCCCCCGCCAGCATCACCTCGGCGTCGCCCCGCCGCAGGATCCGCAGCGCGTCCGCGATCGACTGCGCGCTCGACGTACACGCCGTCGACGTCGTCAGGTTCGGCCCCCGCGCCTCGAAGACCGCCGCGAGCGCCGTCGCCGGGAAGAACGCGGACATCACCGCGAACTCCTTGGGATCGGTCGCCCGATACGCCCGCTCCGGCCCGTCCGCCGCGATGAGCTGCATGCGCTCGGCGACCGTCGACACCGCCGGCCGGCTCACCTCCGCCCCGCACGAGACCCCGAACCGATCGGGATCACCCGCCCCCGGCGCGAGCCCCGCGTCGGCCATCGCCTCCTCGGCCGCCCGGATCGCGTACATGCTCTTGTCGTCGCACCACCGCCCGAAGCGCCCGACGAGCTTCGGCGGCTCGAAGTCGCGGATCTCGGCCGCGAAGGTGCACGGATAGGTGCGCGCGTCGAACCGGGTGATCGGACCGATCGCGCTCCGGCCGCTCTTGAGCGCGGCCCAGGTCGAGGCGACGTCGGGCCCCAACGGGGTCACGCAACCGAGACCGGTGATGACGACGGACGTGGGCTCCATGGCTCCTCTCGGGGGGGTCAGCGCGGGGTCTGGCACGACGCGACCCACGCGGGGTAGCCGGCCCACATCAGCTTCAGGTTGGCGCGCTCCAACAGCTCGAGGCGCTTCTGCGACTCATCGGTGTCGAGCCCCTCGGGATCGAAGACGAAGACCAGCTCCGCCTCGGCGGTCCGCTGCCCGTCGACCTCGCCCCACACCGCGCACACCGCCGACTCGTCGCGCGAGGCTCGCAGCTCGGTGTTGAGCACCAGCGTATCGCCCGGCCGCACGAAGCGCCGGAACTTCGCCTTGCGGATCATCGACAGGATCGGCCACACCCACCGCCGCTCCCGATCGAAGACCGTCACCTCGATCAGCTTGCCCGAGAGCTGCGCGAGCGCCTCGATCTGGATCACGCCCGGCACCACCGGAAACCCCGGGAAGTGGTCGGCGAAGAAGTCCTCGCTCGACGCGCAGCCCTTGCGGCCACGCGCCATCGAGCCAGGGGAGAGCTCATCGATCCGATCGAGGAATGACCATCGCATGGCGGCCACCTTATGCGCGCGCCCGACCCCCGTTCAAGCGCCAGATGTGCCCCCCGGCGCGACCCGGGCTCGCGCGCGCGACTCCTCTCCATCAGACCCCGTTCGACCCGCGCCCGAGGAGGCCCCATGACCCGCCGCGCCACCGTCCCCGCGTTCATCGGCACGCTGCTGCTCGCGCTCGCGCCGGCCCTCGCCGACCAGGGCGCCCCCCCCGGCCCGATCCTCCCCCCGACCACCGCCCCCGGCGGCCAGCCGGTCAACGCCGCCCCCGGCAACGCCAACCCCAAGGCCACCACCGTCGTCGTGCCCACCGTCTCCAAGGGCGCCGGCGTCGAAGGCGGCGTCGTCGTGCTCTGGCCCCGCGTCATCCCGTCCGCCGGCGCCGATCGCATCGACCCCGTCGCCGTCGACGCGCAGGCCCGCCTCTCCGGCCTCGTCGCCACCACCCTCCCCGGCCGCCCCATCGAGCTGCGCCCCAAGCCCGAGCGGAGCTGCCCCCAAGGCGGCTGCAAGGGCCTCAGCGTCGGCGTCCTCATCGCCAACGTCGACCAGGGCTGCGCCGCCGTCGCGCTCGTCGGCCAGCCCGGCCAGACCCCCGTCCGCCTCATCCCCTGGGCCGGCCGCATCGAGCGCAAGGCCATGAGCGTGCCCTTCCGCGAGCCCCCCGAGTCGCAGATCACCGTCACCGAGTTCGTGCCCTGCGCCGCGCTCGGCGACGCGCTCGAGAAGGGCAAGCCCGCCGTCGCCGAGGCCATCCGCTTCGCCGTCGGCCCGTGACCCGCCGCCCCCCGATCGCCACCGCGGCGCTCGCCGCGCTCCTCGCCCTCGCCCCCGCCGCCGCCGCGCCCGACTTCCCCCCCGACAACATCCAGATCCACCTCGAACCCCGCCCCGCGCTCCACCCCGCGCTCGACCGCCTCGCCGACACCCACCTCCCCGCGCTCGAAGCCTTCTACCGCGACCTCCACCGCCACCCCGAGCTCAGCGGCGAAGAGACCCGCACCGCCGCCGCCTTCGCCGACCGCCTCGAAGCGCTCGGCTACCACGTCACCCGCGGCGTCGGCGGCACCGGTCTCGTCGGCTGGCTCCGCACCGGCGACGGCCCCATCGTGCTCCTCCGCGCCGACATGGACGCGCTCCCCATCACCGAAGCCACCGGCCTCCCCTACGCCAGCGAAGTCACCGTCACCCGCGATGGCACCCCCACCGGTGTCATGCACGCCTGCGGCCATGACATCCACCTCGCCAGCGCCCTCGGCGCCGCCACCCTCCTCGCCGCGCTCCGCGACCGCTGGCGAGGCACCGTCATCGTCATCGCCCAGCCCGCCGAAGAGATCGGCGCCGGCGCCCGCGCCATGATCCGAGACGGCCTCTTCGAACGCTTCCCCATCCCCGATGCCATCTTCGCGCTGCACACCATCGAAGACATGCCCGCCGGCCGCGTCGCGCTCGAGCCCGGCTGGGTCTTCGCCACCGTCGACAGCGTCGACATCACCGTACACGGCAAAGGCGGCCACGGCGCCCGCCCCCACCAGACCGCCGATCCTATCGTCGCCGCCGCCGCGATCGTCACCGCGCTCCAGACCCTCGTCAGCCGCCGCGTCGAGCCCGGCGAACCCGCCGTCGTCACCGTCGGCGCCTTCCACGCCGGCACGAAGCACAACGTCATCCCCGACGAAGCCACGCTGAAGCTCACCGTGCGCAGCTACTCCGAAGCCACCCGCCGCACCTTGATCGATGGCATCGAAGCCATCGCCCGCCACACCTGCGCCGCCCATGCCTGCGTCAAGGCACCCACCGTCACGATCAAAGACGATCCCACCCCCGCCGCCTACAACCACCCCGGCCTCACCGCCGGCGCCACCGCCGTCCTCGGCGCGCTCCTCGGCCCCGACGACGTCCGCCCCGGCGCCGCCTCCACCGGCGGCGAAGACTTCGCCCGCTACAGCCGCGCCACCGGCCGCCCCGCGCTCATGCTCCGCCTCGGCGTCTCACCCCCCGATGCCTTCGCCCCCGATGGCACCCCGAAGCGCGAGCTCCCCGGCCTGCACTCCCCCCGCTTCGCCCCGATCCCCGGCCCGAGCATCCACACCGGCGCCCGCGCCCTCGCCGCGCTCGCCCTCGCCGTGCTCGCGCCTGCCGATGCCACCCCTGCGGAGAAGCCCTCCCTCCGTTGAACTACGGCTGGCCCGCGGCCGATCCGGACTTAGGCTTCCGCCACCGGGTCATCCGACCCGACGAGGACCTCCCAGCCGGCGCTGCGGCGCCCATCAAAGCGAGAAGACATCATGGCTCAAGGGACCATTCAGGCGATCGATCCGCGTGAACTCGGACGCGCGGCCGGTGCACCGGTGCCCATGCGGGTCGTGTACCAGGACACGTTTCAAGTCGGCGAAGACACCGGCGACGTCGACACCATGCTCGACCTGCAGCAGGGCGACATGGTCGAATTCAGCGCGAGCGGCAGCATCTGGGCCGGGGTGTGGTTCACCGGCCGCAACGGCCCCGAGGGCTGGAACAACATCGACCACGACCGCAAGTTCCCGCTCCCCGGCACCCATCCCTACGCGCTGCTCGGCAAGCTCGACGGGCGCTACTTCTACATCGGCACCGGCTTCAAGCGGGTCTACCAGGGCCCCGGCAGCCGCCTCTACCTCCGCGTCAACGACGACACGATCGCCAATGGCAACGGCGCCTTCCAGTGCAGCGTCGTCGTCTGGCGCCACGTCTGAGCGCCGCGATCACAGCCCGGTGTAGCTCAACCCCAGGCTCAGCGCGATGAAGCTCAGCCAGTTCTCGTTGTAGCCATCACCCGGGTTGTCATCGTCCTCCCCGCCACCTTCGGCCCCACCCCCGAGCCACCGCAGGTTGAGATAGGCCTCGGCGCCCTGCCGCAGCTCGACCCCCGCCCGCACGCTCGCGTCGACGATGGCACCCACCACGTCGCTGTCGCCGCCGTTGAGGTACTTGATCGGCGCGTAGAAGCCATCGACCTCGGCGCCGACGAACCACCGCGGCGACACCGACTGCCGCCAACGGAACTTCAGCACCGGCACCGGCCCCACGTCGCGCCGGCTGCGGAAGGTGTCACCGCCGATCTCCTCGAACTCGATGATCGCATTGCGCAACTGCAACGACACCCCGAGCCCCAGCTCGTCTTCGCCCTCCCAGAAGTCATAGAGATAGCTCACCCGCGCGAACGGAAACGAATACCGCGCCCGCACCGCGCTCCCCGCCGTGAAGGTCGCGTCGTCGATCACCAGATCCCGCGCCAGCGTCCGCCGGCTCTCGATCTCGAGCGGCTGGTACATCAACGTGATCACATGACTGCCCCCGAGCCGCAGATCGGCCGACGCCCGCGCGAACGGCACCAGATTCTCCTGCCCGAGATCATCGATGTAGTCGATCTCCGAGCCACCTCGATCGAGCTGGATGGTGTGATAGGCGACATACAAGCTCCCGAGCTCCGCGTGCAGCGCGAGCCGCGCCGGATCCTCGGCCGCCATCGCCACGCTCGTCGAGCACACACCCGCGAGCAACGCAATCTTCAGCCACGGCATCTTCGCCCTCCAAACGGTGACGGTCTCGCATGTGATGCGTCGACCGCGCCGCTCGTGACGAGGAGCGCCCGATGAGCCGAGCGGAGCGAGCCTGCCCCCACGACCCGGAAGGGTGGAAGCGACGAGAGCGCGCAGCGTGCGGCCACCCCACGGCCCCCCAACCGCAGGATCGCGACCGCCGCGCGGAGAGGACATGAGGGACGCCCCCGCGCCGAGCCGCGCCGAGCGCCGCCGCCGCGCCCGCACCGCCCCCCGCGGCCCGCTCCCCCACACCGGCCGCGCCGACCGCCTCGCCGGCGCCCGCTGGGCGCGCCGCGACCCCGACACCCTCGTCTTCTTCACCATGCCCTGGCCCGTCTGGCTCAGCGCGCTCGGCCTCATCGCCATGGCCGCCTGGACCCTCCTCGCCGCGCGCGCCGACGGCAACTGGTTCGGCGCCGCCGGCCTCATCTTCGTCGCGATGGCGATCTGGCTCATCGGCAAGGCCCCCCGCGAACGCATCACCCTCACCCGCGCCCCCGGCCTCCTCCGCGTCGAAGAAGGCACCCCCTTCCTCCGCGCCCGCGCCGAGCTCCCCTTCGCCGAGATCGACGGCTTCGCGATCGAACACGACCGCGCCGCCCACCTCTACCGCGTCGTCGCCGTCTCCGCCGACCGCCGCGTCCCCATCGGCCGCTCGTTCCTCGACGCCGCCGAAGCCCGCCAGCGCATCACCGCCCTCGCCGAGTGGATGCCCGCCGACGCGCCCCCCGTCGACACCCGCCTCGACGACGAAGAAGACGAAGAGTAGCCGCGCCCCGCCACCGCCCCCGAAGACGTCGAAGAGTCGCCACGCCCCGCCAGCGCGCGTCGACCACCGCTCGCTCCGCCCGGAGATCCCGCCGCTCGATCACAGCCGTCGAGCCCCGCACCCCGCCGCTCCACCCAGCCGGCTGCCCCCGACATCCTGACGCTCGATCGCAGCCATCGAGCCCCGCACCCCGCCGCTCCACCCAGCCGGCTGCCTCCGACATCCTGACGCTCGATCACAGCCGCCGAGCCCCGCACGCCGCCGCTCCACCCAGCCGCCGGCCCCGGACATCCCGCCGCTCGATCGCAGCCATCGAGCCCCGCACGCCGCCGCTCCACCCAGCCGGCGCCCACAATCTCGCCACCGAAACGACCGCGCCGACCCGCCGCCCTCAGCCCGCCGACTGCCAATGCATCCGCGCCGCCGTCAGCGCCGCGAACACCAGCAACGCCACCATCACCCCCACCACCGCCCACCACCGCCCCGCCGACAACGGCACCGCCCCTCGCCGCCGCAAGCTCACCGCCCAAGCCAGCGCCACCGCGATCGACACCGTCGCCGCCCCCGGCGGAATCACCGCCCACCACTGCGGATCATCGGTCAGAAACCCCAACGGAAACACCGCCACCACCGCAGCCAGCGCAAACGTCACCAGCGCCCCCGGCCCCATCAGCACCTGCACCGGATCAGGCCCCGCCGGCTCCGCTACCACCTCCGGCTCCCGTCGCATCCGCGCGCTCGACCGCACCGACGCCAGCCGCGCCGACGGATCGTGCTCCGGCCGATCCCGCCGCGTCATGCCTCACCCCCGCGCACCGGCGTCACCTGCGGATCGGCGGGCAGCGTGCCATCGCTCATGCCTTTGACGAAGAACCCCACCAACGTCAGCAACCCCCACCCGAGCCCCACCACGACCCCCGCGTCCACGATCCCCCGCCACGGCTGATCCAGCGCCCGCACCAGCGCCACGAGCCCCATCACCACCACGAGCACCACCCACGCGCTGATCGTCACCCGCCGCGTCGCCCCGAAGAACCCCATGCAGAACAACGGCGCCAACAGCACCCGCACCGTCGAAGGATTCTGCCCCAGATAGATCGCCCGCGCCGCCGTCCGCGGACTGAACCGCCTCTGAAAGCCGCGGTACCCCTCGGCATAGGCGTTGAACGCCACCCACCCGAGCATCAGCGCCCAATGCCCCACCGACAGCGACCCCGCCGCGATCGGCTCCACCGCCAGCGGCGCCAACCGCCAGAGCGCCGAACCGATCAACAGCACGACCCCGAGAATGCCCCACACCGAGATGAGGGCCGCCACGGGCCGCCGAGGAGTCGCGAGAGTGGCATCCATGGCCGCTACCATACCGGTCGTCGCCGACGCCCACAACCGCCGCCATCACCCCTCCGCAAACGCGTTGCCCGGTCCATGCTCCCGATCCGTGCCCGCCCGAGGGCACGCGCGGCGAAACGACGAATCAGCAGTTGACGCCACAACCGACCCTCGATTATGTTGCGCCGGCCGCTCAGGCAGCGGCCGGGCGACTTCGCCGCCACCGGTGAAGGGGTGTAGCTCAGCTGGTAGAGCAGCGGACTCCAAATCCGCAGGTCGCAGGTTCGAACCCTGTCGCCCCTGCCCCGAACCCCCATGGTGACGCGCTCGCCATGGGGGTTTTCTTTTGCCCGCGTCAGGATGTCGTCGGCTGAAAGCCTGATGTGGCGCGGGTTTCCGAAGGGGAGCGGTGGCGCCAGATGTCGGCCTGAGCTGATCAGGAGCGAAGGACGGGTCGCCAGCCTCCCGTCAACACAAATCGCGAAACGACGTGATCTTTGTCCCCCCGGGGACAAATCGGGGACAGAACGGGACGACGGTTCAGCGTCAGGATGGGCCCGATTCCGGGCCTCCGGCCGTTTGCCTGCTCGGCCTCGCAGGCCTTCGCCGCCAAGGCACCGAGCGCGTCAAGGGCGAGTCCAGAGGAACGTTGGCAGCAGGATCCTGCTGCCGTCCAGGGACCAGCCGGATGGGCGCGCTCGGAAACGAGTCAGACGGCCTTGAGGGTGCCAACCAAACACCAGACTGCCGGCTCGACGTCCTCGAGGAGACGGGTGATGTCGCAGTGCGCGGCGACGTAGACGGCGAAGGGCAGGGAGCGACCGGGGGCAATGGATGATGGGTCGGCCTCCGATGAGAGGGTCGGGCGTCTGGTCGAGCTGCTGTTGGCGCGATCTGGCGAGACCCTAACCCGGCGACAAAGGCGATGTGTTCGTCGACGGCCTCGCAGCCGCCGTGGATGTAGAACGCGCACTCGATCCGGAGACTGTCTTCGAACGCGCACGTCCCGGCGCTGAGGCGGTACGGTCGAGGCGCATCCGAGCATCAGGCCGGCATGGACATCCCGTGAGGATTGTCGGGCAGGAGCCAGGTCTTGAGTCGGCTCCAGACGGCACGGAGGCGCGAGGGGCGCTTGTCGGAGGGCGTGGTGCCTTGTTCCAGCCGCGGAGAGGGTGGGGGAGGGCTGATGAGGTGAGGGATCGTCATTCCATGTCCTGGAACATCGGTCACGCCGAGTCGGCGCCCCGCCGGCGAGTGTTCGGGCAGTGGATGCGAGGAGGCGTATGGCATGGCGACGGGCTGCGGCGGCGTGGTGATGAGACGCGGTGACGTGGTGCTGGGGCGCAGCGTCGCGGCGATGGGGGGTGGGGGCATGGCGACACGGAGCGATGGTGCGGGTCTCGATGCCTTGAAGCCTCGCTCGGAAGGACGGGCGCGGGCGCCGGTGGTGGCATGTTCCAGCGGTTCGGGTTGCATGGGATCGATGCTCGGGGCGAGGGTGGCTTGTACCATCGCGGGCGCCGAATCGGTGGCATGTTCCATGGCGGGCGGGGATTCGAGGGTGGCGATGGCGGCGGCGAGGGATGTGTCGCAGACGTGGGCGTAGCGTTCGGTGTGGCTGATCGTGCTGTGGCCGAGGAGCATCTGGATCTGACGGAGGGGCACGCCGCGGAGGACGAGGTGGGAGGCGAAGGTGTGGCGGAGGTCGTGGAAGCGGAGGCGGCGGAGGCCGAGGGTTTCGAGGGTGCGGTGGAGCATGCGGTTGGCTTGTCCGGGGCTCTTGAGGGGGCGGCCGTCGGTGCCGCCGAAGACATGGGGGCCGGGGCTGTGGGGTTGCCAGCGGCGGAGGGCGGTGATGGCATCGGCGGTGAGGGGGATGGTTCGGGCGCGGTTGCCTTTGGGGGTGCCGAGGACGCCGCGGTAGACGGTGCAGCGGACGTCGATGGCTTGGCGGGTGAGGTCGATGTCGGTCCAGCGGAG
>JACKDM010000017.1 GCA_020633515.1 Myxococcales bacterium
TCGCCGCCGAGCACACCCTCGCCCTCGCCGGCATCGAGCGCGTCGACGCCGTCGCCGTCGAGCTCGACGCGCTCCTCGGCATGATCCCGCTCGCCACCGTCGACCCCGAGATGAGCCCCGACACCGTGCGGGCCGAGGTCACCGCGACCCTCGGCTTCGACCCCCGCAGCGCGAGCGGCTGGACCGAGGCCGGCGTCGACCCCACCGCCGGCCTCGCGCTCGCCGTCGACGGCCGCCTCTTCGCCCCGAGCGGCGCCCCCTGGCCCGTCGCGCTCCTGCGCGTCACCGACCGCGGCAAGCTCGTCGCCGCGCTCGGCAAGGCCGGCCTCGGGCTCACGCTCACCCTCCCCGAGACCGACGGCGTCGCTCGCGCCACCTGGAAGGGCGGCCAGGCGCTCGTCGGCGACAAGGCCGGCTGGACCGCGATCCTGCTCGCGCCCGACGCGCTCGACGCCGCGCGCCCGGCGTTCGCGGCGTGGCTCTCTGCCCCGGGCGGCCTCGCCGACGGCCCCGCCGGGGCCGCGCTGCGGCTCCCCGCCGGGCCGCGGGTCTTCATCGCCGGCTTCACCGCCCCGATCGTGACGCAGATCCCCGACCTGGGCGAAGACGCCCCGCTCGCCGCCCACTTCGCCGCCCGCTTCCCCGCCGCCGCCGCCTCGCTCGGCGCCGACCTGCGCACCGGCCGCGTCCGCGTCCTCGCCGACGAGGCCGCCGTCGCCGCGCTCCGCCAGATCTTCGTGCCCGAGGAGCCGAGCCCCGACTTCGACCGCTTCGTCGACCCCTCGATGGCGCTCACCCGCCTCTCGCTCGACCTCGGCCGCCTCTTCGACGGCGCCCTCGCGCTCCTGCCCGGCAACCGCGGCGACCTCCGCGGCAAGGTCGTCATCGCGCAGAACGCGCTCCCCGTCGCGCTCGGCGTCAGCCAGGCCGACCTCGCCGCCGCGTTCACCGGCCACCTCGCCTTCGCGACGCCCGCCACCGCGCTCCAGCAGGCCGAGCCGCCGCTGCTCGTCTTCGCCGCGATCGGCGACGCCGCGACCGCCGATCGGGTGCTGCCGGTGCTCATCGACAAGCTCGTCGCCCAGCAGGCCGGCGCGAAGCGCGCGCCGACGAAGTTCGGGGAGCACCCGGGCCACGTCGTCACCGTCGGGACGCAGCCGATGTTCTTCGTGCGCGCGGGGGACGTGCTCGTCGCCGGGCCCGACCGGGCGGCGATCGAGGCGGCGATCGCGCGCACCGCCAAGGGCGCGCCGGTCGCCGCCGGCACCTTCCTCGCGATGAGCATCCCGCTCGCGGCGATGGGCTCGATCGCGCCGCGGCTCTCACCCGAGCAGAAGCCGCTCTTCGAGGCCGGCAGCCGCCTGTGGGCCGAGCGCGCCGGCGACCCGATGCACATGGCGCTGCGGATCGACGAGGCGGGGATCGTCTCCGACGGCCCGGCCACGGCGGCGACCTTCGGCGTGGCCGCCGCCGGAATCGCCGCCTCCTTCGACCGCTACCTCCGCCGCTCCAAGGAGTCGCTCGCCCGCGTCGCGCTGCGCCAGATCTACCAGGGCGCCATGATGCGCGCGATCGACGGTCCGCTCCCGCCCGCGGCGCCGCTCACCCCGCCCGACGATCCGTGCCAGAACGGCGGCACCGGCAGCTACACCGCGACCGCGACCACCTGGAACCACCCCACCTGGGTCGGGCTCGGCTTCGCGCCGGTCGGCACGCAGTACTACCGCTATGCCTACGAGCCCACCGACGACGGCTTCGTGGCGCGCGCGATCGGCGACCTCGACTGCGACGGCGTCGCGTCGACCTATGAGTTCCGGGCGCGCAAGGGAGAGGACGGCGGGTTCATCGGGACGCCGAGCGACGTCGACCCGCTGGAGTGATCAGGCCGCGCGGAGCAGCCCGCTGTGGCCGCCGGCGCGCTCGAGCAGCAGCGCGACCGCGTCCTGGAAGAGATCGGCGAGCTTCTCCGACTCGGGGTGCGCGAGCGCCTCGTAGTAGGCGTCGCGGTTGTCGGCCGAGATGATCGCCGGCGGGTAGCCGCGCGAGAGCAGCAGCAGGTTGGTGAACAGCCGCGTCGTCGTGCCCGGGTTGCGGCGGAACGGGTAGACGTGCATGAGCTGGTGGTGGATGTCGGCCGCGAACCGCACCGGATCACACGCCTCGTCGCACTCGTCGCGGATCTGGTCGAAGACCTTGCGCAGCAGGTAGGGCACCTTGTCGGCGGGGCAGATCTTCTGGAAGTAGTCGCGATGCACCGGCGAGGTCCGCCGGTAGAGGCCGCCGCGATCCTTCGCCGCCGGGGTCAGCCGCCGGTGCAGCTCCTTGAGCGTCTCCGGGTTGACCGCCCCCGGGCCCTCGTGCGCCTGATGCCAGACGTACTCGATCGTGTCGCGGTACCGCCGGATCCGGCGCATCAGCGGGTGGAGGTACTTGTCGAGGCGCTCGTCGTCTTCGCGCAGGGCCTGCACGATCTCCGCGGGGCGGAAGAGGCGACCTTCGAGCATGTTGTCGTGGTGGATCCACGAGAGCATCAGGCGGGGAGAGAGGGTGGCGGGCTCTGGCAGGCGATGGGCGAACATCTCGGAGCGGTGGGTCTCGAGGGCTCGGATGAATTCGGTTCCGCGGGCCATGGTGCTCTCCTCGCGCTGGTCTCGCGTCGTCGAGACGCGACCCCGAGAAGTCTTGCATGCATCATGCCGCGGGACGCCGCGCCCGCGCTCGAACCCTCAGGCGACGCCGCGATAGACGTGCCGCCACTCCGGGTGCGCCGGGAGGTCGCCCTTGACGATCCCGAAGAATTCCCGCGCGATGCGCCCGGTGATCTCCCCCGGCCGCCCGCTGCCGACCCGCCGATCGTCCACCTCGCGCACCGGCGTCACCTCGGCCGCCGTGCCCGAGAGGAAGATCTCGTCGGCCACATACAGCTCATCGCGGGTGAACAGCCGCTCCTCGACCACGACACCGAGGTCGCGGGCGATGGTGATCAGCGAGTCGCGGGTGATGCCGCCGAGGATGCTCGCCCCGTACGGCGCCGTGATCACCCGCCCGTCCTTGACCATGAAGAGGTTCTCCCCGGTGCACTCCGAGACGTGCCCCGAGGTGTCGAGCATGATCGCCTCGTCGTAGCCCGCCTTCATCACCTCGCGCTTGGCTATGACAGAGTTGACATACTGCCCGCAAATCTTGCCCTTCACCATGAAGGCGTTGACGTGCATCCGGTTGAAGCTGCTGATCTTGCAGCGGATTCCCTTCTTGAGCCCCTCGTCGCCGAGGTAGGCGCCCCACTTCCAGGTGCCAATCGCCACATGCACCTTGTTGCTCAGCGCCCCGAGCCCCATCGCCTCGCTGCCGAGGAAGACGATCGGCCGCAGATAGGCCTCGTCGAAGTCGTTGGCCTTGAGCGTCTCGACGCACGCCTCGAGGATCTCGCCCCGGCTGAAGGGCATGTCGAGCCCGAGGATCTGCGCGCTCTCGAAGAGCCGGCGGACGTGCTCTTCGAGGCGGAAGACATGGCTCTCGCCGCTCTCCCGGCGATAGGCGCGGATGCCCTCGAAGACCCCGTAGCCATAGTGCAGGGTGTGGGTGAGGACATGGACCTTGGCGTCCTCGAACGGGACGAGCTTCCCGTCCATCCACAGCTTGCTCGCCTTGAGCGACATGAGCTTCTCCTCAGGATCCTTTGCGTGCAAAACGGCGCCGACACCCGCAGGGTAACCGAGCGTTACGGTCGCGGGCAACGTGCCGCGGGCGCCGGCCATCTCCCGATGGATGCCCCGGCCGCGCGCGGGGTCGCCACCCGGGGGAGCGGGCCCCGGGCCATTGACAGCGATCCGGCGGATTGGCGATACCCGCCGGGAACACGACGACGGAGGCGACGGTGGCCGAGACGGGTCAGACGATGACGGCGGCGGCGCCGCACGGCGAGCGGGCGAAGGCGGTCGTCGTCATGGCGGCCGGGCTCGGCACCCGGATGCGCTCGGCGACGGTCAAGGTGCTCCACCCCGTCGCCGGCCGGCCCATGATCCACTACCCCGTCCAGAGCGCGCTCGCGCTCGGCGCCACCCGCGTCGTCGTCGTGCTCGGCCACCAGCGCGACCGCGTCGAAGCCTATCTGCGCGGCGCCTTCCCCGACGCCCCGATCGAGGTCGCCATCCAGGAGGAGCAGCGCGGCACCGCCCACGCCGTGCTCTGCGCCCGCGCCGCGCTCGAAGGCTTCGACGGCGACGTCTTCATCTTGTCGGGCGACGTGCCCACCCTCGCGACCCACGTCATCGAAGAGCTCGACCGCCACACCGCCGGCGCGACCGTCGGCGTGCTCGGCATGCGCCTCGACGACCCCGGCCACTACGGCCGCCTCGTGCGCAGCGACGACGGAAAATTGTTGCGGATCGTGGAGTTCCGCGACGCCGGCCCCGACATGCGCGCGATCGACGAGGTCAACGCCGGCGTCTACCGGGTCGACGCGCGCTTCCTCTTCGAGACCCTCGACCGCCTCGACGCCGACAACGCGCAGGGCGAGTACTACCTCACCGACATCGTCGCCGAGGCCGTCGGCCGCGGCGGCGCTTCGGCCTGGGTGCTCTCGGGCGCGGCGGCCGCCGAGGCGAACGGCGTCAACGACCGCGCCGACCTCGCCGCCGCCGAGCGCCGGATGCAGGCGGTGCTGCGCGCGCGGCTCATGTGGTCGGGCGTCACCCTCGTCGACCCGGACCGGGTCACCCTCGACGCCGGCGTCGAGGTCGGCCCCGACACCGTCATCGAGCCCGGCGTCATGCTGCTCGGCCGCACCCGGATCGGCGCCGGCTGCACCATCGAGATGGGCTGCCGCCTCGTCGACGCCGAGGTCGGCGACGGCGTCGTCATCCACGCCGGCTCCTACATCGAAGACGCCCGGATCGGCCCCGGCTGCCACGTCGGGCCCTACGCGCGGCTGCGCACCGGCACCGTGCTCGGCGAGCGCGCCAAGGTCGGCAACTTCGTCGAGACCAAGAAGGCCACCCTCGGCCCCGGCGCCAAGGCGAGCCACCTCAGCTACCTCGGCGACGCCACGATCGGCGCCGGCGCCAACATCGGCGCGGGCACGATCACCTGCAACTACGACGGCGTCTCCAAGTTCGAAACCCGCATCGGCGCCGGCGCCTTCATCGGCTCCGACACCCAGCTCGTCGCGCCCGTCACCGTCGGCGACGGCGCCTTCGTCGGCGCGGGCAGCACGATCACGCAGGATGTTCCGGCCGACGCGCTCGCGTTGAGCCGCGGGCGGCAGGCGATCGTCGCCGGCTGGGCCGCCCGCCGCCGCGCGACGCTCGCCGCCGAGAAGGCGAGCAGCGCGGCGCCGGAAACCACGCAGGACAAGGACTGAACCATGTGCGGCATCGTCGGCTACGTCGGCCCGCGGCAGAGCGCGGAGATCTTGCTGGGCGGCCTCGAACGCCTCGAATACCGCGGCTATGACTCGGCGGGGCTCGCCATCTTCGACGGCCGCTCCACCCGCGTCGTGCGCTCGGTCGGCAAGCTGCACAAGCTCGTCGAGCAGATCCGCCGCGAACCACTCGAAGGCAAGCTCGGCCTCGGCCACACCCGCTGGGCCACCCACGGCCGCCCCTCCGAAGAGAACGCCCACCCGCACACCGCCGGCCCGATCACGGTCGTGCACAACGGCATCATCGAGAACCACCTCCCGCTCCGCGCCGGGCTCGAAGCGCGCGGCCACAGCTTCCTCTCCGAGACCGACACCGAGATCCTCAGCCACCTCATCCGCGAGCGCTGCGACCGCGGCGACGACCTCGAAGCCGCCGTGCGCGGCGCGCTCGCCGAGGTCGAGGGCAGCTACGCGATCGCGGTGATCTCGGCGAACGAGCCCGACAAGATCGTCGCCGCCAAGAACGCGAGCCCGCTCGTCGTCGGCTTCGGCGACGGCGAGACCTTCCTCGCGAGCGACATCCCCGCGCTGCTCAGCCACACCCGCGACGTCGTCTTCCTGCACGAGGGGGAGCTCGTCGTGCTCACCCGCGACGGCGCCCGCATCACCACCCTCGCCGGCGAGCCGGTCGAGCGCGCGCGCAAGCACATCACCTGGACCCCCTCGCAGGCGGAGAAGGGCGGCTACAAGCACTTCATGCTCAAGGAGATCCACGAGCAGCCGCGCGCGATGACCGACACCCTGCGCGGCCGGGTCTCGCTCGAACGCGGCGACGTGCACCTCGAAGACGTGCACCTCGACGCCGCCGCCATCGCGAAGCTCGACCGCATCTACATCTGCGCCTGCGGCACCGCCTGGCACGCCGGCCTCGTCGCCAAGCGCGTCATCGAGCAGTGCGCCCGCGTGCCCGTCGAGGTCGACCTCGCCAGCGAGTTCCGCTACCGCGACCCGCTCGTCACCGACCGCTCGCTCTTCATCGCGATCAGCCAGTCGGGCGAGACCGCCGACACCCTCGCCGCGCTCAAGGAGGCCCGCCGCCGCGGCGCGCGCATCCTCTCGATCTGCAACGTGATCGAGAGCAGCATCGCCCGCGAGTCGGACGACATCGTCTACACCCACGCCGGGCCCGAGATCGGGGTCGCCTCGACCAAGGCGTTCATGACCCAGATGCTCGCGCTCCACCTCTTCGCCGTCTGGCTCGGCCGCCGCCGCGGCACGATGAACGAGGCCGACGCCCGCGCCCGCCTCGAAGCGCTCGTGCAGATCCCCGGCGTCGTCGAAGGGCTCGTCTCGCAGGCCGAGAAGGTGGAGCAGATCGCCTCGAAGTACGTGCACGCGCGGGACTTTTTGTACCTCGGCCGCGGCGAGAACTACCCGATCGCGCTCGAAGGCGCGCTCAAGCTCAAGGAGATCAGCTACATCCACGCCGAGGGCTACGCCGCCGGCGAGATGAAGCACGGCCCGATCGCCTTGATCGACGAGGAGATGCCGGTGGTGGTGATCACGCCCGAGGGCAGCCACTACGACAAGACCGCGAGCAACCTGCAAGAGGTCCGCGCCCGCCTCGGCCGGGTGATCGCGGTCGCGACCGAGGGCGACGGCGGCATCGAGGCGTTCGCCGACGACATCCTCCGCGTGCCCCGCATCGAGCAGGCGCTGCAGCCGTTCGCCACGACCGTGCCGCTCCAGCTCCTCGCCTACTACGTCGCCGACCTCAAGGGCACCGACGTCGACCAGCCCCGCAACCTCGCCAAGAGCGTGACCGTCGAGTGAGCGCGCTTCCCCCCGACGCCCCCCTCGACCCGCTCGCCGGGCTCAACCCGATCCAGCGCGAGGCGGTCCGCCACGGCGAAGGCCCGCTCCTGCTCCTCGCCGGGGCCGGCAGCGGCAAGACCCGCGTCGTCACCCGCCGCATCGCGCGCCTGCTCGCCGAGGGCGAGCGCCCCGAGAGCATCCTCGCGCTCACCTTCACCAACCGCGCCGCCCGCGAGATGCGCGAGCGCGTCGCCGAGCTGCTCGGGCTCAGCGAGGCCCCGCCGCTCCAGATCTCCACCTTCCACGCGCTCGGCGCCCGCTTCCTCCGCCGCCACGCCGAGTGGTTCGGGCGCAGCCGCTCGTTCTCGATCTACGACGACGGCGACCAGCTCGACATGATCCGGCAGGCCGCGGCGCGCCAGCAGGTCGAGCTCAAGGCCGCCGACGCCAAGGTGCTGCGCCGCTTCTTCGACCAGGCCAAGAACGCCGGCGAGGGCGCGGCCGCCGTCTCGCTGCCGCTCGAGTGGGCGAAGAAGCTCGACGGCCCCCGCCTCGGCGCCGACTACGACGAGCTGTTGGAGCGCGCCGACGCCTTCGACTTCGGCGACCTCATCGTGCGCCCCGCCGACTTGTTGGCCCACGAGCGCGCCATCGCCGCCCGCTACCGCGCGCAGTGGCGCTGGATCCTCGTCGACGAGTTCCAGGACACCAACGCCGCGCAGTACCGCTGGCTCAAGCTGCTCGCCCCGCCCGAGACGCCCGCGCCCGGCCCCAACCTCTTCGTCGTCGGCGACGACGACCAGTCGATCTATGGCTGGCGCGGCGCCGAGGTGGAGAACATCCTCCGCTTCCCCGACGAGTACCCCGGCGCGCAGGTCGTGCGCCTCGAACAGAACTACCGCAGCCACCAGCACATCCTCACCGCGGCCAACGAGGTCATCGCCAACAACCGCCGCCGGCTCGGCAAGGCGCTGTGGACCGAGCGCACCGACGGGATGCGGATCGAGCTGCACGAGGCGGCCGAGGGCCGGCGCGAGGGCGCCTGGATCGCCGGCCGGATCGCGCAGCTCTGCAGCGAGGACGGGATCGCGCCCGGCGAGATCGCGGTGCTGATGCGCGCCAACCACCTCTCGCTCGACGTCGAAGAGGGCCTGCGGCTGCTCGCGATCCCGCACACGGTGGTGCGCGGGCGCTCCTTCTACGACCGCGCCGAGGTGGCGGACGCGCTCGCCTACGTGCGGCTCCTCGTCAACCCACACGACGACGTCGCCTTCCGCCGCGCGGTCAACACCCCCTCGCGCGGCGTCGGCGACAAGAGCCTCGCCCGCCTCGCCGCCGTCGCCGACGCCCGCGACTGCTCGCTGTGGGAGGCCGCCGGCCCCGCGCTCGACGCCGGCGAGCTCCGCGGCCGCGCCGCGAGTGGGGTCGACGCGTTCGTCGCCGTCATCACCGCCCACCGCGAGCTCCTCGACGACGACGGCCGCGCCCTCGACCTCCGCGGCGCCGCCACTCGCGTCACCGAGGCGCTCGAAGCCGCCGGCTTCCTCACCGATCTGCGCGTCGCCGCCGCCGCCGGTGAGCAGGACCGCGACCGCTACGAGAACGTGCAGCGGCTCCTGCTCGCGCTCTCCACCTTCGAGGCCGAAGCGCCCGCGCCGACGCTCGCGGCGTGGCTCGAGACCGTCAAGCTCATCAGCGAGATCGACGTCGCCGACCCCCGCCTCGGCGCCGTCTCGCTCATGACCGTGCACGCCGCCAAGGGGCTCGAGTTCCCCGTCGTCTTCCTCATGGGGCTCGAAGAGGGCATCTTCCCGCACCACCGCTCGATCGAAGACGACACCATCGAGGAGGAGCGGCGGCTGTGCTACGTGGCGATCACCCGCGCCCGCCACCGCCTCGTGCTGACCTGGTCGCGCGAGCGACGCAGCTTCGCCGACGTCAAGCGCAACCGCCCGAGCCGCTTCCTGCGCGAGCTGCCCGCCGACGCGCTCGAAGCCCGCTTCCAGCCCGAGCCCCCCCCGATGCGCCGCCGCCCCGCGCCGGTGCGCCCGCAGAGCTTCGACCGCCACGCCGCCCGCGCCCGCGAGGAGTCGCTCTACAGCGACCCGATCCCGGCCGACGACTTCGGCGGCGGCGGCATGGGCTGGCGCCGCGGCATGAAGGTGCTGCACGCCCAGCTCGGCGTCGGCGTCGTCGAGCAGGTCAAGGCCCACGGCTCCACCCCCCGGCTCGTCATCGACTTCCCCGACGTCGGCCGCCGCACCATCGCCACCGACTGGGTCTCGCCCTACGACGGCTGAAGCCCGCGCGACCCCCGACAGGCGACTTGGCCATCGACCCCGGCCTGTGGCACGCTGCGCGCGATGACGGTGCGATGTCCCCAGTGCGGTGCGCGCAACGACGACGGCGCCCTCGGCCGGCCCTGCGTCTCGTGCGGCCGCACCCTGCCCGCCACCGCCGCCGGCCCCCGCGGCCAGAGCCTCCCGCCCCGCGGCGGCCGTGACCGCTACCCGCCCATCCAGGGCCTCGGCCTCGACGCCGACCCGCTCGACTTCGGCGCCCTCGGCCGCGCCCCCGACACCCTCGAAGACGGCCCCGGCGGCGGCCTCGGCGCCATGCCCACCGGCGACGACGCCGATCCGCTCGACCTCGGCCGCCTCCTCGGCCGCGGCGAACCCGACGACCAATGGGGCGGCGGCGGCGGCTTCCGCTTCGGGCAGGAGCCCACCATCGAGCGCACCGAGCGCGGCCTCGGCTCGCTCGACGGCGGCTTCGCGGCCTTCGACGACGACGAAGAGGCCACCCGCGGCAACCTCATGGTGCAGATCCCGCCCGAGGCGCTCCGCGACAGCCTCGACCTGCCCCTCGCCGGCGGCCACCACGGCGAAGAAGACGAAGAGGAGTCCACCCGCGTCGTCGACCAGGGCTACGTCGAGCAGGCGATGAGCGAGGCCCCGCTCCTCCTCGCCGACGCGCCCCCCGTCGGCTGGCGGGTCCGCAACGAGCGCGGCGTCGTCTACGAGCTGATGACCGTCGACGCCGTCGTCGCCTGGCTCGAAGGCAAGCCCGACATCCGCGGCGTCCGCGTCGCCCGCGGCGACGGCGAGTTCCACGAGGTCGACGCCTTCCCCGAGCTCGCCGGCCGCCTCGGCGTCCGCGCGCCCGCCGAAGAGCTCCTCGCGCTCGACACCACCCGCGCCAGCGACCGCCACGGCGGCCGCATCGGCGAGAACCGCGACCGCGGCCGCCCCGAGACCCGCGCCGCCGCCGCCGCCGCCCCCCGCGAACCGCAAGAGGAGCGCGTCGGCCTCGGCGTCGTCCTCGCCGCCATCGCCGCCGGCTTCCTCGCCGTCGCCGCGATCGTGCTCGTCGCCGTCGCCCTCGACTGGATGAGCCTCCCGCCCCCCATCGACGCCGAGGCGCCCGCCGCCGCCGCGCCCCCCTCCAAGCGCCTCGCGCAGGCCGTCGCCTCCTACGACGCCGGTCACTACGACGCCGCCACCAACCTCCTCCAAGCCCTCACGCGCGAAGAAGACGACCCCCGCGTCTGGCGCTACCTCGCCCTCGCGCTGCATCAGAACAACCGCGAACCCGAAGCGCGACGCGCGCTCGCCGAGTACCGCCGCCGGATGCGCGGCGTGAACGGAGCCCGGTGAACGTCGAGTGCGAGAAGTGCGGCACCGCCTACGAGATCGACGACGCGCGCGTCTCCGAGGCGGCGATCACCGTCAAGTGCACCCACTGCGGCCACATCTTCCGGGTCGAGCCCGACGACGGCCCGTTCTCCGACGGCCTCGGCACCCTCGACCCTCGCCCCGAGCGCCCCGTGCGCTGGCGTGTCCGCCGCCGTGACGGCACCCAGCTCTCGTTCGACGACATCGGCACCCTCCGCCACTGGATCCGCGACCGCAAGGTCAGCCGCGACGACGAGGTCAGCAAGACCGGCGAGAGCTGGAAGCCCATCGGGCAGTTCATCGAGCTCGCCCACTACTTCGAGACCGGCAAGGGCTCCGAGCCCCCGGTCGCCGCCGACGCGCCGCCCCGGCCCCCCGCCAACCGCGAAGACCTCCTCGACGTCAGCGACGTCCGCCTGCAAGGGCTCGACGCCCAGAGCGACCTCTACCAGCCGAGCAGCATGTTCGCGCCGCTCGAGATCGACCCCTCGCCGCCGCCCCGCGTCGCCCCCGACCGCCCCCTCGGCGGCCTCGACCTCTCCGTCGGCCCCCCGATCGCGCCCCCGATCCTCGACGACCTCGGCGCCCGCCCGGCAGGACGCCCCGCCTCGGGCCCCCCGCCCGTCGTCTCCGCGCCGCCCAACCGGATCAGCGCCCGCCCCTCGCTGCACGGCCGCCCGCCGCCCGCGCCCCCGCGCCGCGCGCCCGCCGCCGCGCCGCCGCGCCGCCCGCAGCCGAGCGCCCCGCCGCCGCCCGCCGCCCCGCCGCCGCCGCGGCCGCCGAGCGCCCCGCTCGGCCCGCCGCCGCCCGGCATGCGCCGCCCGCCCAACACCGGCTCGCTGCGACCGCCCAACACCGGCTCGCTGCGCCCGCCCAACAACACCGGCTCGCTCCGCCCGCCGGCACCGGCTCCGTCCGCCCGCCGCCCGCCCGCGCCAGCTCCAGCCGCCTCCCCGCGCACCGCGACAGCGCGCCCGGACTGCCCGCCGCCGGCGCTGCCGCGCCGCCCCGCGCACCCGCGAGAGCGTCGTCGTCGACGGCGTCCGCCGCCCCGCGCCCCCCGGCCGCCCCGGACCGCGCCGCGACGGCCTCCCCCCGCACCGCGACAGCACCGGCGGCCTCGACATGGCCTTCGACGGCGAGGCCCCGCCCACCTACGCCGCGCAAGCGCAGAACGGCACCGGCCGCGGCTTCCTCATGGGCGTGCTGACCATGCTCGCCCTCGCCGGCGTCGGCTACTTCGTCTACGACAACTTCGTCCGCCCCCGCGACCCGCTCCCCGTCGCGCCCGCGCCGCCGCTCGCCGGCGCGCCCGACGTCACCCGCGCCCTCGACCGCGCCGCCGCCGCCTGGACCCGCGACAGCGAGGTCGCGCTCGGCGAGGCGCTCGACGCCTACGAAGAAGCCCTCCGCCTCCTCGGCGCTCCGCCCGCCGATCCCGCGCTCGCCGCCCGCGCCCACGCCGGCGTCGCCCGCGTCGCGCTCGCCCGCGCCGAGTACGCCCGCGCCGACGGCGACACCGCCCGCGCCGACGCCGAGCTCGCCACCGCCGACCGCGCGCTCACCGACGCCCGCACCCTCGGCCAGGACGTGCCCGGCCTCCGCCTCGCGCTCGCCGAGCTGCACCGCCTCCGCGGCGAGGCCGAGCTCGCCGCCGCCTACCTCGAACAGGCCAAGGCCGAGCCCGGCGCCGCCGCCGAGGCCGCGCTCATCACCGCCGCGCTCCCGCTCTACGGCCCCGAGCCGGCGGCCGCCGCCGCCCGCCTCGACCTGCTCACCCCCGACGCCCGCGCGCTCCCGCGCGCCCCCTGGCTGCACGCGCTCGCGCTCAAGACCGCCGGCCGCGCCGCCGAGGCCCGCGGCGTCCTCGAAGCGCTCCTCGCCCGCAACCCCGAGAACGAGCCCGCCCGCCGCCTCCTCGCCGGTCTGCCCGGCGCGATCGACCCCGCCGCCGTCGACGCCGACGTCCCCGACGCCGCGCCGCCGCCCCCGCCCCCCGTCGAACGCCCCGCGCCCCCCAAGCCCGACCCCAAACCCGACCCCAAACCCGACCCCAAGGCCCGGCCCGACCCCGAACCGCGCGCCGAATCCTTCGACGACCTGATGGACCGCGGCAACCGCCTCCTCGAACAAGGCAAGGCCGCCCAGGCCCGCCGCGTCTTCGAAGACGCCGCCCGCCAGCGCCCGCAGAGCCCCGAGCCCCTCGCCAGCCTCGGCTGGTGCGAGCTCGACGCCGGCCGCCATTCGCAGGCCATCCGCCACTTCGAACGCTCGCTCGAGAAGAACCCCCGCTACGCCGACGGCATGTATGGCCTCGCGACCGCCTACGAGCGCGCCGGCATGCGCGAACAGGCCAAGAACGCCTATCAGGCCTACCTCAACGTGCACCCCCGCGGCAGCAAGGCCGGCATCGTCACCCGCAAGCTCGAGTCGCTCCGCTGACCGCCCCGCCGGCATCTCCCCCACGCCGCACCCACCGTCGCCCCCAAGTCCCCCGGAGACGCCCGTGAAGCCCGCCGCCCCCCCCGTGATCGACTGGCGCGGCGACGCGCTCGCCCTCCTCGACCAGCGCCTGCTCCCCACCGAAGAGACCACCGTCGTCTGCACCGACTGGCCCGCCGTCGCCGACGCCATCAAGGCCATGGTCGTCCGCGGCGCCCCGGCCATCGGCATCACCGCCGCCTACGGCGTCGCGCTCGCCGCCCGCCACCGCCAACCCCGCCTCGACGCGCTCCGCGACGCCCTCGACGGCCTCGCCGCCACCCGCCCCACCGCCGTCAACCTCTTCTGGGCGCTCCGCCGCATGCAGACCCGCCTCGAAGCCCTCGCCACCGCCCCCGTCGCCGACGCCCGCGCCGCGCTCGAAGCCGAAGCCATCGCCATCCACGACGAAGACCGCGCCATGTGCGCCGCCATCGGCCGCCACGGCGCCGCGCTCCTCCCCGAGCGCGCCCGCGTCCTCACCCACTGCAACACCGGCGCGCTCGCCACCGGCGGCGACGGCACCGCGCTCGCCGTCATCCGCCGCGCCTGGCGCGACGGCCGCCTCACCCGCGTCTACGCCGACGAGACCCGCCCCTTCCTCCAAGGCGCCCGCCTCACCGCCTGGGAGCTCCACCGCGAAGGCATCCCCACCCATGTCATCACCGATGGCATGGCCGCCTTCATGATGGCCCGCGCCGAGATCGACGCCGTCATCGTCGGCACCGACCGAATCGCCGCCAACGGCGACGTCGCCAACAAGATCGGCACCTACGGCCTCGCCGTCCTCGCCGCTGCCCACGGCCTCCCCTTCTACGTCGCCGGCCCCACCAGCACCCTCGACCTCGCCACCCCCGACGGATCCGCGATCGCCATCGAGCGCCGCCCCGACCGCGAGGTCACCCACGTCGGCCCCACCCGCATCGTGCCCGAGGGCGTCGCCGTCGAAAACCCCGCCTTCGACATCACCCCCGCCCGCCTCGTCACCGCGATCATCACCGAGCACGGCGTCATCCGCCCCCCCGATCCCGCCGCGCTCGCCGCCCACGTCGCCCGCGCCGATCACAATCGTTGACAAGCCCCCGAGATCCCCATACCCTTCGCCGCCCGTCGACTCGTGCGTGCGCAGCCGTGCCCCGAGCCGACGAGAGACTTGAAGCCCCCCGCGGGGGCCATCCCGGCGACGGAAGACTCCATGTACGCGATCATCAAGACCGGCGGTAAGCAGTACCGCGTCAGCGAAGGGCAGACCCTGCGGGTGGAGAAGCTCGACGGCGAGAAGGGCGACAGCGTCCGCCTCGGCGACGTGCTCCTCCTCGGCGGCGAGGGCCAGACCCGAATCGGCACCCCCCTCCTCGAAGGCGCCGCCGTCGAGGCGCAGATCGTGCGCCAGGCCCGCGCCAAGAAGATCATCGTCTTCAAGAAGAAGCGGCGGAAGGGCTACCACAAGAAGCAGGGCCACCGTCAGTACTACACCGAGCTGAAGATCACCGGCATCAGCGCCTGATCCGGCCCACGCCCGCCACCCGAGGGAGCAAGCGAAGATGGCACACAAGAAAGGCCAGGGCAGCACCCGCAACGGCCGCGACTCGAACCCCAAGTACCGCGGCGTCAAGCGCTTCGACGGGCAGTTCGTCCGCGCTGGCGGCATCATCGTCCGCCAGTGCGGCACCCGCATCCACCCCGGCGAGAACGTCGGCGTCGGCCGCGACTACACCCTGTTCGCGCTCGCCGACGGCTACGTCAAGTTCGAGCGCAAGGGCCGCGACAAGAAGCGCGTCGCCGTCTACGCCGAGCCCTACGCCCGCGAGGTCCCGGCGGCCGAACAGGCGGTCTGAGCCTGCACTGCTCGCGCCGCCGCCCTCCCCGGCGCCGCCGTCGCGAGTGAAGGCGCCCCGCCCGGAGACCTCCCGGTGAAGTTCATCGACGAAGCAGAGCTGACGGTCCGCTCCGGCAACGGCGGCGACGGCTGCGTCAGCTTCCGCCGCGAGAAGTACGTGCCCCGCGGCGGCCCCGACGGCGGCGACGGCGGCCGCGGGGGCGACGTCATCCTCTACGCCGACCCCAACCTCGCCACGCTCCTCGACCTCCGCTACCGCCGCACCTACAGCGCCGACAACGGCCGCCCCGGCGGCGCCGCCAACATGACCGGCGCCGACGGCGCCGACGTCCGCGTCCGCGTCCCCGTCGGCACCCAGGCCTTCGACGCCGAGACCGGCGAGCTCCTCGTCGACCTCATCGAGCCCGACGCCACCTACGTCATCGTCCGCGGCGGCAACGGCGGCCGCGGCAACGCCGCCTTCGCCACCCCCTCCCGCCGCACCCCCGACTTCGCCAAACCCGGCGGCCGCGGCGAAGAGCGCGCCATCCGCCTCGAGCTCAAGCTCATCGCCGACGTCGGCCTCGTCGGCTTCCCCAACGCCGGCAAGTCCACCCTCATCAGCCGCATCAGCCGCGCCCGCCCCAAGATCGCCGACTACCCCTTCACCACCCTCACCCCCAACCTCGGCGTCGTCGCCGTCGACGTCGCCCGCAGCTACGTCGTCGCCGACATGCCCGGCCTCATCGAAGGCGCCGCCGACGGCGCCGGGCTCGGCCACCGCTTCCTCCGCCACATCGAGCGCACCGCGCTCTTCGTCTTCCTCGTCACCCAGGACCTCGCCCCCGGCCGCGACCCCATCGCCGACTACCACGCGCTCCGCCACGAGCTCGGCCGCTACGACGAAGACCTCCTCACCCGCCCCACCCTCGTCGCGCTCTCGCAGTGCGACCGCCCCGAGGTCGCCGAACAGCTCGACGCCGTCCGCGCCGCCCTCGGCGAAGACGTCTCCGTCTTCCCCATCTCCGCCGTCACCGGCCAGGGCCTCGACGCGCTCCACAAGGCCATCGCCGACGCCCTCACCGCCGCCGGCCGCTGGGGCGAAGCCCGCGACGACTGGTAGCCAACCCGCCGATCTACAACGGCTTTCGCCCACCTCCCCGCGGCGCCCCGACTTGACACCGCGGCCCCCGCCGTGCTACCGCCACGCCCTGACCTTCTCACCTCGGACCGCCCCCTCCATGCACCCGCGCCCGCGCAGCGCCATCGCCCTCAGCCTCCTCTGGGCCAGCCTCGCCGCCGCGGATCCCCCCGCCGATCCCGCCGCTCACCGCCGCCGCATCACCGAGATCGAACAGCGCGTCGCCGCGCTCAAGGAAGAGGTCTTCCGCCACAAGAGCCGCCTCGCCGCGCTCGAAGAGACCGTGCTCCAAAGCGAGATCGCCGCCGCCAGCGCCCGCATCGTGCACCGCAACGAGATGGGATCGAGCTTCCGCCTCGAACACGTCAGCTACCGCCTCGACGGCGAGCTCATCTTCGAGCGCACCGACGCCACCGGCGCGCTCGACGACGAGACCGAGATCGAGCTCTGGCGCGACGCGATCGTGCCCGGCGACCACACCCTCGCCGTCGTGATGGTCTACCGCGGCGACGGCTTCGGCGTCTTCAGCTACCTCCAGAGCTACGTCTTCACGCTCCGCTCCTCGCACACCTTCCATGTCGACGCCGGCGAGCAGATCACCGTCGAGATCGTCGGCTACGAAGACGGCGGCGTCGCCACCGACCTCACCGAGCGACCGAAGGTGCGCTTCGACGACACCCTCCAGAGCCCGACGCGCCCCGGCGGCGGCTGACGTGACCCGCCTCGCCCGCCTCGCGCTCGGCCTCGCGCCGCTCCTCGCCCCCCCAGCCCTCGCCGCGCCCGCCGACCCCCCGCCCGCCGCCGCGCCCGCCGCCGACGGCACGGCACCCGCCGCCGATACGCCCACCGCACCCGCCACCGCCGCACCCGCCACCGCCGACACCGCCACCACCGACACCCCCACCGACCCCACGCCCCCCGACCGCATCGACCTCGCCGCCTTCGCCGCCGCCGCCGACGCCTTCACCCGCGAAGCCGCCGACTACCAGAGCGACCTCACCCGCGTCCGCGACCACCGCGCCGCCGGCCGCCGCCAGACCATCGAACGCCGCCACGCCGCCGCGCTCGACCGCCTCGCCGACGAAGAGCGCCGCCGCCGCGACGCCGCCATCACCGAATTCGAAGCCTTCCTCGCCCGCTACCCAGAGGACGCCCGCTACACCCCCGACACCCTCTTCCGCCTCGCCGAGCTGCACTTCGAGCAGCAGACCGACCGCTACCTCCGCGCCCTCGACGCCTACGACCGCAACCTCGCCGACCACGAAGCCGGCCGCCTCGCCGAAGCGCCCATCGAACCCGAGCGCGACTACGGCCGCACCATCGAGCTCCTCGACCGCCTCGTCACCACCTGGCCCGACGCCCGCGGCATCGACGGCGCCCACTACCTCATGGGCTACTGCCTCGCCGAGACCGGCCGCGGCGACGCCGCGCTCGCCGCCTTCACCACCCTCGTCGAACGCTACCCCGACAGCCGCTTCGCCGCCGAGACCTGGACCCGCATCGGCGAGCACCACTTCGACGCCGGCGACCTCGACGCCGCCCTCGCCGCCTACGAGCGCGTCCTCGGCTACAAAGACAGCCCCTACTACGACAAGGCCCTCTACAAGCTCGCCTGGACCCACTACCGCCTCGACCGCTACCCCCAGGCCATCGACCGCTTCCGCGAGCTCATCGAGTTCAGCGACGACCAGGTCGCCCGCACCGGCAAAGGTGAGTCCGCGCTCCGCGACGAAGCCATCGAATACCTCGCCGCCTCCATCCAGGAAGAAGACTGGGACGGCGACGGCGAACCCGACCCCGACGCCGGCCTCCCCCGCGTCCTCGCCCACGTCACCGGCGAGCGCCCCTACGACGCCGAGCTGCTCCGCGCCATCGTCGACACCCTCCACGCCAACACCCGGTACGACGACGCCATCGCCGTCGCCCGCCACCTCCTCGACCGCTTCCCCCTCGACCCCCAGAACCCCGCGGTCCACGCCCGCCTCATCGCCGCCCAGGAGCGCCTCCAGAAGACCGCCGACGCCTTCGCCGAGCGCGACCGCCTCGCCGCGCTCTACGGCCAGGGCACCCCCTGGCACCGCGCCAACCAGGACGACCCCGAAGCCCTCGCCGCCGCCGCCCGCCTCATGGAGCAGGCCATCCTCGAGGCCGCCACCTGGCACCACGCCCGCGCCCAGGCCCTCCGCCCCGACGGCGAAGCCGGCGACGCCGCCGCCGCCGACGAAGCCCGCCGCGAATACGCCCTCGCCGCCGTCGGCTACCAGAACTACCTCGCGCAGTACCCCGACGCCCAGAACGCCTATCAGATCGGCTGGTTCGCCGCCGACGCCCTCTTCTACGCCGGCCGCTACGCCGACGCCGCCGCCGCCTACGCCGCCGTCCGCGACGACGACCGCGGCACCGAATACACCGAGCCCGCCGCCTTCTCCGCCATCCTCGCCCGCGAGCAGGAGGTCCGCCGCCTCATCGCCGACGGCCGCCTCGACCCCCGCCCCTCGCTCCTCGACGCCCCCCCCGCGCCCCCCGAAGCCCCCGCCGCCGGCGCCGAACCCGAGGACGACGGCGCGCTGCGCGTCATCCAACCCGAGCCCATCCCCCCGCCCGTCGCCGAGCTCATCGCCGCCCGCGAAGCCTGGCTCGACCGCGGCCTCACGAACGAAGCCGAACCCGAACGCGGCGCCGTCATCGCCTACAAAGCCGGCGAGACCTGGTTCGACTACCGCCACCACGACAACGCCCGCAAATGGTTCGCCTGGGTCCTCCAGCGCCACCCCGGCAGCGAGCTCGCCCGCCTCGCCGCCGCCAACATCATCGACACCTTCCGCCAGACCAACGACTGGCAGAAGATGGCCGAATGGGCCGAGATCATCGCCGACGCCGGCCTCGGCCGTGACTTCGACGCCGAGATCGACACCCTCAAGGTCGGCGCGCTCTTCAAGGCCGCCGAGCGCCTCTTCGCCGACGAGCGCTACGAAGAAGCCGCCGCCGAATACATCCGCCTCGTCGCCGAGAACCCCGACAACCGCTACGCCGACGCCGCGCTCAACAACGCCGCCGTCGCCTACGAGAAGACCCGCCGCTTCGAATCGGCCACCCGCACCTACGAGCGCATCTACCGCGACTACCCCCAGAGCGAGTACGCCGAAAAAGCCCTCTACCGCGTCGGCGTCAACGCCGAGCGCTTCTACGACTTCGACCGCGCCATCGCCACCCACCTCCAGCTCGTCGACGACTACCCCGACTCCGAGAGCCGCGCCGACGCCCTCTACCGCGCCGCGCTCCTCCTCGAACGGACCCGCCGCTACCGCGAAGCCGCCGCCGCCTACGAACGCTACGCCGCGCTCTTCCCCGACCGCGAAGACACCGCCGAGACCTTCTTCCGCGCCGCCCGCGTCTACCAGAAGCTCGACGACACCCCCGGCCAGATCCGCATCTACGACACCTTCGTGCGCCGCTACGGCCAGGACCCCGCCCACAACGCCCGCGTCGTCGAAGGCCTCGCCGCCATCGCCGCGATCCACGAAGCCGCCGGCCGCACCCGCGACGCCCGCGCCGCCTGGCAGCGGGTCATCGACGAGTTCGACCGCCGCGGCATGACCCCCGGCACCTACGAAGCGCAGCACCCCGCCCGCGCCCGCTTCGAACTCGTCGAGGACGACTTCGAACGCTACCGCGCGCTCCGCCTCGAAGGCGCGCTCCGCGCCCAGCGCGCGACGCTCACCGAGATGCAGAACCAGGTCAAGGCGCTCACCGCCGCCTACGCCGAGGTCCTGCCCTACAAGTCGTTCGAATGGACCCTCGCCACCCTCTACCGCCTCGGCCACATCTACCAGCTCCTCGCCGAGGCCCTCTACAACGCCCCCATGCCCGCCGGCCTCAGCGACGACGAGGTCGACGTCTACCGCACCCAGCTCGAAGACATCGCGCTCGTCATCGAAGACGAAGCGGTCAAACGCTACGAGCAGGCCTTCGAAAAAGCCCGCGAGCTCCGCGTCACCAACGCCTGGACCCGCCGGATCCTCCAGTCGCTCAACAAGTACAAACCCGGCGACTACCCGCTCTTCAAAGAGGAGCGCCGCGTCGTCGCCGAGCGCCTCCTGACCCCGCCCCGCCTCCTCGCCGGCAGCGACCCGCCCGCCACCGCGCCCGCGCCCGGCACCCCGGCGACGCCGGGCCGATCGAGCGCGCCCGCCGAGCCGGGAGACGAGAAGTGAGCACCGCCCGCCGCGAGCGCCCCGCGCGCGCCGATCGAGCCACCCCCGCCCGCCCCGCCCCCGGCGCCGCGCTGTGCCGCGCTCCTCACCCTGCTCGCGCGCGCCGCCTGCGCGCGCCCCACCTCACCGCCCGCGCCCCGCCGCCGCCCCGCCCCCACCCCCGCCGCCGCCCCCCCTGCCCGCCCCCGCGCCCCCCGCCGCCGCTCGATCTCATCGCCGACGCCGCCGCGCCGCCGCCGCCCGCCGCGGCCTCACCACCGCCGAGGCCCGCTACCGCGACGCCCTCGCCCGCCCCGCCCGACCCCGACGTCCTCTACGACCTCGGCGTCCTCGCCGAATGGCAAGGCCGCCCCGACGACGCCCGCGCCCGCTACCGCGACGCCCTCACCCGCGACCCCACCCTCGGCCCCGCCGTCGTCGCGCTCGGCCGCCTCCTCATCCGCGCAGGCGACCCCCAGGGCGCGCTCCGCCTCGCCCGCGACCAGCTCGACCCGCGCCCCCGACGCCCCCGCGCTCCGCAACGCCCTCGGCCGCCTCCGCCTCGACGCCGGCCTCGAGCTCGACGCCAGTCGAAGCCGACGCCAAGGCCGTGCTCCGCGACGACGAGAAGAACGTCGACGCCATGATCAACCTCGCCGCCGCCTACCACCACGACGGCCGCCACGAGCTCGCCATCGCCATCCTCGACAACGCCCGCGCGCTCCGCCCCGACGACCCCGAGATCCTCGCCCGCAAGGCCCTCGCCCACCGCGCCCTCGGCGAAGACCAACGCGCCCGCTTCGCGCTCGAAGAGGCCACCGCGCTCCCCGGCGGCGCCACCGCCGAGGTCCACAACAACCTCGGCCTCATCTACCACGCCGCCGGCGACTACCCCGGCGCCGAAGCCCAGTTCCGCCGCGCCCTCGCCCGCTGGCCCGGCATGCTCGCCGCCACCATCAACCTCGCCAACGCCCTCAAAGGCCAGCAACGCTTCGCCGAAGCCGACGCCGCGCTCCAGCAAGCCCTCGCCCGCGCCCCCCGCGACCCCGACGTCCTCTACAACCTCGGCATCCTCTACCTCGACGGCCAGCTCCCCGACCTCGCCCCCGCCGACCGCCTCGGCCGCGCGCTTGCGTTTTTCGAACGCTACCAGCAGACTGCCACCCATCGCGCCGCCGACGATCCGGCCGCCGAGT
Source organism: Myxococcales bacterium (assembly GCA_020633515.1). The sequence continues at coordinate 21,682 of JACKDM010000017.1, forward strand.
ACATCGAAGAGGCGCGCAAGCGCATCGAGGTCGAGCGCAAGCGGGCCGAGCAGCAGCGCACCGCCCCCAAGCGCCGCCGCCGCCCGATCCGCCGCCTCCGGCCCCCGCCGCCGCCGGATCACCGCCGGCCCGCCGCCGCACCCGAGCCGCCGACGAAGACGAAAAGTGACCCGCACGCCTCGCCATCGCCACGCTCCTCCTCGCCGCGCCCGCCGCCGCCCAGCCCGCGCCCGCGCCGCTGCTGCCACCCCGACCGCCGCCGCCCCGCCGCCGCCGCGCCTGCGCCCGCCGCCGCCCGCCGCGCCCGCCGCGCGACCGCCGCCGCGACCGCCCCCGCCCGCCTCGGACGCCGCGATCCGCGCGTCATCGAGATCGACGACGTCGTCGTACAGGGCGAGGTCCAGCGACCCGAAGCCTTCTACGTGCTCCAGCGCAGCGAGCTCGACTTCAAGGGCCAGGAGCCCCGCCGCAGCTTCATCCCGCTCATCATCCAGAGCGTCGAAGAGGAGCCGTTCCGATGACATCCCGGATCGCGGCCGGCGCAGTGCAAAATCCTTCCCCGGCCCACAAAAGAGTGGACCGTCGTTTTGAGGCAGTGATATAGACTTCGGGCTGATCAACCGGGGTTCAGGTCCGGAAACCGCAGACATGTCGCGGGGTTGCAAAACAACCCGAGGCTGGCCAAGAGGGTCAGGCGCGAGCGAGAGACTGCAGCGCACAGCGCATCAGCTCTTCACCCCACAGGAGGAAACGACGAATGGGTGGTGTTGCGAAGTTCTACTCTGATGGTGGTGCCTGGATGCACCCCATCCTCTTCATGAGCGTCATCGGCCTCGGGGTGATGATCGAGCGCTTCATCTTCTTGTACTTCAAGTACAACATCAACGCTCAGGCGTTCATGGCGCAGATCCAGAAGCTCGTGATGGCCAACAACATCGACCGCGCCATCAAGCTCTGCAACGCCGCGCCGTCGGCCGCGCTCCCCAAGGTCATCAAGGCCGGTCTCACCCGCGCCAACAAGGGCCCCGAGGAGATCCAGAACGCGGTCGAGGAGGCCACCCTCGAGGTGGTGCCGATCGTGACCAAGCGGACCACCGTGCTCCAGCAGATCGCCAACATCGCGACCCTGCTCGGTCTGCTCGGGACCATCCTCGGTCTGATCGAGGCGTTCGACGCGCTCGCCAAGCCCGACATCCCGCCCGACCAGCGGCAGGCGCTGCTCGCCAACGGTATCGCGATCGCGATGAACACCACCGCGTTCGGCCTCATCGTGGCGATCCCCTGCCTCGCCGCCCAGGTGTTCCTCACCTCGGTCACCAAGAAGATCATCGACGAGATCGACCAGTACTCGGTCAAGCTCGAGAACCTTCTCATCTCGCGGCTCCACGGTGGGGCCGGCGAGAACCGCTGAGCGACCTCACTGTCAGGCCCTCGGCGCGGCGGTGAGCCCCACCGCCGCGCGCTGACGAGAGACCCTCAGCCGGAGTGAAGTGAGCCATGGCGCGCAGCAAGAAGAAGATGAAGGTCGACGAGAAGATCGAAGACCTCAACCTGGTCCCGATCATGAACCTCGTCGTGTGCCTCATCCCGATGGTGCTCGTGGGGATGTCGCTGGTGAAGATCGGCGTCATCAACGTGAACGCGCCCCGCTTCGGGATGGGTCAGGCGGAGCCCTCCGATGACGAGGACAAGCCCCTCGGGCTGACCATCGCCATCGCCGAGGACGGCTTCCGGTTGACCGCGACCGGCGCCGACATCAACGCCGAGCTCGGCGAGACCCCCACCGCGCCGGCCGCCGCGGACGCGCCCCCTCAGCCGGGCGTGTTCATCCCCAAGAGCGGCGAGGTGTACAACTACTCCGAGTTGTACAACAAGCTCGTCAAGATCAAGGAAGGTCACCCCGACGAGACCATCGTCAACATGACCGCCGACGCGAAGATCCCGTTCAAGTACGTCATCGCCGTGATGGACACCATGCGCTTCGAGCTCGAGCAGAAGTCGTACTCGGACGCCAAGGACTTCACGGCGGCCAGCATCATGATGGACCGCGGTCAGCAGAAGCTGCTGTGGCCCGACGTCGTCTTCGCGGTCGCGCGGCAGTAAGGGGGCGGGAGCGATGCAGCACAAGTCTCGCGAAGAGATCATCTCCGAGTGGGTGGCCGAGCAGGCCGCGGCGCAGCGCGAGGGGCGCAAGTCACATCGTCAGATCGAGAGCGAGGCGACCGTCACCATCAACTCGTTGATGGACGCCATGACGATCATCCTCGTCTTCCTCCTGATGAACTACTCGATCGACCCCCTGCGGGTCGACGCGGGTGAGGACCTCAAGCTCCCGCCGTCGACGACCGAGATCAACCCCGACCCGAGCGCGACGGTCACCGTCACGGCGAAGGGCATCGTGGTCAACGACAAGATGGTCGTCGACATCGCCAACGGCGAGGTCGACAAGGTCAAGAAGGGCGGCGACGAGAACTCGCTTCAGATCCACCCGCTCTTCGAGGCCCTCAACGAAGAGGCGACGCGGCAGAAGGAGATGGCCCGGCTCACCGGCGCCCGCTTCGACGGCCTGCTGACCGTCATCGCGCACCAGGAGACGCCCTACCGCTTGATCACCGAGGTGCTCTTCACCGCGGGTCAGGCCGAATTCTCGCGGTACAAGTTCGCGGTGCTCAAGGGCGGCCAGCGCGGCATCTGACCGTTCCTCTGCGGTGTGAAGATCGATGACGCCCCGTCGGAAGCCCCGGCGGGGCGTCGTTGTTTCTGGCGATCGATCGAGCCCGGTCGGCACATGGCATCGCCGCCCGGCGCGCCCGGGCGAGCGCCTGCGGGCGGCGAAAGGACGCTGAATGGCCCACGGCGGTGACCGCAAGATCCTGCGCTGCGGGGTCGTCCAGAACGGTCAGCTCATCGAGGAGCGGCTGCTGCGCAAGCGCGCCGCGGTGAGCCTCGGGCAGTCGCCGCGCAACACCTTCGTCGTGACGGCGCCCGGAGTGCCGCGTGCGCTCGTGCTCTTCGAGGTGCACGGCGGCGTCTACCACCTCGCCTTCCGCCCCGGCCTCAACGGCAAGCTCGCCGTCGACGGGAGCGTGCTCGACTTCCGCGCGCTGCGCGAGCAGAAGCTCGCCCGCAAGCTCGGCGACCGCTACCTCGTGCCGCTCGACGCGCAGAGCCGCGGCAAGGTCGTCGTCGGCGACGTCACCGTGCTCTTCCAGTTCGTCGCCCCGCCGCCGCGCCCCGCGCCCGCCACGATGCCGCGCGCCTTCCGCGGCGGCTGGCTCCGCCTCTTCGACTGGCCCTTCGTCGTCGCGCTCCTCGCGAGCTTCGTGGTGCAGGTCTTCCCGATCACCTGGATCGTCAGCCAGGACTACCCCGAGCCGCCGCGCGGGCTCGACGCGCTCCCCGACCGCTTCGTGACGATGCTGATCGACGAGAAGCCGCCGGTCGAGGAGGAGAAGCCGGAGGAGAAGCGCGAGGAGAAGGACAAGAACCCCGAGCCCAAGCCCGAGCCGAAGCCCAAGGAGAAGCCCGAGCCCGCGCCGGTCGAGCGCACGCCCGAGCAGGTCGCCGAGCAGAAGGCGGTCGAGATGCGCCGCATGCAGAAGGCGGTGCGGCAGAAGACGATCCTCAGCGTGATCGGCACCGAGGGCGGCGACGGGCCGGCGTCGTTCATCAACACGCTGCGCGACGGCGCGACCGACGTCGCGATCGCGGAGGCGTTCGACGGGACCTCGGGGATCGAGTTCGCCGGCGCGCCGACGACCGAGCGCGCGGTCGCGGGCGGCGAGATCGGCGACGTCGCCGGGATCGACGCCGGCGCGCTGCGCACCTCGACCGAGCGCCGCGCGGTCACCACCGGGCAGAAGGCGCCCGAGGTCGCGGTGCGCGGCTCGGTGGTCGCAAAAGACGTCGAGGAGTCGTTCGGCACCGGCACCCTCGACCAGCGCGAGATCAAGGGCGTCGTCAACCGCCGCATGGGCGCGATCAACGGCTGCTATGAGAAGCAGCTCAAGCGCAACCCGAAGCTCGCCGGCAAGGTGGGGGTGCAGTTCACCATCCTCGAGAGCGGGCGGGTCGGCGAGGTGCGGATCGTCGAGGACACGATCGGCGACGGCGAGGTCGCGCGCTGCATCACCGCCCGGATGCGCGGCTGGCGCTTCCCGCCGCCGGCCGGGGGCGCGGTGACGGTGCGGTTCCCGTTCATCTTCGAGCCGGCGGGGTGAGCTTTTGACCCGGTGGCACCGCGCCTGCTACAGCAGGGAGGATCGTGAGATGGCTGGAGCGCGCGTGATCCGGCGAGGAGCGGCGGTGGTGTCGGCTCGCTCCGGTGACCGGCGCCGTGGGATGCCGACGATGCTTCGACTCGTGCCGCTCGCCGCCGCGCTCGCGCTCTTTGCGGTGCTCGCGCCGTCGGACGCGGCGCTCGCACAGCAGCCGAGCCCCTACCCGCGCGCCGCGGCGCTCGATCCGGCGACGCAGCGCACCGCCGCCGGCCGCGCGGTCGCGGCGATGAAGGCCACCCTCGACGCCGCCCGCGCCCGCTTCGAATCGGCCCGCGAGGCCGAAGACCTCGTGCAGCTCAACTGCGTCGGCGAGAAGCTCGCCGCGCTTAAGGGGCTGCTGCGTACCGCCGAGGAGTCGGCCGGCGCGCTCGCCGAGGCGATCGAGCAGGGCGAGCGGCTCCTCGCCGATCACGCGTTCACCCGGGTCAGTGTCGCCGCCGAGCGCGTCGCCGAGCTGCGCCTCGAGGTCGAGAGCTGCGTCGGGGCGACGAGCCGCTACGCCGGCGAGACGAGCATCGACCTCGACGTGGCGCCGGGCGTGCGTGCAGACGACCCCTCGCAGAGCGACGCGCCGCCGGTCTTCACCGCGATCAACACCGAGCGGCCGCCGGCCGTCAGCGGCAGCCGGTAGCCTCGCGGCCGGCGACCTCCCTCCCTGCCACGGCCGTCGAGGACTGCGTGCCCGAGCTCTCCCCTTCACCCGCGACGCCCCGGAGGCGCCCCGCGCGCCGGCCCGGCGGGGGAGGGGACGGCGCGGTGTCGTCGGGTCGGTCGGGCGGCGGCGGGCGAGGCTCCTCGGCAGAAGGTCGCGAGATCGCGGGGTCGCCGCGGGTGACGCTCGCTTCGCGCGGTCGGGGTGAGACGGCGCGAACCCACCGCGCGGGCGGGTCGCGCCCGGTGATCTCGGCGGCGCTCATCTGCGCCGCGCTCGCCGCGCTCGCCTACGCCGCGCCGGCGGCGGCGCGCGAGGGGCCGGGGCTGCGCAGCGCGCGGTGGGTCTTCCACCCCCGGCTCGAAGTCGGCGGCGCCTACGACTCCAACTTCTTCCGCGACGCGCCCGACGAGGACGCCGCGCCGCTCGATCCGGTGTGGCACCTCGACTTCGAGGCGGCGGCGCGGCTCCGCAACCGCGACCCGCGCCGGCTCGGCGTCGACCTCGACCTCACCGCCGGCTGGCGGCAGCTCTTCGACGTGGCGGACGAGCCCGGCGAGGCGGAGCACGCCGATCGGCAGCTCGACGCGCGCAGCGGCTTCGACGCGATCCGCGGCCGACTCACGCTCGCGATCGCGCCGCGCGCCGCGTTCTCGGTCGGGCTCGAAGCGACCGGGCGCTACACCGACGAGCCGGCGGCCGATCGCCTGTTCGACGAGGCGTTCCAGCGGCTCGAGATCGAGGCGGGGCCCGACCTGCGCTTCCGTCCGGGGGACTCGCCGGCGAGCCGGGCGCTCGAGATGACCCTCGGCTATCGCTTCGCGGCGCTGCGTTACCTCGACCTCGCGCCGGCGCTCGGGACGGCGCGCGGGCAGAAGGACACCCACAAGCTCCAGCTCGCGACGCGGTGGAACTTCTTCCCCAAGACCGCGGCGCTGCTCGACGTGCGGCTCTGGGTGGTCAACTACCCCGAGGTGAGCGACCGGCTCGGGGCCTCGCAGGCGTCCTCGCCCGACAAGGATCTGACGCCGCTGCGGGTCGAGGCGGGGCTGCGCGGGCTGCTGACGCGGCGGCTGTCGGCGACGGTGAAGGGCGGGCTCAGCCACAGCTTCAACGCGAGCGGCGAGAGCTACCAGGGCTTCATCGGGCGGCTCGAGCTCGACTACCGGCTCGAGCCGCGGCTGACGGTGCGGCTCGGTTATGCGCGGGAGCTCGACGACGACGCGTTCGCCAGCTACTACGTGCTCGACCGCTTCTTCGCGGCGGCGACGGTGAACCTGCCGGCGCGGCTCTCGCTGTCGGCGCGGCTCGGCTACGACCGCCTCGACTACAGCAGCGCGTCACAGCCGCGCTTCGTCGATGGCGAGCGGGTCGAGCCGGTGCTGCGTGGCGAGGCGGCGCTCGCGTGGGCGTTCGCCGAGCCGCTCTCGCTCGTCGCGAAGTGGTCGCTCGAAGACAACCGCTCCGACTTCTGCTACCGCCTCGACCTCAGCGGCGAGCCGTGCGCGACCGCGCCGCTCAACCCGGAGTCCGGGCGGCCGCAGATCGAGCGGGCGGGCTTCACCCGCCATTTGTTGTCGCTGACGGTGCGGGCGTCGTATTGATCGGCCCGTGACCCGCCTCCTCCCCGCGCTCCTGCTCGTGACGCTCGCTTCGTGCGGCCCGCCGCCGTCACCGGCGCTGCCGCCGATGCCCGACCTGCGGGCGCTGACCTCGGGCGGCGCGCTCGGGGCGGGCGACGTCATCGAGGTGCGGGTCTACCAGGAGAAGGAGCTCTCGGGCCTCTACCGCCTCGGGCCGGACGGGCGCTTCGACTTCCCGCTCGTCGGCGAGGTCGTCGCCGAGGGGCTCACCCCGGGGCAGCTCACCGATCTGCTCGCGCAGCGGCTCCGCGACGGCTACCTGCGCGATCCGCAGGTGAGCGTCTTCGTCAAAGAGGCGAACTCGAAGAAGATCTTCGTGCTCGGCGAGGTGGCGCGGCCGGGGACCTTCCCCTACCAGGACCAGATGAGCGTCGTGCAGGCGATCACGCTCGCCGGCGGGCTCAAGGGGCTCGCGGCGGGCAACCGGGTGGTGCTGACGCGGGTGGTCGAGGGGGTCGAGCAGAAGTACGTCGTGCCCTTCGACGACATCAGCAACGGGCGGGCGCCCAACGTGCCGTTGCAGCCGGGCGACATCCTCTACGTGCCGGAGTCGTGGCTCTAAGTTACCGCACGCCCTGATGATTCCGGTCGGGCATCGCGACGCGGCGACGGGTGAGCACGACCCGCTCCGGCTCGCTCCGGCCCGCGCGGCGCACCCACAGCTCGACCTCGGTGCCGACCTCGCCGCGGATCGCCTGCGCGACGTTGGAGAGCCCGAGCTTGCGCGCGTCCTTGCCGTCGACCATCACCACCACGTCGCCCTCGCGCAGCCCGTCGGCGGCCGGGCCGCCCTCGACGATCTGGCGGATCATGATCCCGCCGCGCGCCGGGCCGAGCACGGCGCCGATCCCGGTCAATTCGGTGGTGGGGATGGTGTCGCGCTGCTGCGAGGTGAGCGCGAAGTCGCGCACGATCTGCTCGCCGGGGCCGCCTTCGACGCCGCCGATGAGGACGGGGCGGTAGCCGGGCGCGCTGACCTGGATGCTGGTGCGCACGCCGGGGAGCGCGCGCAGGGTGTAGCGGCCGTCCTCGTCGGTGAAGGCGCCGACGGTCTCGGCGAGCGCGCCCGAGCGCCACTCGGCGGGGATGATCTGCGCGCCTTCGACGGGCTGGCCGGTGCCGGCGTCGGTGACGCGGCCGCTGAGGGTGGCGGAGCGGTCGAGCACGATGCGCAGGCCGCGCACGACCTCGCCGGTCTTGACCTCGACGCCGGTGATCTCGCCGGGCTGGTAGCCCTCGGCGGCGGCCCAGACGCGGGTGTTGCCGGGCGCGAGCGGGCCGAGGCTGAAGGCGCCGGTGCCGCTTTCGAAGGACTGCGCGGGCGGGCCGCCAGCGGGGCGCACGAGCGGGGTGGCGGTGACCGAGAAGCGGGGGACCGGGCGGCCGTCGCGGTCGACGACGTTGCCCTCGATGTAGCCGCCGCCGGGCAGCTCGACGGTGAGCTCGCCGGGCTCGGTGACTTCGACCTCGGCCTGTCCGTGCTGGCCGTGGAACACCCACAGCGTGAACGGGCCGTCGCCCTCGGGCCAGTCGAGCGCGAAGCGGCCGCTGCCGTCGGCGTGGGTCGAGCCGAGCCAGCGCCGCTCGCCGCTCGGCCGCAGCGCGACCCAGGCGCCGGGGGCGGGGCGGCGCTCGGCGAGCACGACGCCGAAGATGCCGTGGGCCGGTTCGAGCACGACGTCCCAGCGCACGCGGGGCGCGGCGGGGAGCGCGGGGTCTTCGAAGACCTGCGGCTCGTAGCCGCGGGCGCCGACCTCGAAGCGGGCGATGTCGGGCTCGACGCGCTCGAGGCGGAAGGCGCCGCTCGCGTCGGTGTCGCCGGTGCGATCGGGGCGGCGGGCGTGGAAGCGGACGCGCACGGTGGCGCCGATGATGGGCTGGCCGGCGGGATCGGTGACGGCGCCGTAGACGGTGCGCGGCGCGTCGGCGGGCCACTCGACGTCGTCGTCGGCGGCTGGATCGGGCTCGGCGGCGGCGCCGGGCGGGGGCTCGGGCTCGGGCGGCGCGGGGCGGACGAGCTGCACCGAGGGCGGGGCCTTGGGGGCGGGGTCGGCGAAGAGGGCGTAGCCGAGGACGGCGACGAGGCCGAGCAGCAGGGCGGCGGCGAGGGCGAGCGGGGCGCGCTTCATGGGCGGCAGCATAACGCAGGGCGGTGGTGCGCGGACACGGCGAGCGTGTCGGGGGCGGTGCTTCGGGGGGCGGGCGGCGCGGCGGTCAGGGCGCGGCGGGAGCGGTCGGGGCGGCCGGGTCGGCGGCGGGTGCGGCTCCGCGGCGGGCAGGGCGCGGCGTCGGCGGCGGCGGGCGTGCCGTCGGCGGTGGTCGGGTTAGCGGCGGCGGTCAGGCGTCGGCGGCGGCGTCGGGGTTCGCCGGGTCGGCGGCGGCGGCGCGTGGCCGCGGGGCAGCGGCGGCGGCGGCGCGGACCCGCGCCGGGCGCGTCACCCGCGGTTGCGGCGGCCGGCCGGCGGCGGGGTTGGCGCCGGCCGGGTTCGCGGCCGGGTTGGCGCCGGCCGCCTCGTCCCCGTCCCCGCGAGCGGCGACCTCGGGCGGCAACCCCCGCGTGTAGGTGCGCTCGTAGCTCGGCGTCTGCTGCATGTACATGTACCAGCCGGCGAGCGCGACGATCAGGGTCGCGCCCAGCCCGGCGACGATGTGGATGGGCTTCATGCGTGCCACCCCCCGGTGTAGTGTCGAGAGCCAGCGCCCCTACCGTGCGCCGGATGGCACCCATTTGAACCCCTCCCGCCCCCGACGTCCAGCCTGCCGCGCGCGCCGTTCGTGGTCGGCGTCCGCGGCGCTCACCCTGATCGCGCTCGCCGGGCTCGTCGGCTGCGACGACGACGGCGGCGCGAGGCCGGTCGACGCGGCGACGCTCGATGCGGCGCTGCCCGATGCCGGGCCCGACGCGAACGCCGACGCCGAGCTCGACGCAGCCCTCGACGCCGAGCTCGACGCAGCCCTCGACGCCGAAGTCGACGCCGCGCCCGACGCCGCGCCCGACGCGACCGCCGACGCCGCGCCCGACGCCGACGCCGCGCCCGACCTCGGCCCGCGCGGGCTCATCCACCTCGCGCTCGGCGCCCACCCGCCCGGCGCGGTGATCGCCTTCGACCTCCCCCCCGACCTCGACGCCGTGCTCATCCAGGCCCGCGGCGCGCCCGATGGGATCTACGGCTTCCAGGTCATCGACACCCCCGAAGGCCCCGCCATCGGCCCCGGCGCCTCCCGGGTCACGCTCAACCCCGAGGTCGCGGTCGCGCTCATCCCCAACAGCGACCGCCAGCCCGCGCCCGCGCCCGGCCCGTGGCGCCTCGTCGTCGGCAGCGCCGGCGCCGACGCGCGCCCGGTCGAGGTCGAGCTCTACGGCGTGCGCGGCCGCGGCGCACGGCTCCGGGTCAACGTGCTCGTGCCGCCCGCCACCGGCCGCGGACCGGACGATCCGGCGGTGGTCGCGCTGATGCGCGCGCTCGAAGAGCAGCTCGCGGCGGCGTTCGGCGTCGAGGCGATCGCGACCGCGCACCCGCTCGGCGAGGACGCGCCCGCCGAGCTCGCCGTCGACGGCGCCGCGCTCGACTTCGCCGCGCTCGGCGCCCTCGCCCGCGCCGCGCCGCCCCGCGACCCCGGCCTCGACCTCTACCTCGTCGACCGCATCACCGACGGCTTCGACACCGTCACCGCCTTCGCCGGCGGCCTGCCCGCGCCGTTTGCGTCGCCCGACACCGCGCCCGCCGTCGCCGCGGTCCCGATCGGGCTCATCGACGACTTCCCCGCCGCGGTCGCCGATCGCGCGGTGCACGAGCTCGGCCACGCGCTCGGCCTCTTCCACACCACCGAGCCGTTCGGCGACCGCAGCGATCCCATCGCCGACACCGCCGAGTGCCCGCTCGCCTGCGACGCCGACGGCGACGGCGTCCTCTTCGCGCGCGAGTGCGGCGCACAGGATCGCGGCGAGGCGCCGTGCCGGGGCGCGGCCGACAACCTGATGTTCTGGACCCTCGGCGGCCGGCGCACGGTCACCGCCGGGCAGCGGCGTGTCGTGGGATGGCATCCTGTCATCGAAGAGTGAGGTCGGCTGACTCGCCCGAAAAAGCCCGGCCCGCGACGGTGCAAGACCGGGATGGGTCATTGACCCCGGCGCGCCGATATGAGACCCGGAGGGCCTGACATGAGCCACCCCGAATCGCCCGACGACGACCGCATCGACGCGCTCCTCCGCGCGGCGACGCGGCGTGCGCCCGCCCCCGAGCTCGACCCCGACGATCCCACGGCCCCCGAGACCATCGACGACGGCGCGCTGCGCGCCTGGCGCACCGGCGCGCTCGACGACGAGGGCATCGCGGCGGTCGACGCGGCGCTCGCGGAGAGCCCGGCCGACCGTGCGCTCGCTCGCGAGGTCGCCCGCGGCGCCGCGCCCGATGCCTCGCTGTATGCCTGGGCCGAGGCGCAGATCCCGAGCGCGCGCGCGGGGCCGACGCGGCGGTATGCGGCGCTTGCGCTCGCGGCGACGGTGTTGATCAGCGCCGGGGTGGCGCTGTGGTGGCGGGGCGGGCGGCCGGCGCCGCCGGCGTACGTGGCCTCGGCGCTGCTCGGCGGCGCGCAGACGGTGCGGGGGGAAGAGGCGGCGACCGCGCGGCCGGCCTTCGGCCCGAACGGGCGGTTGATCGTGCGGCTGCGCCCGGTCGAGGCGACCGAGCCGCCGCCGGTGCGGGCGTTCGTCGCGCGGCCCGGAGAGCCGCTGCGCGCGATCCCGGCCGCGGTGACCCCGGCGCCGGGCGGGGCGATGCAGGTCGAGGTGGCGGCGGGCGTGCTCGGTGGACAATATGGCGACTGGGAGCTGTTTCTCGCGCTCGGCGAGCCCGATGCCCCCGCCGAGGGCCGGCCCTTCGCCGAGGCCCGCGAGGACGGCGCGCGGTGGTTTGCGTTCGCCTGGCGCTACGTCGCCGACGAGGTGCCGCCCTGATCGCGCTGCTCGCTCACGTCTTCACGCTCGTCTTCGCCTTCGCCTTCGGCTCGGCCGCCGACGAGGCGCTGGTCCGGCAGGCGCTCGGCGGCCACCGGGGCGCGCTGCGGCTGCTGGTGCGGCGGCTCGTGCCGGTGATCCGGGCGCGGGTGGCGGCCTATCTCGGGCGGCGCGGCGGGCGGCTCGGCGCGCGCGACGTCGACGACGTCACGCAGGACATCTGGCTCAAGCTGCTCGAAGGCGACGGGCACCTGCTGCGCGCCTACGACGCCGAGCGGGGCAAGAGCCTCGAGGGCTACGTCGGCCTCGTCTGCCGCCGCGAGCTGTGGCGGCGGGCGCGGGCGCTCGGGACCGAGCGGCGGGGCGGCGGGCAGGACGACGCGCCCCTCGAAGCGGCCGCGGCGGCGGCGCACGGCGACCCCGACCCCGAGGCGCAGCTCGTCGGGCGCGACCTGCTCGATGGCTTGCAAGGCCACCTGCGCGCCAGCCTGCCCGAGCGCGGCCGGCTGGTGCTCGCGCTCGTCTACGAGGACCAGACCAGCCCGCAGGAGGCCGCCGAGGTGATGGGGGTCAACACCCAGGTCGTCTACAACTGGATGCACAAGATCCGGGCGCTCACCCGCGAGTTCCTCGATGGCGGGGCCGGCTGATTCCGTCTACGCAACGGCGACTTACAGCGGACGCCCCGCGCTCACGATCTCCAGCGCCTGCTCGATCGCCGGGTGCCGCGGCAGGTGGAAGCGCCCGCGCAGGAGCGTGTCGATCGCGCCGCTCGTCTCACCGCGCTTCTGGTGGACCCGAGCGAGGTCGATCCAGCCGTTGGGGTTCTTCGGGTCGAGCTCGCTGTAGCGCGTCAGATCGACCTCGGCCGCGGCGAGATCACCCGCCGCGAGCCGCATCCGGCCGCGGATCCAGTACGGCAGCGGGAACTTCGGGTCGAGCTTCATCGCCTCTTCGAAGCGGGTGAGCGCGCCCGCCTTGTCGCCCTGCCGCAGCGCGAGCGTGCCCTGGTTGAACGGCGCCATCGCGTCGGCCCCGTCGCGCCGCTTCGCCTCGGCGAACCACCGCGCCGCCGCCTCGAGGTCGCCGCGCTGGATCGCGTTGTGCCCGCGGTTGTTGGCGGTGACCGCGGCCTCGGGCGCGAGCGCCTCGGCGGTCGCGTAGGCGGCCTCGGCGTCGTCGAAGCGGCCGGCGCGCTGCAAGAGGTTGGCGAGGTTGCCCCACGCCTTGCGGTTCTTCGGCTGCTTCGTCACCGCGTCGCGCAGCGCGGCCTCGGCGGCGGCGACCTCGCCGAGCGCTTCGAGGACCTCGGATTGTTCGAGCCGGTAGAGCACCGCCTTCGGGTCGCGCTCCTCGACCTCGGCGTAGGCCGCGCGCGCGCCGACGAGGTCGCCGAGGCCGGCGCGGACGTGGCCGAGCTCCTCCCAGGCGTCGGCGCGCTCGGGGCGGGCGGCGAGCGCGGCGGTGAGCTTCTTCTCGGCGATCGGGAGGTGCTCGGGCTTGCCGTGGAACCGCCAGATCCGGGCGTGGGCCATGCCGAGGCGCACCGCGGCGTCGCGGGGGTCGTCGCCCTCGCGGGTCTCGGCGAGCGCGTCGACGAGCTCGGTGGTGTGCGGGCGGGCGGGGGTCTCCTCGGGGCGCGGGTTCTTGCGGATGAAGTGGTCGGTGAAGGTGACGTGCGGGATGTCGCTCGTGCCGCCCTTGCGCATGTGGCACTCGGCGCAGGCGGCGTCGGGCGACATCCCGTGGGCCGAGCCGCAGTCCTGCGGCTGGTGGCAGCCGAGGCAGGCCGCGCGCTGGCTGCGGGCGTCGCTGGTGTGATGCGGGTCGTGGCACTTGGTGCAGCTCAGCGCGCCGCCGGACGCGGTGAAGCACTTGCTCAGCGAGAGGCGGTGGCCGTGGCTGGCGATGCCGAAGTCGGGGCCGCCGTCCTGCGCATACACGAAGATCGAGAGGTGGTCTTCGAGCGGGGTGCGCGGGTCGTAGGTGTCCCAGCGGCGGCCGGTGAGGATGACGCGATCCTCGCCGGTGAGGTGGCACTGCTGGCAGACGCGGAGCTGGCGCACCGGGGAGAGGCGGGCAGGATTGAGGATGCTCGGATCGGGCTGCCCGGCCGGCGGCGCGGTGCCGGCGAGGCGGGCGGCGACGTGCGCGGTGCCGTCGCCGTGGCAGCGACCGCAGGTGATGCCCTCGGCGAGCGGGGTCGCGTAGCCGGCGAGGGTCTCGTCGACCGCCGGGGTGAGGTCGTTGTGGCAGAAGAGGCAGATCGGCTTGACCGGGCGGTCGAAGCGGAAGTGCTTGGGGCCCTCGTAGCCGGGCGACATGTCCCAGATGCGGCGGCGGCTGTACCAGGTCAGCGGCAGCTCGACGACCTCGCCCTCGACGACGCCGAGGTAGCTGCGGGTGTGGTTGCCCGAGCCGACGACCCACTGCACCTCGAGCGCGCGGCGGTAGTCGGTGCCGGGCATCGTCTCCTCCTGCCACCAGCGGCCGTCGGCGTCGACGTAGGCGCGGTAGCGCAGCCCCGAGTGGGGGTGGGTGACGGTGGCCTTCTCGGGGGTGAAGTCCTCGATCGGGGGCCGCGCGGTGGGGCGGTAGAGGCTGCGCCCCATGCCGGTCTCGAGGAAGCCGTAGGTCTGGTCGGGGTGACAGTCGGCGCAGACCTCGGGGCCGGGTGGCGGCTTCGTCGGCGCGGCGGCGGCGACCGGCGCGGCGTCGACGGCGGCGTCGACGACGGCCCGCGCCGCGTCGGGCCGTCCCGCGTCGGCCGCGGGCTTCTCCGAGCGGCACCCCGCGAGCGCGGCGAGCGCGACGAGCGCCCACGCCGCCACCCAGAGCTTCGACCCCGATCCAGACATGCGCGTCCTCCTCGCCGCGGCGCGCGCGGCGACCGCATCATACCCCGCGCCGCCCGGGTGGCGCACCTCGGCGCAGCCTGCCCCGCCCCCTGGTGCCGATCGAGCGCTCGCGCTACTCTGGCGCCGTTTCCCGACGCCACCGCGGAGAGCCCCGATGCACCCCTACGACCGCCTGCGCGACCGCCTCGCGGGCTTCGTCGCCGCCCGCGACTGGCAGCAGTTCCACAGCCCCAAGAACCTCGCCGCCTGCCTCTCCGTCGAGGCCGGCGAGCTGCTCGAGCTCTACATGTGGACCCGCGAAGGCGACGGCCCCCACCCGCCCGGCGCCGGCCCGCCCGACCCGCAGCGCGTCGAGGACGAGGCCGCCGACGTCCTCATCAGCCTCCTCAACCTCGCCGCCGCGCTCGACCTCGACCTGCCCGCCGCCGCGATGCGCAAGCTCGACCGCCTCGAAGACAAGTACCCCGTCGCCCACGCCCGCGGGAACGCGCTCCGCGGCGAGGTGCACGCCGCGCGCATCCGTCGGCCGGACTAGAAGTTTCGCCCCCGGCCCCCGTCGGCCCGCCCGACCCGCAGACGACCCTCTGGAGGAACCCGCGATGGCCATCCGCAACGTGCTCGCCCTGCTCCTCGTCTCGACCGTCGGCGCCGGCTGCCCGCTCGTGCAAGAAGGCGACTCCGGCCCCGACATCCCCTTCGTGCCCACCGCCGAGCTGCGCCAGGTCGCGCTCACCGAGAAGCCGAGCTACGAGATCCTCGGCGCCCACTTCTGCCACGACTTCGCCGGCGGCAACCCGCTCCTCGGCGCCGGCTGCACCGGCTTCTTCGGCCGCGCCCCCGCCCGCGAGGCGCTCCGCTTCGGCTTCACCACCACCTTCTCGCTCCAGAACGACAACAGCTTCCCCGTGCCGCTCCTCGAGATGCTGCTCGCGCTCGACGTCTTCGAAGGCACCGGCCAGTCGGCGCTCGGCGCGGTCTGCGTCTCGTTCTGCGAGGACCCCGCCGCCGGCTGCGAGCAGCCCGTCGACCCCTGCGTCGCCGACAACAACATCGACGGCCTCGACGACTTCGTGCCCGACATCGACGACCTCATCGGCCTCGCCGTCGGCGCGATCAACGGCGACGACCCCGACCTCGACCCGCTCGGCAACCTCGGGCTGCGCTACATCCCCGCCAACGGCGAGACCGAGACCGCGGTGCGCTTCGAGCTCGACATCGACGCCATGCTCGGCCTCATCGGCGAGCTCGTCGACCAGTCGAGCGACGAGATCCTCGCCGGCGCCTCGCCCTCGTTCGACATCCCGTTCAAGGCCGAGGGCTCGCTCTTCTTCCAGCTCCCCGTGCTCGGCCGCAACGCGATCGACTACGGGCCCTTCGACGGCGCCTGGTCGCTCGACTGAGACTGCGCCGCGTTGCCCACCCCCGCCCACGGCTCGCTGACCACCGGCAACCCGATCCGCCCGCTGTTGCGGCTCGCGGCGCCGTTCCTCGCCGGCAACCTGCTCAACCTCGTCGTGCTGCTCGTCGACCGGCTCTGGGTCGGCGAGGTCGGCACCACCGCGCTCGCCGCGCTCGGGGTCGCGCACGTCGCGCTGATGGTGATGGGCACGGCGACGATGGGCATGGGCATCGGTACGCTGGCCGGCGTCGCGCGCCACGTCGGCCGCGGCGACGGCGCGCTCGCGGGGCGCTACTACGGGCGGGGCATGCTGCTCGCGGTCGGCTTCGGGGTCGCGTTCGCCGCGCTCGCGTTCGTGCTGCCGGCGGCGCTGATGCGGTTCATGGGCGCCGACGCCGCGCTCGCCGCGCCGGCCGCCGACTACCTGCGGGTGAGCATGTGGGGGCTGCTCTTCCAGGCGCCGATGTTCGTGCAGAACTTCGCGCTGCAAGGCGCCGGCGAGGGGCGCGCGGCGCTGCTCGTCTCGACGGTCGCGCCGGTCGTCAACGCCGTGCTCGACCCGCTCTTCATCTTCGGGCTCGGCCTCGGCGTCGAGGGCGCGGCGTGGGCGAGCAACGTCGCCTATGCCATGGGCCTCGCGACCGGCGCCTGGCTCATCGCCCGCGCCGGGCTGCGGCTCACCGTCACCCGCGCCAGCTTCACCCGCGGCGCCGGCAGCACCCGCGCGATCCTCCGCGTCGGCCTGCCCGGCACCCTCGAACAGCTCGTGCGCACGCTCGCCGCCTTCTCGCTCGTCAAGGTCCTCACCCCGTTCGGCGAGACGGTGCTCTCCGCCTACACCGCCGCGATGGTGCTCGCCATGGCGCTCGTCTTCCCCGGCCTCGCCATCGGACAGGCCGCCGCGAGCCTCATGGGCCAGAACCTCGGCGTCGGCGAGCCCCGCCGCGCCTGGCACACCGCCTGGCTCGCCGTGCTGCTCTACGGCGTGATGATCTCGGCCGCCGGCGTGCTCATCTACGTCTTCGCCGCCCCGCTCATCGCCGCGTTCGACGACAACCCGATCGTCGTCGCCGAGGGCGCCACGCTCTTGCGGGTGCAGGTCTTCTGCTACCCCGCGCTCGCCGTCGCGCTCGTGCTCAGCAAGGCGTTCGGCGGCGCCGGCAACACCCGGCCCGCGATGGTCAGCGCCATCATCGGCCACCTCGTCTGGCAGATCCCGGCCGCGTGGTACTTCGGGCAGCGCTACGGCCCGATCGGCGCCTACTGGGCGATGGCGTCGGCCTACGTGGTGCACGGCGCCCTTCAAGCGGTGCTCTTCGTGACGCGCTTCCGCCCCGGCGGCCGGCTCGCGCAGGCGACGGTCGCGAACCACGCGGCCGAGGTCGCGACCCCGCTCGATCTTCAGGGTTGACGTTCGAGCGCGACGCCGGCCGCGTTCCAGCCGCACATGCCGTGCACGCCCGCGCCCGGGTGGGCGTAGCTCGACGCGAGGTAGACCCCGCGCACCGGCGTCGTGTAGCGGAAGTACGGGAACACCGGCCGCAGCACGAGCTGATTGCGCCAGTGGTTCGACCCGCCGCCGAGGTCGCCGCCGACGAGGTTGGGGTCGAACGCCTCCAGATCGGGCGGGCTCACCGCGCGGCGGGCCAGGATCAGCGACCGGAACCCCGGCGCGTGCGCCTCGATCCGCGCCTCGACCCGATCGGCGAAGCGCTCGCGCGCCGCCGACCAGCCGCCCTCGACCCGCGGCGGGACGCGGCTGTAGGCCCACAGCGTGTGCTGCCCCGCCGGCGCGCGGCTCGGATCGGCGAGGCTCTGCTGGCCGACGACGAGGAACGGCGCCGCCGGGAGCGCGCCGCCGCGGACCTCGGCGGTGAAGCGGCGCAGGTCGTCGACGCTGTCGGCGACGTGCACGACCGCCGCGCGGCGGGCGTCGGCGCTCGACCAGGGGACCGGGCCGGCGAGCGCCCAGTCGAGCTTGAAGGTGCCCCACCCCCAGCGAAACCGCCGCATCGCGCGCCGGATCCGGGCGGGCACGGCGTCTTCGGGCAACAGCCGCAGCAAGAGCGCCGGCGCGCCGGTGTCGGCGAGGATGCGCCGGCTCTCGATCACCTCGCCGTCGGCGAGCACCACCGCGCGCGCCGCGCCGCCGTCGACCACGATCCGCTCGACCGCCGCGCTGAGCCGCACCGCGCCGCCCTTGGCCTCGAGCCGGCGGGCGAGCGCGGCGGTGATCGCGCCGGCGCCGCCGACCGGGACCGCGTTGCCGCCGGTGGCCGCGGTCGCGGCGAGCATGTAGCCGAGCGCGGCGCCGAAGGGGTCGTCGGGGCCGAGGTCGACGTGGAGCGCGAGGTCGCAGAAGAGGCGGCGGGCGGGCTCGGCGGTGAAGAGGCGGCGGCCGAGGCCGGCGGTGGTGCCGAGCGCGATGCGGGCGAGGCGCAGCAGTCCGAGCGGGCCGAGCGCGAGCTTGGCGCCGAGGCCGGGGAGGGGACCGAGCAGCGCGCGCATCAGCCGCGGCTCGCGGTCGCGGTGCCAGCGCAAGAGGTCGCGCCAGCGCTCGCCGTCGCGGCCGCCGAGGCTCGCCGCGGTCGCGTCGTCGTCGCGGTGGATGCTCGCGGCCGCGCCGCCGGGCGCCGGGTGGCAGCTCTCGATCGGCGCGTGCGCCCAGCCGAGCCCGTGCGCGGCGAGGTCGAGCGCGGCGAACGCGGGGCTCGCCTGGTTGAAGGGGAAGAAGCCGGCGCCGACGTCGTGCAAGAACCCGGCGCGGGTGCCGGCCGCGGCGCCGTCCTCGGTCGCGCAGGCGCCGCCGAGGCGGGTGGGGTGCTGCTCGCAGACGAGGACGCGGAGCCCGGCGTCGGCGAGGCGGTTGGCGGCGACGAGGCCGTTGGGGCCGGCGCCGATCACGAGCGCGTCCGGGTTTGCCGCGCTCATCCGGCCGCCCTTCGGGCGGGATCTCCGCCGCCTCGTCGAGCGCTGCGCGCCGGGAGAGGGCCGCTCGGCCGTTGCGTCGAGCAGCGCGCGCGACGGCTGGCCGGGCGCCGGCCGGCTCAGGTGTGGTCCTGCTTCCACTCGTCGAGCCACACCATCTGGATCGCCTCGAGGACCTTCTCGCCGCACCGCTCGGGGTCGTCGTCGAACTCCTCGATCTCGAGCACCCACCGCATCAGATCGGTGAAGCGCACCGAGAGCGGGTCCTTGTCGGGGAAGCGGTCGTAGAGGATCTCGCCGATCGCGTGCACATCCTTCCACTTGAGTGACACGGGCAGCCCTCCTCGGCTCAGTCGTGGGCGCCGCCGCCGACCGGGGCGTCGGCGAGCTCGGCTTCGAGTTGCTCGACCTCGACGTCGCGCAGCCCCTGCTTGAGCGCGCGCTCCATGCGGCGCTGCGCGAAGCCGGCGCTGATCTTGTCGAGGGTCTCGGTGAGGTCCTGGATCTTGCGGTGGTCGTCGCCGGCCATCGCGGCGTCGAGTTCGGCGACGACCTCGCCGATCGCGGCGGCCTCGTCGGCGGCGAGCAGGTCGGCGTCGGCGGCCATCGCCTTCTTGAGCGGCATCAGCACCCGCTCGGCCTCGACGCGGGCCTGCCGGAGGAAGCGCGCCATGACGTCATCCTCGGCGTGGTCGAGCGAGGCTTGCAGCATCGTCTCGACCTCGGCGTCGGTCAGCCCGTGGCTCGGCTCGACGGCGATGCTCTGCTCGACGCCGGTCGAGGTCTCGCGCGCCGAGACGCGGAGGATGCCGTCGGCGTCGACCTGGAAGGTGACCCGCACCCGCGAAGCACCCGCCGGCCGGGGCGGGATGCCGGTCAGCCGGAAGCGCGCGAGGCTGCGGCAGTCTTCGACCAGCTCGCGCTCGCCCTGCACGACGTGGATGTCCATCCCGGTCTGGCCGTCCTGGAAGGTCGTGAACTCCTGCGCGCGGCTGGCCGGGATCTGGCTGTTGCGGGGGATGATCTTCTCGGCGAGGCCGCCCATCGTCTCGAGGCCGAGCGAGAGCGGGGTGACGTCGAGCAACAGCACGTCGCCGTGGTCGAGCAGGCGCAGCTCGGAGTCGACGCTGAGCAGGTCGGCCTGACTGGCGGCGCCGAGCGCGACGACCTGGTCGGGGTCGATGTCGCCGAGCGGCTTCTGACCGAACAACTCCGCGACATAACGCTGCACGAACGGCGAGCGGGTGCTGCCGCCGACGAGGACGACGCCGTCGAGCTCGTCGGCGCGGAGCCCGGCGTCGTGCAGCGCGCGCTGGCAGGGCGCGGCGACGCGGTCGAGCACCGGGCGCACGAGCGTGGTGTACTGGTCGCGGCTGAGCGGGCGGCGGAAGACCTCGCCGCCGGGCAGCGGGATCTCGGCCTGCACCTCGAAGCGCTCGGTGAGCGCGATCTTGGCGGCCTCGGCGGCGGCGACCGCGCGGCGGCGGAGCGAGGCGTCGAGGGTCGCGGGGTCGACGCCGGCCTCGGCGAGCAGCGCGAGCGCGACCTCGCGGTCGAAGTCGTCGCCGCCGAGGCGGGTGTCGCCGCCGGTCGCGAGGACCTCGAAGACGCCCTCGACGAGGTGCAGCACGCTGATGTCGAAGGTGCCGCCGCCGAGGTCGAAGACCGCGAAGCGGCCCTCGCGGCGCTTGTCGAGCCCGTAGGCGAGCGCGGCGGCGGTGGGCTCGTTGAGGAGGCGCATCACGTCGAGCCCGGCGAGGAGCCCGGCCTGCCGGGTCGCCTGCCGCTGGGTGTCGTCGAAGTAGGCGGGCACGGTGATGACCGCGCGGGTGACGTCGGCCCCGAGCGCGGCGCGGGCGCGCTCGCGCAGCGCGCGCAGGATCTCGGCCGAGACCTCGACGGGGGTGTGCTTGCCGCCGCCGGCCTCGACGCGCAGCACCGGGCCGTCTTGCACGAGCGCGTAGGTCGACAGCCCCTCGGCGTCGGCCTCGGCCTTGGTGCGGCCCATCAGGCGCTTGACCGAGAGCAGCGTGTCGCGGGGGCGCTCGGCGGCGGCGGCGCGGGCGTCGTGGCCGACCTCGACCCGGCCGTCGTCGTGGTAGGCGACCGCCGAGGGCAACAGCACCCGCCCCTCGGCGTCGGGCAGCGCGCGCGGGCGGCCGTCTTCGACCACCGCGACGAGGCTGTTGGTGGTTCCGAGGTCGATGCCGATGGCCTTCATGACGGTCTCCTGGCTGCCGGGCGTGCGCGACTTACTCGACGGCGTGCAGCTCTCGCAAGATGTTCTTGAGGTAGCGGAGCTGCGCGGCGAGCTGCGCGAGGCGGTCGAGATCGGCCGTCGTGCGCTCGCCCGGATCGTCGAGGCCCTGCCCGAGCGCGAGCAGCTTCTCTTCGTAGCGGCCGGCGATGTCGCGCTCGATGCGGCCGCGCTCGACGTGGGCGTCCTTGCCCGCGAGCTCGCCGATCGCCTCGCGCAGCTCGAAGACCTCCATCAAGAAGGCGGGGTCGAGGCGCAGCGTGCCCTCCTCGGCGGCGATGTCGCGGCCGTGCAGCGAGAGCAGGTAGTCGGCGCGGTCGACCGGGTCGCGCAGGATCCGCACCGCGTCGTTGAGCGCGGTCGCGTGCCGCAGCGAATGCGCGCGCGCCGCCTCGCCCCGGCTGACGAAGCGGTCGGGGTGCAGCTTGCGCTGCAAGGCGCGGTGGGCGGCGGTGACCTGCTCGGGGTCCTGCTCGAAGCGGCGCTCGAGGCCGAGGCGCGCGAAGTGGTCGACGGTGGGATCGGGCGGCTGCAAGGCCCCGCACGCCGGGCAGAACAGCTCCCCGGCGGCGAGCTCGCCGCCGCAGTCAGCGCAGCTCATGAGACGCCTTCGGTCAGACCGAGAAGCTCTCGCCACACCCGCAGGTGCGGCGGGCGTTGGGGTTTTGGAACTTGAAGCCCGCCCCGGCGAGGCTGTCGACGTAGTCGATCTCGGTCCCCATCAGGTAGAGGTAGCTCTTGGGGTCGACGAAGAGGGTGACCCCGTGGCTGTCGACCTCGCGGTCGCCCTTGTTGGCGCTCTCGGCGAACTCGAGGAAGTACGTGAACCCCGAGCAGCCGCCGCCGCGCACGCCGACGCGGAGCCCCTCGGTCGGCGAGGGGCGCTTCTGGATCAGCTCGCGGACCTTCTCGGCCGCCGATTCGGTGAGCTGGAGCATGGACGAGCCTCCCGCGCCCTTCAGGCGCGCGTCTTCTTCTGCTTGTAGTCTTCGATCGCGGCCCGGATCGCGTCCTCGGCGAGCACCGAGCAGTGGATCTTGACCGGGGGCAGCGCGAGGTGGTTGGCGATGTCGCGGTTCTTGATGGTCAGCGCCTCGTCGATGGTGCGCCCCTTGACCCACTCGGTCACGAGGCTGCTCGACGCGATCGCCGAGCCGCAGCCATAGGTCTTGAAGCGGGCGTCTTCGATGACCCCGTCATCCGAGACCCGGATCTGCAGCCGCATCACGTCGCCGCAGGCGGGCGCGCCGACGAGGCCGGTGCCGACGTTGTCGTCGCTCTTGTCGAGCGTGCCGACGTTGCGCGGGTTCTCGTAGTGGTCGATGACCTTGTCGCTGTAGGCCATGGTCGGGTCTCCTTTCTGGCGCTCAGTGCGCGGTCCACTCGATCGACTTCAGGTCGATGCCGTCCTGGTGCATCTCCCAGAGCGGCGAGAGCTCGCGCAGGCGGGCCACCGACCGGATGACCAGGTCGGCGACGTAGTCGATCTCTTCTTCGGTGTTGAAGCGGCCGATCCCGAACCGGATCGACGAGTGCGCGTTCTCGTCGTCGATGCCGAGCGCGCGCAGCACGTAGCTCGGCTCGAGGCTCGCCGAGGTGCACGCCGAGCCCGACGACACCGCGACGTCGCGCAGCGCCATGAGCAGGCTCTCGCCCTCGACGAAGGTGAAGCTGACGTTGAGGCTGCCCGGCATCCGGGTCGCGAGGCTGCCGTTGACCATCACCTCGGGGATGCTCGCCTGCAGCTTGCCGAGGAGCCGGTCGCGCAGCGCGCGGGTGCGCTCGATCTCGGCCGGCATCTCCAGCCGCGCGATCTCGGCGGCGGCGCCGAGGCCGACGATCTGGTGCACCGGGAGCGTGCCCGAGCGCATCCCGCGCTCGTGGCCGCCGCCGTGCATCAGCGGCGCGATCCGCACCCGCGGGCTCTTGCGGCGCACGTAGAGCGCGCCGATGCCCTTGGGGCCATACATCTTGTGACCGCTGATCGAGAGCAGGTCGATGCCCATCGCGTCGACGTCGATCGGCACCTTGCCCGCCGTCTGGGCGGCGTCGGTGTGGAAGAGCACGCCCTTCTTCTTGCAGATGCGGCCGATCTCGGCGACCGGGTTGAGGGTGCCGATCTCGTTGTTGCCGTGCATCACGCTGACGATCACGGTGTCGTCGCGGATCGCCTTCTCGACGTCGGCCGGGTCGACGACGCCGTCGGCGGCGACCGGCAGCCAGGTGACCTCGGCGCCCTGGCGCTCGAGGTGGCGCACGGTGTCGATGATGGCCTTGTGCTCGATGGGGCTGGTGACGATGTGGCGCCCCTTGCTCGCGTAGAACTCGATGGCGCCCTTGATCGCCATGTTGTCCGACTCGGTCGCGCCGCTCGTGAAGATGATCTCCTTGGCCGAGGCCCCGATCAGGGCGCCGACCTGCTCGCGGGCCTTCTCGACGGCCTCTTCGGCGACCCAGCCGAAGGCGTGGTTGCGGCTCGCGGCGTTGCCGAAGTGCTCGACGAGGTAGGGCATCATCGCCTCGGCCACCCGGCGGTCGCAGGGGGTCGTGGCGTGGTTGTCCATGTAGATCGGCAGCTTCATGGTCTCCTCGGTGACGGCTAGCGGGCCGTCAATCCCGTGATCAGGGTCAGCGCCTCGTCGGCGGCCTCGTCGGTGCGGGCGCAGCCGCCGCACGCGTGGTGCGGCTGCGCGGCGACCCCGCAGGTGCGGCAGCCTTCGAGGAACGCGAGGCTGTCGGCGAGCTCGCGCTCGAGGCGCTGCAGCTCGCCGAGGCGCTCGCGCACATCGGCGAGGCGGGCGCGGTAGGCGTCCTTGATGCGGCTCATCGCCACCGCCGGGATCGCCTCGGTCGTCCAGTCGCGCACCAGCTCGCGGACCTCGGCGAGCGAGAAGCCGAGGCGCTGGAGCCGATCGATGTACTCGATGCGATCGAGGTTGCCCTCGTCGTACAGCCGGAACCCGCCTTTGCTGCGCTTCGCCGGCACGAGCAGGTCGAGCTCCTCGTAGTGGTGCAGCGCGCGCACGGTCTTGTCGGTGCGGCGCGCGAGCTCTCCGATGCGCATCAGCTCGTGTTCTCGGCGGTCGTCGTCGGCCACGCGGGGCTCCTCGGGGCGTCGAGCGGCGAGACCCTACGCGTCCGGGCGGTCGCTGTCAAGGACTCGCACTCTTACGTGAGGGTGAGATTCGCGACGGCAGAAAGGGTTTCGGCGGCGGGGCAGGGTGATTTGAATCTCACGCCGACGTGAGATTACTGCGCCGGGACGAGGCGCACGTAGTCGCGGATCCGCTGCCCGTCGGGGGTGACGACGGTGATGCCGAACATGCCGTGCTGGTCGTCGGCGAGCGCGAGCGCCTCTTCGAAGCCCTCGGGGCCGGTGGCGGGGTGGTGGCCGAGCTCGACGACCTGGCTGTCGGGCGGGACGCCGAGCGCGGCGACGAGCGCGGGCGAGAGCAGCTCCTCGACGGTGATGCGGGCCGGCATCCGCCCCGAGCGGGGGAGGTTGCCGTAGTAGCGGCGCAGCGTCTCCTTGACCGCGGCGGGCGTGGCCTCGGGCATGGGCATGTCGGGGCGGCGGCCGTGGCGGCCGGGCTCGACGGGGCGGTACTCGCCGACGGGGAGCGCGCGGGCGGGGGCGCGGAGGTCGGGCGCCGAGAGGCGGGGGCGGCCGGCGGGCTCGGGGGTGGCGGGCGCGGTCGCGACGACGGCGGGCGCGCCCGGCGCGCCAGCGGTGTTCGGGTCGGCGGCGCTCGGGTCGGCGCCGTTCGGCTCGGCGCTCGGGGTGGCGCCCTGGACAGTGGGCGGGGCGATCGGCGCGCGGGGCGGCGCGCTCGGCAGCAGCGCCCACACGACGAGCCCGGCGGTCAGCGCGAGCAGCAGCGGCAACAACAGCTTCATCGGCGCCTCGACGGGACGAGCCCCGGTCGCGGGGCATCGACAGGCAGTGTAGCCGAATCGGGCGCTGACGCGCGCCGCCGTCTCCACAAAAGCAGTGCAGTCGATCGCGGGCGGTATGGTAGGTTGCCGGACCGCGCGCGGTGAACGCGGGGAGCCTTCGATGCAGATCTCGTCAATAGAAGGTGAGCGACCCGCGCCGGTCGGTCTGCCGGGCGCGGAGCGGGTGGTTCGTGACTCGGCGCCGACGCTGCCGATCGCGCCGGTGAGCGCGGTGGAGCCGATCGGCGCGACGGTGCCCGAGCTGCGGGCGTTGCCGGGCGCGGCGGCGCCGCAGCCGGTCGGGGCGCCGCCGCACATCGACCGGCGGCGGCGGGCGCTGTTGACGGTGCTGTCGTCGACCTACCTCTTCGCCTTCGCCGGGATCGCGATCTGGGGCGCCTCGTGGCCCGCGGTCGTCGGCTTCGTGCTGCTCTCCTACCTCGGCATGATCCTGCACGAGCTCGTGCTGCACCGCTTCCTCGCGCACAAGGCGTTCCGCACGAGCCGGTGGTTCCGCTTCGTGCTGACCCTCGGCGCGATGATGTGGCCGGCGCGCGGCCCGATCTGGTGGGCGGCGACCCACCGTCACCACCATCGGCACGCCGACACCGAGGAGGACGTTCACAGCCCGCGGCACGGGCGGCTGCACGCGACGGTGGGCTGGCTGTTCGCGCCGCGCGCGCTCGCGATGGGCGACGCCGAGGTGCACGATCTGACGCGGGACCCGGAGATGCGGGCGCTCCAGCGCGTCTTCAAGCTGCCGTTCCTGTGCTCGATCGGGCTCGGCTTCCTCGCCGGCCGGGCGGTCGAGGCGCTGTGGCCGGCGAGCGGCATGACCGCGATGCAGGGGCTGGTGTGGTGGGGGCTTTTGCGCGCGCTCTACCCGGTGCTCATGATGGGGGTCGTCAACAACTTCGGCCACCGCGCGCCCTATGGCCGGCGCCGCTTCGCGACCGGCGACGACACCCGCAACCTCGACGCGCTCGCGTGGCTCACCGCCGGCGCCTCGCTGCACAACAACCACCACCACTACCCGCACGGCGCCCGCGCCGGGTTCTTCCCCGGCGAGCCCGATCCGACGTACTGGACGATCCGCCTCCTCCAGAAGCTCGGGCTGGTGTGGAGCGTGCGCGACGTGCCCGCGGCGAAGCTCGAAGAGGACCGCGTCGACCTCGGCGCCGCCGACCACCGCGCCGAGGCGGTCGCGCCGGTCGCCGACGCCGCCTGAGCGCCGATCAGCCCGCCGGGACCTCGGCGTCCGGGTCGACCTCGACCGGCTTGATCCACATCCGCAGCCGCCAGATCAGCACGAAGACCGCCGGCACGAGGAAGACGGTGAGCACCGTCGAGAGCGCGAGCCCGCCGAGCACCACCGCGCCGACGCCGCGGTAGAGCTCGCTGCCCGAGCCGGGGAAGAGCACGAGCGGCGTCAGCCCGGCGAGCGAGGTCAACACGCTCATCGCGATCGGCCGGATCCGGCGCCGCACCGCGTCGGCGGTCGCCTCGGCGAGCTCGAGCCCGGCCCGCATCCGCACGATCGCGCCGTCGACGACGAGGATCGCGTTGTTGACCACGACCCCGATCAAGATGATGAACCCCATCGCGGTCATCATGTCGAGCGGCTGGGCGCCGAGGGTCGCGTCGACGATGCGCAAGAGGAATATGCCGCCCGCGCCGGCGAGCGGCACGCTGACGAGGATCGCAAACGGCGCGAGGAAGTCCTCGAAGAGCGCGGCGAGCAGCAGGAAGCTGATCAACACCGCAAACAGCAGCGCGTAGCCGAGGCGGCCTTGCGCGTCTTCGAGGTCGCCGGCGCTGCCCGCGTAGGCGACGCGCATGTCCTCGGGCGCCTGCGCCATCATGCCGGGCACCACCTCCTCGCGCACGATCCGCACCGCGTCTTCGAGCGGGATCGAGTCGGGCGGCGAGACCTGCAACGTCAGCGAGCGCCGCCGCTCGATGTGCTGGATCACCGTCGGTCCGAGCGTCTCTTCGATCTTGGCGACCTGCCCGAGCGGCACGACCTGCCCGCCCGGCGTCGGCACCGGCGCCGAGGCGAGCGCGCCGACGTCGCTGGTGTCGAGCCCGCGCGCCCGGACGACCACGTCGAGCTTCGGCTCGCCGTCGGGGCCGAGCTCGCCGATGATCGCGCCGTCGACATAGGCCGCCACGAGCTGCCCGATGTCGGCGCCGTTGAGCCCGAGCCGCGTCGCCTGCGCTCGATCGGGCGTCACCCGGAACTCGGGCGCGCCGAAGTCGAGCCCCGGGATCGGCCGGATCTGCGCGCCGGGCAGCGCCTGCGACAACGCGCCCATCAGCTTCTGACCGAACTGCACCGTCCCGATCTGATCGGCGCTCATCAGGTCGATCTCGATCGAGCGCCCGCCGCCGAGCCGCTGCCCGAAGAGGCTCGCCTGGCTCGCGAACGCAAACACGCCCGGGATCTGCCCCTGCGCCTCGCGCACCATGCGCTCGACCTCCTTCATGCGGGACTGCTCGCGGCCGACGGCGCCCATGAACGCCTGCGACGCGGTCCCGACGAAGAAGCTGCGCTCGAGCACGGGCTTTCCGTCCTTCTCCTGCTGGATGTGCGGCACGAGCGCGCCCTGCACCGTCTCGCCCATCGCGTGCAGCTCCTCGACCCCGTAGCCGGGCGGGGGCACGATCACGCCGAAGACGATGTCGCGGTTGCCGGTCGGCAGGTACTCCATCGACGGCACGAGCATCACGCCGGCGACGCCGGTGCCGCCGAGGCCGACCGCGGCGACGAGGAACGCGCGCCAGGGCTTCGCCACGATCCAGCGCACGACGCCGGTGATGCGCCCGCGGAGGCCGGTCTGGCCGGCGGTCTCTTCGTCTTCGGTGACCTGCTTGGCGCCCTTGAGCATGAACGCCGAGTAGCTCGGGATCACGAGCACCGAGACGATCAACGAGACGAAGACCGCCGTCGAGATCGCGACCGCGACGTCGCGCAGCAGCTCACCGACCTCGTCCTGCCAGGAGATGATCGGCAGGAAGACCGCCGCCGTCGTCAGCGTCGACGCCAGGATCGCGCCCCACACCTCGCGGGTGCCTTCGAGCGCCGCCTTCTTGACCGGGACCTTCTGCCGCCAGGTGTCGATCGCCTCGAGGACCACGATCGAGTTGTCGACCACCATGCCGACCGCGAACGCCATGCCGGCGAGCGAGACGATGTTGATCGTGCGCCCCATCGCCGACATGCCGAGCGCGGTCCCGATCACCGAGACCGGGATCGCGATCGAGACGACGAGCGAGGCGCGGATCGAGCGCAGGAAGATCAGCAGCACGATCACCGCGAGCGCCGCGCCGATCAGCAGGTTCTCCTGCACGAGCTCGAGCGCCGCCTCGATGTAGCCGGTCTGGTCGCTGACGACGTTGATGAGCAGCCCCTCGGCGTCGAGGAAGGCCTTCTGCACCTCGTCGTTGACGTCGTAGATCTCGCGGGTGACCTCGAGCACGTTGAAGCCCGCCTCGCGGTAGAGCAGGAGCGCCATCGACGGCTTGCCGTTGGCGAAGCCGACCGCCTCCCGCTCGCGCAGCCCCGCCTCGACCTTCGCCACGTCACCGAGCAGCACCGGCGTCCCGTCGTCGCTGGTGCGCAGCACGATGCGCTCGAGCCGCGACGGCACGTTGGGCGCCACGTCGGTGCGCACCACGAACTCGAGCTTGCCGATCGTCAGATCACCCGCCGAGATGTCGGTCAGCTCCGCGCGCACCGCGGCGACGAGCCGGCTCACCGTCACCCCGCGCGCGGCGAGCGCGACCGGGTCGAACTCGACGTGCACCTCGCTGTCGCGCCCCGCGATCAGCCGGATCCCCGAGACGCCGCGCACCCGCTCCAGCCGCGGCACGACGTTGTCCTCGACGTAGGTGCGAAACTCCTCGACCGGCCGCCCCGGCGGGTCGGAGGTGATGATGAGCACCGCGAGCGGCGGCCCCGACGAGTTCGAGGTCGAGATCACCGGCTGCCGCGCCGCCTCGGGGTAGTCGGGGACCTGGCTGAGCAGGTTCGACGCGCGCACGAGCGCCTCTTCGAGATCGGCGCCGACCCCGAGCTCGAGCGTGACGACCGCCTGCCCCGGCCGGGCCTCCGACGTCATCTTCAACAGCCCGGGCAACGACTTGAGCGCCTCTTCCTGCTCCTCGACGATCTCGGTCTCGAGCTCGAGCGGGGTCGCGCCCGGCCACAGCGTCGTGACCGTGATCGTCGGCACCGTCACGTCGGGGGTGAGCTGGATCGGCAGCTCGAGCACCGAGAGCACGCCGAAGAAGACGACGAGGATGACCCCGACGGTGACCGTGACCGGCCGCCGGATGGCCCACGCGATGACGCCGTCGCCCACCGGCTACTCCATGATCGCGATCGGCTGGCCGGGGCGGATGCGCTCGTTGCCGCGCACGAGCACCCGATCGTCGACCGCGAGACCCTCGCCGCGGATGATCGCCTCGTCGTTCGACGTCGCCTCGACGACGACCTCGACCGGCGCCGCCTTGCCGTCGACCGCCTTGACCACCCGCACCCCGCCCGGCCCGCGCACGAGCGCGTCGCGGCTGACGAGCAGCCCCTCGCCGGTCGCGTAGGCGAACGTCACGTCGACCGGCATGCCCGGCAACAGCCGCTCGTCGGCCGCGTCGGGCTCGATCCGCACCCGCACCGTGCGCGTCGTCTCGTCGAGCGCCGGCACCACCCCCTTGACCGTCGCCGCGATCGGCGGCGTGCCCGCGAGCTTCACCGCGGTCCCCGGCCGGAGGTAGCGCGCGATCGCCACGTCGACGTCGACCTCGACCTGCAGCGCGCCGCTCGACACCAGCCCGACCATCGCCTGCCCCGGGTTGACCCACATGCCCGGCTCGACCTCGCGCCGCTGCACCGTGCCCGCGAACGGCGCCTCGACGGTGTGCCGCGCGAGCTCCGCCTGCAACCGCTCGACCTCGGCCCGCGCCGCTCGCACCCGCGCGCCCTGCACCTCGGCCGCGCTCGCGAAGCGCTCCCGCTCGGCCTCGGTGATCACCGGCGCGGCGAGCTTCGCGGTGCGCTCGAGCTCGCGCCGCGACAGCGACGCCTCGGCCTCGGCCTGCTTCTGCGCCGCCCGCGCCGCCGCCAGCCGCGGCTCGATCAGATCGCGGTCGAGGCGCACGAGCACCGCGCCCGCCTCGACCACGTCACCCGGCCGCACCGTCACCGCCGCGACCGTGCCCGCCACCGCCGCCGCCAGCGTCGTCGTCGACAGCGGCGTCACGTAGCCGAGGAAGGTGCGCTTCGCCGTCAGCGCGCCGCGCCGCACCGGCGCGACCTTGACCTTCGCCGGCGGCGGCTCGGGCTTCGCCGTCTCCTTGCTCGCCGACGACTCACCGCAGCCGACGAGCCCCGGCGCCGCGAGCGCCGCGATCAGCAGGAGCCTGCTTGCAACGGAGTACCTCACCGTCGCTCCTCATCTCGACCGGGGGGCGCCGCCGGCGTCAGTCCGCCGCCGAGCGCCCGGTACAAGGCGACGTGCTGCACGAGCAGCTCACGCCGCGCCGACAGCACCGCCCGATCCGCCGCCTGCGCGCTGCGGATCGCGGTGACCACCGGCAGATAATCGGAGAGCCCGCCGGTGTAGCGGGCCTCGGCCTCCTCGACCAGCGTGTGCGCGACCGCGCGCTCCGCTTCCAGCGCCTCGACCCGCGCGAAGCCGCGATCGATCCGGGCCAGCGCGTCCTCGACCTCGCTCATCGCGGTCAACAGCGTCTGCCCCAGATCGGCGATCGCCGCGCGCACCTCGGCCCGCCGCCGCTCGACCGCCGCCGCGCGCCGGCCGCCGTCGAAGATCGGCCCCGCGAGGCTCGCCACCAGCGAATACAGCCACTGCTCGACCAGCGCGCTCGGCGTCGGCCCGCCGGTCCCGATCGCGGCCGAGAGCGCGAACGTCGGGAACCGCTCCGCCAGCGCCGCCGCCACCCGCGCGTCGGCCGCCGCCGCCCGAAACTGCACCGCCGCCACGTCCGGCCGCCGCCGCAGCACCTCGCCCGGCACGCCCGTCGCCGGCAGCGGCGGCGGCGTCGGCAGCGCCTCGCCCGCCTCGACCGCCAGGCTCGCCGGCGCCGCGCCCGCCAGCACCGCCAGCCGATGCCGGCTCACCGCGATCTGCGCCTCGACCGGCGGCACCAGCGAGCGCGTCGCCGCCAGCGCCTGCCGCTGCTGACTCACCGCCACCGCCGTCGCGATCCCCGCCGTGTAGCGCTGCTCCAGCCGATCGAGCAGCTCGGCGTTGTGCTCGATGTGCTCGGTCAAGAGCGCGAGCAGCGCTTGCTGCTCGACGAGCGTGAACCACGCCTCGGCGACGTTGGCCGCGACCGTCATCCCGAGCGCCTGCGCGTCGAGCCGCGTCGCCTCGGCCTCCCACTCGGCCGCCTCGGTCAGCGACGCGACCCGACCCCAGAGGTCGAGCTCGTAGCGGGCGGCGAGCTGCGATGTGTAGAGGTTGAACGCGCGCGCGTCCCCCAAGACCACGCTCCGCTGGCGGGACGCGCTCACCGAGGCGTCGACCGAGGGCCACCAGCCCGCGTCGGCCTCGCCGATCGCCGCCCGGGCCGCGTCGACCCGGGCGAGCGCCTCGCGCAGCGTGAGGTTGTCGGCCTCGACCCGGGCCATCAGCGCGTCGAGCCGCGCGTCGCCGAACGCCGTCCACCAGCGCGCGACCGCGGCGTCACCGCCCGGTGACGACCACGCCGAGGGCAGCGTCACCGGGCTCTCGATCTCTTCGGGGGCGCGGACCTGGTGCACCTGGCACCCCGCGCTCGCGACGGCGCCCAAGAGCGCCGTCATGACCAGAATCCGCAACGGGCGGGCTCCTCGAAGGGTGGCCAGGGAACGGAGCGGTCGCCGCGGGCGCGTCAGCCGGCGGCGGCGGAGCGAACCGGGCGGTCGCCGGGTTTATTTCGCAGTCTGAAGATGTGCCGCGAGGAACGCGCGCGCCTTCTGCCACGCGTCGGCCGCGTCCTCGGCGTCGTAGGCGCCGCTCGACGGGTTGGCGAAGGCGTGCTGCGCGTCGTAGCGCGCGATCGTCGCCGTCTTGCCCGCCGCCTTCAGCGCTTCTTCGAACGCATCGACCTGCCCCGCCGGGATGTGGCTGTCGTTCGTCGCGAAGATCCCGAGCAGCGGCGCATCGAGCCCCGCGAGCGCCG
The DNA here is from genome assembly GCA_020633515.1 of Myxococcales bacterium. The sequence goes on from JACKDM010000017.1 coordinate 53,780, forward strand.
CCGGATCGGTCTCGACGCGCCCGTAGTACATCACCACCGCGTCGAGCCCCTCGATCATCAACCCGCTCTGCAGCGACCACGCCCCGCCGAAGCACCACCCGATCGTGCCCCGCTTCGTCGCCCGGACCCGCCCGTCGTCCGCGAGCCACGCCGCCGCCGCCGAGAGCGTCGCGCCCGCCTTCGCCGCGTCGACCTGCTGCATCAGCTTCATCGCCTCGTCGGGCGTCTTCGCCGTCTGCCCGCCATACAGATCGACCGCGAGCGCCGCGTAGCCCTCGGCCGCGAGCCGATCGGCGTAGTGCTTGATGTGCTCGTTGAGCCCCCACCACTCGTGGATCACCAGCACCGCCGGCATCGGCGCGCTCACCCCCGCCGGCAGGCTCAGGTAGTGCTGCCCATCACCGATCGTGACCATCTCGCCCTTCGGCGCCGGGGCCGCCTCACCGGTCAGCGTGTGCAAGGCCTTGAACTCCGCTTCGCTCAACCCGTTGGTGTGCATCGGGTTCTCCGCGGCCGCGGGCGGCGCGGGGCTCGCCGGCGGCGCCGGGGGGGCGGGCGGCGCGTCGGGCTTCGGATCGGCCGCCTTGTCGGAGCAGGCGGCGGCGAGCAGAGCGAGGGTCGCGGCGGCGATCGTGCGCATCAGCGGCATCGTGGAGATCCCTTCCGGCTGTCGGCTGCACAGAGAGAGACACCGACCCCCGCCCGGGTCGCGCCCCGCGATCAAGCCACCGGCGCCCAGGCGTCGACCTCGGCCACCCACGACGCCACCCGCGCGTCGCTCGGCATCCGCCAGTCCCCCCGCGGCGACAGCGCGACCGTGCCCACCTTCGGCCCGTCGGCGGTGCACGAGCGCTTGAACTGGCTCCAGAAGAAGCGCTGCACGAACACCCGGCACCACCGCCGCAGCGTCTCGGCCTCGTACTGCGCCCCGAAGGCGGCCTGCGCCAGCGTCAGCATCCGCCCCGGGCGCGTCCCCCGCCGCGCGAAGTGGAACAGGAAGAAGTCGTGCAGCTCGTAGGGCCCGATCTTCTCCTCGGTGAGCTGCGCGATCCGCCCCTCGGCGTCCGCCGGCAACAGCTCCGGCGAGATCGGCGTCTCCAGCACCGCGAACAACGTCTCCCGCAGCGCCGCCGTCTCCTCGCTCCACAGCGCCGCCCGCTCGTTCGCCACCCACCGGATCACGAACTGGATCAAGGTCTTGGGCACGCCCGCGTTCACGTCGTACATCGAGATGTGATCGCCCGAGTAGGTCGACCAGCCGAGCGCCTTCTCCGACAGATCCCCCGTGCCCACCAGGATCCCGCCCGCGTGGTTGGCGATGCTCATCAGGATGAGCGTGCGCAGCCGCGCCTGCACGTTCTCCACCGTCACGTCGGCGAGCTTCGCGTCGCGCCGCAGCCGATCGACCAGCTCGTCGACCGTCTCGACGCCATCCGCCGCCGGGTGCCCCATCTGCGCGAGCACCAGCCGGCTCGCGTCAGCGACCCCGATCTCGCGGAACTGCGCCCCGAGCGCGTCGGCGAGCTTCTCGGCGCTGCTCCGCGTCGTCGCCGTCGTGCCGAGCCCCGGCATCGTCACGCACAGCAGATCACTCGCCGGCTGCCCGCACAGCTCCAGCGCCTGCTTGGCGACCAGCGCCGCGTGCGTCGAGTCGATCCCGCCCGAGACCCCGAGCACCAGCTTCGGCCGCCCGATCGACTGCATCCGCGTCGCGAGCCCGTTCGACTGGATCTCGAAGACCTCCCAGCACCGCCGCGCCAGCGTCGCCGGATCGCCCGGCAGGAACGGGTGCCGCTCGACCGCCCGCCGCAGCGGCCACGAGGGCGGCGCCGCGGCGAACGCGATCCGCCGGAACGGTCGCGGGTGCTGCCGCGCCACGTCGCCGAAGCTCGTCGTCTGCATGCGCTCGCGCACCAGCCAATCGAGGTCGACGTCGCTCATCACGAGCTGGTCCTCGCGCGCGAAGCGCCTCGACTCGGCCAGCAAATGCCCGTTCTCGCAGATGAACGCGTCGGCGTCGAACGCCAGATCGGTCGACGACTCGCCCGGCCCCGCCGCGACATAGAGGTAGGCGCACTTGCCGCGATCCGACGCCGAGTTCGCGAGCAGCCGCCGCAGCTCCGCCTTGCCCACCGTGAAGTTCGACGCCGAGAGGTTGGCGCAGACCGTCGCGCCCGCGCCGACCTGCAACGCCGACGGCGGCACCTGCACCCAGTAGTCCTCGCAGATCTCGACCCCCACCACGAGGTCGCGCCCGCCGTCGAAGAGCAGATCGGTCCCGAAGGGCACCACGGCGTCACCGATCCGGCACGTCGCCCCCGCCGGCACCTCGACCCCCGGCCGGAACCAGCGCGCCTCCTCGAACTCGCGGTAGTTCGGCAGGTACGCCTTCGGCACCACCCCGAGCACTTGTCCGCCCTGCACCGCGACCGCGACGTTGTACAGCCCCGCCCCGACGCGCAGCGGCATGCCCACCAGCGCGAGCGGCCCGAGTGAGGCGCTCGCCGCGACCAGCGCCGCGAGCGAGGCGAGGCAGGCGTCCTGCAAGTGCCGATCGTGGAAGAGGTCGCGCACCGTGTAGCCGCAGAGCCCCAGCTCGGGGAAGACCACCAGCCCCGCCCCGGCCGCGTCGGCCGCCTCCCACAGCGCCAGCGTGTGCGCCCGATTGAACTCGAAGTCGGCGACCCGGCAGAGGGGCACCGCGACACCAACCCGTGCGAATCCATCCAGCATGGCCGCGAGCTTGCCGGATCGCGGCCCCGATGACCAGCCCACGCCCGCCCCGCCCCCCGCGCCGCGCCTTGTCGCGACGCCGTCGCGTCACCGCCGCGACCCGCCCGCGCGCCCGGTAACACCGGTCATTGTATCTGCTACCCCGAGGTAACAATGACAGCGGGCGAACGCCGCCTCCCGCGCCGAGAACCGCATCCCACCGCCATCTCCATTGCTTGGCACGACGCTTGGAGAGCCCGCGCCCGACACCGCGCCCGGACATTTGTACCGGGCCTCGCCCGTGAGAACACCGCGATGGATGCCCTCTACCTCTTGTTGCCCCTCGCGCTCGGCTTCGTCGCCGTCGCCGTCCTGCTCTTCGGCTGGGCGGTCCGCGACGGGCAGTTCGACGACCTCGACACCCCGGCCCGGCGCGCGCTGCTCGACGACGCCGACGAAGTGCGGAAGGTGGAACAATGAGCGCCCACAACCCACCCGTCGATGACGGCACGCTCGACAAAGCCATCCCGATGAACGACGGCGACGAGACCTTCGCCTACGATGACGCCATCGTCCGCAAGTTCGTCGTCGCGACCGTCACCTGGGGCATCGTCGGCATGCTCGCCGGCCTCCTCGCGGCGTTGCAGCTCGTCAGCCACAAGCTCAACCTCGACCTGCCCTACATCACCTTCGGCCGCCTGCGCCCCATCCACACCAACGCGGTCATCTTCGCCTTCGTCGGCAACGCCATCTTCGCCGGCTCCTACTACTCGGCGCAGCGCCTCCTCAAGACACGACTGCTCAATGACACCCTCTCCGCGATCCACTTCTGGGGCTGGCAGCTCATCATCGTCGGCGCCGCGGTGACCTTCGGGCTCGGGATCACGGTCAGCAAGGAGTACGCCGAGCTCGAGTGGCCGCTCGACCTCGCCGTCGCCGTGATCTGGATCGTCTATGCCATCAACTTCCTCGGCATGCTCAAGACCCGCCGCGAGAAGCACCTCTACGTCGCGATCTGGTTCTACATCGCCTCGATCATCGCCGTCGCGGTGCTGCACGTCGTCAACTCGCTCGCCATCCCGGTCTCTCTCTTCAAGAGCTACCCGGTCTTCGCCGGCGTGCAGGATGCCTTGGTTCAGTGGTGGTACGGACACAACGCCGTCGCCTTCTTCCTGACGACGCCGTTCCTCGGTCTCATGTACTACTACCTGCCCAAGGCCGCCGGGCGCCCGGTCTACAGCTACCGGCTCTCGATCATCCACTTCTGGTCGCTGATCTTCATCTACATGTGGGCCGGCCCCCACCACCTGCTCTACACCGCGCTCCCCGAGTGGGCGCAGACGCTCGGCACCACCTTCTCGATCATGCTCATCGCGCCCTCGTGGGGTGGCATGATCAACGGCCTGCTGACCCTGCGCGGCGCCTGGGACAAGCTGCGCACCGATCCGGTGCTCAAGTTCATGGTCGCGGCGGTGACCTTCTATGGCATGGCGACCTTCGAGGGACCCATGCTCTCGCTCAAGACGGTCAACTCGCTCTCGCACTACACCAACTGGACGGTCGCCCACGTGCACGCCGGCGCGCTCGGCTGGAACGGCTTCCTCACCTTCGGCATGCTGTACTGGCTCGTGCCGCGGCTGTGGAAGGCCAAGGGTCTCCACAGCGTCAAGCTCGCCAACGCGCACTTCTGGCTCGGCCTCGTCGGCATCGGCTGCTACGTGCTCTCGATGTGGGCCGCCGGCGTCGCCGAGGGCCTGATGTGGAAGGAGTTCGACGCCGACGGCCGCCTCGTCTATGGCACCTGGTCCGACACGCTCCCGACGCTCGTGCCGATGTATGTCATCCGCGCGGTCGGTGGCTTCCTCTACATCGTCGGTGTCTTCATCGGCGCCTACAACCTCTACCAGACCGCCAAGGCCGGCGCCGCCGCCGACCAGACCGTGCGCGCCCCCAAGCTCGCCCCCGGCGGTGACACCGGCGGCTGGCATCGCATCCTCGAAGGCAAGCCGGTGCGCTTCACCGTGCTCACCACCCTCGCCGTCATCGCCGGCGGCGCCTTCGAGATCATCCCGAGCCTGATGATCGAGTCGAACGTGCCGACCATCGCCGCGGTGCGGCCCTACACCCCGCTCGAGCTCGAAGGCCGCGACCTCTATGTCTCCGAGGGTTGCTACAACTGCCACAGCCAGATGGTGCGTCCCTTCCGCGAAGAGACCGTGCGTTACGGCGAATACAGCAAGGCCGGCGAGTTCGTCTACGACCGCCCCTTCCAGTTCGGCTCGCGCCGCATCGGCCCCGACCTGCACCGGGTCGGCGGCAAGTACCCCGACGGCTGGCACTACAACCACATGCTCGACCCGCGCTCGACCTCGCCGGGCTCGGTCATGCCATCGTACCCCTGGCTCTTCGAAGACAGCCTCGACCTGAGCCTCACCGCCGCCAAGCTGCGCACCTATCAGGTCTTCAAGGCGCCGTACACCGACGCCGAGGTCGAGGGCGCCGCCGACGCCGCCCGCGCGCAGGCCGCGAAGATCGCCGACGGCCTCGTCGCGCAGGGGCTCCCCGACATCCGCGACAAGCAGATCGTGGCGCTGATCGCGTACTTGCAGCGCCTCGGCACCGACATCAAGACCCCGACCGTGGGGAGCGTGCCATGAACGGCTTCGTGCTCTCGCAGACCGACCTGCTCGTCCTGCCGCTGATCGCGGTGGTGATGTTCTTCACCCTGTTCGTCGCCGCGCTCGCCTGGGTCATGCGCCCCGGCGCCCGCGAAGCCTACGCCGCCCGCAGCCGGCTCGCGCTCGATGATGGCATCGAGGTCGCCCCGGCCGCGAAGGGAGACGTCCGATGAGTCGTGACACCAACGAGCTGACCGACCACGACTACGATGGCATCACCGAGTACGACAACCCGCTCCCGCGCTGGTGGCTGATGTTGTTCTACGGTGGCATCGTCTTCGCCGCCGTCTACATCCCCTGGTATCACTTCGGCCCCGGCCCGCTCATGGTCGAGGAGTACGAGGCGCAGATGGCGGCCGCCGCGGCGGCGATGCCGCAGAAGAAGGGACCCGACGCCGCCGCGCTCGCGACCGCGCAGAAGGACCCCGCCCGCCTCGCCGCCGGCAAGGAGACGTTCGCCAGGCTCTGCGTCGCCTGCCACACCGCCGACGGCGGCGGGCTCGTGGGACCCAACCTCACCGATGACTACTGGATCCACGGCGGCTCGATGGCCGACGTCGTCCATGTCATCACCGAGGGCGTGCCCGAGAAGGGCATGATCTCGTGGAAGACCCAGCTTCGGGACGACGAGATCGTCAGCGTGGCGGCCTATGTCAAGTCGCTGCGGGGCACCACGCCGGCCAATCCCAAGGCTCCCGAAGGGGAGAAGTACGAGGGAGACTGAGCCATGCCGCTCGCCGACAACGACACGGTCACCACCATCGGCGACGGCGGCCGCCGGGTGTGGCTCTACCCGCTGCGGGTGTGGGGCCGGCACGTCACCGCCCGCACCGTCTTCGGGTGGGCGCTCTTCGTGGTGCTGCTCATCGGGCCGTGGATCGAGGTCGGCGGGCACCCGGCGATGCGCTTCGACATCCCCGAGCGTCGCTTCTACCTGTGGGGGCTGACGCTCTTCGCGACCGACGCCAACTACCTGCTCTTCCTCTTTGGCACCTTCATCTTCTCGGTCTTCTTCTTCACCGCGCTGCTCGGCCGCGTCTGGTGCGGCTGGGCCTGCCCGCAGACGGTCTTCCTCGAAGGCATCATCCGCCCGATCGAGCAGCTCATCGAGGGGCCGCCGAGCCAGCGCAAGGCGCTCGACCGGGCGCCGTGGACGGCGAGCAAGCTCGGCAAGAAGGCGCTCAAGCTCACCGCGTTCCTCGTCGTCGCCGGCGCGATCGCGACCACCGTCGTCGCCTACTTCATCGGCGCCGACGGCGTGCTCGAGGCGCAGGCCGATCCCTTCAGCCACCCGGTCGCGACCGCGTTCTTCGTCGCGTCCACCGGGCTGTTGATGTTCGACTTCGCGTGGTTCCGCGAGCAGACCTGCGTCGTCGCCTGCCCCTACGGGCGCTTCCAGTCGGTGCTGATGGACCCCGACTCGCTGACGATCGCCTACGACGCCGGCCGCGGCGAGCCCCGCGGCAAACCGGGCAGGGATGCGGCAGGGAGCAGGTCGGCGATTCGGTCGCGGTCTCGTGCCTCCGAGCCGGCTTACGTCCTCACCGACATCCTCGACGCACCGCCGGGTGCGCCTTCGTCGTCGGCTGCGGGCGCGCTCGGCCCGGAGGCACGATCCCACGACCTCGGTCGCTCGACCCGCTCCCTGCCGCATCCCGTCGGCGTCGGTGACTGCGTCGACTGCCACAAGTGCGTCGTCGTCTGCCCGACCGGGATCGACATCCGCAAGGGCGTGCAGATGGAGTGCATCAACTGCATGGCCTGCATCGACGCCTGCGACTCGGTGATGGACAAGCTCGGCCGCCCGCGCGGGCTGGTGCGCTTCACCTCGGAGAAGGCGCTCGCGACCGGCGAGGTGCGGCTGGTGCGGCCGCGGGTGGTGGCGTATGGCGCGGTGCTCATCGCGATCGCGATCGGGCTCGTCACCGCGCTGAGCCTGCGCGAGCCGGTCGAGCTCGCGATCACCCGCCCGCCCGGCGAGCCGTTCGTGGTGCGGCCCGACGGGCGCCTGCAGAACATGGTGCGGCTGCGGATTTCGAACAAGCTCGACGACGCGCACACCTGGCACGTCGCCGCGGCCGATCCGGGCGAGGGCGAGGTGATCACGCCGGTGAGCGCGCTGCGGGTCGAGGGCAACAGCGTGCAGGCGTTCCCGGTGCTGCTCGTGCGGCCCGACCCCGGCGCGCAGGCGACCCCGTTCCGGCTGCGGGTCACCGGCGAGGGTGGCTTCAGCCAGACCGTCGAGGCCGTCTTCCTCGCGCCGCCGCCGGCGCCCGCGGAGGGATGACATGAGCCAGCCGATGCCATCGAAGCCATCACGATCCCTCTGGCCGTATGCCATCATCGCATCGCTCGTCTTCGTCGCGGCGGTGCAGATCGCGTTCGTCTTCGTCGCGAGCAGGAACGCCCCGGTGCTCGAGAGCGAGACGGCCTACGCCGACGCGCTCGAATACGACGCGGTGATGGCCGCGCGGCGGGCGTCGGCGGCGCTCGGCTGGCGGGTGGTCGTCGAAGCCGGCGGCGACGCGGTCACCTACCGCGTCCGCGACGCCGCCGGCGCGCCGGTCCCCGGATTGCGCGGCGCGCTCTCGCTACGCGCGCGCCGACACCCGCGCCGCCGACGCCGAGCGGCCGCTGACCGAGGTCGAGCCCGGCCTCTACCGCGCCGAGCGCCCGCCCGGCCGCGACCGGGGTCTTCCGGCTGAGCGCCCGCCTCGACGGCGGCGCGCGCGCCCTGGGTCGACACCCGCGGGTGGTGGTGCTGCCATGAGCTTCCCTCACCACTGTCCTCGGCGCGACGCTCGTCGCGAGCCTGCTCGGCAGCCTGCACTGCGCCGCGATGTGCGGCGGCTTCGCGGCGCTCTGCGGCGGCGGCGCGCGGGGCGGGCGGCGCGGCTGGGTCGCGAGCGCGGCCTACAACGGCGGCCGCCTCGTCGCCTACGTCACGCTCGGCGCGCTCGCCGGGTTCCTCGCCGGACGCTTCGACGCGGTCGCCGCCGCGCTGCTCGGGATCCAGCGCGCGGCGGCGTGGGTGCTCCTGGCGGTGCTGGTGCTGATGCTGCTGCGCGAGCTCGGGATCGGGCGGCGCGCGCTCACCGTCGGGATCGACGACCCGCGCCGGCCGGGGCCGATCGCGCGGTTGCGCAGCCGCATCGCCGGTTTGGTCAACCGCCCCGGCGCCGGTCCCGCGCTCGCGGTCGGGCTCTTGTCGGCGGCGTTGCCCTGCGGCTGGCTGTGGAGCTTCGTCGCGGTCGCCGGCACCACCGGCGAGGCGGCGAGCGGGGCGGCGGTGATGGCGGTCTTCTGGGTCGGGACCGTGCCCGCGCTCGCCGCGGTCGGCGGGCTCGCGCGGCTGCTCGGCGACCGGGCGCGGCGCTACGGGCGGCGGCTGACCGCGGTCGCGCTGCTGCTCGCCGCCGGCGTCGCGCTCGCCGGCAAGGTCCCGCCGCCCGCCGCGACCGACGCGCCCCCGCCGCCCGTCCACCGCTGTCACTGAGGCCCCGATGCCCGCCACCCTCACCGCCGAGCGCGTCGCCTGCGCCCACTGCGGCCTGCCCGTGCCCGGCGGCGACCCCACCCTCGACGCGCCGCAGTTCTGCTGCCCCGGCTGCCGCGCGGTCTACGGGCTGATGCGGCAGGCCGGGCTCGGCGAGTTCTACGCGGTGCGCGAACGGCTCGGAGAAGCGGGATCGGGGCAGGCGGCCGCGGGCGAGGGCGGCGAGTACGCGCGCTACGACGACCCCGCGTTCGCCGACCGCTTCGTGCGCCGCGACGGCGAGTGTCGCGAGGTCGAGCTGCACGTCGACGGGGTGCACTGCACCGCCTGCGTGTGGCTCATGGAGCGCCTGCCGCGCGCGATCCCCGGCGTCGAGGCGGCGCGGCTCGACTTCGGCAAGCAGCGGCTCTGGCTGCGCTGGCGGGACGGCGCGCAGACGCTGTCTTCGATCGCCGGCTTCCTGCACCGGCTCGGCTACGCGACGCGGCCGCGGGGCGCCGAGGCGCAGGCGGCGCGGCGGCGGGCCGATCGGGTCGAGCTCGTGCGCATGGGCGCGATGCTCGCGATCGCCGGCAACGTGATGATGCTCGCGTTCGCGCTCTATGCCGGCGAGGCCTCGGGGATCGAGCCCCGCTTCGCGCGCTTCTTCGAGTGGCTCGCGCTCGCGCTCGCGATCCCGGCGGTGACCTGGGGCGCGTGGCCGTTCTACCGGGGCGCGATCGCGGGGCTGCGGCTCGGCAGCGCCCACATCGACCTGCCGATCTCGCTCGGGATCGCGGCGAGCTTCGCGGCGAGCGTGGTCAACACCGTGCGCGGCGAGGGCGCGGTCTACTTCGACACGGTCACCGCGCTCGTCGCGCTGCTGCTGGTCGGGCGCTTCGTGCAGCACCGGGGGCAGCGGGCGGCGATGAACCGCGGCGAGCTGCTCTCGGCGCTGACGCCGGCGGTGGTGCGGCGGTGGACCGGCGAGGCGTGGGCGCGGGTCGAGGCGGGGGCGCTCGGCGACGGCGACCGGCTGCGGGTCGAGGCGGGCGAGACGCTGCCCGCCGACGGGGTCGTGCGCGGCGGCGCGGGGCACGTCGACCAGCGGCTCTTGACCGGCGAGGCGCAGCCGCTCGCGGTCGGGCCCGGCGACCGGGTCTTCGCCGGCACCGTCTGCGCGGCGGGCGCGATCGAGCTCGTCGCCGACGGGGTGGGGGAGAGGAGCCGCCTCGGCGCGCTCGTGGAGCTGCTCGACCGCGCCGACGCCGGGCGGGCGCCGATCGCGCGGCTCGCCGACCGGCTCAGCGGGTGGTTCGTCGCCGTCGTGCTCGCGCTCGCCGCGATCGGCGGGGTCGCCTGGGCGGTGGTGGACCCGAGCCGGGCCTTCGCGGTGGTCGTCGCGCTGCTCGTCGTCTCCTGCCCGTGCGCGCTCGGCATGGCGACCCCGGTCGCGCTCGCGGTCGCGCGGCGGCGGGCGGCCGACGCCGGGATCCTGGTGCGCAGCACCGAGGCGCTCGAGCGGCTCGCGCGGGTGGAGCGGGTGTGGTTCGACAAGACGGGGACGCTCACCGAGGGGCGCATGAGCGTCGCCGAGGCCGCGGTGCCGGCGCGCTTCATCGCCGCGATCGGCGCGATCGAGCGGCGGGCGGCGCACCCGGTGGGGCGCGCGATCGCGGCGTGGGCCGAGGCGCAGGTCGGCGCCGACGCGGTCGACGCGGTCGCGGTCGAGGGGCTCGTGGTGCACGCCGGCTGCGGGATCTCGGCGCGGGTCCTCGGCCAGCAGCTCACGCTGCGCGCGCCGGCGGCGCTGACCCCGGCGCTCGCCGCGGCGGTGGGGCGGGGCGAGACGCCGGTGGCGCTCGTCGTCGACGGCCTCGTCGCCGGCCACCTGACCCTCGCCGACGCGCCCCGCGCCGACGCCGCCGAGGCGGTCGCGCGGCTCGTGGCGCTCGGCGTCGAGGTCGGCGTGCTCAGCGGCGACCACCCGCGGCTCGCGCACGCGCTCGGCGAGCGGCTCGGGATCCGCGACGCGCGCGGCGGGGTGAGCCCCGAGGAGAAGGCGGCGACGGTCGCGGGCGCCGCGATGGTGGGCGACGGCTTCAACGACGCGCCCGCGCTGCGCGCCGCCGAGGTGGGGATCGCGGTGCACGGCGGCGCCGAGGTCGCGATGGAGGTCGCCGACGTCTACCTGAGCCGCCCGGGCGCCGCCGCGGTCGCCGACGCGATCATCGGCGCGCGGAAGGCGCTCGCGACGGTGCGGCGGGGGCTGTGGCTGTCGCTCGGCTACAACGCGGTCTTCGCGACGCTCGCGCTCGCCGGGCACGTCTCGCCGCTGGCGGCGGCGATCCTGATGCCGATCAGCTCGCTGACGGTGATCGGCCACGCGGTCGCGGCGCCGAGCTTCGGGCGGAAGTGAGCGTCAGGCGCGGTCGCGGGCGACCTCGTCGCCGGTGAGGAGCAGGAGCAGGTAGAGGCGATACATGGCATGGCCGGCGAGCTGGTCACAGAGCGTGAAGGCGTCTTTGGCCTTGGCGACGAACTGATGCGCCTCGATCCGGGTCAGGCGGTGCGCCGGATCGTAGTCGGCGGCGTGGCGGGCGAGTTGGAGGTCGACGAAGTACTTCGCCACCAACTGCAGCGAGGGCGGGACGAAGCTGTCGGCGCCGGCTGTCAGCATCCCTTGGATCGGTCTCGGTGCGCGTGCAGGCTGACGGAACCACCCGCTCACGGTCTTCATCCGGGTGTGGGTGAACCAGCGCGACACGCGGTGATCGATGCGCAGCCTCATCGGGTTGTCGGGGTTGTCCGTCGCCACGGGCGGTGTCGGGCCGAGGGTCGATGTGATCGCGTCGCCCACCAGGCGGTGGAAGACGCCATAGTAGGCCGCCGAGACGGCGCGACGCAGGGTGATGACGCGCGGAGGGCGAGGATCGAGGGCGACGAGCCGCGCCGCGAGGTCGAGGAACTCATGAGACAATGGCATATAGTGTCTATGCCATCTCTTCTGCGGGGAATTCGCTGTCGCCGTCTTCGAGCGGCGGCTCGCCCTCCTGGCTATAGCGGAAATAGACGAACAGCGGCTCGTTCGTCGCATGAGACCATGCGATGTCCCGGATATAGCGCTCGATCGCGTTGATGCGATCGAGGACGGGCGCAGGCTCGCTCGCCGCGAACTCGACCATGAAGATGATCGCCGGATCGCCGGTGTGATCCGGCCCCGCCTCGAAGCTCAGCTCGCGGATCCCCCGCAGAGGCCCGTTCGGATCACCCACCAGCGGGCGCACCTCCGCGAAGGTCTCGCGCGCCACCCGCTCCTCGTAGGGCTCCTCGTACCTCGCCATCACACACCTCCATGACACCCCGCCAGCATAACAACCGCCGCCGAGGGCCATCACCCGAATTCGGGGCGCGCCCGAGGTGCCAGCTCCTCAGGCCGCCGGCAGCCACATCGTGATCACCGCCCCGCCCTTCGCGCCGCTCCCGAAGCGCAGCTCACCGCCGTGCGCCTGCACGATCCCCAGCGTCACCGACAGCCCCAGCCCCGTGCCCGTGCCCTCCGGCTTCGTCGTGAAGAACGGATCGCACACCCGCGCCAGATGCTCCGGCGGGATCCCCGGCCCCTGATCGGCCACCCGGATCGCGACCCGCTCGCCCTCGACCGGGTGATCCACCGTGATCGTGCCCCCCGCCGGCGTCGCGTGCACCGCGTTGAGCAGCACGTTCATCGCCGCCTGCATCAACTGCCGCCGGTCGCCCTCCACGTACACCGGCGCCGCCGGCCGCTGGTGATCGACCACCACCCGCTGCTTGTGCAGCGCCGGCCGCACCAGCAGCAGGCAGCCGTCGACCACCTCCGCCGCGTCGACCCGGTGCCGATCGGCCGCGGTCGGGCGCGCGTAGTCGAGCAGCGCCTGCACGATGTTGCGGATGCGATCGAGCCCGTCGAGCACCGTCTCGAAGTAGGTGTCCCGCCGATGCTCGGCCACCCGCCCGTCACGGAGCTGCTTGACGCACGCCATCGTGCCCGCGAGCGGGTTGTTGATCTCGTGCGCCACCCCGGCCGCGAGCAGCCCCACCGAGCTCAGCTTCTCGGCTTGCAGCATCCGCGACTGCTCCTCGATGATCCGCCGGTTGGCCTCCTCGAGCTCGGCGACCGTGCGCGCGAGCGCCGCCTCCGCCTCCTTGTGCGCGGTGATCTCGTAGCGGATCGCCAGGTAGCGATAGGGCCGCCCCTCGCGGTCGACGAACGGCACGATCGTCGTCGAGACCCAGTACAGCCGCCCGTCGCGCGCCCGGTTGCAGATCTCGCCCCGCCACACCTCACCGCGCCCGATCGTGGCCCACATCGCCTTGAAGAACTCGCGCGGGTGATGCCCGCTGTTGACCACCGCGTGCGTGCGCCCGACCAGCTCCTCCCGGCTGTAGCCCGAGATCAGGCAGAAGGTGTCGTTGACGTAGGTGATCACGCCTTTGCGATCGGTCGCCGCGACGATGCACGCCTGATCGAGCGCGTAGCGCAGGTCGAGGAGCTGCTCGAGCGCCGCCCCCGGCGCGCCCGAGCCCGAGGCCAGCAGCGCCCCGATCAGGCTGATCCCCCGCACCTGCCCGCTCCGGTCCCGCCGGGCGACCGCGTGCCACTGCACCAGCCACTGCGCGCCGTCGTTGTCGCGAAGCTGCGTCTCGAACAGCCGCGGCGCGTCGGTCCCGCTCTGGACCAACGCCGCGAAGTGCTCCCGGTGGATCGCCGCGTCCTCGGCGCTCAGCGTGCGCTCGAACCAGTCGAACTCCTCCGTCTCTTCGCGCCCGAGGAGCTGCCGCGTCGTCGGATCGGCCCACCGCACCTGCCCGTCGAGGTCGAGCTCCACCGAGAGCGCGACCAGATCTTCCCGTCGTCCCCACATGGGGCCGCCTTGTATCGCAGTGAGCGAGGATGGGTCGAGGTACATGTGACCGCTCCGCTCAAACCGTCCGCGAATATCCGGGCCGATCGGCGCCCCGCGCCCGCAGCCGCGCGTCGAACGGCATCGCGACGTTGCGCAGGAACATCCGCCCCTTCCCCGTCACCGCCACGCTCACCCGCCCCTCGGCCCCCGGCGTCACCACCACCAGCCCGTCGGCCGCGAGCGGCCCGAGCTCGGCCAGCTCCACCCGATAGGCGTCGCTCGCCCCCGGCCCCAGATCGACCCGCAGGTTGCACATCAGCTCGGTGATCACCGCTCGTCGCCGCTCGTCCTCCGCCGTCAGCGCGATCCCGCGCCCCACCGGCAGCCGCCCCGCCTCCACCGCCTCGCGATAGTGCGACAGCCGCCGATGGTTCTGCGCGAAGACCCCGCCGATGTCGCTGATCGCGCTCGCCCCGAACGCCACCGTCTCCGGCGCCCGCCGCACCGTGTACCCCTGGAAGTTGCGCCCGAGCGTGCCATCGTGCGCCGCCCGCGCCAGCCGATCACCCGGCGCCGCGAAGTGATCCATGCCCACCGGCACGTAGCCCGCCTCGACGAACGCGCCCCACGCCTGCCGGAACAGCTCCAGCTTGTCGATCCCGAGCGGCAGCGCGTCGGCCGGCAGCCGCCGCTGATGCGGCGCGAAGCCCGGCACGTACGCGAACGAGTACACCGCCAGCCGATCGGGCGCGATGTCGATCACCGTCTCCAGCGTCTTCTGCCACCGCGTCGGGGTCTGGTGCGGCAGCCCGTAGATCAGATCGAAGTTGACGCTCTCGAAGCCGAGCCCGCGCACGTAGTTGACGAGCGCCCGCGTCTCGTCGGGCGACTGCCGCCGCCCGATCGTCTCCTGCACGAGCGGATCGAAGTCCTGCACCCCCATCGACAGCCGGTCGACCCCGAGCGCCCGCAGCGCCGAGATCTGGCTGCGGCTCGTCACCACCGGGTTGATCTCGACGGTGGACTCCGCGCCCGCCGCCAGCGTGAAGTGCCGGGTGATCGCGCCGTACAGCCGCGCGAACTGCCGCTCGTCGAGGAAGGTCGGCGTCCCGCCGCCGAAGTGGAGCTGCGCCACCTCGCGCCGGCGCCCGAGCTGCGCGGCGACGAGCGCGACCTCCTGCTCGACCACGTCGAGGTAGGCGTCGGCCCGCCCCGGATCGCGCGTCACGACCACGTTACAGCCGCAGTAGCGGCACATCGACCAGCAGAACGGGATGTGAACGTAGAGCGACAGCGGCGCTTCGGTGAGCCGCGCGGTGCGCAGCGCCGCCGCGTAGTCGGCCGGCGTGAAGGTGTCGCTCCACTCGGGCGCCGTCGGATAGCTCGTATAACGCGGCCCGGGCACGTCGTAGAGGTCGAGCTGACGAGGCTCGACGATCGGGAGCGCGGCGGCGGCGGCGGATGGCATGAGCGGGACCTCCGAGGGGGCGACGCCGCGCCCGGCTACAAAGCGCGTGCCGAACGGCCCGCCACCGCCGCCGCCGCCGCGCCGGGCCGCGCGACGCCGCCGTCACCGCCGCGGGCGTCACCGCCGTCACCGCCGAGGGCGTCACCGCCACGCCACCCGGTCACGGCCCCGACCCATGGTGATGTCACCCTATGGTAGCGTGCCCTCCCGTACCGTCTGGCCTCCGGCCCGGAATGGCGCGTGCAGGCGACGCCGCGCAAACAGCGGGAGCGACCCATGCTCGACATTCTGCTCGTCGACGACGAGCCCACCATCCGCCTCTCGGTCGGCGACGCCCTCGAAGACGCCGGCCACCGCGTCACCCTCGCCGCCGATGGCGACGCCGCCGCCCAGAAGCTCACCGAGCACCGCTTCGACGTCGTCGTCAGCGACATCCGCATGCCGGGCCTCGACGGCCTCTCGCTCTTCCGCCGCATCCGCGAGCGCGCGCCCGAGACCGACGTCATCCTCATCACCGCCTACGGCGCCGTCGAAGACGCCGTGCAAGCGCTCAAAGAAGGCGCCCGCGACTACCTCACCAAGCCCTTCGACACCGGCGAGCTCCTGCTGCGCGTCGAGCGCCTCGCCGAGCGCCACGCGCTCACCCGCGCCCTCCAGGACGCCCGCCGCGCCCTCGCCGAGAACGCCCGCGAGTCGATCATCATCGGCCGCTCGCCCCCCATGATCCGGCTCCTCGAGCGCATCGAGACCTTCGCCGCCGCCGACGCGCCCGTGCTCATCCTCGGCGAGAGCGGCACCGGCAAGGAGCTCGTCGCCCGCGAGCTGCACCGCAAAGGCCCCCGCGCCGCCGGCCCCTTCGTGCCCGTGCACTGCGCCGCCTTCCCCGAGACCCTCATCGAAGCCGAGCTCTTCGGCCACGAGCGCGGCGCCTTCACCGGCGCCGTCCGCCGCCGCGACGGCCGCTTCCGCGCCGCCGATCGCGGCACCCTCTTCCTCGACGAGGTCGCCGAGATCCCGCTCCCCGCGCAGGCCAAGCTCCTCCGCGTGCTGCAAGAGGGCGTCTTCGAGCCGCTCGGCACCAACACCCCCGTCCGCGTCGACGTCCGCATCGTCTCGGCCACCCACCGCGACCTCAAGCAATGCGTCGCCGAGGGCACCTTCCGCGAAGACCTCTACTACCGCCTCCGCGTCCTCGACCTGAAGGTCCCCCCGCTGCGCGCCCGCCCCGGCGACCTCCCGCTCCTCGTCGAGCACTTCCTCGCCCGCTACGCCGGCGACACCCCGCCCACCGTCTCCACCGCCGCCTGGGAGGCGCTCACCCGCCACGACTACCCCGGCAACGTGCGCGAGCTCGAGCACGCCATCCAGCACGCCTGCGTCCTCGCCCGCGGCGGCGAGATCCGCCGCCGCCACCTGCCCGACGAGCTCCTCGGCGACACCCCCGAGATCGGCGAAGAGCCCGAAGAAGGCGGCCTCCTCCCCCTCGCCGACGCCATCGGCGCCTACGAGCGCGGCTACCTCCTCCGCGCGCTCCGCGAGACCGGCGGCCGGAAGACCCAGGCCGCCGAGCTGCTCGGCATCTCCCGCAAGAACCTCTGGGAGAAGCTCAAGACCCACGGCGTCCGCGACGAAGAGTTCGGCTGAGCCCCCTCACCCCAGCCCTTCACCCCAGCAGGCTCGGCCAGTGCCGCGAGATCGTCGTCCGTAGCGCCGCCGTCTCCGCCCACCGCGGCCCCTCCGCGATCGGCACCCCCTCGTCCAGCAGCCGATCGAGCGCCGCGTCCACCCGCGCCGTCTCGCCCGCGTCCTCCACGATCAACAGCGCCTCGCTCTCCCAGTACCCCGCGCTGATGTCCAGGTTCGCGCTCCCCACCGCAAAGACCCGCCCATCCACCGACAGCAGCTTCGCGTGCACATGCGGCCGCACCGTGCCCAGCGCCGGATCCCACCCCGGCACGTCCCGCAGCGCCAGCCCCCGCGCCTCCGCCCCCGCCGCGATCAGCGCGTCCAGCCGCCCGTGGATCACCTCCGTCGCCAGGCTCCGGATCGCCCCGCCCCGAAACGGCGTCCCCGCCTCCCCGAACAGCGGCCGCACGTGCCCCACCAGGTAACGCACCCGCACCCCCCGCGCGAGCGCCGCTTGCAGCGCCCGCTGAAGCTCGAACTGCAACGGGAAGGTGTTGACCACCACCAGCCGCTCCCGCGCCGTCTCGATCAACCGCCGGAACGCATCCAGCGTGCGCGTATCGCCCATGCTCTCGTGCAGCACCAGCCACGTCTTGATCGCGCCCGCCCCCTCCTCCACCACCGGCGCCCCGAGCGCCCCGCCCCCCGCCGCCGCCCAGTGCCGCGCGAACGCCCGCGACAGCCCCGCCACCACCGGCCCCTCCACCTCGGCGCCCGCGTCCAGCCATGGCACCTCCCGGTAACTGCTCTCCGGCGACAGCCGCACCTCATCGAAGCCCGTGTAATACGGCGCCCCCACGTTCCGCCCCGTCACCCACCCCACCGCGTCGTCCACCACCAGGAACTTCCGGTGATCCCGCCGCTTGAGATCATCGAGCCCCGGCACCCCGAACGGCCGGATCACCAACAGCTCCACCCCCGCCCCCGTCAGCCGCGCCAGCGCCGGGTTCCGCTGCCCCATCGCCCCATGCAGGCTATACAGCGCGTCCACCAGCACCCGCACCGCCACCCCCCGCGCCGCCGCCGCGAGCAGCGCATCGACCACCGCGTGCCCCACCGCGTCCGCCTCGAAGATATAGGTCTGCAACCACACCCGCGCCCGCGCCCCCCCGATCAACCCCAACAGCCGCCGCCGCGCCGCGCCATTATCCAACTCCACCACCACCCGCCGCGCCGACGAACACCACCCATCGGTCAGCGCCCGCATCACCCCATCCGCGTCCCCCGGATCCGGCGGCGCCACCCACGCCGCCGCGATCCGCGCTTGTCGCTCCTCCGCCGACAACGCCGCCCACGCCCCCACCGGCCCCGACGCCACCCCCCGCATCACCGCCGGCCCCAGCACCACATCCACCGCCACCCCCCCCGCCCGCAGATAGCGCGCCACCCGCAGCAACCGCAGCGGCCGCGCCGCCGCCGGCAGATCATCCGGATCCCCATCCCCCAGCACCGCCCCCGCGTCGATCACCCCCTCCACCGGCCACGCCGCCAACCGCGCCCGCAGCGCCCGACACGCCACCCCCGCGTCCAACCGCACCGCCCACCACCGCCGCGCCCCCGCCGCCTCCCCCGCCACCCCCGCGAACACCCCCGCATCGACCACCGCCTCCGCGTCGAACAACGCCACCCGACCCCCCGCCCCCAGCACCCGCACCACCGCCTCCACCCGCCCCGCGTCCCCCCCCGCCGGCCCGAACCCCACCGGCCCCAACTCCACCGCCGGCAGCGTCACCCGCCCCTCCCGCACCACCCCCTCACCCACCACCGCGCCCCCCGCCACCACCGACACCACCCGCCCATCCAGCGGCCGCGCCCCACCCAACGGCTCGATCACATCCAACCGCGCCACCACCGCCCCCCCAAGCGCCACCACATCCGGCCCATCCACCACCACCGCCGCCGCCGCCCCATCCGGCTCCGGCACCAACAGCACCGGCACCGCCGCCCCCAACCCCCCGAGCGCCCGCAACATCAACGCCCGCCCGATCCCCGCCGCCGGCACCGGCGCCGCCACCAGATCCGCCCCCTGCGCCCGAAGCCACCCATCCACCGCCGCCACCGCCCCCGTCACCGGCGCCCCCAACGCCACCCGCGCCGCCGGCCCCCGCCACCCCGACACCTCCACCACCCCCGCCCACACCCCCACCGCATCCCCCGGCGCCACGTTCAGCAACGTCAACCGCTCCCCCCCCGACGCCCGCGCCCGCAACGCCGCCACCACCGGCAACGCCCGCCGATCGCTCCCCACGAACACCACCACCGCATGCAACGCCGCCGACCCCAACGGCGGCGCCGACCCCCGCGCCCACGCCACCACCCGCCCCGAATCCAGCAACCGCTCCGTCCACCGCCGCCCCGCCTCCGACAGAGGCTCCGCCGGCACCACCACCAGCTCCGCGTCATCCGGCACCGCATCCGCCGGCGCGTCATCCGCGATCTGAAGCCGCCCCTCCGCCCGGAACCCCTCCCCCCGCAACGCCCCCGCCGCCGCCTCGAGCGCCGCCTCCGCCCCCGCCACCCGCGACTCCACCCCCGCCCACAGATCACCCAGATGCCAGAACCCCGGCCGATGCCACCCCACCAGCGACACCCGCCCCCCCGGCGCCACCACCGCCCGCGCCACCGCCAGCGCCGCCCCCGGATCCACCCCATCCGGGATCAAGATCGCACACCGACTGAACATCCCCCGAGCCTACCCCGCCCCCGCCCCCGACGGGAGAGGCAAGCTGCCCCACTCCCCCTCGCCCCTGCGGCACACTTCCCGAACCCCCCCTCGCCGACCCGCCTCCCACCATCCGGCACATGCCTTGCTGACACCTCGCGCGGTCAAAACAGCCCCCGGACCCATCACGGACCGGGGCCACCCAGCGACCCAACACAGGAGACCCCTGCCATGCTCACCCAGCCCACCGGCGCCATCCGACTCACCGAGAAGCAGTGCGACAAGCTCGCCGACCTCATCCAGCTCGACCGCGACGCCGTCGAAGCCTACGAAGCCGCCATCAACCGCCTCGACCGCGCCGAGTACCGCGCCCGCCTCGCCGACTTCAAAAAGGACCACGAGCGCCACATCCAGGAGCTCTCCACCCTCGTCCGCACCAGCGGCCAGCAGCCCCCCACCGAAGGCGACTTCAAGCGCTTCCTCACCCAAGGCAAGGTCGTGCTCGGCGAGATCGCCGGCGACACCGGCATCCTCCGCGCCATGCTCTCCAACGAAAAGGAGACCAACGAGAAGTACGAAGACGCCCTCAAGGACGCCACCCTCACCAGCAACGCCGAGCTGCACCAGCTCCTCACCCGCAACCTCGGTGACGAGCGCCGCCACAAGGCCTGGATCGAAGAACAGCTCCGCGCCCGCTGACATCCACCCGGCCACCCACGGAGAGAAGACCCATGAAGCGACCCCACGCCGAAGGCCTGCTCTACCAGGCCCTCGAGACCGAGCTCGGCGGCGAACAGGTCTACGAGGCCGCCATCCGCGCCGCGCAGAACGACGACCTGCGCGAAGAGTGGCAGAAGTACCTCGACCAGACCCGCACCCACCAACAGCGCCTCCGCGCCGTCTTCGACACGCTCGGCCTCGACCCCGACAAGGAGCTCCCCGCCCGCGCCATCGTCCGCCACAAGGGCGAGAGCCTCGTCACCGCCATCGAGACCGCCATCGCCACCCTCACCCCCGAAGAAGCCCAGCTCGTCGCCGGCGAGTGCGTCGTCGACGCCGAGAACAAGGACCACCTCAACTGGAGCCTGCTCTCCCACATCGTCGAAGAAGGCCCCAAAGCCTTCGCCGAAGCGCTCCGCGAGCCCGTCGAAGAGACCCTCGAAGAAGAGAACAAACACCGCTTCCACAACGAAGGCTGGACCCGCGAACTCTGGATGTCCCACCTCGGCTTCAAGGCCGCGCTCCCCCCACCCGAAGAAGAGAAGGACGTCACCACCAAGATCGGCGCCGGCCGCGCCGAACACGCCCGCGAACAGTACCTCTGACCCCCACGGCCACCGGGCCCCGCTGGCATCACTGCCATGCCCGCCCGGTGGCACATCTCATCACCATGCTACCCACCACCATCGACCCGAAGACCGGCCAGATCCACCCCCGCATCAAACCCCATCTCCTCGACCTCACCCGCCACCACTTCACCGACGCCCGCACCGCCTGACACGAATCGGGGTTGCGCACCTTCTCATGACAGCGAAGGTACTTCGTCAGCGCCGCCCTCTCGGCGCTGCGCCCGATACATCTCCACCCGCTCGATGATGTCACGCGCGACTTCCTCCACCTCGCGCGCTGGGTTGGTGGGTGTCTCCGTCATCAGGTCGAGCGCCACGAACAGTGGCGTCATCTGCTCGGCGCGTGTGCCGGAGAGAGCGTCACGGACCGCTGGAGCTCCGACGAGAGCGACGATACGCGGGATGATACGCACGATGTGCTCGTAGAGGATAGGCATCATCGTATCCACGGTAATCAGGTCCTTCAGTGCCATCAATGCCTCTCGCCCACGATGCATCAATGCCAAAATGTGCATCCGTAGGATCTGAACTGCTGCCAGATCCGGTTCCAACTCAAGCGCCCGTTCGAGATGCTCGACCCCCTCCTGCCACCTCCCTTGCATCACGATGCGACTCCCCAGTAGCGCCAGCGACCGCGCATCATGGGGTTCGAGGTCGACCGCATGACGCAACGCCTTCTCTGCGGTGTCGAGGTCTTCCGTCGTCATCCCCCACCTCTGCCAAGCATCTCTAAACCGTGGGTCAAGGTCCACAGACTGCTCAAACGCCTCCGCGGCCTCAGCACGGCGGTCGCTCCAGCCCGTCAAAGCCATGCCGAGAAAAAAATGCAACATAGCATTCGATGGTTCCCGAACGCATGCTTCGCTCAGACCATCGATCACTTCTTGAGCCCGACCCAATGCGAGCTTGGCAAGGGTTCGTCGTGGATAGGTTTTTATGTCGTCATCGTCCTTCACGGTCTCAGCCAGAACGCTGCGCGCCGAGTCCGGATCGAGCATGAACTCACCGAGTGCGTCGCGGTCCCCTCCCAAAGCGCGTAGCCATGTCATCGTATCGTTTTTCCAAGATATCTCTGCTTCCGATGGACCCAGCGGCAGCAACTCCGCCGGCCACCCCGGCAGCTCAAACACCTCCGCCGGCAACCCCGCCAGCCACCGCGCCCGCTCCTCCCCATCCCGGCTCCGCCCCAGAAGCTCCCCCAGCGCCCACAGGTGGAACCGCCGCTGCTCCGACCCGATCCTACACGCCTCCCGCGCGATCAACGACGCCAGATCGGGCAGCTCGTCGCGCTCATAGAACGCCACCATGAACTCCACCAGCGCCTTGACCTGCGCCTGCTCGCTCCCCCGCCGCCGCATCAGATGGTAGATGTTGTACAGCCGCTCCGTCAGCTCATAGAGCCGCACCCGCCCGATCCGATCCACCTCCGACACCACACCCCGATCGACCAGCCGCTTCAGGTAGGCGCTCGCCTTGTTCACATCCAGCCGCGCCCGCTCGGCCACCTGCCGCGAGGTCGCCCGATGCCACAGATCGGCCAGAGCCACCAGCACCTTGCGCTCCCCCGCCGGCAACGCCTCGACGTTCGCCTTGAAGTAGGTCGTGTGCTCGTCGACGAGGTGCACCAGATCATCCATCAGCTCCCCGAACGAGCGATCCGCCGCGAACGACGCCACGATCGCCAGCAGCCGCGGGTTGCCCCCCGTCAGGATATGCACCGGCCGGATCTTCCGCCCCGTCAGCGGCCGCAGCGCCACGGCATCCCACAGCGCGCGCGCCTCCTCCACCGTCAACGGATCGAGGATCTGCTTGCGAAACAGATCGAACATCGGCTGATCCGGCCGATCGATCGCATCGAACCGACTCGCCGCCGTGCCGAGCAACATGATGCGCGGCTCCGTCTGCAACGTGTGCCGCAACGTCGACGCCGCGTCCCGGTCGAGCTGCTCGCCGAGCAACATCTGAAGGTTCTCGACCACCACCAGCAGCCGCACGCCCCGCGCGTCCGCGAACTCCGTCAACCGCGCCAGCGCGCGCGTCCCCAGCACCTCACCATCACTCTCCCGATGCAGCTCCTGGTACAGCGTATGCCACGCCGGATCACCCAGCGCATCGGCGAGGTGCAACACCGCCTCCAACCAGAACTCACCCGCGTCGCTGATGGCATAGCTCTCCTCCCCGAAGACGATCGGGAACCACGCCCGCGACAGCGCCTCATCGTTGCGCACCTCGGCCGCAACCCGCCGCACGAGCGTCGTCTTGCCCATGCCCCGCGGCCCGATCACCAACACATGCTGATTCGCCCGCGCGTCGCTGTTCTCCCGCACCGTCTCCACGAGCAGATCGAGATCCGCCTGCCGCACGCAGAACGACGCCACCAGCGCCTCGTCATCGAGAAACGCCGGGTTGTGCTTCATCAGCCGTGTCATGACCCCGCCCCCGCGCGCGCCACATAACCGAACCCGAAGCGCGCCTCCCACCAATCGCGCAGCAGCTTCGAGCGAAACCCGAACCCACCATCGACCGCGCGCAGATAGCCATCGTGATCGAGCAGATCGAGCAACCGGCGCAGCAGCACCCGTCGCGCGCTCACCGAGTCATCCGGGCGATGATCCTCGATGATCGCGTTCGCCACCTCCGCCCCGAGCCGCCCCGTGATCGCCGCCTCGGTGAGCAGATCGAGCGCCACCGGCAACACATCCTCACCGAGCACCAGCCGCAGCCGCTCCTCGTAATGACTCAGCTCGGCGTGCCCCCGGCTGCTCAGCATCCGCTCCTTGTACACCCGATCCACATCCTCGACCTCGACCACCTCCTCCCGCCGCCGCCGCGCGTCCTCGTAGACATGCGAAAAGAACGTCTGCACGTGATGGGGGATGCACCACCCGAGGTGCTCCACCATGCGCGCCGTCACCCCCGCCCCCAAGATCAGCGTGTAATGCCGCGCCAGCGCCTCCAGGCACCCCTCGGCGATCGCCGGCGTCCACGGATCGAGCTGAAACGGCGTGAAGTGGTTGATCGTCGCCGACAGATTGGCCGCCTGCAACACCGGCCCCAGCCCGATCGAGCCCGAGATCACGAGCCGCACCTTGCCTCGATGACGCTGCGCCACGCTCCGCAGCCATGACATGAACACATCGACCGCCGCCCGCCCGCTCCCCGCCTCACCCTCGCGCAGCATCCGATTGACCAGGATCGGCAGCTCGTCGATGAACAGCGCCACCGGCTTCTCGGCGTTCGCCAGCTCGGCGAAGTAGCGATCACCCGTCTGCTGCCACGCGTCGCCCACCCCATCACGCAGCTTGAGGATGATCTCATCGATCTTCAGCTCATCGGCCTTCCCGAGCAGCCGCCCGAAGCCATCGCGCACCTTCGACCAGAGCCCCCGATGCTCACGCGTCGCCACGCTCAGCTCGACGATGGCATCGGTCGCCGAACGACAATGCTCCAGATCGGCGTGAACGCAGATGTAGCGGTCATCGAGTCGCCGGCTCACCTCGCGCATCAAGCTCGTCTTGCCCGTCCGCCGCGGCGCGATCAGCAGGATATGAGCGCCCTCGTCGAGGTGCTCGATGAACTGAGCGATCTCGTCGACGCGATCCCAGAACCGATCCCCATCGACCCAGTTGCCGACCTCGCGCTTCAAGACGGGGGCTGCTTGCATCGGCCGCCTCCAACGACATTGTTGAGATGCGGAGACTAAAGGCGAAATCTCCCATCGTCAACGCTCTCAACGAACCTGTTGGAGACCCGATCCCCCCCTTGACCCGTCCTCTCACCCCAGCACCCGGCGCAAGAACGCCTCCACCTCCCCCGCCAGCACCGGCGCGAACGCCGCCCGATCGAACCCCGGCGGATCCACCGCCGGCGCGAACCCCGGCCGACACATCTCCGGCGGAAACGGGCTCTGAAACGAAAAATGCCCCGCCCCCGCCACCACCCGACTCTCCACCCGCGCCTCTCGCCCCACCCCCCGCAGCACGACCTCCGCGTGCAACGCCGGCGTCACCTCATCCCGCGCCCCGCTCAACATCAGCACCGGCACCCCCACCCCCGCCAGCGCCCCCGGGCCCGCCAACCACACGGCGGCCGGCGCCAACAGCACCAGCGCCCGCACCCGCCCATCCGCCTCGACCACCGCCTCCCGCGCCTCCCCCGCCCGCGCCTCATGCGGCAACACCGCCGGCCGCCCCCCCGCCGCCGTCAGCGCCGCGCACGCCCCCATCGAATGCCCCACGACCGCCACCCGCCCCTCATCCACCACCCGCCCGAGCGCCCCATCCCCGACCACCGCATCCACGGCCCCCCGCAAGTGCCGCGGCCGCGCCTCCAGATTCGCCCGCGTCCCCGCCAGGCTGCCATCGCGCCACGAGTTCCCCACGTGCTCCACCAACACCACCACGAACCCCGCGCTCGCCAGATGCATCGCCAGCCCCCGATACGCCCACGGCGACCCATTGTTGCCATGGCTCACCACCACCACCGGCAACCCCACCCCCTCGACCGGCGCCTCCCACACCACCTCCACCCGATAGGCCCCGAACGCCACCGCCTCCACCCCCTCCGCCCGCGTCGGATACATCACCCACGCCGGCACCCGCCCCTGCACCGGATCGACGACCAGCAGCTCCCGACACCCGACGTTCATCCGCATCTCGCTCTCCTCCGCTCTCATTCCCACGACCGGCTCCCGCCGCCTCCGCGACCCTACCACGCCTGCCCCCATTCCACCGCCCCCGAGGCAATCCCTGCCACCGCGCCACCGCGCCGCGCGCCCATGCCACCGCGCCGCGCGCCCATGCCACCGCGCCTCGCGCCCATGCCACCGCGCCCGCCACCATGCCACCGAGCCGCGCGCCCATGCCACCACGCCGCGCGCCCATGCCACCGCCCGCGCGCCATGCCACCACGCCGCGCGCCCATGCCACCGCGCCGCGCGCCATGCCACCGCGCCGCGCGCCCATGCCACCGCGCCGCGCGCCCATGCCACCACGCCGCGCGACCATGCCACCGAGCATGCCACCACGCCTCGCGACCATGCCACCACGCCGCGCACTCATGCCACCACCACGCCGTGCGCCCCCACCACCACGCGCCCATGCCACCACCACGCCGTGCGCCCATGCCACCACACAACCGAGCAGCAACGCCACGCCACGACCCCCCCCCCCGCCCCAGCCCCCCGGCCCCTGCATGATGAGCCACCCCGACGGTCGCCGTTCTGCCCCCTCGGCCCCGAGTCACAACAGAGTGGTCGCTGTATCGATCCCACCTCTCGTGCCACCGCGACCCGCGCCCCTGCGCAGCCACCCGCCCCACCTCGCGCCCGCGGCCGCCCGGCCACCGCATCGCCGAAGCCCGCGTGGCGCCCGGCGCGGCGGGGGGTGACCGTGGGGCGCTTTGAGGCGCTTCCGCCCACCCATCCACTCGATCCCTCCACCGCTCTCGCCCGACCCTGGCCCCCGCTTCACCCGCGCCGATACGCGACCCCGGGCACCCCCCGCCGCGCCAGCCACGCCATCGCATCGCCGCCACCGTCAGCTCCTGCCGACACTCCCACCCGCTGCCATCAACCCACCGCTGCCATCAACCCACCGCTGCCATCACCCCACCGCTGCCATCACCCCACCGCTGCCATCACCCCACACCGCTGCCATCACCCCGCATCGAACAACACCGGCGCCGCCGCAAACGCATGCCCGCTATGCACCAGCACCACCGTCGGCAACCGCCCCAACAACGCCGCATAGTGATCGAACATCGCCACCGCCCCCCCCCCCGGCAACCGCAACCCCACCAACGCCAGATCCGCCCCCCGCTCTCCCCCGCCATCACCTCCTCGATCGCCCGCCCCTCCCGCAACAACACCCGCGCTCGCGCCACCAACCGCGCGCTCTCGAACAACCGAACCAACCCCGCCTCCGCCCGCGCCACATCCTCCGCCTGATCCACCACCGTCAGACACGTCACCTCCGCCCCCCGCCACCGCACATCCGACGTCAGCAGGAACGCCAGCAGCAACATCAACCCCCCATTCGCCTGCAACCCCCCCCACCAGATATGGATCCGCCGCCGCCCCCCGAACCCCCGCCCCTCCACATGGCGAACCAGCATCAACGCATTGTCCAGCTCCACCAGCTCCCGCAGCATCGCAAAGTACGCCCCCGCCCGCTCCCGCTTCCGCAGCCACCCCAACATCACCGTATTCGCCTCCAGGCTCCCGATCCCATAACTCTGAGCCACCGTCGTCACCCCCCGATACACATCGGGCACGATATCCGACCGGAAGAACACCCCGGGAAACTCCCCCATCAACCCCGCCATCCGCTCCCCGCTCGCCCGCCGCGTCGCTGCAAGCCCCGCCACCTCACCCTCCAACATCTCGATATAGCTCACGATCCCCCGGTTTTGAACCACCGACGCCCCCAGCTCCACCAGATACCGCCGCCGCGCCGCCGGCCCCCCGAAGATCAACAGATTCGGCCGCCAGTTCTGATCATGATACTCCACCCGATGCAGATGCCTCAGCGCCGTCCGCACCAACGCCGAGAAGATCCCATGCCGCGCATCCCCGAACGTCGTATCCAGCGACTTGCGCTCCACGTACACGAAGATCAAGCCACAGATCACCGCTGAAGCCACCATCGCACCCAGATCGATGATGCTCATCACATAAAAACACGCCAACGCCCCCCCCAGACTCACCAACGCCGGCACCCGGAACGTCGGCCGAAAGCTCGGATTCGACGCCCACTTCTCCAAGCCACACGCCAGGTTCGTGATCCCATACGTCGCCAGGAAGAACATCGTCAGCACCGGCGCGATCACATCCAGGCTCCCCACCAGGATCCCACCCTCCGCCAGCAAGAACGTGAACAACAACCCCATCCGCGGCTCGTTCGCCGGCCCGAACCCCGCCCCGAACACCCCCGGCGCCAACCCATCCAACGCCAACGCCTGCAACGTCCGCGGCGCCGCCAGGATGCTCCCCACCGCGCTCGACAACGTCGCCCCCCACACCCCCACGTAGATCAGAGCCGGCGACAGAGACAGATCGAACACGATGTCATTCCGCGCCCGCAGCGTCGCCAGATCCGCCCCGAACGCCAGGAAGAACGGAAACGCCGCGTAGATCACGAACCCCGCCAGGATCGCCAGCATCGTCCCCCGCGGCAACGACCGCCGCGCGTCCCGCAAGTCACCCGACATGCTCACCCCGGCCATGATCCCCGTCACCGCCGGAAAAAACACCGCGAACACCGCCGCGAACGGCGCCCCATCCCGCGCGAACAACACGACCTCATCCGGCCGCGCCACCGCCCCCTCACCCGAAAACGCCCCCCCGAAGAACGACACCAACGACACCCCGATCGCCGCCATCACCACATACTGCGCCTTGATCGCCGCCTCCGCGCTCCGCGCCGCGATCAACGCCAGCAACACATTCGTCAGCGTCCCCAGCACCCGCGGATCGAGCAACACATCCAGCGCCGCGTTCCCCGTCGACTTCGGCAGCAGGTAACCCAACGCCTCCACGAAGCCCACCACGTAGAACGTCACCGACAGCGCCTGCGCGAAGAACAACGGGATCCCGAT
>JACKDM010000018.1 GCA_020633515.1 Myxococcales bacterium
CGATGTCATCCGCGCGCGCCTTCAACCACAGGGACGCGAAGTCGCAGAAGTCCGGCGCGATCCCTTGCATGCGCCGGCTGCCATAGGGGTGCACGAACACGACCCAGAAGCACGGCAGGTCGCGCACGAAGAGATCCCGCTGCACGTTGAGCTGCCGGTACAGCCCCTCCTCGTTGTCCCTGTCGGGATCGCCCGTCTGCTGAAAGCCATGCAGCGCGAGCACCAGCCGAGGCAGGTCCTCGGCGGGCTCGTCGGCGAGGGCTTCACGCAGCGACTGCCACAGGTTCTCGCGGGGGATGGCGGTGACATCGAGCGTGCGCAGCCGGCCGTCGAGCGCGGCGACCTCAGGGGCGAGCCAGTCGGTGACGTGGTGCTGGCGACGGGGGCTCGCGACCTCACAGATCACGAGGCGGAAGCCTTGGCCGAGGGTGCGGCTCAGGAGGCGGGAGAGCGCCCGCCCGTCGACCGGGTCGAGCGCGGCGGGCTCATCCCACATGGACCCGTGCTTCGCTCTTCTCGCGGCGCGCGAGCGCGTCGGCGAACTCGGGGATGTCGTAGACGAGCGGGTGCACCCCGTACCAGCCCTCTTCGTTGTACTTGAACGCCAGCCGGTGGTGCAGGACGAGCAGGTAGCTGTCTTCGTTGCTGATCTGGCCGGTGCGGGCGATGTGTACGAGGGTGTCGAGCCAGCCGTTGAAGTTGATGTTGTCGCGCATGCGGTCGCGTCGGCGGCGCAGGGCGCGCTCGACGTCGGGGGCGGCGAGGTGCTCGCCGTCGGCGACGAGGGTGGCGTCGGCGGTGACTTCGAGCAGCTCGCGGATGCTGCCGCCGCTGGCGAGCACGATGCGGTCGCGCACGGCGGGCTCGGGCACGAGCGCGTCGAGGTCGATGCGCTTGCCGAGCGCTTCGAGCAGCAGCGTGGGACCCTGGCCGTTGAGGGCGCGGGGCGGGTCGGTCGGGCCGCGCAGGCGCACGCTGGGCATGATCTCGACGCGGAAGTAGTCGGCGAGCGCGCCGGTCTCGGGGCGGTAGACGAGGCTGATCGGGGGGGTGAGGATGAGGTGGGCGCGCAGCTCGCGGAAGCGGTCGCCGCCGCGTACGAGGAGCTCGTCGATGACCTTGGGGTTGTAGCGGTCGAGGTTGTCGATGATGACGAGCAGCTGGCGCCGGCCGCCGAGCGCGGCGTTGGCGGCGTCGAGGAGCAGGTTGACCGACTCCATCAGCGTGCCGGGGTACTGCCGCAGCACGTCCTTGACCTCGCTGCGGTGCTTGCTCTCGACCTTGAAGAGCGCGTTGACCTTGGCGAGCACCGAGGTGAGGAAGGGGATCTCGAAGCCGCCCTTGGCGGTGGTCTCGACGCTGCCGGTGTATTCGCGGCCGACCTCGGTGGTCTCGATGACCTGGCGGAACCAGCCGTTGACGCGTTCGAGCGCCTTCGCGTCGAGGGGGTGGCCGGCCTCGCGCAGCTTCTCTTCGACCGCGCGAGCGAGCACGAGCAGCAGGTCTTCCATCTCGATGGTGTTGGGATCCATCTCGACGTTGGCTTCGAGGTAGAGGCAGAAGAAGCGATCGGCGACGTCGTGGGCGAGGCGGAAGAGCTCGGTGCTCTTGCCGGCGCCGCGGTGACTGGCGAAGACGACGTGTTGGAACTGCTGAGGGCGGGCGCGGGTGAGGTAGCGCTTGACGGTGCGGCCGACATCGCCGCCGCGGGCCGGGCTGAGGTCGCGCCAGCGGGGGTCGCCGCTCATGAGCGGGTGCACGAAGTCGAGCGCGGCGGTCGCTTCGTCGAGGGTGGTGGCGAGGACGGGCACGGGCTGGCTCATCGGGGCGGCTCCTGGCGCATCGGCGGGGGAGGATAGCATCGTGGGGTCGGTCCGTCATCAAGCGCCCCGCCCACGTCTGGCTCACCGTCCCCGCCGCCTCGCCCGCGACCTCCCCCGCCTCGCCCGCTGGCGCGCCCGCCCGTTCGGGGCGCATCGTCTCACGCGCCCGCCGCCCACTCGCTCACCGGCGCCCCATCGGTCACCACCTTGCACAGCGGGTGGGCCGGGGCGCGCGCGTGTTGCCAGCGCACCGACGGGTGCAGCCAGATGCTCGACCACGCCGCGCGCCGGCCGCTCGCGCGCCGCGGCGGCGAGCCGTGCATCACCAGCGGGGAGAAGAACACCGCGTCCCCCGGTCGCAGCGGCGGACACACCGCGTCGAAGCCATCGAGCGACGCCAGCGCGGCGCCCGGGGCCTGCGGGCGGCCGCGGTGCAGATCCATCACCGGCTGCACGCCGAGGTGATGACTGCCCCGCGCGAAGGTCAGCCCGCCGCCCGCCGCCTCGCTCGCCACCAGCGGGATCCAGCACACCACGCCGCGCGGCGCGTCGACCGGCCAGAACGGGAAGTCCTGATGCCAGGGGAAGCGCGCCTGCTCGGGTGTCTTGACCAGCAGCAGATCCTGGAACAGCACCGGCGCCGCGTCGAGCAGCGCGGCCGCGATCCGCCGCGGGGCGTCGAGCAGATCGGCGGTGCCGAGCGCGCCGAGTCGGTGCGGGTTGAGCCACTGGTGCAGCAGCCGATCGAGCGGCGGCGTCTCGGGGGGGACCTGCCCGTCGACGTAGAGCACCTGCCGGCTCTGCGGGTGCGGCGAGGCGAAGAGCGCCTCGACCCGCGCCGCGAGCGATGCCACCGCGGCGCCGTCGATCACCGCCCGCGCCACCACGAAGCCATCGGCCGCCAGCCGCTCGCTCGCCGCCGCCACCGATGCCACCGGCGGCTCGCCGGCCGCCGAGAGATCGAACATCATCCGAGGCTCCCTCCGAACGCCGCCCAGCCCTCGGGGTGGGACGGCGGCCGATCCCGCGCGATGAGACGCGGCAGCCGCAACCGATCGGTCGCCGCGTCGAACTCACCCGACTCGACGGTGAAGGCCGCCGCGAAGCGCGCGCCCACCGCCGCGACGCTCGCCGGATCATGCGATCCGTCGGCGTAGGCATAGACCCGCGGCGCGGCGACCCCGAGCGCGTCGAGCAGCGCGGCGGCGCCGTCGAGCTCGTCGGCGCGCGCCGCGGCGTCGCAGTCCGCCAGCCGGCGATGCCATCGCCCGTGCCCGCCGATGTCATGGCCCGCGGCCGCGAGCGCGCGCAGCTCGGCCCGGTCGCAGTACAGCCGCGCGCCCGCCGGGATCACCACTCCGAGCGCGTCGGCGAGCGCCGCGAGCGCCGCGGTGCGCGCCGCGTCGTCGAGCAGATGCAGCCGCGCCTTGATCGGCCCCCGCACCCACCACCGCAGCGCGTCGTCGATCGGCGGCGCGATCTCGCCTGCGGCCAGCAATGGCAGCCCCGCGCCGCCCGCGCGCCGCCGGGCGTGGTGTATGATGGCATACCACTCATCGACCCAGCAGCGCGGCGCGTCGCCGAGGTGCCCGGCGATGGGGAACACCGCGAACGGCAGCCCGAGCCGCGCGCACACCGGCGCGACGTGCTCGACGACGTCGCGATAGCCATCGTCGAAGGTCAGCATCACTCCGGGCCGCGTGCCTTCGGCGCGCAGCCACGCGCTCGGCGCGACCACCGGCGCCCGCGCGGCGAGCCATGCCATCTGCGCGGCGAAGGTCGAGGGCTCCACCGCCGTGCCGCGCGCGAAGTAGCAGGCCGTCTCCGGGGTGCGCGGGCACACCCGGTGATACATCAGCGCCGCGCTCCTCACGCCGCCTCCACCAGCGCGAAGACCTTCGGGTGCCGCCCGGCGACCGAGAGGTCGAAGCGCGCGACGACCTCGCCGCGCCGCCAGTCGAAGCAGACCACGCCGGTGCGCGTCGCCGCCGGCGCCACCCGATCCCAGTGATAGCGCGGCGGGTGGTGGATCGCGGTGAAGCCGACCCACACCCGGTCGCCGGCGACCCACAGCCCCCGGCACCAGCCATACAGCCCGCTCGCCGCGGCGACATCGAAGCGCTCGATCCCGGCGTCGGTGCGGCGCTCCACCCGCCCGTCGACCCGGGTCAGCCACAGCGCCCCGTCGACGAAGCGGCCGTCGTGCGGCGGCGCGTCGACCGTCGCGACAGCGCGCCAGGCGCCGAGCTCGACCACCGCCCGCCGCGCGAGCGAGGTGACGTAGAGCCGCCCGTCGTGCCAGTCGACGTGGTTGGGGTGGACGTGGTCGCGCTGCCGCCGCCGCGCGAACGGCAGCCCGGCGCCGTCGCCGTAGTAGCCGCCGGCGAGGGGGGCCGGCGTGAAGTCATCGGCGCCCGCGCCGCTCCAGCCGCGCCGCAGCAAGGCATCGTGCGCCTCGTGGGAGGGGCAGGCGCCGGCGCGGCGCCGGGCGGTGATCCATGCCATGTCGAAGACATGGGATCCCATGAAGGTGCCATCGCGGTCGAAGACATCGATGGCATCGAGGCCGGTGTTGACGATGAAGACCCGCTCGCCCGCGACGGTGACGCCGTGCAGGTCGTTGAAGTCGGGCGAGGTCAGCGCCCCGCGCGGGGTGAGCCCGGCGTCGAAGCGATAGACGGCGGCGGCGCCGCAGACGAAGAGCCAGCCATCCGCGCGGCAGGCGCCGGTGAAGCCCTTGCCCTCGACCTGCAACGCTGGCGGCGGTCGATGGCACAGCACCTCGCGCGCCGAGCCGTCGCGGGCGTCGAGCGCCACGATGCGCCCCTCGCACCCGTCGAAGAAGCCGAGCGTCACCCACACCTGCGAGGCGTCGGCGCGGCTCACCCGGTCGTCTCCGCGCGCCGCCGCCAGCCCGAGCCGATCTCACCCGGCTCCGGCCGCCCCTCGGCCGTGAGCGCCGCCGCGTGGGTCAGTGCCTCGTCGACGGTGCGCGCCTCGACCACCGCCGCTGCGCCGCGCGCGTCGATCGTCACGCCGGCCAGCCGCGCGCTCCAGCCGCCGTGCGCCGACAGCGCCACCAGCGGCTTGCCGAGCTGCCACGCGACCGCGAACTCGCTCAGCGTGCCGGCGCCGCCGTCGACGCCGACCACCACGTCGGCCATCGCCACCACCACCACGTTGCGCGCGATCTGCATGCCGGTCGGCACCACCAGCTCGACCCACGGGTTCGCCGCGCGCCGGTCGTAGCCAGGGAGCACCCCGATCACCCGCCCCTCGCTCCACGCGGGCGAGGTGCGCGCGCCGCGGGAGGCCGCCGCCATCACCCCGCCGAGGCCGCCGGTCACCAGCGCGAAGCCGCGCGCCATCGCGCCGGCGCCCAGGGCGGCCGCCGCGGCCTCGATCTCGGCGGGCAGCGTCGAGCCGCTGCCGATCACCGCCATCACCGGCCGCCGCGCCGTCATCGGCTCGCCTCCGCGAGCGCCGCGACCCGCTCCAGATCGGCCGGCGCGTCCAGCGCGGCCTCGACCGCGGCCGGGTCGCGGGCGAGCGCCGCGCAGCGCCCGATGGCGTCGGCGAGCGCGTCGAGCGCCGCGGCCAGCGCCGGGTCACGGCCCATCCAGCCCGTCCGCGCGCGTGCGATCGCCGCCTGCGCCCTCGTCGGCGCGCGCCCGCGCCAGCGTCAGCGCCAGCCGCGCGCCGATCCGCGCCTGCCGCGCCGCCCGCCCGTCGGCCATCACGCCGCCAGCGCCGCGCGCGGTCGACCCGCTCGCCGTCGGCCATCACCGCGCGGGCGAGCATCACCCCGAAGAACTCGCTGCGCAGGCTCGTAAGCCCCGGATCCAGGGCCTCGGCGACCCGGTCGTGCAGCACCGGCCAGGGCATCGCCGCGACCCACGACCCGCCGCTCCGATCGAGCCGGGTCGCGCCGACCATGTCGGCCCGGCGCGTCATCGTGCCGTCGCCGAGCCGCGCCGCCGGGTAGCGGTGGCGCAGCGCGGCGTCGACGTCGAGGAAGACCGCGTGCCCGCCGCGGAGCCGCGATCCCACCGGCGGCCCGGTGACGGCGGCGTCGAGCAGCGGCCGCGTCGGCGCTTTGCCGGCGAGGATCCCGACGAGCGCCGCGACGCAGGCGCGCGCCTCGGTCCGCACCGAGCGCCCCGGCGCGCGCGGGAGCCAGTGCGCGGGCCGGTGCAGGTGCGCGTCGCCGGCTTCGCTGTGGTCGTAGTAGTAGTCGGGCAGCGCGAAGACGCCCGCGTCGGCGGCGCCCGGGTACGGCGCCTCGGGGTCGAGCGCCGCGAAGCGGTCGATGTTGGCCACCACGTCGAGCAGCCCGGTCGCGAGCACCGCGTCGGGTCGGATCGGCGGGTCGCCGCAGACCCGGCCGACCAGCAGCGAGACCTCGGGCCAGTCGCGCCACGCCTCGGCGATCCGGTCGAAGTAGCGCACCGCCTCCCGGCGGACGAGGACGCCGTCGACCACCGCGAGCTGGGCGAGGCGGAGGTCGTCGTCGAGCATCCAGACCGCGTCGATCGGCTCGCCCGCCGCGACCAGCCCGGCGAGCGCCGCCGTCTGCGCGGCGCGGCTCTCTGCGATCGAGCGGCCGTGGATCCCGTCGTCGACCCAGCGCAGGTCGAGCCCGGGCGCCGTCGCGGCGCGCCCGGCCGCTCGCGCCGCGGGGTCGCGCCCGTTCTCGACGACGAGCACGAGCGGCGCGCCGGCCGCGCGCGTCGCCGGGGTCGAGCGCGCCCACTCGGTCGCCAGATCGCCGAGGAGCGCCGCGAGCGCCGCCGGTCGCGCCGTCGCCGAGACCGTCACCGCCACCCGCGGCGCCCGCGGCGCCATCGTCGCCCACCGCGAAGCGCCCGCCGAGAGGCGCCCGAGCGCGGCGTCGACCGCTTCGTCGCGCAGGCCGAAGACGCGGTCGAGGACCCGCTCCGCCTCGGCGAGCCCGGCCACCCGCCGCTCGCGCGCGCCCGCCGCCGAGTCGCGGCGCAGCCGCAGGTCCCGCAGCGTCACCACCACGTCGTCGCGGATCGAGGCGGCGCGCAGCCCGGTCAGGAACGGGCCGAAGCCCGCCTCGCCGTGGTGCGCGCCGATGATCCCGGCGAAGTCCGCGAACGCCCGCGGCGCGGGATCGACCGTGTAGACCCGCCGCCATGAGCCGTCGTCGAGCCGCCGGTCGAGCCGCACCGTCCGTCCGTCGCCGGTCGCGACGAAGACCCAGCCGAGGTGCGCGCTCTCCACCCGCCCGTCGAGCGGGAACGGCCATCGATAGGGGTGCCCGTTGCCCACGTCGCACACGTAGCGCCGCCCCTCGACCTCGACGACGCACACCAGGTGGTCGCCCGGCGCCCCGATCGTGCCGGCCGCCAGCCACGCCCGGAAGCCGAGCCCGCGCAGCAGCGCGAGGAACGCCGTCGCCTGCACATGGCAGGGCCCGCCCCGCCCCGCGACCGCGGCCGCGAGGATCGCGTCGACCGTCAGCGGCGAGCGGCCAGCGAGGAGGTCGATGTTGTGAAACGGCGCGGCGCACAGGAACCGCCACTGCAACGCCATGAGCCCGGCCCGGTCACGTCGCGGCCGCGGCAGGCGCATCCGCGCGAGCAGCCGGTCGATCTCGTCGTCGGCGAGCGCGCGCACGTCGGGCGTGCCGAGCCAGGGCGGCGGCGAGCCGCTCACGCCACCTCACCGCCGTGCGCGCGCGCCCGCCCGCCGGGTGGCATCTCGGCCACGGAGCGCAGCGCCGCCGCGAGCTGCCGCGCGTGGACGGGGAAGGTCCACATCGGCACCGACTCGTCGGGCGCGTGGATCCGCGAGTCGGGGTCGTTGACGCCGATCGCGAGGTAGCGGGCGCCCTCGGGCAGCGCGCGGTCGAAGGGGCAGCCGGTCGCGAAGAAGCTCTTGTTGAGCCCGCGCGCCTCGCGCCGTGCCGCGAGCCCGTAGTCGCGCCCGATCGCCTCGAGCGCGCCGACCGTCGCGGCGAGCGTCTCGTCGGGCGGGGCGTCGCCGCCGCCGCGGCGCACCCGCGCCAGCATGCGCTGGGTGCCGTCGCGGTCGAAGTAGCCGTTCTCCTCGATCCACAGCCCCACCGGCGCGTCGCCGAGCGCGTCGGCGAGGCGCTGGGCGAGCGAGGCGTGCAGCAGCGGCGAGCCGACCTCCTCCTCGCCCTGGATCACCCACAGCAGCTCGGGCGAAGGCGCCGTCGACTCCAGGCACACCAGCCGATGCGCGAGCGCCGCCTTGTTGTCGCCGACCCCGACCCCGTACAGCCGCCCGTCCCGCTCGGTCAGCGTCCACGGGTCGGTCTGCCACTGCGCGCGATCCGGCGCCTCGACGTCGTAGTGCCCGTACATCACCGCCCGCCCCGCCATGCCGCGCGCGGCCCGGCGCGCCATGAGCAGCGGCGCGTGGCCCGGGGGGGCGACCACCTCGACCGTGAACCCGGCGCGCAGCAGCCGATCGCGCAGCAGCGCGACGCAGGCCGTGACGTCGGCGCCGCCCGGCTCGGTGCGCAGCGCGACGAGCTCGGCCGTCAGCGCGAGCGTCGCGGCGTCGATCACCAGGGCGTCGCGAAACGGCAGCCACCAGCCGTGCCACAGCGCCGCCTTGCCCGCGCTGTAGACGTTGCGCCCCCGGTGGGCCCGGAGCGCCTGCCGCGAGAGCAGCTCGTCGCGGAACATCTGCGCGCTCTCGGCGGGCGTCGGCAGCGCCGCGTCGATCCCGAGCCGCGCCGCGAGCGCCTCGATCGCCGCGCGATCGGCCGCGAACCGCGCCGCCAGCTCGGCCAGCGGCGTCGCGTTGTCCGGCGTGCGCGCGGCGCCGGTCGCGGTGCGCCACAAGAGCCCGAGCGCCTGCTCCAGATCGGTCGAGCCGGTGAAGATCGACAGCTCCCTCAGCATGGCGCGCCCTCACCGAGCAGCGGGAAGCGGTCGAGGTTGAAGCGCTCGCCGGGCGCCACGGTCACCGCCGCGTTCATCGGGTGCCAGTCCGAGTGCGCCGGGTCGTAGCGGCACTCGGCGCTCATCATGATCGTGATCAGCGCGCGCCGCTGCCGCGCCGAGCGATTGGGCGGCGAGGTGTGCCACGAGAGGCAGGAGTGGAAGACACAGTCGCCCGCGCGAAGCCGGGTGGGCACCGCCTCGGCGATCCGGGCGCCCCAGTCCTTCTGGTTGCGCAGGAAGTCGACCGGCGGCTGCTCGCCCTCGCGGTGGGCGCCGGGCATGAACCACATCGCGCCCGATTCGTCGTCGGCGTCGTCGAGCGCGAGCCAGCACGACAGCGCGCGGGGCTCGTCGACCGGCCAGAAGGGATAGTCCTGGTGCCAGGGGATCGTCGAAGACACGCCGGGCGGCTTGGAGATGAAGTGATCGTGGAAGAGCTGCACCCGCTCGACGCCGAGCAGCGCGCGCCCGAGCGCCGCGACCCGCGGGTGATGGAGCTGCGCTCGGAAGGCGGGATCGTGCTCGTGCATGCTCGTCCACTGCGAGACGACCCGCTCGTATTCGGCGCGGCTGACGCCCAACTCGGCGGCCCAGACCTCGACGAGCGCGTCGAACGCCGCCCGCAGCGCCGCGACCCGCTCGGCCTCGACCACGCCCGGCACCACCACGAAGCCGTCGCGCTCGAAGCGAGCCTTCAGCGCCGCACTGCTCTCATGCTCACTCATCGTCCCCCCTCGCCGTCTTCGCGCTCCCGTAATGGCGCCTCGCCGCTGCGAAATCGCCGCGCGCCCTCCAGCCACGCGATCAGCTCCGGCTCGTCGGACACGAAGCACCCCGGCGGCAGCCTGACCCGCGGCGCGAACCCCTCGAGGTGGGCGTTCGCCGCCTCGTCCTGCGCGTTGTCGGCCACCCGCGACAACGCCGCCCAGTGGCTCCCATAGCCGCCGAGCGTCACCCCGTAATAACGCGCGTAGGGCCATGGCACCAGCAGCATGTTCGTCAGCACCAGCCGCGGCCCTGGCGCGCGCAGCGCGGCGACGATCCCGCCGACGAGCGCGCACCGGGTCGTGGCCCACTGCCTGAACGCCGGCGTCTCGGGCCGCTCCCAGGGTCGCGCCCGCGCGAGCGCCCGCCACGCGATCCGCCGCTCGCGGCGCCCGGTGAGGGCCGGGAAGCAGGCCGCGAGCGCGGCGTCGAAGGTGGTGTCTGTGTCATGGCAGACGTCGGGGTAGCGCGCGCAGAGCGTCGACTTGCCGAGGCCAGAGAGCGCGAACACCAGCGCCGGCGCGACCGGCGGCGGCAGCGGCGCCCGCTCGTCGCCCGGTTCATGCATCGCGCCGCGCCTGCCCGCGCACGGCGCTCGGGCGCGGGGACGGGGTCGACGACGGGCGGGCGAGGGGGCGCATGGCCGGCTCCAGCGGTCGCGGTGACGTGCTCGACGAACTGCCTACCACGCCGGGCGCGGCGCGGGTAGGGGATGCCTCCGCTCGCACCGTCGAGCGCGGCACGGCGTCGGCGGCGGCGGGTGATGTCGCGTGATGTCGCGACACCGACGCCCGGGATTCGACCCCGCGGCTGCCTCGGGATCCGGCGTCGCGCCGCCGCCGAGGCCGATCGGCGCGGGCATGGATGTTGCGCTGCGGCGGGCGGCGCGCGATCGTCGACCCGCACGCCCGCCGGTGAACCATGGCCTGGATCTACCCCGTCTTCCTCCTCGTCGTCTCGGCGCTCGTCATGCTCGCCGAGCGGCTCTGGCCGTGGCGCCCCGAGCAGCGGCAGCTCCGGCCGCGGCTCGCCTCCGATGTCATCCACCTCGTCTTCAACGGGCACTTCCTCGGGCTCATCTTCTTCGGGGTCGCGAGTCATCACCTGCTGCCGCATGTCGATGCCTGGCTGGCGCGAATGGGATGGACCGAGGTGGTGCATCGCGGCGCGGCGAGCGAGTGGCCGGTGTGGGTGCAGATCCCGGTGGCGCTGCTCGCGATCGACCTCGTGCAGTGGTGCGTTCACAACCTGCTGCATCGGGTGCCATTCTTGTGGCAGTTTCATCAGACCCATCACTCGGTCGGCGACGGTGAGATGGATTGGATCGTCTCGTTTCGCTTCCAGTGGACCGAGGTGGTCGTCTATCGCATGGTGCAGTACCTGCCGCTGGCATGGTTCGGCTTCGGCGAGGTCGCGGTGATGGTGCACGCGACCTTCGGGACGCTGGTCGGCCACCTCAATCACAGCAACCTCGACCTCGGTCATGGGCGGTGGCGCTATGTCTTCAACAGCCCGCGGATGCATATCTGGCATCATGACTACGATCGCGAGGGGCGCGCGACCGTCAACTATGGGATCATCTTCAGCGTGTGGGATTGGCTCTTCGGCACGGCGTATCTGCCCGATCACGCGCCGCGCCGGCTGGGGTTTCGCGGGGTCGAGGCGTTCCCCGACGACTTCTTCTCGCAGGTGATCTGGCCGGTGCAGCGGTGGGTGCCGGCGGTGGCGCGGCGGCGCTGGCTGGCGGTGGGGCTCGGGGCGGCGCTGGTGGTGGTGGCGTACCGGGTGGCGGCGGGGGGCGCGGCGGGGTGAGCGGGTGACGCGCTCAGACGCGGTCGAAGTCGAAGACGGTGACGTCCTCTTCGCCGGCGCCGAGCGGGGCGGGGATCGGCGGGGGGAGCGCGCGGGTGGGGCGGGGGCGGCGCTCGGTGGGCGGGATCTCGCGCGGGAGCAGGTCGAAGGGCGTCAGCTCGATCGACTCGGCGACGCCGGCGGCGGGGACGGCGCGGTGCTTGCGGCGGGTGGGGCCGAGCGGGGGGCGGGCGGGCGCCGCCTTGCTCGGCGCGGCCTCGGCGGCGGGCTGGAAGAGCACGTCGATCCCCCAGCTCTCGGCGAGGCCGAGCGCTTCGCCGAGGCGCTCGGTGCTGCGCATCAGCTCGGCGGCGCGGTGTTCGAGGCGGTCGATGTGGGCGGCGATCGCGCGGTCGTCGGTCGCGGCGCGAGCCATCGTGTTGAGCGCGACGGCGGTGAGGCGGAGCTGCTCGGCGGTGGCCCAGAGCCGGTCGCGCCAGGCGGTGGAGTCGGTGCGGTCGAGGGGAGCGAGGGCTGTGTTCATGATGTCTCTTTCGGCGTGCGGGCAAGAGACGATCGGGGGCGGGGGGACGTCACAAACAGGGGCCTAGGGACTCGCCCTATCGGTGTCCGTCCCATGAGGGGAGGGGGCGATGAGGGTGCTCACCCATGCGGGTGTATCCCATATGTGAGCCTCCGGTGCGGGGGAGCGCTCACGACAGCTCGAGCGCGGCGGCTTCGAGCGCGGCGCGGAGCTCGCCGGCGTCGCTCATGCGGTCGTCGGGGTCGACGGCGAGGTTGTGGGCGAGGAGCTCGCCGAGGGGGGCGAGGGCTTCGTCGAGGTCGCCGAGGCGGGGGGCGCGCTTGCGGGGGAGGGCGCGGAACGCGAGGCCGCTGGGGGGGGTGTCGTCGCCGTAGGGGGGGCGGCCGGTGAGCATCTGCCAGGTGAGCGCGGCGGCGGAGAAGAGGTCGGCGCGCTCGTCGACGCGGGCGCCGCCGAGGCGCTCGGGGGCGATGGGGCTGCCGGCGCCGATGACGGGGCGGCCGCCGTGGGGCTCCTGCCACGCGAGCCGGGTGGTGCCGAAGCCGGTGAGCTTGACGTGGTCTTCGCAGCCGATGGTGGTGACGAGGAAGACGTCCTCGGCGGTGAGCGCGCGGTGCACGATCCCGGCGGCGTGGGCGGCTTCGAGGCCGGCGAGGAGCGCGTCGGCGATGCGGAGCGCGTCGTCGGGGGCGAGCTGGCCGAGGCGGTCGAGGCGGGTCTGGAGCGTCTCGCCGCGCAGGGGCTCGGTGACGACGTAGGGCGTGCTCTCGCTGAGGCCGCCGACGTCGTAGACCGCGGCGACGTGCGGGCTGCCGGTCGCGCCGACGGCGACGGCTTCGCGCAGCAGGCGGGGGGCGTCGGCGACGGGGACGTGGGGGTTGAGGCGGCGGATCTCGACGCGGCGGGCGCCGAGGGGGCGGTCGTAGGCGACGAAGCGGCCGTCGAGGCCGCCGGGGCGGGCGCGGGCGAGCTCGTAGCGCTTGCCGAGGACCCGGCCGGCCTGCGCGGCGCGGTCGGGGGGCGCGGCGAGGAGGCCGGCGATCTCGGCGAGGTCGTCGACGAGGTGGCGCAGGTCGGCGTCGGTGATGCCGATCTGGGCGGCGATGTGGTCGATGTAGCGCTCCTCGCGCTGGTGGAGGAGCCCGTCGGCGTCGACGACGCGGCCGATGAGGGTGATGAAGGCGCGGCGACGACGGGTGGCGATCGGGTCGTCGCCGGGGGCGAGGCCGATGCGGGCGCAGGTGATGGCGGGGTCGAAGCGGGCGGCGTCGAAGCGGTCGAGGTGGCGGCGGGTCTCGGCGGTGAGGGTGTCGCCGGCGGCGAGGCGGGCGGTGAGCTCTTCGATGGTGGCGCGCTCGCGGTCGTCGAAGTCGCCGTCGGCCCACGCGGCGCCGAGGAGCAGGTCGAGGCAGTCGAGCAGGCGCGCGTCGTCGAGTCTCATCGTCCAGGGCCCCCCGCCGTGTTGGTCGCCGGTATTGCTACACGAGCGGCGGCGAGGCGCAACATGACGCTGCGGGCGCGGATCGACGCCCGAGGGTCTTGTGGCGGGCGGCGCGGCGCGGTACTGAGGTCGGCATGTCACTCGGAGACGAGATCGAAGACCAGGTCGTCGCGACGATGAAGTCGTTCGGCTACACCGGCAGCGACGCCCGGACCTACATCACGCTGCTGCGCGGGCACCCGGCGACGGGCTACGAGCTCGCCGCGCGCGGTGGCATCCCCCGCTCGGCGATCTACAGCGTGCTCAAGCGCCTCGAGCGCGCCGGGCTCGTCAACGCGCTCAAGGGCAAGCCGGCGCGCTACGTGCCGATCCCGAGCGAGCGGCTCGTCGAGCACCTCAAGACGCGGTTTGCGCGCGACATCGATGGCTTCGCGCAGGCGATCGCGCAGGTGGTCGGGCCGCGGCACGACGCGGTGACGTGGACGGTGACCGGCTACGAGGCGATGCTCGCCGAGGCCGAGCGCCTGATCGTGGGCGCGCAGCAGCGGGTGGTGGCGTCGCTGTGGCGCCGTGAGGCGCAGCGGCTCGCGCCGGCGCTCATCCGGGCGCGGGAGCGGGGCATCGACGTGACGTTGTTCTCGTTCACGCCGCTGCCGAGTGATCTCGGCGAGGTGATGAGCTATGGCATCGACGAGGACGAGCTCGGCCGGCACTGGTCGCGGCGGGTGATCCTGGTCACCGACGCCGATCACCTGCTGGTGGGCGGCGCGGAGGGGAGCCGGCTCGATCGGGCGGTGGTGAGCGAGGAGCCGGCGCTGATCGAGATGGCAGTGGCGAACCTCGTGCTCGACATCACGCTGTATGGCGAGCGCAAGCGGGTCGACACCGCGTCTGTCGTCAAGCGGATGACCGACGAGCTCGCGCCGATCGAGGCGCTCCTGCCGGCCGAGGGCTGATGTCATCGGGGATCCTCCGCATCGGATCCGGTTGAAGGTCGACCCGCCGCGCGGCTACCGTTCTCGCACCACCAGGGGGGAACCAGCCTATGCCGCGCGATACGCTGCGCAACTGGGGCGGTCAGAGCAACGACAACAACTTCGTGCAGCTCTCGACGACGCTCGCCAACTATCCCGTCCAGCTCCGGGTCATCGTCAACGCGATCATGCTCGCCCACAACAAGGCGACCGGCGAGCCGGGCATCAACGCCTTCAACGGCGGCCATGTGCGCCTCAACGATGGCGGGCGGCTCTACCGCTATGTGCGGGACTACGTCGACGCCGGGGGCAACGTCGCCTACCTGTACGGCGGCAACTTCACCCGGGGGGGCACCCGGCAGTACTCGCAGTCGCACCCGACGCTCGCGACGCCCTACGAGGTGACGATGCCCTCGTACTGGTTCTCGGGCTGGGGCTGCATGCTCTTCGGCACCCACGCGGGCGGGACGTGGTTCCAGACCGAGGCGACCTCGGTCAAGCGCGGCTATGGCTCGATGGCCTATCACACGGTCAAGGACTTCGTCGCCTACAAGATCTCGGGCTTGCAGCAGGGACCCATCGGGACCTCGACCGCCTCGGATCGCAACCCGATCATCGCCGATGTCTCGACGACCAACGAGGTCCTCAACGGGATCGGGATCTGAGCGGCCGCGCCGCGCGCCGGTGGACACGGCGGCGGCGGCGGGTATCATCGGCGCCCATGTCCGACTCGACCCACCGCCCGGCGAGGGCGCGCGCGTGAACCTCCTCATCACCGGCATCGGGACCTATCTGGGTCAGGTGGTCGTCAGCCGCCTGATGCGCGACAACCCGTTCCGCCGGGTCTTCGGCCTCGCCCGCCGGCCGCCGGCGGTGCTCGGGCCGGCGTACTTCATCGGCGCCGACATCCGCAGCGTCGACCTGGGTGATCTGCTCGTCATCAACGACATCGAGGCGGTGCTGCATCTGGCGTGGTCGGACGGCCACCAGGACGCGGCGCGGGACGAGGTCGCGGTGGTGAAGCGGCTGTTCGAGATCGCCGAGCCGGCGGGGCTGCATCGGCTGGTGATCCCGAGCCGGGACATCGTCTACGCGCCGGCAGCGGCGCCGGTGAGCGAGGCGGCGCCGCTGCGGGCGGCGGACGAGCGGCGCTTCGGCGGCAACGGGCTGCTGACGGCGGCGCTGGGGGTCGAGGCGCAGATCGCGAGCTATCGGGCGAGCGCGAGCGCGGTGCCGGTGGTGGTGCCGCGGCTGGGGCCGGTGGTGGGGCCGACGCGGGGGCGGGTCTTCGACGCGGTGCTGGCGCGGCGGCCGCTGATCGGGCCGCCGAGCGGGGATCCGGTGTTGCAGTTCCTGCACGCGGCGGACGCGGCCGAGGTGTTGGTCGCGTCGGTGCTGCGGCCGGGGCTCGATGGGATCTACAACGCCGCGGGCGCGGAGCCGCTGGCGCTGTCGGCCGTGGCGGGGATCCTGGAGACGGGGCTGGTGCATCCGCCGGGGTGGCTGGCGCGGCCGGCGGTGGCGGCGCTGTCGCGGATGGGGGTGCTGCCGTTCAAGCCGGCCGACGCGGCGCGGCTGCATCTGGGGGTGGCGATGGACACGTCCCGGCTGCGCGCCGAGGTGTGCCCGCTGCGGTTCAGCTCGCGGCAGGCGCTGGCGGTGTGGCGGGTGGGGCAGGGCGCGCGGCGGGGCGCGCTGGCGAGCCCGCACCGGCACCCCGATCCGCTCGGCGAGGTGT
The DNA here is from genome assembly GCA_020633515.1 of Myxococcales bacterium. Next base: position 16,021 of record JACKDM010000018.1, read on the forward strand.
GAGGCGGCGGAGGGAGCAGGGCGGCGAGACAGCAACAGCGGGGGCGCTTGTGCGGCGCGGCGGGCGGTGCGAGCATGTTGCACCTACGTTGGAGGCGCCTGCCATGTCTCGTCTCTCGCTCGCCGCGTTCTTCGCCGTCGCCGCGCTCGGCTGCTCGACGGCGCCCGATCCCAAGCCCGCCCCGAAGCCCGCGACCGGCGCCGCCGCGCAGCCGGCGACCGCCGATGGCCCCGCTTGTGAGCCGTGCACGGTGACGCTCTGCGTCGACCGGAGCAACAAGGTCTCGCGGATCGACGTCGACCTGACCGTGCGCACGCAGAGCCCGCGGGTGCGCTTCGACGAGGCGACGCTTCAGCTCACCGGCAAGAACGGGACGACGCAGGTCGTGCCGCTCGACACCCGCAACTGGAAGGCCGGCACGGCGCATCGGCAGATCATCAAGGCGCCGAAGCTCGATCCGGCGCGGGGCGGGTGGAAGACGGAGGGCGCGGTGACGGTGTCGTGGGAGGCGGCGGGCAAGAGTCAGGCGACGCGGCTGGTGGTCGAGGTGGAGCCGAAGGCTTGCAAGTGAGGTGGCCGCGCCGGTGGGCGCTGCCGGTCGCTGACGGTCGGGCGAGCGCGCGCGACGCCGAGGGCGGCCCGCGAGCCGCCGCGGGTGGACGGGCGGTCGTTCGGCAGCCGGCGAGGGGGCGCGCGCGCGTCGGCGGCGGGCGACGGGCGCCGAGGCAGCCGGCGGGCGCGGGGGCCGGGGCGGCGCGCGGGGGCGGGCGGCGCTGCTCGCGGGGGTGCTCGGCGCGGCGTTTGCGCTCGGGTGCGAGGGCGGACGCGGCGGAGAGGCGTCCGGGGGTGCCAGCGTCGATGCCATCACGGGCGATGCCATCACGGGCGATGCCATCACGGGCGATGCCATCACGGGCGATGCCATGGCCGTTGGTGCCATCGGTGGAGATGCCACTGCGGGCGATGGGATGCCATCGGCGGACGCGAAGTCAGCGGATGCCATCGCCGCGGACGCGCCGGCGCTGTGGCGGTGGTCGCTCTCGACCGCGTTGCCGCGGGGCACGATCGCGGCGGCGGCGATCGACGCGCCGGTGGCGGTGTACGCGCGGCTCGGGGGCGGCGAGACGCTCGCGGCGGCGGGGTGGCTGGTCGATGGCTGGCGGGCGGCGGCGCGGGCGGCGAGCGGGCACGACCTCTTCGATCCGGCGAGCTGGGTCCACTTCGGGCTCGACCCGTACCGGCCGATGGGGGCGGCGCTGCTGGCGCTCGATCCGCCGGTGGTGGCGGTGGGGGTGGCGCTGCGGGACCGGGAGCGGCTGCGTACGCTGGTGTATGCGCACGCGCGGGGCGACGCGGCGGTGGCGGAGGCGGAGGGCGACGGGGCGGTCTGGCTGACGATCGGGGATACGGCGCTGGTGCTGCGCGCGGACGCGGCGTGGTGGGTGGCGGGCGCGGGGCTGCTGCCCGGCGAGGCGATGGGGTGGGCGCGGGCGCTCGGGTCGGGCGGCTTCGTCGATTCGCGGATCGGGGCGGCGGTCGCGGGGCTCGACGCGGGGCGTGATCTGGCGGTGGTGGTCGACGCGCCGGCGCTGGTCGACGCGGTGGTGCGGCTGCGCTACGACGCGCGGGTGCGGGACGCGGCGCGGCGGGTGCGGGCGGCGGAGGGGCTCGGTGATCCGGCGGCGGTGGCGGCGGCGCTGACGGCGAAGGCGGCGCTGATGGCCGATCCGGCGATCCCGCACGGGGCGGCGGCGGCGGGGATCGGGCGGGCGGTGTTCGCGCCGTTCGGGCCGGCGGCGCTGGGCTTGACGCTCGAGGCGCGGGCGGCGCGGGTGGCGGCGGCGGCGAGCTTCGAGGCGGGGAGCGATGTGGCGGCGTTGTTCCGCGCGCGGCCGGGGAAGCGGCCGGTGGCGTCGGTGTTCGCGCGGCCGCTGGTGATGCTCGATCTGGTCTTCGATCCCGAGGCGGCGTGGCGGCTGGCCGGTACGGCGGCGCTGGCGATGGGCGAGGGGCGGGCGTGGGCGGCGGCGCAGGACGCGGCGGGCGCGGCGCTGGGGGTGAGCCTCGAGGCGGCGGCGGCGGCGCTGGCGGGGGGCGTGGGGGTCGCGGTCGAGCTCGATCCGCGGGGTCTGGCGGGGGTCGCGGGGGTCGAGGCGGCGCCGTCGCGGCTGCGGGTGGCGGCGCATGTGGGGGTCGAGGATCCGGCGTGGGCGCGGGCGCGGCTCGACGCGCTGGCGGCGCAGGGGCTCTTGCGGGCGGCGGCGTTCGATCGGTGGACCGCCGAGGCGGCGGGGTTCGGGTGGCAGGTGGCGCTGCGGGGGCCGCGGGTCTTCGTCGCGAGCGAGGCGGCGCTGATCGAGCGCTTCGCGCCGGCGGGCGAGGTCTTCTCGGCGGGGCTGCCGGCGCCGCTGCCGGCGCTGCTCGGCGGGGCGCACGGTGGCTCGGCGGGCTGGCTCGACCTCGCCGCGCTCGGGGGGCTGATGCTCGATCACCGGCCGCTCTACGAGACGACGCCGCTGCCGCCGGGTGATCCGCTCGCCGAGCTGCGCGCGGTGGAGGCGGCGATCGAGGACGCGAGCCGGGCGGCGCGGGAGGCGCAGCAGCGGCGGGGGCGGGCGCTGCTCGCGGCGCTCGGGTCGGCGGCGCTCGCGGTGGAGCCGTCGCCGGGCGGCGTGGTCGCGCGGGGCGGGGTCTTCGTCGGCGCGCCCGATCTGCCGGCCGCCGTGCAGGCGGCGCTGCGCTTCGCCGAGGAGGAGGCGCAGGCGGGGCGCGACTTGTGGCCAAAGACCCTGCAACCCCTTTACGATCGGCGCTCGCGGCTGCTCGATGCCGCCTCGCCAGCGAACGGAGTCTCCCCTTGAAGCGCGTTGTTGCCCTGCTCTTCACCCTCGCCCTGCCCGCCGCGGCCGGCGCCGCCGAGAAGTGCCCGCTGCCGCCTGCGCAGAAGCCGGGCGCGGTGGTCGCTCGGATCGGCAAGACCACGGTCAAGCTCTCGGAGCTCGACGCCAAGCTCGCCGACGATCTGTGCCGGCTGCGGGTCGAGCTCGCGCAGAAGGAGGCGGATCTGCGGCAGCGCGGCCTCGACCAGATGGTCGCCGAGCGCTTGATCGAGGCCGAGGCGAAGAAGCGCGGGCTCGCCGATCCCGAGGCGCTGATCAAGGCCGAGGTGGTCGACGCGACCCCGGCGCCGGGCGACGAGGAGAAGCGGGCGTTCTACGCCGCCAATCAGGGCCAGATGGGCGGCGCGACCTATGAGCAGATCGGGCCGCGGATCGGCGAGCACCTGCACCAGCAGGCGCGGCAGGCGCGCTTCGACGCGCTGGTGCGGCGGCTGCGCGACGAGGCGAAGGTCGAGACGCTGCTCGAACCCTACCGGCTGCCGGTCGCGGCGACGGGTCCGGCGCGCGGCCCGGCGGACGCGCCGATCACGGTGGTGGGCTTCGCCGACTACGAGTGCCCCTACTGCGCGCGCGCGGCCGAGAGCCTCGCCGAGGCGGCGGCGAAGTTCCCCGGCAAGGTGCGCATCGTCTTCCGCGACTTCCCGCTCGACTTCCACCCCAACGCGGTGCCGGCGGCGATCGCGGCGCGCTGCGCGGGGGCGCAGGGCAAGTACTGGGAGATGCACGATCTGCTGTTCGCGAACCAGCGCGCGCTCGACGCGACGGCGCTGCGGGGGCACGCGACGGCGCTCGGGCTCGATGGCACGAAGTTCGAGGCGTGCATGCGTGATCCGGCGCAGATCGCGGCGGTGGCGGCGGACGAGGCGGCGGGCAAGAAGCTCGGGGTCGAGGGCACGCCGGCGTACTTCGTCAATGGCATCCCGCTGTCGGGCGCGCAGCCGGTCGAGGCGTTCGTGACGGTGTTCGAGCAGGAGCTGGCGCGCAAGGGCAAGAAGTAGCCGGGCCTCAGGGCAGCGAGAGCGCGGGGTCGTAGCGCCAGTCGGGGTCGAAGAAGCCGACGGCGCGGCCGCCGTCGGCGGCGAAGACGAGCCAGTCGGGCAGGCCGGCGGTGGAGCCGAAGGGCACGACCTGGAGGAGCAGGTGGGCGGCGCCGTCGGCGGCGACGAGCGCGGCGGCGAGGGGGCCGTCGTGGGCGGGGCCTTCGCGGCGGACCATGACGAGCGCGGTGTCGGGGTGGTGGGTGCCGTCGACGGTGACGCCGCCGGCGTCCCAGTCGAAGGGGTCGAGGCGCATGGGATCGGCGGCGGCGCCGAGGCGGATGGCACGGTAGCCTTCGTCGCCGGTGAAGGTCTCGTCGGTGAGGCCGCAGGCGTGGCCGTTGCCGACGAGCTGCCAGTACGAGGCCCAGTACGCGGCGACGCGGCGCCATTCGGGCTCGTCGGCGGCGTAGACGAAGCAGAAGGGGCGTTCGAAGGCTTGCGCGAGGGGGCCGTGGGCGGCGGCGGTCTTCTGGCCATGGGTGCCGAAGGGCATGGCATCGGGGGTGACTTCGGCGTCGATGCCATCGACGGTGACGGTGGTGATGCCGCGCTCGGCGAGGGCGGCGCCGTCGAGGGTGAGCGCGCGGGCGTTGTGGGTGGTGAGCTCGAGGTGGTCGCCGTCACGGCGGGCGTCGAGGGTGATGTCTTCGAGGGGGGTGTTGGCGGCCTCGACACGGACGACGCTGTGGGTGGCGCTGTAGCCGGGGCCGGGGGTGCGGAAGTGGAAGTCGAGCTCGAAGGGGTCGAGGCGGCGCTCGCGCATGAGCTCGAAGAGGGGCGGCCAGTCGACGCAGGTGGCGCCGGGGGCGGGGTCGTTGTCCCACCAGTGACCGGCGCCGGGCTCTTCGTGGTAGGTGATGTCATCGGTGACTTCGCCGACGGCGGCGAACATGTCGCGGCCTTCGCGGACGGGGACGTTGTCGTCGGCGTCGCCGTGGATGATGTAGACGGCGCGGCGGGTGAGGTTGTCGATGTAGTCGAGGGTGCGGCTGTGGGCGCGGGCGCGGCCGAAGAGGCCGTCGGGGATGTCGAGGCCGACGTAGCTCTGGAACGAGGCCCAGCCGGCGCTCGGGCCGATGACGGCGAAGCGGCCGGGGGCGGTGACGCCGAGGTGCCAGGTGCCATGGCCGCCCATGGAGTGGCCGGTGAGCCAGACGCGGGTGGGGTCGATGGGATGGCGGGCGAGGGCGTCGTCGAGCGCGGCGAGGCCGTTGAGTCGGCCCCAGGCCTCCCAGTCGAAGCCGAAGCGGCGGCGGTTGGTGGGGGCGATGAGGTAGAGGTCGTCTTTGGGGGCGTAGGCCTGGGCTTGTCCGATGCCTTCGACGCCGGCGCCGTGCAGGGTGAGCGCGAGGCCGTAGGTGGCGCCGGGCGCGATGGCGGGGGGTGGGTTGACGCCGTAGTATTGGATGGAGCCGTCGGTGGCTTCGCGGAAGGTCTGGCGGTAGGGGCCTTCGGCGGCGCGGGTGGTGAGGGTGAGGGTGCGGCGGTAGGGGTGGGGGAGCTCGCGGGCGGTGACTTCGAGGGTGAGGGGGATGGCCTGGTCGGGGGCGGCCCAGGGTGCCTTGGGGGCGAGGCGGAAGCCGAGCTGGGTGGCGGCGCCGGATGGGATGCCGGGGTATGTCTCTTCGGTGGCTTGCCAGTGTTCGCTGTCGATGACACGGGCGTGGAGCTCGGTGAGCGGCTGGTTGCGGGTCTCGAGGACGGGGGCGCCGAGCCAGTGGGTCCCGGCGTCGCCGACGCGGAGGTCGGGGAAGGTGAGGTCGGCGGTGTTGATGACGAGGGCGTCTCGGGTGGTGAAGAGCTGGACGCGGGGGGCGCCGCGGGCGGGGTAGGCGCGGACGGCGACGATGACCTCGCCGCCGTCGCGGCGGGCGGCGAGGGGGAAGAGGGAGGCGCCGTCGCCGTAGACGTCGCCGGGCTGGATGGCATCGGCGGTGTAGAGCGCGATGGCGCGGTCGGCGCGGCCGAGGAGGGCGTGGCCGGGGGGGAGGGTGACGCGGGTGACGAGGTAGCCGTCGGCGGGGCCGAAGTCGGGCACGGTGCCGTCTTCGGCGGGGGTCATGGCGAACCAGCGCACGCCGTCGGGGGTGCGGATGCCGTCGGGGTACGTGACGTCGCCGCGCTCGTAGCGGTCGCGGAGGGGGTCTTCGGGGAAGGGGGGCATGGCGCGGAGCCAGCGGTCGACGGGGAGCGGGGCGGGGACGCCGTCGGGGGAGGGGGGCGGCCAGTCGGGGTCGGGGGCGGCGTCGGGCGTGCTGTCGGGGGCGGCGTCGGGGGCGGCGTCGGGGGCGGCGTCGGGCGTGGGCGCGGCGTCTGGGGCGGCGTCGAGGGTGATGGGAGCGCCGGGTTGTGGGCCGTCGTCGCAGGCGGCGAGGGGCGCGGCGGCGAGGAGCGCGAGGGTGAGGGGGCCGAGGGCGGTGAGGGGGTGGCTGGCGCGCATGGTCGCTCCCGCTCGGGGTGTGCGGTCGAGGGTGCCGCGGGCGGCGGGCGCGGGCAAGGCGGTTTCGCGGGCGGATGGGGGTGGCTACACTGCGGCGATGCTCGATGATGCCTCGCGTGCGGCGGTGCGGGCCGCGTTGATCGATGCCTTCGCGCTCAAGGCGCTGCCGCGGGCGGGCTGGGTGCGGGTGGGCGTGAGGCGGCCGGAGTCGGTGGCGGCGCATTCGTGGGGGATCGGGTGGCTGGTGCTGGCGCTGTCGCCGCCGGGGATCGATCGGGGGCGGGCGCTGGCGATCGCGGTGATCCATGATCTGGCCGAGGCGCGGGTGGGTGATCTGACGCCGTACGATGGGATCGACAAGGAGGAGAAGCGGCGGCGGGAGCGGGCGGCGATGGAGGCTTTGCTGGCGCCGCTGCCGGACGCGGCGGGGTTGTTGGCGCTGTGGTGGGAGTACGAGGCGGGCACGAGCGCGGAGGGGCGGTGGGTGAAGGCGCTCGACAAGCTCGACATGGCATTGCAGGCGGCGATCTATGCGGCGAGCGATGGGATCGATCCGGCGGAGTTCGTGGATTCGGCGCTGGCGCGGCTGGATGACGCGTCGCTGCGGGCGCTGGTGATCAGCGGGTGAGGGCGCAGCAGCGCTTGTATTTCTGGCCGCTGCCGCAGGGGCAAGGGTCGTTGCGGCCGGGGCGGGGGGTGCCGCGGGTGGCGGGGCGGCCGAGGTGGTAGTAGGCGGCGAAGAGCTCGAGGCCGCGGGCGACGCGCTCGAGGTCGAGGGAAGCGGCGAGGGTGCCGAGGGTGGCGGCGGGCATGTAGAGGTCGGCGGGTTGGCGGCGCGCGGCCCAGGTGATGAGCTGCGCGACCGAGGGGCGCACGAGCTGGGGCACGAGGAGCGTCGACACCGAGCTGCCGAGGAAGGCGTCGATGACATCGTCGGGCTGCTCGGCGTGGCGGGGGAGGCCGGCGTCGGCGAAGGCGTCGCGGGTGGCCTGTCGGGTGGCGCGCTCGGCGGCGGCGGGGTCGGCGAGGAGGGCGCGCAGCTCGTCGGCGATGGGGCCGGTGAGCGCGGCTTCGCGGGGGGAGTTGAAGAGGGGGGCGCTGCGGTCGGCGAGGAGGGCGTCGACCTCGGCGCGGTGCTCGGGGTGGCGCATGCCGATGGCGGCGATGGCGGGGAGGGGGTGGAGGGCGCTGTGGTGGTGGGCGGCGGCGCGCCAGAAGTGGGCGTAGCCGTCGAGGAGGCGGGGGCCGAGGCGGGCGGCGAGGCAGGTGGCGCGGAGCAGGGTGAAGCTCTCGCCGGCGCAGAGGGCGCTGCGGAGGGCCCCGGCGATCTTCTCGGAGGGGATGTTGTCGTCGCGCATGGCGCCGAGCCAGGTCTCGGAGAGGAGGAGCACGGTCCCGAGGGTGGCGTGGCTGCGGGCGTAGGTCTTGAGGAGGTCGCCGCCGCGGCGCGCGCGGCGCAGCGCGCGGGGGGTGAGCAGCGGGTAGAAGCGGTCGAGGTCGCTGTTGGTGAGCAGCATCGCCTCGGTCAGCACCGGCGCCATCAGCGGCGCGAGGACCTGCGCGGCTTCGAAGTCTTCGCGGGCGAGGCGGTAGCCGGCCTCGAGGACGCGCTTCATGAGCTCGACGAGGCCGCCGCGCCAGGCGATGCGGGCGCCGGCGCGGTCGTAGAGCGCGGTCTCGTCGAGCGCGGCGTCGATCTGCGCGCGGGCGATGCGGGGGCGGTCGCCGATGTGCATGCCGTCGGCGAGGCAGGTGACGAAGCCGCCGTCGCGGGCGACGATGATGTGGGGGCCGCCGGGGCGCTCGGTGAGCGCGAGCGCGACGCGGTCGGCGCCGTCGGGGATGGGGGCGCGGGCGAGGAGGAAGCGGACGGTGACGGGGTCGCGGTAGAGCGCGAGCGCGACGTCGAGCTGGCGGGGGTCGTCGAGGCGTTGCAGGCGGCTGAGGAAGTGGGTGTCGTGTGCCATGGGGGGAGGGTGCGGGATGGGGCGGGGGAGGTCGAGTGCGGAGTTCGGGTGACGGTGTCACGCAGCGTCGCACGCGGTATCTGACATTTGATGGCTGGCTGTGGCATCAAGCACGGGGCGGCCCGATGCGGCCGGAGTGACGAGGAGGGTGTGATGAGCAGCGACCTGATCGCGATCGCGTTCGAGACGGAGGCGGAGGCGTTCGCGGTGCGCGAGCGGCTGGGGCGGTTGCAGGACGAGATGCTGGTGGCGGTCGATGACGCGGCGGTGGTGGCGCGGCGGGCGGATGGGCGGGTGGAGCTGCATCAGGCGGGGAACCTGACGGCGCGGGGGGCGGTGTCGGGCACGTTCTGGGGGGCGTTCATCGGGTTGTTGTTCGGGGTGCCGCTGTTGGGGCTGGTGGGGGGCGCGGCGGCGGGGGCGTTGTCGGGGGCGTTGATGGATCATGGGATCGATGATGACTTCATGACGGAGCTGGGGGAGACGCTGGCGCCGGGGACGGCTGCCCTGTTCGTGTTGGTGGAGGCGGACGCGCCGGGGGATGTGCTGGCGCATCTGGGGGCGCATGGGGGGCAGGTGCTGCGGACGACGTTGTCGCCGGCGGATGAGGCGCGGTTGCGGTCGGCGTTGGCGGAGCGGCGGGATGAGGCGGCGGTGGTGGAGAGCGGGGGGGTCGATTAGCGGCGGGGTTCGTGCTCCAATGCCGGCCTCTCGGTGGTGGAGCATGGCATGCGTGACGTTCTGGCGGCGGTGGGGCTCGGGTTCGATTGTGATGCGCTGGGGTCGGGGCGGTGGCTGCCTTCGGTGTCGCCGGCGTCGGGGGAGACGATCGGGCGGGTGCGGTGTACGACGGCGGATGACTACGCGCGGGTGATGGACGAGGCGGTGGCGGTGGCGCGGGTGTGGCGGGAGACGCCGGCGCCGCGGCGGGGAGAAGCGGTGCGGGTGGTGGGGGAGGCGCTGCGGCGGCACAAGGAGGCGCTGGGGCGGTTGGTGAGCCTGGAGGTGGGCAAGATCGTGGAGGAGGGGCGGGGCGAGGTGCAGGAGATGATCGATCTGGCGGATTTTGCCTTGGGGCAGAGCCGGATGCTGTACGGGCGGACGATGCACAGCGAGCGGGTGGATCATCGGATGTACGAGCAGTGGCATCCGCTGGGGGTGGTGGGGGTGGTGACGGCGTTCAACTTCCCGGTGGCGGTGTGGGCGTGGAACGCTTTGCTGTCGGCGATCTGCGGGAACGTGACGGTGTGGAAGCCGTCGCCGAAGGCGGCGCTGTGCGCGGCGGCGGTGCAGGGGTTGGTGGGTGAGGCGTTGCGGTCGGCGGGGTTTCCGCCGGTGTTCGCGACGGTGATCGATGACGACGCGTCGATGGCGCGGGCGCTGGCGAGCGATGGGCGGGTGGGGTTGTTGTCGTTCACGGGGTCGACGGCGGCGGGGCGGTCGGTGGCGCAGACGGTGGCGGGGAGGTTGGGGCGGTGCCTGCTGGAGCTGGGGGGGAACAACGCGGTGATCGTGGACGAGAGCGCGGATCTGGCGCTGGCGGTGCCGGCGATCGTGTTCGGGGCGGTGGGGACGGCGGGGCAGCGGTGTACGACGACGCGGCGGTTGCTGGTGCATCGGAGCCGGTACGCGGAGGTGGTGGCGCGGGTGGCGGGGGCGTATGGGCAGGTGCGGTTGGGGGATCCGTTGGCGGCGGGCACGCTGTTGGGGCCGTTGATCGATGGGGCGGCGGTGCGGCGCTTCGAGGAGACGGTGGCGCGGGCGGTGGCGCGGGGAGGGAAGGTGGTGACGGGGGGCAAGGTGGTGGCGCGGGCGGGGTTCTTCGTGGAGCCGACGGTGATCGAGGCGGATCCGGGGTGGGATGTGGTGGCGGAGGAGACGTTCGCGCCGATCCTGTATGTGATGGCTTTCGATGAGATCGAGGATGCCATCGCGATGAACAACGCGGTGCCTCAAGGGTTGTCTTCGGCGATCTTCACGAATGACTTGCGGCGGGCGGAGCGGTTCTTGTCGGCGGCGGGGAGTGATTGTGGGATCGCGAACGTGAACATCGGGACGTCGGGGGCGGAGATCGGGGGGGCGTTCGGGGGGGAGAAGGAGACGGGCGGGGGGCGAGAGGCGGGGTCGGATGCGTGGCAGGCGTACATGCGGCGGCAGACGAACACGATCAATCATGGGCGGTCGCTGCCGTTGGCGCAGGGGATCCGGTTCGAGCTGTGAGGGGTGAGCGGGGTCAGGCGTCGAAGAAGGCGCGGACGTCGTCGGCGCGCTGGTGCACGTCGGCCATGCCTTGTTCGATGAGGCGGGTGGCATATTCGCCGTCGAAGAGGAGGTAGGAGGCGAGGTCGACCTCCCAGGTGGCGTCGTGGCGGGCGGCGCGGCGCAGCAGCCAGGTGACGCCGCGGCCGAGCTCGTCGATGCTCTTGTGGTTCTGGAGGTGGTGGCCGGCGAGCTGGCCGAGGTCGACGGTGGGGCGGAAGCTGAGGAGGTCGAGCTTGCGGTAGGGGGCGCCGCGGGTGTCGATGAGGATCTGGTCGATGTGGGCGCGCTCGGTGGGGGGGACGCGGTCGTCGATGACTTCGAGGAGGGCGTTGAAGCGTTCGAGGACCTGGAGGTCGTAGTCGATGGGATCGAGGAGGAGGGCGTTGAAGACCTTGCCGAGGAGGAAGATGGGATCGGGGTAGGTGGCTTTGGCGATGGGTGGGGGCGTGGTGGCGTGGGTGGGTTTGTGGAGGAGGGAGACGACCATGAGCTTGTCGGCGCCGCAGCGGATGGCGGGGGCGATGGGGGTGTTGAAGCGGAGGCCGCCGTCGCAGTGCCAGGCGTCGGCGATGCGGCGGGCGGGGAAGATGAGGGGGATGGCGGCGGAGGCGAGGACGTGCTCGGGGCCGATGCGGGTCTCGGTGGCCTGGCGGCGGGGGTCGAGGCTCTTGGCGAAGCGGGCGTCGGGGGCGAGCTCGGCGAAGAGGGTGGTGCGGCCGTCGGCGATGCGGAGGGTGGCGATGACGAGGGCGTGGAGGGTGCCGGCGTCGATGAGGCGGTGGAGGCGGTCCCAGGGGACGCCGTCGATGACGGTGCGTTCGAGGGCGGCGGCGTCGAGCAGACTGCGGCCGAGGGTGTCGTGGGGGGTGATGGCGCGGACGAGGGCGCGGAGGCGTTGGCGGACGCCGAGCAGTCCGAGGGGGTCGAGCTGGAGGTGGGCTTGCAGGCTGAGGCGGCGCCAGATGCCGATGAGGTCGGTGATGTTGAGGTCGCCGCGGTCGGCGTGGGCGGCGAGGAAGGCGGCGTTGATGGCGCCGACGGAGGCGCCGGTGAAGATGCGGAAGGGGGCGGGGTCGCGCTCGCGGAGGCCGAGGACGTCGATGACGCCGGCGATGACGCCGGCTTCGTAGGCGCCGCGGGCGCCGCCGCCGGAGAGGACGAGGGCGGTGGTGGGCATCGCTTCCCCCCTGGGTCGATGGGGTGAGCGTACGGTGGGTGGGGCGTGGTGTCATCTTCGGTGGGGTGGTGGGTAGGGTGAGGGAGGGGGCGTTTGTGCTTGTGGCGTCAGGTGAGGGTCTCGTATGTCTGCGCGCCGGTGTGTCGGAGGGTGGTCGATGGATTCGAGTGGCGCGTCGGAGATGGTGCTCGGTGATGCGGCGCTGGATCGGTTGGCGGGGGAGGGGTGGTGCGTCGTGGATGGCTTCGCGGGGGCGGATGAGGCGCGGGCGGCGCGGGCGGCGGGGGTGGCGCTGGATGCGGCGGGGGGGATGCGGGCGGCGGGCGTGGGGCGGGGGGCGGATCATCGGTTGGATGGGCGGGTGCGGGGGGATCGGATCGCGTGGCTGACGGGGCATCTGGGGGTGCCGGTGTTCGCGCGGGCGCACGCGCGCTTCGATGCGTTGCGGGAGGCGCTGAATCGGGTGGCTTTTTTGGGGTTGTCGGGCATGGGGTTGCAATTGGCGGTGTATCCGGGCGGGGGGGCGGCTTATGTGCGGCATCGGGATGCGTTCGCGGGGTCGATCAATCGGAAGGTGACGGCGATCTGGTATCTCAACCCGGGGTGGCAGGCGGCGGATGGGGGGGCGCTGCGGTTGTTCGTGCCGGGGGAGCCGGTGGTCGAGCCGGTGTTGGATCGGTTGGTGGTGTTCTTCAGTGAGGTGGTCGAGCACGCGGTGGAGCCGGCGTTCGCGGCGCGGTGGGCGATGACGGCGTGGATGCGTAAGCCCGATCCGCGGCGGCCGGTGCTGTAGCGACGTGGGCGGGGAGGGGGGCATCTGTTGGCGGTTCGCAGTGGGTCGTTGGAGGGTGCGATGGCGGCGTTGATCGAGCTGGAGCAGGTGACGGTGCGGGGGACGCCGCGGGCGATGGGGCGGGCGTTGGGGGCGGCGGTGGCGGCGCGGGTGCGGGGGTTCGTGGAGATGCGGATGGCGTACCTCGCGCGCTATGGCGTGGAGGCGGGGGCGGCGTTTACGTTGGATCGGATCCTGGCGATCGGGGCGGAGAGCATGGGGGTGGCGGCGGCTTGGGATCCGGTGGGGCACGCGGAGCACCTGGGGATCGCGGAGGGGGCGGGGGTGGATCCGGCGCTGCTGTATACGGCGACGAACCTGACGGATATGCGGGATGTGCTGGTGCTGGGGGGGGAGAAGCCGGGGGGGGCGCCGCGGGCGGACGCGGAGGGGTGTACGGCGGTGCTGGTGCCGGCGGCGGCGACGGTGGGGGGGGAGGCGATCGTGGGGCAGACGTGGGATCTCAATCCGCCGGACGTGGAGTATGTCGTCGCGGTGCATCGGGTGCCCGACGAGGGGGTGGAGACGTGGAGCGTGACGTGCACCGGCTGCTTGACGCTGGTGGGCATGAACGCGCGGGGGGTGGCGGTGGGCACGACGAACATCAAGACGTGGGGGTCGCGGCCGGGGGTGGGGTATCTGAGCGTGCTGCATCGCATGATCCGGGCGGGGTCGGCGGCGGAGGCGGCGGCCGTGGCGGAGGGGGCGCCGCGGGCGGGGGCGCATACGTACTGGGCGGCGGACGCGGGGTTGCAGGTGGAGGTGGAGGCAGCGCCGGGGTTTTCGGTGCGGCGTGATGCGGGGGCGTTTGGGATCTGCCGGACGAATCACTGTCTGGATCCGCGGCTGGTGGCGGTGCAGGGGGAGCCGCCGCATGTGAGCAGCGCGGCGCGGTTTCGGCGGGTGACGGGGTGGCTGCGGGCGGAGGGGCCGCATTCGGTGGCGTCGGTGCAGGCGATCTTCAGCGATCGGCGGGATGGGCTGGACAGCGTGAATCGGTACCCGGAGGACGGGGACTACGCGTCGACGAACGCGGTCTTCGTGGCGGTGCCGGCGCAGCGGCGGGCTTGGGCGTGCCGGGGGCCGGCGGATCGGGGGCGGTGGGTGGCGCTGGGGTTCGAGTCGAAGTGAGCGGGGGGGCAGCGGGCTCGATCACCGCGATCAGTCGGGGTCGAGGACGGCGGCGAGGGTGTCGGCGGTGAGGACGCGCTCGGTGTAGCGGGTGAGGGCGGCGGGGTCGGCGGCGGCGAGGTGGCGCTCGGCGTCTTCGGGGAGGGGGCCGAACTTGAGGCGGAGCAGGCGCTCGAGGGTGAGGCGCTGGCCTTCGGCGCGGCCTTCGGCGCGGCCCTCCTGGCGGCCTGCGGCGCTGCCTTCGTCGATCAGGCGTTGGGCGGCGGTCATCGCGACCTCCTCGGCTTCGGGGCCGGCGACCCGGCGGATCTCGCGGGCGAGTCGGGTGCGCTCGACGGTGTCGTTCACCCTCAATAGATACTCGAAGAGCGCTTCGAGTGCACTCCGCCCGGCGGGGGTGGCGGCGGCGCGGCGGAGGTGGCGGTGGCAGCGCAGGAGCGCGGTGCTCATGGGGCGGTGCTCACGGGGCGGCGTCGGGGGCGGCGGTCGGGGTCGCTTCGGGGGCGGGCGGCGCGCGGCGGGTGTCGCGCCACGCGTCGGCGCGGTTGAAGGCGTGGCGGGGGAGGAGCGCGAGCGCGAGCACGCTGAACATGCCGATGAAGGCGGGGATCCCGGTGAGCCAGATGCCGAGGTGCATCGCGAAGATCGCAATCGCGACGGGCAGATAGGCGCGGCGGGTGAACCAGAGCGCGGCGGCGCCGAGCTCGACGATGACGGTGGCGATGGCGCCGAGGGCGAAGATCCAGCGGGCGTCGAGCGGGATGACGGGCTCGCCGAAGAGGGCGATGGCGGGGCTCTGGCGGACGAACTCGAGCGCGAAGTGCTGCGCGGCGATGCCGCTGAGCCAGTCGATGCCCTTGGTGAGCGGGAAGAGCTTGGCGATGCCGGCGGCGACGTAGACGAAGCCGATCCAGAAGACCCAGGCTTCGACGAGGAGGCGCGCCTCGCGGCGCTCGGTGTCGGGGTCGGGGGGGCGGCGGCGGAGGCGGGCGTCGAGGGAGAAGGCGGTGGGGCGGGTGAGGCAGAGGAAGGTGAGGAGCGGGAAGGTGAAGTAGATCCAGTCGTCGTGGAAGAGGGTGGCGCCGAACCAGAAGTACTGGGTGACGGTGAAGCTGCCGAGGAGCACGAGGGTGGTGAGGCGGCCGCCGAGGCCGAGCACGAAGAGGGCGGCGGCGACGAGGCCGACGTCGCGGAGGGTGGCGACGAGCGCGGGGGAGAGCGCGGCGAACGCGGTGGCGCCGCCGATGACGCGGGCCTGGGGGTGCAGCTCGGGGCGGATGTCGACGAGGAGGTCGATCGCGGGGCTCTGGAGGACGGCGAGGAGGTGGAGCCCGAGCGCGACGCGGAGGAGCGCGGCGTGGGCGGGTGAGCCGGGCTCGCGGAGGCGGGCGGGGAGCGCGGTGGACGGGTTCATGGGCGGCTCTGGCGGAGGGGCTCGACGCCGAGGTCGCGGCCGGTGAGGGGGTCGAAGACGACGCGGACGCGGAGCGCGCCTTCGAAGCCGTTCTGGCGGGCGAGCGCGTCGGCGTGGCGGAGGGCGCGGCTGTGGGTGGTGCCGAACATGTACATGACCCAGCCGGCTTTGTAGTCCCAGCCGGTGTCGGCGCTGGCGGCGAGCGCGCTGCCTTCGCGGAGCGGGGCGAGGGGGACGAAGCGGGGGCCGGAGACGAAGGCGACGGTCGGCTCGCGGCGGGTGGCGGTGGAGGTGGCGCGGGGCACGGCGCTGAACATGCCGACGTTGGAGAGCGGGTACCACTCGGTGCGGAGGAGGACGACGGTGAGCGCGCCGGTGAGGTAGAGCAGGAGCGCGGCCTTGCCGGTGGGGGCGCCGGGGAGCGCGCGGACGAGGGCGGTGAGGGCGCGGAGCGCGCGGGGCAGGTGGGGGAGGAGCGCGAGCGCGAGCGTGATCTCGATGGCGCGGAGCCAGCCGGGGAGCGGGGGGATCGGGGCGAAGACGTCGATGTGGGAGGGGATGGCCGAGGTGGCGAGGTCGAGGAGCGCGATGAGCCCGAGCGGGGCGATGGGGTGCAGGCGGCGTTCGAGCGGGGTCGGGGGCGGGGCGGGCATCGGGGGCTCCGGTTTCGATGGGCCATGAGATCATCGATCAACCGCGGGCGGTGTTGCGCGGTTTTTTGGGCGGGGATCGTCGGCGTGGAGGGGGGAGAGCGCGATGATGGTCTCGTGACGCATGGGACAATCTGGTGGCCGTGCTCTGCAGTGCGATACCGTCGGCGGGTGAAGAGCCGATCGCTTCGCCTTCATGAGCGGGTGGCCGCCGCGCTGTGGCGCGGGCTGGAGCGCCTCGTGCCGCCGTCGGCGCGTGATGCGGAGCCGGGTGAGCTGCGGCTGCGGCGGGGATTGAGCGTCGCGTTGGTGCTCGGGCTCGGCTTCCTGCCGCTGCCGATGGCCGATCATCTGCTGGCGGCGGAGTGGCGGATGGTGTGGCCGCTGGCGGGGCTGTGGGTGGTGGCCGCGGGGCTGCTGGTGGCGCTGCGGCGGGGGGTGTCGGCGCGGTGGCTGGGGGGCGCGCTGGTGGCGGCGGGGATCGCGAGCACGACGGCGTCGGCGCTGCTCTTCGGTCGGCTGATCAGCCCGCCGTCGCTGGCGATGCTGCTGTTGCCGTTTCTGGCGGTGTTCGTGGTCGGGGCGGGTGGGGGCGCGCTGGCGGCGCTGGTGGTGGTGGCGGTGCAGGGTCTGTTGGCGGCGCAGAGCGGGCTCGATGTGGACGAGACGCGGCAGCAGCTCATCGGGCTGGTGGTGATGGTGGGGATGCTGACCGGGACGTCGGTGTCGTTCGAGGCGCAGCGGCGGCGCGCGGCGGCGCGGCTGGAGCGGGCGCGGGACGAGGCGGTGCGGGCGCGGGAGGCGGCGGAGGCGAGCGAGGCGCGGGCGCAGGCGGCGAGCCGGGCGAAGAGCGCGTTCCTCGCGAACATGAGCCACGAGATCCGCACGCCCATGAACGCGGTGATCGGGATGACGGGGCTGCTGCTCGAGACCGAGCTCGACGATGAGCAGCGCGCGTTCGCGGAGATCGTGCGCAACAGCGGGGAGGCGCTGCTCTCGCTGATCAACGACGTGCTCGACTTTTCGAAGATCGAGGCGGGTGAGCTGAGGCTGGAGCGGGTGCCGACGCCGATCCGTGAGTGCGTGGAGAACGCGGCGGAGGTGGTGGCGGTGAGCGCGGCGGCGAAGGGGCTGGAGCTGACGGTGCTGGTGGAGCCGGCGGTGCCGGTGTCGCTGTTCAGCGATGGGGCGCGCTTGCAGCAGGTGCTGGTCAACCTGCTGGGCAACGCGGTGAAGTTCACCGAGGCGGGCGAGGTGGCGGTGGCGGTGGCGGTGGAGGAGGTCGATGGCGAGCGGTTCCGGCTGCGCTTCGAGGTGCGTGACACCGGGATCGGGATCGCGCCGGAGGGGCGGGAGCGGCTGTTCGATGCGTTCGTGCAGGCGGATGCGTCGACGACGCGGCGCTTCGGGGGGACGGGGCTGGGGCTGTCGATCTGTCGGCGGCTGGTGGAGGCGCTGGGGGGGCGGATCGGGGTGGAGAGCACGCCGGGGGTGGGGTCGACCTTCTGGTTCACGGTGGTGGGTGAGGTGGCGCCGTTCGCGCGGCCGGCTCACCTGAGGGGGGAGAGCGGGGCGCTGGCGGGGCGGCGGGCGCTGGTGGTGGACGACAACGCGACGAATCGGCGGCTGCTGACGCTTCAGCTCGCGGGGTGGGGGGTGGCGGCGCGGGTGGTGGCGTCGGGGGCCGAGGCGTTGGCGGCGCTGGCGGCGGGGGAGGGCTTCGACTTCGCGGTGCTCGACATGCACATGCCGGGCATGGACGGCGCCGAGCTGGCCGAGGCGATGCGGGCGGATCCGCGGGGGGCGGCGCTGCCGTTGGTGATGCTGACCTCGATGGGTCACCGCGACGACCAGCCGGGGATGCGGCACTTCACGGCGTTCCTGACGAAGCCGGTCCGGCCGGCGGTGCTCTTCGCGACGCTGTCGAGCCTCTTCGGGGGGGCGGCGGCGCGTGCGGGCGAGCCGCGGCGGCGGGCGGTGGTCGAGGCGGCGAACGGGCTGCGGGTGCTCGTCGCCGAGGACAACGCGGTCAATCAGATGGTGGCGCAGCTCGCGCTCAATCGGCTCGGGTGTCGGCCGGTGCTGGTGGCCAATGGGGTCGAGGCGGTCGCGGCGGTGCTCGGGGTGGGGTATGAGCTGGTGCTGATGGACGTGCACATGCCCGAACTGGATGGGATCGCGGCGACGCGGCAGATCCGGGCCGCGCTCGATGGGGGCGGGCCCTATATCGCGGCGGTGACGGCGAACGCGACGCTCGATGATCGCGATCGGTGCCTGGCGGCGGGCATGAACGACTACCTCGCCAAGCCCTTCCGGCTCGATGACCTCGACGGGCTCTTGCAGCGGTTTCGACGCTGGCAGGCGGCGCGGGGCTGAATGGCGGGCTATCTCGTCTCGGGCTTCGAGCACCCCGACCACCTGCCCGGCGAGCCGCGTCGCGAGCGGGCGCCGTGGTGGATCTTCGCGCCGTGGCTCGTCGCGCGCGCGGTGGGGGTGGCGGTCGCGGGGCTGCTCGTCGCGCCGCTGTGGGCGCCGCTGCTGGTGGGGGCGGCGGTGTGGGGGCATCCGCCGACGGCGGCGCGGGCGCGGGACGGGGCGCGGGTGCTGCGGCGGCTGTGGCGGCGGCGGCCGGGGCCGGGGGTGGCGACGCTCGACCGGCTCTCGCTGACGGTGACGATCGCGCGGATGGTGGCGCTCGCGCCGCTGCCGGGGCTGGCGTGGCTGGTCGACGAGCTGCTGTATGGCCGGGCGCTCTCGGCGGTGCGGGTGCGGGCGCCGATCTTCCTCGTCAGCGCGGCGCGGAGCGGGAGCACGCAGCTCGCGCACGAGCTCGAGAACGACCCGCGGGTGGTCGCGCCGACGATGCTGCAGATCCTGTGGCCCTATCTGTGGCTCTGGCGGCTCGCGGCGCCGACGCTGGGGCGGCTGCTGGGGCGGGCGCGGGTGCGCGCGATCTTTCGTCGGCTGATGCCGCCGGAGTTCCTCGAGCGGCACGAGGGCGATCCGTACCGCACCGACACCTTCGAGCTGGCCTTCTATCGGCTGCACCCGGCGCGCTTCGCGGCCTATCTGGGGCCCGATGTCTTCCCCGAGGAGTTCGTGATCGTCGACGGCCCGCCGGGGTCGGCGGCGCCGTGGCGGGGGGTGATCGCGCCGCTGGTGGTGCGCATGGCGCACAAGACGCTGCTCTTCGCGGGCGCGGGGGACGAGGCGCGGCTCTTCGTGAAGGGGCACTTCCTCGGCGCGGCCGATGCGCTCGCGGCGGCGTTCCCCGACGCGCGCTTCGTGACGATGCTGCGCGCGCCGGCGAAGCGGCTGCAGAGCATGGTCAACTTCTTGTGGTGCAACCCGATCGCGGACGGGATCGGCAAGCCGCCGTGGGCGTGGCTGGCGGCGGGGGTCGCGGCGGGGGAGCTGGCCTACAACGAGGCGGAGCGGGCGTGGTTCACCCGGCCGGACGGGCCGCGGCGGGTGGTGCTGCGCTTCGACGCCTACGTGCGCGATCTGCCGGGCACGCTGGCCCGGATCCACGCCGCGTGCTTCGACGCGCCGCCGCCGGGGGGCTTGCCGTCGGGGCATGGCGAGCGGGCGCGGAGCCGGTACGCGGTCGACCGGAGCCTCGCGGCGCTGGGGGTGGACGCGGCGGCCTACGAGGCGGCGCAGCCGGCGTTCGTGGCGTGGTGCCGAGGGGACGAGGGGCGCGAGGGCTAGCCGACGTTCAGAGCAGCGCGAGGCCGACGACGCCGACGGCGAGGCAGTACCAGCCGAAGTGGGCGAACCAGCCGCGCTGCACGAGGCGGAGCAGGAGCACGAGCGCGCCGATCCCGGCGATGAAGCTGGTGCCGGCGCCGATCGCGAGGCCGGCGATGGCGTCGGGCGAGGGCGGGGCTTCGGCGAGGTCGCGGACCTTGAGGAGCGTGGCGCCGAGGATGACGGGGAGCGAGAGCAGGAAGCTGAAGCGGGCGGCGAAGGCGCGGTCGACGCCGAGGAAGAGCGCGGCGGCGATGGTGGAGCCGGACCGGCTGACGCCGGGGAGGATGGCGATGGCCTGCGCGACGCCGATGACGACGGCGCGGTTGATGCTCATGGTGCCGTGGGCTTCGGGGGCGCGCTTCGTGGCGAGGAGGACGAGGCCGGTGAAGATGAGCGCGGCGCAGACGAGCGCGGGCTGGTCGAAGGCGGCCTCGAGCTGGTCCTTGAAGGCGAGGCCGATGACACCGGCGGGCACGCAGCCGGCGACGATGGCGGCGGCGAGGCGCAGCTCGGGGTCGTCGCGCCAGCGGTCGCGGAGGCGGGTGGGGGCGGCGAGCGCGCGGCCGACGGCGGCGAGGAGGCGGCCGATGTCGCGGTGGAAGACGACGGCGACGCTGAGCAGGGTGCCGAAGTGCACGGCGACTTCGAAGGCGACGCCGCCGCCCGCTTCGACGCCGAGCACGGCCTGGGCGAGGACGAGGTGGCCGCTCGACGAGACGGGGAGGAACTCGGTGAGGGCCTGGACGAGCCCGAGGATGACGGCGGTGAACGGGTCGAGCACGGGGTGAGCCTCGGCGGCCGGGGTGAGCGAGGACGGGCGTCAGGGCGCCGGCGGGGCGCGGTCCATGGCGGGCGGGGGCGGCGGGTCGCGGAGGAGGAACCAGGTGACGCCGCCGCCGATGAGCGCGGTGATGACGAGCGCGACGAGCAGGACCTTCCAGCCGGCGACGCCGGGGGCGGGCGCGGCGGCGCCGGGCGGGGGCATGGCGATGGTGCGGGCGGCGCTGACGACGGCGCGGGCGGCGGCGACGGTGGCGGCGTCGACGGTGGCGCGGCGGGGAGGCGGCGCGCGGGGCGGGTCGGTCGCGGCGCCCGACGCGCGGCAGGGGGTCGACGCGGCGAGCGCCGCGGAGACAGGCGGGCGCGGTCGGGCGCCTGGGTCGGCAGAGCGCGTCGGCGGCCGCGGCGTGCACCGCCGAGGGCATCGTGTCGTCGTCGCCCGGCGCGCGCGCGTCGACGAGGGTCGCGTCGGTCGCGAAGCCGAGCGCGGCGGCGTCGATCGCCTCGGTGGGGCGCGCGAAGCCGCGGCGGGCGGCGGCGGCGCGCTCGGCGTGGGCGGCGGCGTTGAAGTCGCCGCGGGCGCGGGCCTCTTCGGCGCGCAGCTCCCACTCGTCGGCGCGCAGGCGGGCGAACTCGGAGGTGGTCGACTCGGGCTGCACGACGATGCCGGCGACGGCGGCGGCGACCTGATCGGCGTCGACGGGGGGCAGGCAGGCGTCGAGCGCGGCGATGAAGGCGTCGACGTCGGGGTAGCGGTCGCCCGGCTCGTGCGCCATCGCGCGATGGATGACGGCGGCGAGCGCGTCGTCGACGGCGGGGGCGCGGGTGCGGGGGTCGGGGTACTCGCCGCGGATGATCGCGAGCACGACCTCGGCGGTGCTGCGGGCGGCGAAGGGCTTCTCGCCGGTGACGAGCTGGTAGAGCATCACCCCGAGCGCGTACTGGTCGGCGGCGGCGGTGACGCGCACCCCGCGGGCCTGCTCGGGCGGGATGTAGGCGGGCGTGCCGAGGAAGTCGCCGGTGCGGGTCAGCCCGCTGTCGTCGTCGCCGCGGGCGATGCCGAAGTCGGTGAGCTTCACCGCGCCGTCGCGGCCGAGGAGCACGTTCGCCGGCTTGATGTCGCGGTGGATGATGCCCTCGCGGTGCACGTAGGCGAGCGCCTCGGCGACCGGCCGCAGCACGAGCGCGGCGAGCTCGGGGCAGGGCACGGGCATCTTGCGCAGGAGCTGCGAGAGATCGGTCCCGTCGATGTACTCCATCACCATCGCGACCCCGCCCGTCTCTTCGAGCGGCACGACGTCGTGGATGTCGACGATGTTGGGGTGGCGCAGCCGGGCGATGATCCGGGCCTCGCGGATGAAGCGCGCCTTGACCTCGCTCTGGTCGCCGAGCTCGGGGTGGAGCTGCTTGATCGCGACGGCGCGATCGAGCATCTCGTCGTGGGCGAGGAAGATCCCCGCCATGCCCCCCTGACCCAGCGGGCGCAGGAGCCGGTACCGGTCGGCGATTCGCATCGGAGGCGAGGTTAGCGCCGTTCGATTCGGCGGTCACCCGGTTTGCTCGCCCGGAGACGACATCGTCACCGCGGCGGCGGGGGCGGGGAGCGCTACTTCGCGGCGGCGCCCTTGCTCTTCCCGATCGCGCGCGCGGCGCCCTCGGGGAAGCCCTGGCGGTCGTAGCGCACGATCTCGAGCCCGAGCCCGTCGAGGCTCGCGGCGTGGGCCGCGTAGTCGCCGGCGATCACGACCCGGAACGCGTCCTTGCCGCCGTAGCTCTTCGCCGCCTCGCGGACCGCGTCGAGCTTGACCGACTCCATCTTGCCGGGCCACTGCTGCAACCACTCGGCCTCGCGGTCGTCGAGCACCAGCGTCGCGAGCTGCTCGGCGACGCCGGCCATGTTCTCGAAGCGGCCGGGGAAGCCGAGCAGGAACCCGCCGACCGCCTCGTCGCGCTCGCGATCGGCGATCGGGTTGGGGCCGACGACCGCGTCGAGCTCCTTGAACATCTCGTCGAGGCTCGCCCGCGTCGTCTCGGCCTTGACCTTGGCGAACATGCCGAAGAAGCCGGCCTGCGCCCAGCGGCTGAAGTAGGAGCGCGCGCCGTAGGTGTAGCCCTTGTCCTCGCGCAGGTTGAGGTTGAGGCGGCTGGTGAACGCGCCGCCGAGCGCGCGGTTGAGCACCTCGGCGGGGAAGTAGTCGGCCGCGGCGGTGCCCTCGGTGCGGCGCACGACCGCGACGACCGACTGCGCCGAGCCCGGGTAGTCGACCCAGTAGACCGCGCGCTTCGCCGGCTCGCCGGTCAGCGCCCGCGGCGCGAGCACCGGCTCGCCCGACCAGTCGCCGAGCGTCGCCGCGATCGCCGCCTCGACCGCCGGGCGCTCGATCGCGCCGACGACGATCAGCGTCGCGCCCTGCGGCTGGATCGCCGCCTTGTAGCGGGCCTTGACGTCGTCGAGGCTCACCTTCTCCAGCGTCCCGCGCACCCCGCTCGCCGGCATGCCGCCGTAGCCGGTGCCGTACAGGATCTTGCGGCCCACGACGCTCGCGCCGTACTGCGGATCGGCCTCCTCGGCGAGCATCGCGGCGAGGTGCTGGTCCTTGCGGCGCTTGAACTCCTCGGGGGTGAGCTTCGGCCGGCGCAGCACGTCGGCGAGCAGCGCGAGCGAGGGCTGCACCTTGTCGGCGAGCATGTCGAGCCCGAAGACGATCCCGTCGGTCGCCGTCGAGGCGCCGTAGTCGGTCGCGAGCCGCTGGAAAGCCTCGCCGAGCGTCAGCGCGGTGTACTCGCCGGCGCCCTCGTCGAGCAGGTCGACCATCAGCGAGGTCGCGCCCGCCTTGCCGATCGGATCGCTCGCCGCGCCGGTCGGCAGCACGAGCCGCAGCGAGACGAGCGGCGCCTGCTGCTGGCGCAGGTACCAGACCGTGATGCCGTTGTCGGTCTTCCAGGTCGTCACCGCGGGCGGCGCCCACGCGGTGCGCTCGCCGGCGGGCGTCGGCAGCCCCTTGCGATCGGGCGCCTTGGCCGCCGCGTCGGCGATCACGTTGGCCGCCTTCTCGGCCGCGCCCGCCGTCGCCGCCGGATCCTGGTCGCGCGTCTCGGGCTGGCCGCCACAGCCGAGGGTCGCCGCGCACGCGAGCGCGACGCCGAACGAAGCAGACAGCGCCTTCATCGCGCACCTCCCGTCGCCTTGCCGCCCGCGGCGGCGCCTTCGGGCGCGGGCACGATGTCGAGCCGCACCCGGTTCTCGCCGAGGTACTTCTTCGCCGCGGCCTGGATGGCGGCGGCGTCGAGCCCGGTGTAGCGGGCGAGGTCCTCGGCGAGGTAGTCCGCGCGCCCGGTCAGGTGCGCGTAGTTCGACAGGAGCTGCGCCCGGCTCAGCACGCTCTCGACGCGGCCGTAGAACGACTTGCGCCAGCCGTTGAGCGCCCGGGTCATCTCGTCGGCGGTCGGGGGCTTCGCGATCGCGTCGGCGAGCGCGCGGTCGAGCGCCTTCTGCACGGCGTCGAGGCTCTTGCCCGGCGCGGCGGTCGCCATCACCACGAAGAAGCCGGCGCGGCCCATCGAGACCTGGAAGGCGGCGACGTCCTTGGCGACCTTCTGCTCGTAGACGAGCGGCTGGTAGAGCCGGCTCGACTTGCCGTCGGTCAACAGCGTCGCGAGGATGTCGAGCGCCGCGTCGCCGTCCTCGTACAGCGCCGGCGTCGGCCACGCATAGTAGATGCGCGGCAGCGGCACGTCGTCGGTCTGCACCCGATGCTTCGCCTTGTCGAGCACCACCGGCGCGGGCTTGGGCGCCTCGGCGCGGGTCCCGGCGGGCAGGTGGCCGAAGTACTTCTGCACGAGCGCCTTGGCCTCGGCCGGGTCGAAGTCGCCGACGATGGTCACCATCGCGTTGGCCGGCGTGTAGTACTGCGCGAAGAAGCCCTTGACGTCGTCGAGCGTCGCCGCGGTCAGGTCCTCGTGGGAGCCGATCGTCGAGTGATGGTAGGGGTGCCCCTCGGGGAACAGCGACTCGAGCAGCCAGATCCAGAACATGCCATACGGCCGGTCTTCGTAGCTCTGGCGGCGCTCGTTCTTCACCACGTCGCGCTGGTTGTCGAGCTTCTGCTGGGTCAGCACCGGGAGGAGGTTCTCCATCCGGTCCGACTCCATCCACAGCGCGAGCTCGAGGTACTCGCGGGGCACGCGCTGGTAGTAGTTGGTGCGATCGGTGTTGGTCGTGCCGTTGACCGCCGCCCCGATCGGTTCGAAGGGCTTGAAGTACTCGTCGTCGAAGTGCTGGCTGCCCTGGAACATCAGGTGTTCGAAGAGGTGGGCGAAGCCGGTGCGGCCCTTGGGCTCGTGGCCGGAGCCGACGAGGTAGCGCACCTCGACGGCGACCACCGGGAGGCGGTCGTCGCGGCTGAGCAGCACGGTGAGGCCATTGGCGAGGGTGACGGTCTCGACGTCGAGGGCGGGCACCGGGACGTCGGCCTCGTCGGCGAGCGCGGGGCCGGTGAGGAGAGGCCCGGCGAGCATCAGCGCGGCGAGCGCGCTGGCGATGGGTTTCACGCGCACCTCCTTTGAGCGGGGGCGGGAAGTGATGGGGGTTCCCCATACCGCGCCCGGGGGGAGGCGTCAACGCCGGTCGAGCCGGCGGCTCTTCCGCGACCGGGCGGTCAGCGCCAGCCGCGCAGCCGGTTCTCCTCGCGGCGGTAGTCGACGAACGACTGCACCACCACCTCGCGCGCCCGCTCCACGCCCTTGAAGCCCTCGACCTCGACGCTCTTGTTCTCGAGCGCCTTGTAGTCTTCGAAGAAGCGCTGGATCTCGCGGAAGGTGTGCCGCGGGAGCTGCTCGAGATCGGTGTATTCGCGGAACGCCGGGTCGTGGATGTGCACCGCGATGATCTTGTCGTCGGCGGCGCCCTCGTCGAGCATGTGCATCACCCCGATGGCGCGGGCCTGCATGATCGTCAGCGGCACCACCGGCTCGTTGCCGAGCACGAGCACGTCGAGCGGGTCGCCGTCGGGGCAGTACGAGCGCGGCAGGAAGCCATAGTTGGCCGGGTACATCACCGACGAGTACAGCACCCGATCGGCCCGCAGCATGCCGCTCGGCTTGTCGAGCTCGTACTTGACCTTCGAGCCCTTGGGGATCTCGATGACGACGTTGAACCCTTCGGCCACGTCGTCGGGGTTGTTGGGCAGATCGTGCCAGGGATGGGCCATGGATCGCTCTCCGCTCTGGTCCGGGCGCGGGCGGTGGGTATCATGGCCGCCCCGATCGGCGCCAGGAGGGGCGATGCCCGAACACGACAGCTACGCCGCCATGCTCGCGGCGGTGCAGGCCTTTCACGACAAGCACGACTTCGCGCGCAACGGCGGCGAGCGCATGGCGTTCCGCGTCGCGCTCATGGCCGAGGAGCTCGGCGAGATCTCGGCCGCGGTGACCAAGGGCAAGGGCAAGGCCGCGCTCGCCGAGGAGTGCGCCGACCTGCTCATCCTGCTGATCGGCAACGCGATCGCCGCCGACTTCGACCTCGCCGGCGCGTTCTGGACCAAGATGGACGAGCTGATGCAGCGCCCCTCGCGGGTCGTCGACGGCACGATCCGCGTCTCGCGCTTCGAAGGGCAGGACCCGGTCGACTGACGGGTGAATCAGCGCGCCGCCGTCGCCGCGACCTCGGCCATCCACCGCTCCATCTCGCCGCGGATCACCGGCAGCGGCAGCGCGCCCATCGACAAGAGCCGGTCGTGGAACGCCCGCAAATCGAAGCGCGCCCCGAGCTTCAACTCGGCCTCGGCGCGCAGCCGGCTGATCTCCATCTGCCCGAGCTTGTACGCGAGCGCCTGCCCCGGCCACGCGATGTAGCGGTCGACCTCGTTCTGCACCTCGCCCAGGTCGTGCCCGGTGTGCCTCGCGAGGTAGTCGATCGCCTGCTGCCGGCTCCAGCCCTTCGCGTGGATCCCGGTGTCGATCACCAGCCGCGCCGCCCGCCAGATCTCGTAGGTCAGCGCCCCGAGCCGCTCGGCCGGCGTCGGGTAGAGCCCGAGCTCCCCGGCGAGCTTCTCGGCGTAGAGCGCCCAGCCCTCGACGAACGCGGTGTTCCCCATCTCCTGCATGAACCGCGGCAGCGCCTCCGCCTCGGCGGCGAGCGCGATCTGCAGGTGATGCCCCGGCACCGCCTCGTGGTGGGCGAGCGCCGGCATCTTGTAACGGAGCCGCGTCTCGGGCTGGTAGGTGTTGAGGTAGTAGTAGGCCGGCCGGCTCCCGTCGGGCGGCGCCGAGTAGTAGTAGGCCGCCGGCGACTCCGGCGCGCGGAACGCCTCGATCGCCTTCACCTCGATCGGCGTCTTCGGCAGCCGCCCGAAGGCCTCGGGCAGCTTCGCCTGCGCCCGCGCCAGCAGCGCCTCGTTGTGCGCGATCAGCGCCGCCTCGTCGGCGAAGCGCTCCTCCGGCCGCTCGCCGAGCGCGACGAGGAAGCCCTCGACGTCCGCGCCGCCGCCCATCTCGGCGACGATCGCCGCCATCTCGCCCCGGATCCGCGCGACCTCTTCGAGCCCGATCCGGTGGATCGTCTCCGCGTCGAGCGAGAGCCCCGTGTGCCGCGCGATCGCCGCCGCGTAACACGCCGCGCCATCGGGGAAGTCACCGCCCGCCGGCAGCCCCGCGACCCCCGGCTCGGCGCGGCTCGCCGGCAGCACCTGCTCGGCGAGGAACTTTCGGTACTCGGCCAGCGCCGGCCGCACCGCCTCGACCACCGCCGCCCGCAGCTCATCGTCGAAGCCCGGATAGGGCGGCGCCGCCAGCGTCGCGACCTGCGCGCGCACCGGCGCGAGGTACGGATCGTCGTCGACCGGCGTCGCCGCGAGCCGGTCGAGCTGCTCGATCACCCGCTCCACGTTGATCCGCGCCGAGCTGCGCCCCACCGCGAGCCCTTCGCGCAGGCTCTCGGCCTGCTGCGCGAACAGCCGCGGGATCGCCCGATAGCGCGTCACCAGATCGCGCGCCCGCTGCTCGCCATCGACGACGTGGAACGCCGGCAGCTCCCCGAGCCACGACTGCGGCCCGTGGAGCTGGCTCACCACCCAGGTGTCGTAGCCGCAGCGCGCCTGCTCGTCGAAGTGCCCGTCGAGCTCCACGAGCAGCGCCGCGTGGATCACGCGATGCCGCGCGTCGAGCTCGGCCGGATCGACCTGCCGCGCCGCCCGCCGGATCCCGCCGAGGATCCGGTCATGCTCTGCCCGCGCCGCCGCCGACAGATCGGGGAGCTCATCGTCCCGATCGCGCTCGCCCAGGTACGACGCCCACGTCGGCGCCACCCGCATCGTCTCGGTCCACATCGCCGCCGCGAGCGCGCTGACCGTCGTGTCCGCCGTCACCGGCAGCCCCGTCGACTCGATCGTGTTCGGCGCGACCACCGACTCCGGCGCCGGGCTCGAACCACACCCCGCGAGCATCATCACCATCACCCCGCTCAACGTCCGCATCCCATCGACTCCGCGCGCTCTGTTGCGCCCGCGTCATCACCCGCCGCCCGCCCCCCGGTCAATCCCCGATTGACGCGCCGCGTCGGGATCGGCGACCCCCTCCGCCCGCCACGCATCCCTTCGACCCGTCGTGGAGCAACCGAACTCGATGGATCGCGCCGCCCACAGCGCCCGCCTCGCGCGCCCCGGCCACACCTGGGACGTCGTCGTCATCGGCGCCGGCGCCACCGGCCTCGGCGTCGCGCTCGACGCCGCCGCCCGCGGCTACGAGACCCTCTGCGTCGACCAGAGCGACTTCGCCAAGGCCACCTCGAGCCGCTCGACCAAGCTCATCCACGGCGGCGTGCGCTACCTCGAGCAAGGCGACCTCGGCCTCGTCACCGAAGCGCTCCGCGAGCGCGGCCGCCTCGTCCGAAACGCCCCCCACCTCGTCTTCCGCCGCCCCTTCGTCGTCCCGAGCTACCGCTTCGGCAGCCGCCTCTATTACGGCGTCGGCCTCAAGCTCTACGACCGCCTCGCCGGCGCCCTCGGCCTCGGCCGCTCGATCATCCTCACCCGCGACGAGACCCTCGCCCGCCTCCCCACCGTGCGCCGCGAGGGCCTGCGCGGCGGCGTGCTCTACTACGACGGCCAGTTCGACGACGCCCGCCTCGCGCTCGCGCTCGCCCGCACCGCCGCCGCCCGCGGCGCCACGCTCCTCAACTACGCCCGGGTCACCCGCCTCCTCCACACCGGCGAAGGCGAGGACCGCCGCCTCTTCGGCGTCGACATCCACGACCAGGAGACCGGCATCACCCGCGCCCAGCGCGCCCGCGTCGTCATCAACGCCACCGGCATCTTCGCCGACCGGATCCGCCAGCTCGACGACCGCGCCGCCGCGCCGCTCATGGCCCGCAGCCAGGGCATCCACCTCGTCTTCGACCGCGACGTGCTCCCCGGCGACACCGCCCTGCTCGTGCCCCGCACCCGCGACGGCCGCGTCATCTTCGCCGTGCCCTGGCACGGCAAGCTCCTCGTCGGCACCACCGAGACCCCCGTCGACGAGCCCACGCTCGAACCCACCGCGCTCGAAGCCGAGGTCGAGTTCATCCTCGAGCACGTCCGCCGCTACTTCGAAGTCGCCGTCACCCGCGAGCACGTCCGCAGCGTCTTCTGCGGCATCCGCCCCCTCGTCCGCCGCGGCGCCGGCGACACCAAGAAGCTCAGCCGCACCCACCGCATCGAGGTCAGCGCGACCGGCCTCGTCAGCATCCTCGGCGGCAAGTGGACCACCTACCGCCAGATGGCCGAAGACACCGTCGACCGCGCCATCGAAGTCGCCGACCTCGACCGCCGCCCCTGCGTCACCGCCGATCTGCGCCTGCACGGCCACAGCGACGAGGTCACCGAAGCCACCGACCACCTCTCGATCCACGGCAGCGACCTCCCCGCCGTGCATGCCACCTGCGCCGAGCGCAGCGAATGGCAGGATCTGCTCCACCCCCGCCTGCCCTACCGCCGCGGCGAAGTCATCTGGGCGGTGCGTCATGAGATGGCCCGCACCATCGACGACGTCCTCGCCCGCCGCCTCCGCGCGCTCGTGCTCGACGCCGAAGCCAGCGTCGAAGCCGCGCCCGACGTCGCGCGGCTCATGGGTGGCGTGCTCGGATGGGACGAGCGGCGGATCGCCGCGGAGCTCGATGCCTTCGCCGCGGTCGCCGATCACTACCGGGCGAGCACGGCGTTCGGGTGAGACAGACTCGGCGTCAGAGCCCCATCACATACGCGAAGATCAGCGGTGCCACGATCGTGGCGTCGCTGCTGATCATGTAGCGCGGCGTGTCGAGCGTGATCTTGCCCCAGGTGATCTTCTCGGTCGGCGGCGCGCCCGAGTAGCCGCCGTAGCTCGTGTCGGCGTCGCTGATCTGGCAGAAGTAGCCCCACGGCGCGGTGTCTTCTTTGAGATCCTGCGTGATCAGCGGCACCGCGCAGATCGGGAAGTCACCGGCGATGCCACCGCCGATCTGGAAGAAGCCACACCACTGGTTCGGCTCTTCGCGCAGCCAGTGCACGAGCCGCACCATGGCGTCGGCGTCGGTCAACAGGAGCTTGTGCGGCGCGATCTCGTTCTTGATGCACCACGCGGCGAAGCCATTGCCGACCGTGCTGTCGGCCCAGCCGGGCACGAAGACGGGGACGTCGTGCTGCCATGCCTGCCACAGCCACGAGTCGCGGGCGCGCGCCTTGAGGTGCGGCTGCTTCGCCATCAGGCTCGTGATGGCTTCGCGCAGGTAGACATCGGGGAACTGCGGCTCGCGCTTCGATGCCTTCGCCTCGGCCCAGATCTCCTTCAGCCGGTCGATCAGCTCGTGCATCGTGTGCTCGGGGATGCAGATGTCGGTGACCCGGTTGAAGCCCGCGTCGTACAGCTCGGCGTCGGCCTCGGCGCTCTGCTCGCGCCACTGTACGTGGCGGTAGTCTTCGCGGTGCAGCAAGAGGAAGAGGTCTTCTTCGAGGTTGGCGCCGGTGCAGGTGATCGCGTGCACCTTGCCCTGCCGGATCATCTCGGCGAGCGAGATCCCGAGCTCGGCGGTGCTCATCGCGCCGGCGAGGGTCACCATCATCTTGCGGCCGAGCTCGATGTGGGCGCGGTAGCCGCGGGCGGCGCGGGCGACGATGCCGGCGTTGTAGTGGCGGAAGTGGCGGTCGATGAAGCCGGTGACGGGGCCGGTCTCGGCGAAGGCGCGCGCGTCGACCTCGACCGCCTCGCCGTCGGGGCCGCGGAAGACGAGGCGGTGGCCGCCCTCGGCGCGGGTCAGGATCACCTCGACCGCCTCCGACGGCAGCCCGTCGCGCGCGTCGCCGGGGTAGCGCACGAAGCGCGCCGCGCCGCCCTCGGCGGCGGGGCCGACGGTGAAGCCGTTTTGATACAGCCACCCGGTCAAGGCCTCGGTGGTCCAGCGGGGATCGGTCAGGTCGATGTGGCTCATGACACTCTCTCGATGACTCGGATGGGATCAGCCCAGGTTGATGATGATCGTCTTGCGATGGGTGAAGTGTTCGAGCATGGCATGCAGGTCGGCCTCCTTGCCGAGCCCGCTCGTCTTGAACCCGCCGTAGGGCAGCGTCGGCTGCACGACCACGTTCTGGTTGACCTGCACGAAGCCCGCTTCGAGCTCGCGGGTCGCCTTCATCGCGAGCTTGAGGTCGTTGGTCCACACGGTCGCGGCGAGGCCGAAGTCGGTGTCATTGGCCATCTTGATGGCTTCGTCGGCGTCGTCGAAGGCGATGACACAGGTGACCGGGCCGAAGATCTCTTCGCGGCAGACGGCGTGGTCGTTGGGGATGCCGGTGAGGATGCGCGGCTGCACGAAGAGGCCGTCCTCGAGCTTGGGATCGCTCGGCAGCTTCGAGCAGACCCGCGCCTTGGCGCCGGGGTGCTGCTCGGCGAGCGCGAGGTAGTGCTCGACGCGCTTGAACTGCTGCGGGCTGACGATGGTGCCGATGTCGGTCGCCTCGTCGAGCGGGTCGCCCATGACCATCGCGTCGACGCGGGCGGCGAGCTTGTCGACGAAGGCGTCGACGAGCGAGCGGTGCACGAAGATGCGGCTCGCGGCGGTGCAGCTCTGGCCCTGGCGGGTGAAGCGCATCCCGGTGACGGCGCCGTCGACGGCGCGGTCGAGGTCGGCGTCGGCCATGACGAGCATCGGGCTCTTGCCGCCGAGCTCGAGCGTGACGGGCACGAGCTTCTCGGCGGCGGCGCGGTAGATGATGCGCCCGGTCTCGACCGAGCCGGTGAAGGAGACCTTCCGGACGTCGGGGTGCGCGACGAGCGGCCCGCCGCAGCCGGGGCCGTCGCCGCTGAGGATGTTGAAGACGCCCGGTGGCAGCACCTCGCCGATGATCTGGCAGACGCGCAGGCAGGCGAAGGGCGCCTCTTCGGCCGACTTGACGACCACCGCGTTGCCGGCGACGAGCGCCGGCGCGATCTTGAGCGCCATGAGGAGCATGGGCACGTTCCACGGGATGATCGCGGCGACGACGCCGACCGGCTCGCGCACGGTCATCGTGAGGCACTCGGGCTTGAACGGGATGGTCTCGCCCTTGAGCTCGCTGCCGAGCCCGCCGAAGTAGGTGAAGGTGTCGGCGAGCACGGTCGCCTCGACCCGGCTCTCGGTGCGCAGCGCCTTGCCGGTCTCGAGCGCGACGAGGCGGGCGAGCTCCTCGACGTGGCCGGCGAGGCGGCGGCCGCACTCGGCGACGAGGCGGCCCCGCTCGCGGGCGGCGAGCTTCGCCCAGGCCCGCTGCGCCGTCTTCGCCGAGGCGACGGCGCGGTCGACGTCGCGGGCGTCGCCGGCGGCGGCCTCGGCGACGGTCTCGCCGGTCGCCGGGTCGAGCACGGGGAAGGTCGCGCCGCCGATCGGGGCGGCGAGGGCGCCGTCGATGAAGTGGTGTCCGGCGAGCGCGGCGGCGAGGGCGTGCGGGTCGGGGTGCGCCACGAGGGTCCTCCGGGGGTCAAGGGCAGGCCACTATGGTCGGGTCGCGCGGTCGTCGCAAGGGCACGGTTGCCGCGCCGATCAGTCGTCCTCGGCGCTCGGCACCTCGATCGGGCGCGGGTCGAGCCCGAGCGCGGCGAAGGCGGGGCCGAGCGGGTCGGCGCGGTCGCTCGGGCCGACGGGCACGGCGTGGGCGAGCGCATGACCGACGCCCTGCTTGGCGGCGGCGAGCGCGTCGAGGAGCGCGCGGCCGCGGGCGCGCCAGGCGACGACGAGCCCGGCGAAGGTCGCGCCGGCGCCGGTCGGGCGGTCGAGCGCGATGCGATCGGCGCCGAGCTCGGTGAAGTCGCGGCCGTCGTAGGCGAGGTCGACCGCGTGGCCCTCGGCGCGGCCGCCGGTGATCACCACCCAGGTCGGGCCGCGGTCGAAGAGGCGCTTGGCGGCGTCGCGCATCCGCGGGAGGTCGGGCGCGGGGCGGCCGGTCACGAGTGCGGCCTCGGCGCCGTCGACGATGACGGCGTCTGCGTGGCGCCACAGCCGCTCGGCGAGCACCGCGAGCGCGGCCGGGTCGAAGCGCGGCTCGCCGCGGCGGTCGACGGCGCCGGGCGCGCAGACGAGCGGGGCGCGGGCGGCGTGCTCGGCGAGCGCGTCGGCGAGCGCGGCGGCCTGCTCGCGGTCGCCGGGGTCGCCGAGGCCGATCGCGTCGGGGGCGAGCTTCGCGGCGCGGTCGAGCGCGTCGCCGACGAGGCGGGCGGGGAGCGCGGCGAGGGGGCGGATCGCGGTCACCACCGCGGTCGACTGCACCGCGGCGGCGGCGTGGGCGCGCAGCATCGGGCCGAGGCCGGCGTGGCCTTGCGGGTGCAGCGCGTCGACGGCGAGCGCGAGCGCGGCGCGGGTCTTCTTGGGGGTCAGGGGCACGGTCCGTACTCCATCGGGGCATACTCGCAGGGCAACAGGTCGCGGCCGCGCAGGCCGAAGTCGAAGCGCAGTCGCACGCCGCCGACGATCGCGCGCTCGGCGACGCCGTCGACCGGCGTCACCGAGACGCCGATGTGGCTGACGAGCTCGGCGAAGACATAAGGATCGGCGTGCAACAGCCCGCCGGGGCCGAGCCCGATCCCGACGACCGCGCGGGGGAAGGGGCCGTCGCCGCCGGGCTCGATCGGCACCTCGGGCCAGACGAGGCCGAGGTCGACGAAGGGCGCGAGGGTGAGGTGGGCGAAGTGCACGTTGATGAAGCGCCAGCGGGCTTCGAGGCGCAGGTCGAGCGCGGTGAAGCCGCTCTGCCGCGGCAGATCCTGCCCGACCGCCGCCGAGCGGCTGAACCGCAGCGCGCCGCCGAGCGCGGTCCGGCCGTGGCCGTCGAGGTAGTGCAGGTAGCCGAGGCCGAGCGAGGGCGCGGTCGCTTCGAGCGCCGAGATGTCGCCGAAGACGCTGTCGAAGCGCGCATCGAAGCCGAGGTCGACGGTGACGGCGCCGTGGAACGGGGGCACGAAGGTGAGGCTCGCCGACTCCCCGACCGCGCCGGCCGAAGAGACCTGCGCGGCGGCGGGCGGAGTCATCGCGAGGGCGAGGCCCGCTGACAGGAGGCCGATCGTGGAGGTGGCGGCGCGGCGCATCCGATCTCTCGGGGGCCGTCAGGGCGCGCCCGCGGCGCGATGGCTCCTGACGTTCCCGTCGTCTGCCGGCATCATCGATCCGGCGCCGCCGCCGGGCAAGGTCGTTGACGACCCGGTCCGATTGGCCTAGCGTCCCGCCTTGCTGGAGGCAAAGGAGGAAGCCATGAAGCGCATGTTGTCGCTGTCGCTGATGTTCGTCGCGTGCCTGGGGCTCGTGGGCGTCGCCGTCGCCAAGGAGAAGAAGGGCAAGAAGCGCGATGCCTTCGCGCAGCTCCAGGCGATCCCGGGTGAGCTCGACGCGCAGCTCCAGAGCGTGACCGCGCCGATCGATCAGGTCGACGTGATGCTCGGCCAGATGAAGACGCTCCCCAAGCAGCTCGATATCAGCGAGGGCGAGTTCGCCGAGATCATCAACGGCGCGCTCAGCTCGCAGGCGTTCGTGATCCCCGACACCGTGCAGGGCAAGCAGCGCGAGGAGCTGACCGCCTTCGTGCAGAACTTCTCGACGTTTCGCACCAACCTCTTCGCGACGCCGAGCCGGGCGCAGACGATGACCACGGAGCTGGCGTCGACCTCGGCCCGCATCCCCGCGCTCGCGACGACCGCCTCGGCCGACGCCGGCAAGACGCTCATCAACCCGCTCGCCTCGAAGAAGGACAAGGACAAGGCGAAGAAGCGCCAGGAAGACGTCAAGAAGATGCAGGCCGAGGCGCAGCAGGCGGTCGCCGACGCGCAGACCAAGGTCGTCGGCGTGCCCGGGCGCGCGACCGAGGCGACCACGAAGCTGATCGCGGGCGCCGGGCAGATGGGCATCACCGAGAACGCGCTGCGCGCCGCGCAGCAGCCGGTCGACGACGCCAAGCAAGGCGTGCGCGACACCGCCGACACCGCCCGCGACGGCGCGAAGCAGACCGTCGACAACGCCGTCGGCGAGTGACCGCCCGGCGCGACCCCGCCCCCCCGTCGCTCGTCCCATCTCCCGACCACCACCGGGAGAGCCGATGCGCCGCAACCCTTCGATCCTGATCCTCGCGGCGCTGCTCGGCGTCTCCCCCGCCTGCGCCCGCACCGCCGAGCCCCCGCCCGACACCGCGCTCGCGCCGAGCTACGAGGGCCCCGACGCTCGCCGGGAGAAGATCGCGATCCGGCTCGTCCCGGTCGCCGAGGGCTTCGAGCAGCCGACCGACATCCAGCCGGTGCCCGGCCAGCCCGACCGGCTGATCATCCTGGAGAAGACCGGCGCGGCGAAGTGGCTCGATCCCAAGACCGGCGAGTCGGGCCCGTGGCTGCGCCGCGAGGTGCTGACCCGCTCCGAGCAAGGGCTGCTCGGGCTCGCGTTCCACCCGAAGTTCAAGGAGAACGGGCGCTTCTTCGTCAACTACTCGGTCGAGGTCGACGGCAAGAAGACCACCCGCGTCGCCGAGTGGGCCGTCGAGCCCGGCAAGCCCATCGCCGCGACGACGCCGCGCGAGGTGCGCGCGGTGATCGAGGTCACCCAGCCCTACGCCAACCACAACGCCGGCCAGCTCGCGTTCGGCCCCGATGGTCTGCTCTACGTCGGCCTCGGCGACGGCGGCGCGGCCAACGACCCGCATGGCCACGGGCAGGATCTCTCGACGCTGCTCGGCGCGATGCTGCGCCTCGACGTCGACCGCGGCGAGCCGTATGCCATCCCGCCCGACAACCCGTTCGTCGGCCGCGACGGCG
This sequence comes from Myxococcales bacterium, assembly GCA_020633515.1. The sequence continues at coordinate 51,640 of JACKDM010000018.1, forward strand.
CCCGCGCCGAGATCTGGGCCTACGGGCTGCGCAACCCCTGGCGGTATGCCTTCGCGCCCGACGGGCGCCTCGTCGTCGCCGACGTCGGGCAGAACGCCTGGGAGGAGATCACCCTCGTCGGCCGCGGCGAGAACCACGGCTGGAAGGTGCGCGAGGGCGGGCATTGCTTCCCGAGCGGCGAGAAGTGCCTCGGCGGCGATGTCTTCACCGATCCCATCTGGGAGTACCCGCGCAGCGAAGGGATCTCGGTCACCGGCGGGCATGTCTACACCGGCAAAGGCATCCCGGCGCTGACGGGGCGCTATGTCTTCGGTGACTATGGCTCGGGCCGGCTGTGGGCGCTCGCGCTCCCCGCCGACAAGCGCTTGCAGCCCGAGAGCGCCATCCGCGCGCTCGGTCGCTTCCCGCTCAGCCCCACCGCGTTCGGCGTCGGCGCCGACGGCGAGATGTATGTGGCGGACTTCGCCCGGGGGCGTATATACCGCTTCTCGGACGACTGACGAGGAGTGCCCCCGATGGACGCAGACGCCCTGCGTGCCCGGCTGGCCGACAACCCCGATGACTGGGTCGCCGCCGAGCAGCTCACCCGCCTCCTCATCGAAGCGGAGCAATGGGAGGCGCTCATCGAGCTGCTCTTCGCGCGCATGGAGGCGCCCGACGCCGACCGCGCCGATCTGCTCTCGCAGCTCGCCGATGTCTTCGAAGCCCACCTCGGCGACGCCGAGCGGGCGCTGGTGGTGCTGCTCGAAGCCTTCGCGCTGAGCCGCGACGACGAGCAGCTCGGCGTGCGCCTCGGGCGGCTGGCGGCGCGGGCGGGGCAGTGGGATGCGTTGATCGATGCCTACGAGCGCGCGCTCGGTGAGGCGACGGCCCGCGAGGCGGTCGCGCTGCACCGGCGCCTCTCGCAGTGGTACGAGGCGCTCGAACGCGAGGACGACGTCGCCCGCCACCTGCGGCGGCTGTTGGTGCTCAAGCCCGACGACGAGCGCGCGCTCGAGGCGCTCACCGGCTTCTACGAGGCGGCCGAGGACTGGGAGGGGCTCACCCAGCTCCTGCGGACGCGGGTCAACTACGTCACCGATCCCGAGGCGCGGCGCCGGCTCTACCTGCGGGTGGGGCGGCTGCTCGAGACGCGGCTCGCCGCGCCGGGCGAGGCGCTCGAATGGCTCGGGCGGCTGTTCCACGAGGCGCCGGAGGCGGGCGTCGAGGCGACGCTGGAGCGGCTCGCCGAGCTGAGCGGCGACTACGCGACCCTCGCCCGGATCTACCGCGAGGCGCTCGCGGCCCTCGACCCCGACTCGCCGCGCGTGCCCCGGCTGCACCTGCGCATCGGCCGCATCCACCGCGACGGGCTCGCCGACGAGGCCGGCGCGCTGCGTCACTTCCGCGCGGCGTACGAGGCCGCGCCCGACGACCGCGTCGCGCTCGGCGAGCTGCGCGCGCTCCTCGGCAAGCGCGAACAGTGGGTCGAGCTCGCCCGGCTCCTCGGCGACGAGGCGCACCGGGTCGACGACCGCAGCGAGCGCTACAAGCTCTTCTTCGAGCAGGGCGAGATCTACCAGGACAAGCTCGACGCGACCCGCGAGGCGGTCGACGCCTGGTTCGGCGCGCTCGAAGCGCGGCCCGACGACAAGATCGTGCTCGTGCGGCTGATGGACGCCTACACCCACACCGGGCAGTGGGAGGCGAGCATCAAGGTGCTGCGCAAGCTCGCCTCGGTCGAGCCCGATCCGGCGAAGAAGGCGCAGTACGTCTACGCGATGGGGATCATCCAGCGCGACAAGCTCGAAGATCACTACATCTCGGTGCGCACCCTCGACCGCGCGCTCGAGCTCGATCCGACGATGGTCAAGGCGTTCCAGGCGATCGACGAGATCCTGACCACCGACGGCGACTATCCGCGCCAGGACCGCTACTACCGCAAGATGCTCGCCCGCGCCCGCGAGCACCGGCTCGACGAGGCGCTGATCGTCAACCTCGCCCGCAACCTCGGCGAGATCAACCGCAGCCGGCTCGCCAACTACGAGGAGGCGCTCAAGGCCTTCTCCATCGTCGTCAAGCTGCGCCCCGACGACCGCGCCGCGCGCAGCATCGTCGCCGAGCTGCTCGTGATGCTCGGCCGCTACGAGGACGCGACGCGGCACTACTTCCGGCTGATCCAGCAGGACGTCGTACACCCCGAGCCCTACCACGAGCTGGTGCGGATCTACTGCGCCGAGGGCCGCCTCGACCCGGCGTGGTGCTGCGCGGCGGCGCTCGTCGCGCTCGGGCGGCAGAACGACGACGAGGACCAGCTCTTCGACATGGGCCTCGCCCGCCAGCAGGCGCTCGCGGTGGGCACGATGGAGGCGGTCGACTGGAAGCTCTTGACCTGGGCCGACAAGAACCACGCGCTCGACGCGCTCTTCCGGCGGCTGTTGATGTTCGTCGGGCCGCGCATGGCGCGAAACCCCAAGGATCTCGGGCTCAAACGCACCGCCGAGCGCGCCCACCCGGTCATGCGGATCGTCGCCGAGCACGTCGCGCCGGTGATGGCGATGCCGGTGCCGGTCGCGTGGCTCTCCGACGAGCCGGTCGGGCTCGGCACCGCCAACGTCAACCCGCCCGCGCTCGTGATCGGCAGCGACGCGGCCGAGCGGGCGCCGGGTGAGATCGCGTTCCTCGCCGCGCGCGAGCTGTTCCTGCTGACCGGCGACCACTTCTTCGCGACGCTCGACGGCGACGTCGCGCAGCGCGAGGCGCGGCTGGCGGTGCTCGTCGCGACGGTGCATCGCTGGATCGACCCGCGGGTCCCCGAGGCGGCGATCGATCCCTCGGTCGCCGAGATCCTGACCGCGCTCTCCGACGAGGAGAAGGCCAACTTCCGGCAGCTCCTCGGGCCGGTGGTGAGCGAGCCGGCCTATGGCATCCCGCGATGGCTCGATGCCATCGAGCACACCGCCAACCGGCTCGGGCTCCTGATCTGCAACGACCTCGAGACGGCGCTGCGGCAGCTCAAGCGGGTCGGGCAGCCGCTCGGGCGGGCGAACGCGGCCGAGCGCACCCGGGCGCTGTTGCTGTTTGCGTTGTCGGAGCCCTACTTCGAGCTGCGCCGCCGCCTCGGCTACGCGATCGCGGGCTGACTCACGGGGCGCTGAAGACGGCTCTGCGCCGCCCTGCCCTTGCCCCGACGCCGCCGTTCATGCTGTCATCCGCCGCCCGGTCGGGCAGGCCCGGCCGGTCCACGACATGGAGGCACGGCATGACCGTTCATCTCGCCCGCGCGCTCTGCGCCGCCGGGTGCCTCGCCCTCGCCGCCCCGGCCCTCGCCGCTCCGGCGCCGCGGGCCGAGGTGCGCGCGGCGCTCGACGCCATCGAGGCGCACCACCCTCGCCTGCACGCGACCTTCCGCCCCGGCTCGCCGGTGCCGGCGGTGCTGACCGGCGTCGCGATCCCGACCGTCGGCGAGACGCCGCGGGCGCGGGTCGAGGGCTTCGTCGCCGCCCACCGCGCGCTCTTCGGCGGCGCGGAGCTGGTCGTCGGTGACGTGAGCGCGCGCGGGGCGCGCACGGTGGCGCGGCTCGAGCAGCGCCACGGCGGGCTCGTCGTGCTCGACCGGGCGATGACGGTCACCCTCGACGCGGCCGGGCGGGTGGTGCAGATGAGCGGCGAGCTGAGCCCGCTCACCACGGTCGAGGCGGCGACGATCGACGCCGACGCGGCGCGCGCGATCGCGCTGCGGGCGGTGCTCGGCGACGCGGCGGCGACGGCGCACACCGAGGTGCGGCGTGGTCTCGTCGCGCTCGGCGGGCGGGGCACCGAGGTCTTCGAGGTCGAGCTGATGCGGCAGCCGCTGCGCGAGCACCTCGTCGTGCGGGTCGACGCCCACCGCGGGCGGGTGATCGGCGTGCAGAACCGGATCGAGCATTGAGGAGGACGACGATGCAGGCGAACACGACGCCGAAGTACCTCGCGGTACTCCTCGCGCTCGGGGCGATGACCGGGTGTGACGACGGCGAGAGCAAGGGCGACCCGCCGGTGATGCTCGACGGTGCCATCGATGACATGGCTGCGCGTGACATGGCCCCGCCGGTCGAAGACATGGCGCGGCCGGTCGAAGACATGGCGCCGGCCGAAGACATGGCCCCGCCGGTGCCCGACATGGAGACGCCGCGGGTCATCATCGACGACCCCGAGGCGCTGTTGTACGTCAACGACCCGGTCACCGACGATGGCATGTTGAGCCGGGTGGTGCTCGAAGGCATCACCGGCGAGAACGGCCGCCTCACGAGCCCGTGGGTCGAGGTCCAGAACTGCCTCAACGAGCCGGGCGGCGTCAGCGCGATGAACCCCGGCGGGCTGCCGGTCACCATCTCGCTGTGCCACGAGGTGCAGGTCGCGCGCCCGGGTCCCGAGGGGCACTACACCCACATCGAGCCGCCGGCGAACGCGACCGATCCCAACGACTCGTTCGCCGAAGTCATGATGTTCCATCATGTCAACCGGGTGCATGACTACTTCAAAGACACCCATGCCTTCGCCGACCTCGACTTCCCGCTGCCGGCGCTCGTCAACGTGCAGTTCCAGATCGACCCGCCGCTGCCGTTCCCGGGGCTCGTCGTCGACCGCGAGGGGTGGGTGCAGTTCGACAACGCCGCGTTCTTCCCCCGCGAGTCGTGGGAGCTCTTCGCCTCGCAGTTCGGGCTGCCGCCGCGTGACACCGACACGATCATCTTCTTCCAGGGCGCGGTCGACTTCAGCTACGACGCGCGGGTCATCTACCACGAGTACACCCACGCGGTGATCGGGACCGGGCGCTTGCAGGTGCCGGCGGTGCCTGATGAGTACGGGCTCGACAACTCGTCGCCGTCGATGAACGAGGGCCTCGCCGACTACTTCGCCGCGAGCCTCGCCGACGACGCGGTGATCGGGGCCTACGTCGGCTCGGCGCTCGGGCTCGGCGGCGCGCTGCGCGACCTCTCCGAGCCGCGGCGCTGCCCGGATGACACGGTCGACGAGATCCACGCCCACGGCCTCCTCGTCGGCTCGACGATGTGGGCGGTGCGCGAGGCGATCGGCGCCGAGGCGGCGGACCAGATCGTCTTCGGGGCGCTGATGCAGTTCACGCCGCAGACGACGCACAAAGAGGCGAGCGCGCTGATCCTCGCCGAGGCGGCGGCGATCTCGCCCGAGGTCGCCGCGCAGGTGGAGGCGATCTTCACCGATCGCGGCTTCGGGACCTGCGAGCGGTCGCGGGTGTACGAGCGCTTCTCGGCGGCCGAGAGCCGCGACCGGGTGCCGCACATGGTCGAGGGGCTCGCGACCATCGGCTTCACCGGCTTCGAGGAGGTCGGGGTGCCGGGCTACAAGCAGTTCTACGTGATCCCCGAGGCGGGCACGCAGGCGGTGCGGCTGAGCTGGACGCTCGGGTCGAACGGGCTCGGCGGCCTCTTCGGCGGCGGCGGCGGTGATCCGGCGCTCGAGCTCGCGCTGCGGCGGGGCGAGCCGGTGCGGCTCGACTACGAGGACGGGGTGAGCGTGACCCACGACGCGCGCTTCGCGCCGGCGGTCGAGGGCGAGGCGCAGACGGTGATCCTCGCCGGTGACTGCCTGCCGGCGGCGGGGGAGAAGCTGCACGTCCTCTTCTTCAACCGCGGCGACGATCAGGTGACGGTGCCGACGATGGACGTCGAGCTGCTCGACGCCGTCCCCGTCGACGCGGCGGTCGAGGGCTGTCAGGCGGCCGAGTAGCCGCGCATCGGCGGGCGGGGTGCTGAATCTCCGCTGGCGCCCGCGGGCCGGCGCCGGTCGTCAGCGCGAGCGATCGGTGATCGGCAGCGCGAGGTCGTAGCCCCACGACGCGGTGACGAAGCCGAGCGCCTCGTAGATGCGGCCGGCGCGGCTGTCGAGCTCGGCGACGATCCAGGCCGGCGCGCCGGGGTGGCGGGCGGCGTGATCGGCGAGCGCGGCGGCGATGAGGTAGGCGGCGATCCGCCGACCCTGCGCCGCCGGATCGACCGCGACGTCCTGGAAGCGCGCCTCGCCCTCGCCCCACATCAGCCCGCAGTGCCCGACGAGGCGGCCGTCGAGGAACGCGCCCCACTCCACGCCCCGGCCGCGCTCGACGCGGGCGCGGCGATCGGCGTGGTCCCAGGTGAGGAAGTCGATCGGATCGTCGAACGCCCGCGCGCTGATCGCGGTGATCGCGCCCCACTCGGCGTCGCCGGCGAGCGGCCGCAGCGCGAGCCCCGGCGGCGGGGGCGGGAGCTGCGGCGGCGGGCCGCGGTGCACGCGGATGACCTGCTCGTCGAGCGCGATCTCCTCGTCGGTCGCGCGGGCGACGCTCTCGGGATCGGGCGCGGGGCACTCCCAGCTCAGGTACGCGCGCGGCGGGCGGCGCTGCGGGTCGGGGTTCTCGGCGAGCCAGCGGCGCCGCCAGACCGCGAGGCCCTCGATCCACGGCGAGGCGGGCAGGATCAAGCGGTGGCCATACCAGAAGCTCGGGTTGGCGGGCGTCTGCACCGCGATGAAGCCCCCGCGATCGTGGTGCAGGCCGCCGCCGGGGAGCGCGAAGCGGTTGGTGCGGTGGCCGGGCTGAGCGAGGAGGTGGGCGCTGTCCATTCGCGAATCCTGCCGGATTTCGCGCGGTTGTACCGTAAAGCGGCCTGTGATGCACGTCGAGGACGACGCTTGCCCCACAACGTTGTCGGCCCGTAGAATCGCCCATCCTCGGTGGGGAGTATCGCGACATGGGTCGAACGGGTCGATGGGGAGCGGCGCTGGTGTGGGCCGCGCTGACGTGGGGCTGCGTCGCCGACGGCGGCGGCGGCGATGAAGACGCGCGGGTCACCGACGGCGCGATCGCCGCGGCCTGTGACGACGGGGCCGACAACGACGGCGACGGGCTCGTCGACCTCGCCGATCCCGGCTGCGACTCGCCGGCCGACGACGACGAGACCGACAGCGTCGCGACGCAGTGTGGCAACGGCCTCGACGACGACGGCGACGGGCAGATCGACCTCCGCGACCCGGGCTGCGCCGATCCCGAAGACGACGACGAGTCCGACGATCCCATCCCGCAGTGCAACAACGGCGTCGACGACGACGGCGACGGCGACGTCGACCTCGCCGACCGCGGCTGCGCCAACGCCCGCGACGACGACGAGTCCGACGAGCCGGCGCTGCCGCAGTGCAACAACGGCGTCGACGACGACGACGACGGCTTCATCGACTACCCGCAAGACCCCGGCTGCGGCTCGGAGGCCGACAACGACGAGCGCAACGGCGGCGACGGCCCGAGCCTGCCGCAGTGCGGCAACGGCCTCGACGACGACCGCGATGGCTGGGTCGACCTCGCCGATCCGGGGTGCAGCAGCGTCGCCGATCCGCGCGAGGCCGACCCCGACGAGCGACCGGTCTGCGCCAACGGCGCCGACGACGACGCCGACGGGCACGTCGACTTCCCCGCCGATCCCGGCTGCTCGGCCGCCGGCGACGACGACGAGGCCGACGGCGCGCAGCCGCCCGCGTGCGGCGACGGGCTCGACAACGACGGCGACGGCGAGGTCGACTACCCCAACGACCCCGGCTGCCAGGGCGTCGGCGACCGCGACGAGGCCGATCCGATGGTGATCCCGGCCTGCGCCGACCGCGTCGACAACGACGGCGACGGCGCGATCGACTACCCCGCCGACCGCGGCTGCGAGAGCGCCGCCGACAGCTCCGAGGGCGGCGCCTGCGGGCGCACCTACGAGCCGATCGAGGTCGACCCCGGCCGCCTGATCCGCGGCGACTCGCGCCGCTCGCCGTTCGTCGCCGAGGGCTCGTGCGGCGGCCGCGGCGCGCCCGAAGAGGTCTTCCTCTACCGCGTCGAGCGCCGGATCGAGGCGCTCGTCGTGCGCACCGACATGCCCGAGAACCGGCTCGAGTCGGCGATCTACGTGCGCCGCGGCTGCCTCGACACCGGCTCGGAGATCGCCTGCGTGCGCGAGCCGCTCAACGACGGCGTCGCCGCCAACACGCTGACCCTGCACAACCCCGCGCCCGGCGAGTACTACATCTTCCTCGACGGCGCGGCCGGGCGCGGCGGCGAGTTCGCGGTCGTCATCGAAGAGATCCCGCTCGCCGCCTGCCTCAACGGGCTCGACGACGACGGCGACGGGCTCCCCGACTACCCCAACGACCCCGGCTGCCAGCGCCCCGAAGACCGCGACGAGACCGATCCGGCCACCCCGCCGGTCTGTTTCGACGACCGCGACAACGACGGCGACGGCGAGGTCGACTTCCCGCTCGACTTCGGCTGCCTCTCCGCCGCCGACGGCGACGAGGTCGACCTCTGCGGCCAGGGCCTGCGGATCGACGAGTACCCCGCCGGCGCCGCGTTCATCCTCACCGACACCGCCGGCGGCGCCCGCAGCTTCCGCGGCTCGTGCGGCGGCGACGGCCCCGAGCGCGTCTTCGCGTACGAGAACCCGTTCAACGCCGCGCTCGAGTTCACCGTCGACTTCCCCGAGACGACCAACCGCACCAACGTCTACGTGCGCCGCGCCTGCACCGACCAGGCCTCCGAGCTCGCCTGCGGCCCCGAGGTGCAAGACGGCCTCGAACAGCGCGGCACCGCCACCATCGACCGCGCCGCGCCCGGCACCTACTTCGTCTTCGTCGACACCCTGCTCGGCATCGGCGGCCCGGTGAAGCTCGCCGTCAACGTGCGCCGCCTCCCGCCCGGCTGCTCCGACGGCGTCGACAACGACGAGGACGGCTTCATCGACGACGACGACCCCGGCTGCGCGGCGCCCGACGACGAGGACGAGCGCGACCCGCCGGCGATCGACCTCGCCGACTGCTTCGACGGCGCCGACAACGACGGCGACGGGCTCGTCGACTACCCGTTCGACCCTGGCTGCGCCAGCAAGGGCGACGGCGACGAGACCGATCCGGCGGTGATGCCGCAGTGCGCCAACGGCGAAGACGACGACGGCGACGGCCGCGTCGACTTCCCCGCCGACGTCGGCTGCGCCGCCCGCGGCGACGACGCCGAGGAGAACGACCGCCGCGCGCCGCAGTGCAACAACCGCATCGACGACGACATGGACGGGATCACCGACTACCCCGAAGACCCCGGCTGCGCGGCGCCCGGCGACCGCAGCGAGACCGACGACGCGACCCGCCCCGCCTGCGCCGACGACCGCGACAACGACCGCGACGGCCTCATCGACTACCCGTTCGACCCCGGCTGCATCTCGGCCGGCTACACCACCGAGGTCGACCCGGTCGTGCCGTTCGCGTGCAGCAACGGCCAGGACGACGACGGCGACGGCGTCATCGACTTCCCGTTCGACCCCGGCTGCCAGTCGGCCGGCGAGGACAGCGAAGACGACACCGCCTTCCCGCCCGCCTGCGCCAACAACATCGACGACGACGGCGACGGCCGCGTCGACTTCCCCAACGACCGCGGCTGCCGGTTCCGCGGCGACAGCAGCGAGGTCGACCCCTTCGACCCGCCCACCCGCTGCGAGAACAGCATCGACGACGACGCCGACGGCCTCATCGACCTCCGCGACCCCGGCTGCGTCAACCGCGACGACGACGACGAGGCCGATCCGCCCGCGCCGCCCGAGTGCGGCAACGGCGTCGACGACGACGAAGACGGCCTCGTCGACTGGCCCGACGACTATGGCTGCCAGGCCCGCGGCGACAGCCCCGAGTCGCAGATGTGCCGCCCCGCGGTCATGGTCGGCGACATCGCGCCCGGCGAGGTCGTGCGCGCCGCGACCGTCGAGGGCGCCGCCGACAACTACCGCGGCGCGTGCGGCGGCCGCGAGGCGCCCGACGCGGTCTACCGCTACCTGCTCGAAGCGCCCGCCGACCTCCGCATCAGCGCCGCCAACCCCGGCACCGACTACCCGGTCGTGCTCTCGGTCACCCGCGACTGCGAAGAGGCCCGCGCGCTCGTCGCCTGCGCCGGCAACTTCCAGAACCCCGACCCCACCGTCGTCGTGCGCGACGCCGAGCCCGGCGAGTACTACATCATCATCGACGGCGGCGGCCCCGAGCGCTGGGTCAGCGACGGCGGCGCGATCGCGATGCCCCCCGACCCGCGCCAGTTCGTCGCGCAGCGCGACATCAACGCCGGCGGCTGGGGCGACGGCGGCAACGACGCCTTCGACGGCTACGGCTCGACCACCTTCCGCCACGGCGGCGCGCAGGCCAACGTCGACGTCAGCCTCGGGGTGCGCAACGCCAACGTCGGCGGCTATGGCTACCGCCTCGAGAGCGAGCTGGTGAACAACGTCTGGCGCCTGCGCTACACGCCGTCGGTCGACAACGACGAGCGCCTCGTCACCCTCACCATCACCGGCAACCTCGGCAGCGACGGCGGCACCCAGGCCCAGCAGCCCCGCGTCGCGTTCGCCGGCCGCAACCTCACCTACCTCTTCACGACCGACGGCGGGAACTTCGACCCGCCCGTCGTGCACCTCTTCGTGCCCTCCGACCCCGACCAGCTCCCCAACATCACCTACGCCAACGCCGGCGACCAGGTCACCATCACCGCCCGCGACATCACGCTGCCGGCGACCTTCTACGTCGCGCTCTCGTACGCCGCGCTCGGCAACCCCGGCGTCGTCGCCAACGCGCTCGTCGGCGACCTCGAGATCCAGGCCGGCGGCGGCGGGGCCGACGCGCCCCGGTTCGGCCAGTTCGAACTCACGGTCGAAGAAGAGTAGGCCGCGGCCCGCGGGCTACTCGCGGGCCAGGATCGTCACCCCGCACAGCGCCTCGTCGAACGAGACCATGCCCCCCGCGTTGTGCACCAGCCCCACCGACGGCCCCTTCGCCGCCTGCCGCGCCCCCGCCTCGCCCCGGAGCTGCGCCACCACCTCGTCCACCATGCCCAGCCCCGTCGCCGCCAGCGGGTGCCCCTTGCTGATCAGCCCGCCCGACAGGTTCATCGGCCGCGCGCCGTCCTGCGAATTGATCGCCGACGCCGCATAGGCCCCGCCCTCACCCGGCGGACAAAACCCCAGATCCTCCCCGTGCAGCACCTGACAGAACGCCGTCGCGTCGTGCACCTCCGCCACCTCGACGTGCTCCGGCCCCAGCCCCGCCGCCGCGTACGCCCGCGCCGCCGCCACCGCCGTCACCGACCGCTCCTCGATCCGCCGCCCCGGCCGCCCCCCCGCCAGCACCGCCGCCCGCACCGCCACCGCCCGCGCCCGCGCCCCCGGATTTGCCGCCAGCCACCGCGCCGACGCCACCAGCACCGCGGCCGCCCCATCCGAGATCGGCGCGCACATCGACCGCGTCAGCGGCGGCACCACCGGCTTGTCCGCCAGCACCTCGTCCACCGACATCTGGAAGCGATACTGCGCCTTCTCGTTGTGCGCCCCGTGCCGATGATTGCGCGCCGCCACCGCCGCGATCTGCGCCGCCGTCGTCCCGTAGCGCGCCATGTGCGCCCGCGCCTGCAACGCGTGCACGTCGAGGAACACCACCCGCGCCGGATGCGGCGCAAACCCCAGCCCCGTCTCCTCGCCCGCCGCCGCGAACAGCCCCTGCCACTCCCCCGGGTGGAGCTGATCGATCCCCCCCGCGAACAAAGCGAACGACCGCGCCGGATCCTCGGGGAACCACGTCTTCTCCACCCCGATCGCCAGCGCCAGATCGGCCCCCGCGCGCACCGCCTGCACCGCCCCGTGCAGCGCCACCGACCCCGTCGCGCAGCCCCCCTCCACGTTGACGATCGGCGTGCTCTCCCCCAGCAACCCCATCACCGGCGCCAGGCACACCTGCCCCCGGATGTTGCCCTGCCCCGCGCTCCCCATCGCGCAGTTGGCGAAGTACACCCCATCGACCGCCGCGCCCCCCTCCACCCCCGCGTCGGCCAGCGCCCCTCGCAGCACCTCCCCCGCGAGGTCCCGAAAGCCCCGCGCCGGCCACTTCTGGAACACCGTCGACGCCGTCCCGACCACGTATGCGTTCATTCCCCGCTCCCCTCGACTCGATGACGCTGCAAAATTACGCCGGCTTTCACTTTGCGCCGAACCGGCTCGAAACACTGTGCTACCATTCGGCTTTGTATGGTCATTTCTTATCGCACGCTGCGCGTGAACGGCCACGAAGGCAGGTCATGGCAAGCACCGTGAGCCGCGATACCTCCGAGCTGGTCGACCGGCTCACCCGCGAGAACACCTACCTCCGCCTCGCCCAACGCCTCGCCGGCGTCGGCCACTTCACCCACGACCGGCTCACCGATCGCAGCGAATGGTCCGAGGCACTCTACGAGATCCTCGGCTTTGCGCCATCGCTCCCCGCCGATTTCGAAGCCTTCATCGGGCTCGTCGACCCGGTCGACGCCCAGCGGATGCGGGTGCAGGTCGCCCGCGCCCCGCTCGACGACTTCACCGCCGACTTCCGCTTCACCCGCGCCGACGACGGCCGCGCCCGCCACGGCCGCGTCACCGGCTTCGTCGAGCGCGACGCCGCCCGCCAGCCGGTGCGCGTCATCGGCATCCTGCAAGACATCACCGACAACAAGGCCGCCGAGCAGGCCGCCCGCGCCGCCGAGCGCCGCCTCGAGGGCGCCGCGCGCCTCGAAGCCATCGGCGCCCTCGCCCGCGGCCTCGCCCACGACCTCGGCAACCTGCTCACCGTCATCGTCGGCAGCGCCGAGCTCATCGAAGGCGCGACCGCGCCCGGCGACCCGCTCCGCGAAGACACCGCCGCGCTCGTCGCCGCCGCCGACCGCGCCCGCCACGTCACCGGACGCCTCCTCGGCTTCGCCCGCCCCGCCCCCGGCAGCGGCCTCCCGCTCGCCGTCGCCGACTGCCTCCGCGAGCTCGCCCCGGTCCTCGAAGACATCCTCGGCCCCCGCGTCGCGCTGCGCTTCGAGCTCGCCGCCCCCGACGCCACCGTCGCCATCGACCCCGGCCGCCTCGAACAGATCCTCGTCGAGCTGACCCGCAACGCCCGCGCCGCCCTGCCCGACGGCGGCGAGCTCACCGTGCGCGTCGCGCTCGACCCCACCGCCGGCGACGGCTGGCTCCGCCTCGACGTCCGCGACAACGGCGTCGGCATGCCACCCGCCATCCGCCACCGCGCCTTCGAGCCCTTCTTCACCACCCGCACGACGCCCGGCGCCCATGGCATCGGCCTCGCCGCCTGTCAGGCCATCGTCAGCGGCGCCGGCGGCCGCATCGAGATCAGCGACACCTCACCCGCCGGCACCTGCGTCACCGTGCGCCTCCCCATCGAGCCCACCCCGCCGCTCGCCCCCCGCCGCGCCGGCTTCGGCGCCGAGACCGTGCTCCTCGTCGACGACGACACCGCGCTCCGCGCCACCGTCGCCCGCGGGCTGCGTCAGGCCGGCTACCGCGTGCTCGGCGGCACCGACCCGCTCGCCGTCTACGAGGCCGTCCGCGCCGGCCGCCTGCCCGCCATCGACCTCCTCATCACCGACGTCGACATGGCCGGCCTCGACGGCCGCGCGCTCGTCGCCCGGCTCCGCGCGCAGCGCCCCGGCCTGCCCGCGCTGCTCATGACCGGCGACCGCACCATCGCCGCCGCCCCCGACCTCCCCGTCATCCACAAGCCCTTCACCCTCGCCCGCCTCGCCGCGCTCGTGCGCGCCCTCCTCGACCGCGCCGCCGGCCCCGGCCTCGCCGAGCCCACCGGCCACCGCCCCACCGACGCGATGCTGCCCGGCGCCCGTTGACCCCGACCCCCACCGCCGCCATCATGGCCGCGACCGCCCGGACGGAGAGCGCCATGCGACCCCTCACCAACACCGCCACCTACCTCGATGGCATCTTCGCGCCCGTCACCGACGAGCGCGACGACCTCGACCTCGAAGTCATCGGCGAGCTCCCCGCCGGCCTCGATGGCATGTTCGTGCAGAACAACCCCAACCCCCGACAGCCACCGCCCGGCGCCTACCACTGGTTCGACGGCGACGGCATGATCCACGGCGTCATGCTCCGCGACGGCCGCGCCACCTACCGCAACCGCGCCATCGCCACCCGCGGCGCCGCCGCCGAGGCCGCCGCCGGCCGCGCGCTCTGGGGTGGCATCCTCGACGACTTCGACCCCCACGCCCCCGGCCCCCACGACAAGAACACCGCCAACACCGACCTCGTCTGGCACGGCGGCCGTCTGCTCGCGCTCTGGTGGCTCGGCGGCGAACCCTACGAGATCGCCGTGCCCTCGCTCGCCACCCGCGGCCCGATCGACTTCGCCGGCACCCTCGAGGGCGGCGTCGCCGCCCACCCCAAGGTCGACCCCGTCACCGGCGAGCTCGTCTTCTTCGACTACGACGTCTACCGCGCCCCCCACCTCACCTACGGCGTCGCCTCCAAGGACGGCCGCGTCACCCACCGCACCCCCATCGAGATCCCCGGCGCCCGCCTCTTCCACGACATCGCCATCACGCCGAATCACACCATCCTGCTCGACCTCCCGATGCTCTGGGATCCCATCAAGCTCGCGCAAGGCAAGCGCCGCGTCCGCTTCGACCGCAGCCTGCCCGCCCGCTATGGCATCATCCCCCGCCACGGCGACGGCGGCGCCGTGCGCTGGTTCGAAGGCCCGCCCTGCTACATCTATCACACCGTCAACGCCTGGGAAGAGACCACCCCCGCCGGTCACACCCGGATCGTGATGACCGCGTGCCGCATCGAAGATCCCATCCCCCGCGTGCCCCACGCCGAGGAGCCCCACATCCCGCGGCTCTACTTCCTGCGGATGCGACCCTGCTTCTATCGCTACACCTTCGACCTCGACACCGGCCAGATGACCGAGGAGCAGCTCGACGACCGCCTCACCGAGTTCCCGCGCATGAACGAGGCCCACCTCGGCCGCCCCACCCGCTACGGCTACCACCAGCGCCTCGCCGCCGAGCCGAGGCTGCTCTTCGACGGTGTCATCAAGTACGACGGCGACCGCGCCGCCGCCGCCCATGACTGGGGCCAGGGCCGCTTCGGCGGCGAGACCGCCTACGTGCCCCGCCCCGGTAGCACCGCCGAAGACGACGGCTGGCTCACCGCCTTCGTCAGCGACCGCGCCACCGGCCACAGCGAGCTGCACGTCCTCGACGCCCCGACCATGCAGCTCGCCGCCCGCGTCAAGCTCCCCCGCCGGGTCCCCATCGGGTTCCACACCCACTGGGTCCCCGGCGAAGGCATCCCCCGCGCCGAGGAGACCACCCGATGAAGCCATCGCGACCCGTGTATGTCATCGGCGGCGCGCACAGCCCGTTCCTCGGCAAGCCCCGCAAGGACTTCGTCACCCACCGCCACCCGGATCACGGCAAGCGCCACAACCCCGGCCTCGAAGACCACCTCGCCGTCGCGCTCCGCGGCGCGTTCGCCGCCACCGGCGTCGATCCCACCGCCGTGCAGAAGGCATGGCTCAGCAACTTCCTCGGCGAGCGCTTCTGCGACCAGGGCCACATGGGCGCGCTCCTCCCGCGCGTCGAGCCGGGCCTCGATGGCATCCCCATCGTGCGCGTCGAGGCCGCCTGCGCCTCGGGCGCCGCCGCGATCACCGCCGCCATCGACGCCATCGGCGCCGGCTGTGACGTCGCGCTCGCCGTCGGCGTCGAGATCGAGACCAACGTCGGCGGCCGCGACGGCGTCGAACACATGGCGCTCGCCGCCCACTACCGCGAGCAGCGCGGCCTCGACACCTTCCTCTTCCCCCACCTCTTCGCCCGCCGCGCCAAGGCTTACAAAGAGACCTACGGCGCCACCGAAGAAGACCTCGCCCGCGTCGTCGCCAAGGCTTATGGCAACGCGCGCCGAAACCCGCTCGCGCTCAACCGCGACGCCGAGATGGACTTCGCCCGCGCGATGACCGTCGACCGGCACAACAACCACTTCCTCGACGACGCCACCCTCCGACCTCACATCCGCCTCTCCGACTGCACCCAGTTCACCGACGGCGCGAGCGCGGTGCTGCTCGCCAGCGAAGAGGGCCTCCGCCGCCTCGAGATCCCCCGCGAGCGCTGCACCGAGATCGCGTCCTATGGCTTCACCGTCGCCGCGCTCGGCGCCGAGACCGATCCCACCCGGATGCACAACGTCGCCCGCGCCGCCGCCATCGCCTACGACGCCGCCGGGGTCACCCCCGATGACATCGCGCTCGCCGAGGTGCACGACTGCTTCTCCATCGCCGAGCTCCAGATGTACGAGGCGCTCGGCCTCTGCGGCGAAGGCAAGGCGCCCGACCTGCTCGTCGGCGGCGCCACCGCGATCGACGGCCGCCTCCCGGTCAACCCCGGCGGCGGGCTCCTCGGCTTCGGGCATCCCATCGGCGCGACCGGGATCAAGCAGGTCGTCGAGATCTGGCGCCAGATGAAGCGCCGCTGCGGTGACTACCAGATCCCCGGCACGCCCGAGACCGCGGTCACCGCCAACCTCGGCGGCGACGATCGCACCGCGGTCGTGATGGTGCACCGCGACCTGCGCTGAGGCATCCGGCGCTCACGGATGCCATCTGACGTGATGCCATCGCGTCGATGGCATCACGGCCCCGGCATCAGCCGCGCTCGACCGGCTGCGGCTCGGCGAGCTTGTTGCGGGTCATCTGCCCGGTGTAGTAGCTCGGCCAGCACGGCCGGTCGACGTAGCGGCCGCGGCCGCGTTCGGCGGTGACCTCGCCGTTGTGGTACACCACCTCGCCCCGGCTCAGCGTCACCGCGGCGTTGCCGGTGACCTCCATGCCTTCGTAGATGTTGTAGTCGATGTTCATGCGATGCGACTTCGCCGAGATCGTGCGCGTCGCGTCGGGATCCCACACCACCAGATCGGCGTCGGCGCCGGCTTGCAGCGCGCCCTTGCGCGGGTGGATGTTGAAGATCCGCGCGGCGTTGGTCGAGGTGACCGCGACGAACTCGGCCGGGGTGAGCCGCCCGGTGCGCACGCCGTGATGCCACAGCACGCTCATGCGATCCTCGACCCCGCTGGTGCCATTGGGGATCTTGCGGAAGTCATCGCGTCCCATCATCTTCTGCTCGGTGCAGAAGCAGCAGTGATCGGTCGCGGTGGTCTGGAGCATGCCCGCCTGCAAGCCACGCCACAGCGCGTCCTGGTGGTGCTTGGGGCGAAACGGCGGGCTCATGACATGGTGGGCGGCGCGGGCCCAGTCGGGGTCGCGGTAGACGCTGTCATCGATGACGAGGTGCTGCGCGAGCACCTCGGCGTAGACCCGCTGGCCCTCCATGCGGGCGCGGGTGATGGCTTCGAGCGCGTCGATGCACGAGGTGTGCACGAGGTAGAGCGGCACGCCGAGCACCTCGGCGATGCGGATCGCGCGGTTGGCCGCCTCGCCCTCGACCTCGGGCGGGCGACTGAGCGGGTGACCCTCGGGGCCGCGGAAGCCCTTCTCGTAGATCTCCTTCTGCAGGCGGAAGACGAGCTCGCCGTTCTCGGCGTGCACCGTACAGAGCGCGCCGAGCTCGCGGGCGCGGGAGAAGCTGTTGATGAGCGTCTCGTCGTCGCACATGATGGCGTTCTTGTATGCCATGAAGTGCTTGAAGCTGTTGACGCCGTACTTCTCGGTCAACACACCCATGTCGGCGTGCACCGTGTCGTCCCACCAGGTCACCGCGACGTGGAACGAGTAGTCACCCGCTGCCTTCGCCGCCCACTCCATCCATTGCTGGTAGGCATGCAAGAGCCGCTGCTGCGGGCTCGGGATGACGAAGTCGATGATCATGGTGGTGCCACCGGCGAAGCCCGCGCAGGTGCCGGTGTAGAAGTCTTCGGAGGCGACCGTGCCCATGAACGGCAGCTCCATGTGGGTGTGCGGGTCGATGCCACCCGGCATGACATAGGCGCCGCCGGCGTCGACGATCCGGGCGCCGGCCGGGGCGTCGATGCCTTCGCCGACCGCCGCGATGAGGCCGTCGCGGCAGAGCACGTCGGCCCGCCGCTCGCCCTCGGTCGTCACCACCGTGCCTCCCTTGATCAACACCGGCTGCATGCGCACCTCCATGTCTGGCGGGGGCCACGCTACCACAAACGCCGCGGCGGGGAGGGGTTCGATCAGCCGATCTCGGCGCGGGGCACGACGTCGAGGCGGTAGAGCGCGGCGTAGATGACCGGCACGACGGCGAGGCTCATGAGCGTCGAGGCGGCGAGGCCGAAGATGATCGCGACCGCCATCGGCTGCCAGAGGTCGCCGCCGTTGACCCACAGCGGGATGAGACCGGCGATGGTCGTCGCGGTGGTGAGGAGGATCGGGCGGGCGCGCATCCGGGCGGCGTCGAGCACGGCGATGTGCGGGTGTTTGCCGGCCTCGAGCTCGATCTGGATGCGTTCGAGCAGCACGATCGCGTTGTTGACCACGATGCCGGCGAGCGAGATGACACCGAGGAATGTCATGAAGCCGAAGTAGCTGCCGGTGAGCAGCAGGCCGCCGGTGACGCCGATGGTCGCGAGCGGGATGGTCGTCAGCACGATGGCTGCCTTGCGCATCGAGTTGAACTGGCCGACGAGCAGGATGACGATGATGAAGCCGGCGATGGGGAGCTTGTCGGTGATGCTCTCGTTGGCCTTGGCTTCGGTCTCGGCGACCCCGCCGAGCTCGTAGTGATAGCCGGCGGGCCACGCGCCGGCGTTGTCGCCGAGCCATTGTTTCATCTCGGCGGTGAGCGTGCTCGCCGGGTAGCCGAGGTCGAGCTGTGTCTTGACGGTGATGGTGCGCTCGACGTCGTAGCGTTGGATCTGCGAGGGCTGCCACGCGGGCTCGACGTCGGCGACCTGCTTGAGCGGCACCGCCTGCCCGGTCTGGCTGCCATAGACGAGCAGGCTCTCGATCTTGCCGACGTCCTGCCGGTCGGCGGCGACCGAGCGCAGGGTGATGGGGATCGACTCGGCGCCCTCGCGGAAGTCGGTGGTGGGGATGCCGGTGAGCACGGCCTGGAGCGAGATGGCGATGTCTTCGTTGGTGAGGCCGGCGCGGCGGGCGCGGGGCTGGTCGACCTCGACGACGAGCTTCTTCATGCGGCGGCCCCAGTCGTCGACGATGCCTTTGGTGCCCGGCTGGCGGCGCAGCTCGGCCTTGACCTGCTCGGCGAGGGTGAAGAGCGTCTTCTCGTCGTCGCCCGAGATGCGGACCTCGATGGGATAGGCGACGCCGGGGCCGTTGTCGAGGCGGCGGGCGGTGACGTCGAGGTCGGGGAAGCGCTCGCGGAGGAAGCGGTCGATCCGGGGCAGGAGCGCGTCGATGACGGCGCCGTCGGTGGTGCGGACGAGCACGAGGGTGTAGCTGGGATCCTGCTGGCGGCCGATGTAGTTGAGCGCGAACTGCGGCTCGCCGCCGCCCATGAACGCACCCCAGCCGGTGACGCCGGGCTGGCCGTCGCGGGCGGCGAGCGCGTCGTCGAGGTGAGCGCCGAGCGCCTCGACGACCTCGCCCGAGGCGCTCAGGGGCGCGCCCTGCGGCAGCTCGAGCTGCACGAGGAAGAGCGGGCGGTCGGTGGGGGGGAAGAACAGGCTCGGGATGCCCGCGGCGCCGACGATCGAGGCGGCGAAGAGCACGACGGCGGCGGTGAGCGAGGTCTTGCGGTGGCGCAGCATCCAGTCGAGCAGGCGGCGGTGGCCGCGGTAGATCGGCTTCTGGAAGGCTTCTTCTTCGCTGCCGGCCTCGGGTCTCATGAAGCGCACGGCGAGCAGGGGGATGACCGTCAGCGCGAGGACCCACGAGGTCAGCAGGGTGATGGTCACCACCTTGAACAGCGGCGCGCAGTACTCGCCGGTCTCGCTCTCGGCGAGGTAGATCGGCAGGAAGGCGGCGGCGGTGGTCAGCGACGAGGTCAGCAGCGGCAGGCGCAGCTCGGCGGCCGAGGTCAGCGCGGCGTCGACGGCGCTCATGCCGCGGCGCAGCAGCACGAGCATCGACTCGGCCATGACGATCGCGTTGTCGACCAGCATCCCGAGCGCGATGATCAGCGAGGCGATGGAGATCTGATCGAGGCCGATGCCGAGGAGCGACATGATGAGCAGCGTGCCGATGATGGTGGTCGGCACCAGGGTCGCCACCAGCGCGCCGGTGCGCAGACCGAGGCTGATGAGCATCACGAGCAGCACGATCCCGATGGCTTGATAGAGATTGCTCTCGAAGTCGGCGATCTTGCGCTCGACCTCTTCGGGCAGGAACGCGATGACTTGCAGGTCGATGCCATGGGGGTAGCGCGCCTCGAGCACGGGCAGCAGCGCGCGGACCTGCTCGCCGAGGGCGATGATGTTGCCGCCTTCGCGCAGGTTGATGCCGATGCCGAGCCCGGGCGCGGTGCGGGCGCAGTACTCGGTGGCGAAGCTCGCGTCGACGCCGGGCGCGCGACACGCCGCGTAGCGGGTGGCGCCGCCGACGGGGAGGCGGACGCGGGTCTCGGGCGGGTCGACGTAGCCGCGCTTGACGTCGGCGATGTCACCGAGGGTGGTGACCTCGGGGCGGCCGGGGATGGGGATGATCATCTCGCGCAGGTCGTCGATCGATTCGAAGCTGCCGGTCGGTTCGAGCAGGATGCGCTCGGGGAGCGCCTCGGCGGGGTCGCCGACGGTGATGGCGCCGCCCGAGACGAGGATGTTGCGGCTGCGGATGATGCCGATGAGCGCCTGGGGGGTCAGCCCGATCGCGGCGAGGCGCTTGTGGCTGTATTCGATGAAGACCCGCTCGTCCTGGCTGCCGAAGACCTTGACCTTGGCGGCCTCGTCGAGCGTCAGCAGTTCGTCGCGCATGTCATCGGCGACGGCCTCGAGCTCGGCGTAGGTGTAGCCATCGCCGCGCAGACCGAGCACGACGCCGTAGACATCCCAGCTCGGGTCGACGGTGGGTCCGATGATGCCATCGGGGAGCGTCGATCGCACCGCGTCGACCTTGCGGCGCAGCTCGTCCCACACCGGGTCGGGATCGGTGATCGTGGTTCGCAGCTTGACGGTGACGACCGAGAAGCCGGCGAGCGTGGTGGAGAAGATGTGCTCGGCCTCGGGCATCTCCTGCGCGGCTTTTTCGATGGGATCGGTGACGAGCTCCTCGACGCGCTCGGGGCTCGCGCCGGGGAAGAAGGTGAGGATGCGGCCGTGGCGGATGGTGAAGCCGGGGTCCTGGTCGCGGGGGAGGCCGATGTAGGCGCTGACGCCGGCGACGAGCAGGGCGGCGAGGAGCGCGTAGGTGAGGCGGTCGCGGGAGATCGCGATGGCGGTGAGGTTCACGGGGCGCCTCCCGCGGCGTCGTCGAGCGCGGGCGCGTCGTCGATGGCGGGGGCGTCGGCGGGCGCGTCGTCGGGCGCGGGCGCGGCGGGCGCGGCGGGCGCGGCGGTGTCACCGGCGAGCGCGGGCAGCACCTTGACGGTCTGGCCGTCGACGAGGCGGGTCACGCCGGCGGTCACCAGCCGGTCGCCGGGGGCGAGGCCGCGGATGATCGCGAGGCCGTCGGCGGTCAGATCACCCACCTCGACGACCCGCCGCCGCACGACGCCCTCGCCGGCCGCGCCGGGTTCGAGCAGGTAGACGAAGCGGGCCTCGGCGTCCTCGGCGACGGCGAACGGGGGCACCCGCAGCGGGGGCGCCTCGCCGTCTTCGCCGGTGCTGAAGTCGACGGTGACCTCGGCGGCCATGCCGGGCCGGATCTCGTCGTCGGGGGACTCGACGCGGGCGGTGATGGGGAACGTCGAGCCGGTGTTGGTGCCGCTGACGCCCGCTTCGGTGACGGTGGCTTCGAAGCGCTCGCCGCGCAGCGCGTCGAAGGTGACGCCGACGGTGTCGCCGACCTTGATGCGGGCGACGAAGACCTCGGGCACCGCGAAGCGCACCTCGGGGCTGTCGCCCGAGCTGAGCACGACGACGGGCTGGCCGCTGGCGACGTTCTCGTTGACCTCGGCGAGCACGCCCGAGATGACGCCGTCGACCGGGGCGACGAGGCGGGTGTACTTGACCTGGCTGCGGGCGAGCTGGAGCCGCTTGCCGATGGAGTAGAGCGTCGCGCGGGCCGAGTCGCGCGCGGCCTGCGCCTGGTCGAGATCCTGCCGCGAGGCGTTGCGGCTCGCGTAGAGGTCGCGGGTGCGGTCGTAGGTCGACTCGGCGTTGCGGAGCTGGGCCTGCCCCTGGGTGTAGGTCGCGACGGCCTCCTGGACCTGGAGCTCGTAGTCGGCGGCGTCGAGGCGGGCGAGGAGGGTGCCCTTCTTCACGTCGCTGCCGACCTTGACCGCGACCTCGGTGAGCGTGCCCGAGACCTTGAAGCTCAGCCGCGACTCGGCGCCCGACTGCGCGGTGCCGGCGAAGGTGCGCCCGCGGGCGTCGAGCGCGTCGCTGACGACCATCACCCGCACCGGGCGCAGCACCGGCTGGGGGGCGGGCGCCTCGCTCTGGCAGGCGGTCGTCAGCGCGAGGAGGGCGATGAGCACGGGGGCGGTGAGCAGGCGGGCGGTGCGGGGACGCGATGCCGGATCACCGGGCGGCGTAGCGATCATGGGGTCTCCAAAGCGTCCATGAACTCGAGGAATCGGCGCTCGAAGGCCGCCTTCTCGTCGTCGGTGAGCAGGAAGTAGTAGCGGCCGACCGCCCGGTGCACGGCCATGAGGCGGACGAGGAAGTCATAGACGGCGTTGGCCGCGACCGACTCGCTGACCCGGGCGGTGTTCTGCACGTCGAGCAGGCTCACCTCGTCGATGGCGCCGCGGCGGTAGGCGTCGAGCGCGAGGTCGCGGGAGCGGCGGGCGGCGAGCGCGGCCTCCTGCGAGAGCTCGATGCTCGGGAACGCGCTCCCCGCCTGATGCACCGTCAGCCGCACCCGCTGCTCGATGCGCTCGGCCGCCGCCGCGCGCTGGCGGCGCAGCGCGACGAGGCGCGCGTCGGCCTCGCGGATCTCGGTCCAGTTCTCGCCGCCTTCGAAGATCGGCAGCGTCACCCCGAGCCCGATGAACCAGTCGGTGGCGTCGGCGGTGGCGATGCGGAAGGCATCGGGTGGGATCTGACCGGCGAGGCTGGGATCGACGGTGATGCTGTCGGCGGCGTCGGTGCCATCGCCGGCTTTGAAGAGGTCGTGCTCGATCTCGGCCTTGAGCGCGACGGTGGGCAGCCAGAAGCGGCGGGCGAGCGCGGCGCGGCGCTCGGCGGCGGCGAGGCCGGCGTCGATCTGGCGCAGCTCGGGCGCGTTCTCGATGGCTTCGCGGGCCATGAAGTCGCGGAACCGCGCGAAGCCGCGGGGGGTCGCGAGCCGGGTGACGAACGCCGGTCGGCTGGTCATGAAGTCGGGGTCGCCGAGCGCGATCGGCACCGGCGAGAGCCCCTCTTCGAGCGCGCTGCCCATGAGCCGGGCGAGCACCATCGTCGCCATCTCGACGCCGCTCTCCGCCTGGATCACCGCCTGCTGCTCGTTGGCGATCTGCGCCTCCCAGCGGTGGATGTCGACGGTGCGGCCGGCGCCGAGGCGGGCGCGGGTCCGGGCGGTGGCGAGGTTGTGCTGGCTGAGCCGCAGGTTGGCGCGCTGGATCTCGGCGCCGGTGCGGGCGCGGAGCACGTCGAACCATGCCACCGCGGTGTCATGGATGACATCGAGCTCCTCGGCGGCGTAGCCCGCCTGGTCGCTGCGATAGATGTCATCCTGGATGTCACGATTGACCCATGCGCCGTGGTTGTAGACGAGCTGGGTGACGCTGAGCTTGCCGGTGCCTTGGAGCTGCGGCGCCTGCCCGAAGCTCGCCTGGGCGCGGTCGGCGTCGATCACCCGGGTCGAGAGCTCCCCCTGGACGGTCGGCAGGAGCGGGGCGCGGGTCTTCTGGAGCGCGATCGCCTCGGCGTCGAGGTCGCTCTTGCGGGCGATGAGGCCCCGGTTGTGCGCCATCGCGGCGCGCACCGCCTCGATCAAGGTGAGCTTGCGGCCGAGATCGGCCTGATCGGTGCCAATGAGCACCGCGTCGGTGAGGACCCGCCAGGTCGGGGAGAGGTCGAGGGCGCGGGCGGTGTCGACGTTGAGCCGGAGCTGCTCGCCGCGTTCGAAGGCGACGGGCAGGCCGCCGGCGGGCTCGCCGATGATGATCTGATGGGCCGCGATCGCGATGCGGCGCATGTAGCGCTCGAGGTCGACCGGCGGGGTGAGGGTGGTCAACAGCCCCCACTCGACGTCGGGGTAGCCGCGCAGGGCGAAGCTCGGCAGGCCGCGCTCGATCAGCGCGGCGGCGAGCTGCCGGTACTTCGCCTCGTCGAGCTGCGGCAGCGCGGTGACATAGACGGCCTGCACCTCGCGGGGGATGGCATCGACGGCGGCGCGGGGGTCGTCGCCGACGCCGATGATGCTCAGCGCGATGCCTTGCGCCTGACTCTGCCGTTGGAACTCCATCGCCAGCTCGGGGATCGCCTGGAGGTAGGCCCCGCCGGCGAGCAGCGCCATGCGCTCGAAGTCGACGACCTTGCGATAGGCGGCGAGGTCGCGCTCGACGTCGATGTCATCGGCGACGTAGGTGAGATCGCTGCGGCCGCTGCCTTGCCCGCGGGCCGGCAGGCGTTGGATCCCGGCGTCGATGATCGCGGCGGCGACGACGGGGTGGGCGAGCGCCGGCCGGCGGCCGGCGATGTGCGATCCGAGCGCGTCGAGGGTGATGATGACGTCGACGTCGGGGGTGGCGAGCAGATCGTCGAGGGCGGCGGTGACCGAGGTGACCGACCACGCGCCGTCGCGTTGCAGCTCGGGCGGGAATGTGACCTCGATCCGCGCGCCGGCGAGCTCGGTGAGCTCGCGCGCGACGAGCGCCCGGACGAGGGTCGCGCCCTCCCAGGGGCCGTCGGCGATCGTGGCGACGCGGGCGGGGCGCGGCTGGGCGGTCACGAGCGCCGGCCAGCACAGGGCGAGGAGCAGGAGCGCGAGGCGCGTGCTTGCGGTCATGGCAACACCTCGCGGTGTCGGTCGGGTGGGCGAGTCGTCGAGCGGCAGCAGCGTCATTGTGACGGCTTCACCCGGCGCTGTCGAGAGGGCGACCGCCCGGTCGATGCCATGGGGAGGCGGGTGCTGCGCGCGGCGCGCGCGGGGAGATGGCGCCGAGGCAGGGGGAGGGTCGAGCGTCGTCGCGACCGGCGGCGCGGTGACGGGCTCAGGCCGCGGCGGTGATGACCGGCTTCTGGCTGATCTGGTCGACGTGCACGTCCATCTGCGGGTAGGGGATGCTGATGGCGGCGGCGTCGAGCGCCTTCTTGACGGCGAGGGTCATGGCATCGCGCAGGCCGAGGTAGTTCTCGGGGGTGGTCCACAGCCGCACCGACCACTGGATCGACGAGGCGCCGAGCGCCTTGAGGTAGACGTCGGGGCGCTCGCCCGAGAGGCCGGTGAGCGCGCCGATCAGCACCGCGCGGGTCTGGTCGAGATCGGCGCCGTAGTGGGTGCCGACGTCGACGTCGACGCGGGCCATGCCGTCGAAGGTCTTGTTCTCGATGGGGGCGTCGAAGACCTGCTTGTTGGGCAGGATCAGGGTGTGGTTGGCGAACGCGAGGAGGCGGGTGGTGAAGAGGCCGATCTCTTCGACGATGCCGGTCTGGCCGTTGAGGGTGACGACGTCGCCGACCTTGAACGGGCGGAGCACGAGCAGCATGACGCCCGAGGCGACCGAGGAGAGGGTGCCCTGGAAGGCGAGGCCGATCGCGAGGCCGGCGGCGCCGACGAGGGCGGCGAAGCTCGTCGTCTCGATGCCGAAGGCCCCGAGGCAGGCGATGGCCACGAGGACGAGGATCGACCAGCGCACGAGGTTGGTGACGAAGCGGGTGAGGGTGACGTCGACGCGGGCGCGCTCGAGGCCGCGGCGCGCGAGGCCGGCGACGATCTTGGATCCATAGAGGCCCGCGACGAAGACACCGATGACCCACAAGACCTTGATGGCAAAGGCCAGCACGACGCTGGTGTTCATGACTCCCCTCCACGTTGTGTACAGCGGCCGCCAGACCGGCGGCGCGGTTGTCCATGCTGTACACGAGGCGCGGCCGATGGGCCATCACAAATCGGCGCGCTCGACGTCAGTGGCAACCCGCGCTGAGGTAGGTCCCACCGCCCGCGACGGCGCGTACGCCGTCGACGATCTCGACGACGTCGCTCTTGAGCACGTAGCCGCGCGCCCCGCAGGCGAGCGCGCGGTCGACGTAGGTGCGCTCGCCGTGCCCCGACAACATCATGCAATAGAGCGTCGGGTGCAGCTCGGTGAGCAGCGCGACGAGCTCGAGGCCGTCCATGCCGGGCAGCGAGACGTCGAGCAGCGCGACGTCGGGCGCGACGGCGGCGATGCGCTCGAGCGCGACCTCGGCGGTGACCGCCTCGCCGCACACCGAGAGGTCGTCCTCCCGGTTGACGAGCGCGAGCAGCGCCTGGCGCATGATGGGGTGATCTTCGACGATGAAGACGCGGACCATGGTGCTGACCTCGGCCGGGCTGTTTTGAGGTGCGGACATCGCCGGGCTCACCCGGCGGTGAGGCGCAGCGGCGCGTGGATCACGGCGCGGGTGCCGCCACCGGGCGACGACTCGAGCTCGAGGCGTCCGCCGACGAGGCGCAGGCGCTCCGCAATAGAGTTGAGTCCGAAGTGGGTGCTGCGTTTCCCCGCGCTGTGCATCACGCCGACGTCGAAGCCCGCGCCGCCGTCGCTGACGGTGATGCGGCAGCTCTCGGCGTCGCCGACGAGCGAGACGGTCGCCTCGTTGACGCCGGCGTGTTTGATGACGTTGAACAGCAGCTCGCGCACCGCCTGGAAGAGCAGCACCCGCAGATCGGCGTCGGGGATCTGCACCCGCTCGGCCTGCTCGATGTGCACGTCGAGGCCGTGCAGGTCGAGCATCTGCCGTTGCAGCCAGCCGAGCGCGTCGGCGAGGCCCTCCATCTTGAGGATCGGCGGGCTGAGCGAGACGGTGAGCTGGCGGGTGGTCTCGATCGCCTGCGCGACCCAGGTGGTGGCGTCTTCGATCTCGGAGACACCGGCGTCACCCCGGCGGGCGAGCGCGTCGCGGGCCATCTTCATCTTGACCTCGACCGCGTAGAGGAGCTGCTGCAGCTCGTCGTGCAGCACCTGCGAGATCCGCCGCCGCTCGCTCTGCTCGGCGATGGTGACCTCGCGCATGAGCTGCTCGCGGTCCTGCTCGGCCTGCTTCTTCTCCGCGATGTCGATGTTCATGGCGACCCACCCGTGCACCGCGCCGCTCGCGTCGCGGAGCGGCACCGCGCGGATGTGGGTCCAGCGCCAGCCACCCTCGCGGTGGCGCAGGCGGGACTCGTCGTCGAACGGCTCGCGATGGATGATGGCGGCCTCCCACGCGGCGAGCGCGCGCGCGCGGTCTTCGGGGTGCACCGCCCCCGCCCAGCCCTCGTCGAGCCACTCTGCGAGGCTCTGGCCGGTGAACGCGCGCCACGAGGGCGAGTCCTCGACGACCGCGCCGTTCGCGTCGGTCGTCCACACGCACTGCGCCGAGGCGTCGATGAGCGCGCGGAACTTCTGCTCGCTCGCGTGCAGCGCCGCCGTGCGATCGGCGACGCGCAGCTCGAGGGTCTCGTTGGCCTGCCGCAACCATGCTTCGACCCGCAACCGGTCGACGAGATCGGCCGCCTGCCGGGCGAGCAGGTCGAGCAACCGCGCATCGCGTTCGCCGAGCATGTGCTGCTCGCGGAACCAACAGCAGATGACACCGAACGCTTCGTCGCCACGGCGCACGAGGGGGATGGCGTGCACCGCTCGCAGCCCGGCGGCCAGCGCCGCGCGGCGAAAGGCAGCGGGTGCGGCTTCGACCTCGACATCGGCGATGCTGAGGCGCTGACCGGCCGCGAGCGCGCGGCGGTACGGCAGATCAGCGAGCCTGACATCGACGAGCGCCGCGCGCATGGTGGCATCGAAGCCGAGCTGTGCGACCTCGATCGGCTCATGCGTGCCGTCCTCGACGAGATAGATCACCGCCGCGTCGGCGATCTGCATCTCGACGAGCGTGCGCAGCACGAGGTCGAGCGCCTCGTGCCGGGTGTGGGCGCCCGCGCCCTCGATCCCCATCCGATGTAGCCGCCGGCTCCCGCGCAGCTCGCCAGCCAGTTCGTCCTGACTCTCACGCAGCGCCGCCTCGGTGCGGCGGCGCGAGCTGATGTCGATGAAGGTGATGACGACGCCCTCGATGCGGTCGTCGGGAGTGCGATAGGGCAGCACCCGGGTCAGGTACCAGCGGCCGTCGTCGTCCTGCACCTCGCGCTCGATGGGCACGAGCCGCTCGAGGACGTGGCGGGCGTCGTCGATGAGGCCCTTGTAGCCGAGGCGGTGGGTCAGATCGGAGAGCGGCCGCCCGCGGTCGGCGAGGCGCACGTTGAACAGCCGCCCGATCTGCGGGGTGAAGCGCATGATCCGCAGGTGGCGGTCGAGGAAGAGCGTCGCGATGTCGGTCGCCGAGAGCAGGTTCTGCAGGTCGCCCGAGAGCTGGCTGAGCTCCTCGACCTTGTGCCGGTTCTCCTGGTTGAGGGTCGTCAGCTCCTCGTTCATCGACTGCAGCTCTTCCTTGGAGGTCTCGAGCTCCTCCATGGTCGAGCGCAGCTCCTCGTTGGTCGACTGCAGCTCCTCGTTGGCGGCCTTCATCTCCTCCTGCGTCGTCTCGTACTCCTCGATCACCGCTTGCAGCCGCTGCTTGAGCAGCGCGAGCTCGGCCTCGCGCTCGCGCGAGGTGACGTCGTCGCGCGACTCGGCCGGATCCTCCGGCCCGCAGCGGCCGGCGTCGTCGAAGACCACGAGGATGAAGCCCTGCCGCTCGGGCTCGAGCGCCGGCTGCACCCGCAGCACGACGTTGTGCGCCTCGCCGTCGAGCTCGACGGTGATCGGCTTGCTGCGGCTCACCTCGCCCTTCTCGCGCGCGGCGTGCAGCGCGGCGCGCAGCTCGATCCGCAGCGGCTCGCGCACCAGCCGGAAGATGTTGGGCGTCAGCTCGCCGCCGGGCAGCGCGAGGTAGCGGCCGGCGTGGGCCGAGAGGTGCACGATGTTGTAGTCCTCGTTCACCAGCACGCTCGGCGGCGCATACTGCTCGACGATCTGCTGATGCAGCGCGCCATAGCTCGCCGGCATGCTCGACTCGACCACCGGCGCCGAGCCGCCGGGGCGGCGGGTGAGCACGAGCGGGAACACCGGCAGCCGCGGCTCGGGGCGGGGCGTGTTGCGGCGGCGGAAGAGGCAGGCGCGCTTGTCGTGGGTGCGGAAGAGGTCGCCGCGATCGAC
>JACKDM010000019.1 GCA_020633515.1 Myxococcales bacterium
CCGCCGCCGATCCGGCCGCCGCCGTCACCCGCGCCGCCGCGGCGTCGACCTCGGTGAGCTCGTCACCCCCGGCGGCCCGCGCCGCGCGGCGGGCGGCGGCGTCGGCGAGGGTCTGCTCGACCTGCGCCGCGATGCGGTCGTCGTACTGCTCGACCTGCTCGCCGAGCTGCTTGTCGAGCTCGACCGCTTCGAGCTCGTACTTGCGCCGCATCGCGTCGAGGTCGCGCGCGTCGACCTTGTTGAGCGCTGCTTCGAACTCGAGATCACGCAGCTCTTCGAGGAGCTGGTCGCGCCGCTGCAGCAAGGTCAACGACTCGTCTTCGACCCGCTGCCACTCCTCGGCGGTCACCACGCCGCTCTCGAAGAGCGGTCGCACCGTCTGGGCGAGCAGGTAGAGCGCGACCAGACCGGCCGCGATGGCGAGGAGCAACAACATGGGCGGGATTCCGTTCGGGCTCGATCAGTCCAGGCGGGCGCGGGCGAGGGCGATCGACTCGGGGGTGCCGTCGGGCGCGTCGCGTTTGCGGGCGCGGCGCGCGGCGGCGAACACCGGGTAGGGCGTGGGCTCGGGCCACACCGCGATGATGACCCCGAGCAGCAGGAAGGCCCCGCCGATCCACATGTGCAGGATCATCGGGTTGTAGTGCGCCATGACCTCGGCCTGGTTGAAGTTCGGGCGGAAGGCGATGAGCGTCGCGTAGACGTTGCCCTTCCAGAGGAACATCTCGTCCTTCTCGGAGGTGACCCGCGACATCTGCACGTTGGCGCCGTGGTAGCTGCGCCGGCTCGGCCACAGCTCGCCGAGCTTCTCGCCGCGGGTGCCCTCGTCTTCGATCTGATAGACCGCGAACTTGCCGAACCACTCGCTGTACTCGCGGTTCTCGACGTGGTCGAAGCCGAGGAACTCGAGCTGCTTGTCTTCGACCGAGTGCACCTCGCCGACCGCGTTGAAGGTCAGGTCCTTCTCGGTCTTGAGGCCGGTGCCGATGAAGCCGAGGAAGAGGCCGGCGAAGCCGATGTGGGTGATGTAGCCGCCGTAGCGGCGCTTCTGCTTGACCGCGAGGCGACCCATCGCGCGGAAGTAGCCCTCGCCGGTCGACTTCGCGCGCACCCGGGCGCCGCGGAGGAACTCGACGACCATCGTGTAGAGCACGAAGAAGACACCCCAGAACCCGAGCAGCGCATAGATGCCGGTGAGCTCGGCGACGAGCGGGAGCCGGCCGAGCGCGACCTTGCCGAAGGGCACGTCGGTGTTCGCGAGGTGGGTCTTGAGGTGGTAGACGTCGCCGAAGTAGAGCGCCGCGGTGCCGGCCGTCGCGATGAGCATCGGCAGCACGAAGTTCCGCACGAAGCTCTTCTTGGTCATCTTGCGCCAGGGCACGAGCGGGCCGATGCCCATCAAGAGCAACAGCGCGAGGCCGCCGGGCACCATCCAGGCGTTGAACCAGGGCGCGGTGTACTTGGTCTTCTGCCAGAAGAACTCGCTGATCTTGCCGCCGATGGTGCCGAACATCACCACCCACACCAGCCCGAACAAGAGCAGGTTGTTGAGCAGGAAGATGCCTTCGCGGCTCAGCAGGCTGTCGACCCCGCCGTCTTCGACGATCTTGGCCTTGCGGTCCCACGCCCAGCGGATGACGACCGCGGCGATCGGGCCGACGATCCAGGCGCCGAGGCAGGCGAGCACGGGTACGAAGAGGTCGGTCGGGATGAAGCCGTTGGCGCCGAAGACGCGGATGGCGAGCAGCACGAGCAGCACGCCGAGGTTGGCGCAGATCGCGCTGAGCGCGACGCCCTTCCAGAGCCCGGGGCCGCGGAAGTACGAGAGGAACGGGTCTTCGGGGTGGTCGGGCGAGCGGCCGGCGCGCAGGGTGCCGTCGAGCACGCGCCAGGTGAGCAGCATCAGCGGGGCGACGGTGAGCACCCCGAGGATGGCGACGAAGTACGCGCCGACGTCGCTCTGCGCGAAGGTGTGCACCGAGTCGATGAGGCCGGAGCGGGTGAGGAAGGTGCCGAAGACGGTGAGGAAGTAGGTGAAGAGCACGAGGAAGAAGTTCCAGGTGCGGAGCAGCCCGCGGCGCTCCTGGATCATGACCGAGTGCAGGTAGGCGGTCGCCGCGATCCAGGGCATGAACGAGGCGTTCTCGACGGGATCCCAGCCCCAGAAGCCACCCCAGCCGAGCTCCTGGTAGGCCCACATGCCGCCGAAGAGGTTGCCGATCGAGAGGAAGCCCCAGGAGATGACGGCGTAGCCGCGGGTGGTCTTGATCCAGGCGTCGTCGCGGCGGCGGTGGATGAGCGCGGCGACGGCGAAGGCGAAGGGCACGGTGAACCAGACGTAGCCGGAGAGGATGCTCGGCGGGTGGAAGGTCATCGCCGGGTTCTGGAGGAGGGGCTCGAGGCCGCGGCCGTTGATGGGGGGCTCGTTGATCGCGAAGCGCTCGAAGGGGTTGGCTTCGATGACCATGAGCACGAGGAAGAAGGCCTGCATGATCATCAGCGTGGCGATGACGGTGGGCAGGATGTCGCGGTTCTTCTCGCGGTTCTGGCGGATGACGATCGCGGTGCAGACGCCGAGGACGAGCGACCAGAACATGAGCGAGCCCGCCTGGCCGCCCCAGAAGGCGGCGACCAGGTAGTACCAGGGCATGTTGTTGTCGCTGTACCGGGCGACGTACTTGTTGGCGTAGTCGTGGCTGATGAAGGCGTTGACGAGCAGCAGCGAGGCGCACACCAGGATGCCGCAGAGCGCGTAGCCGGCGCGCTCGCCGGCGATGAGGAGCCGGCCGTCGTCGCGGCGGCGGCCGACGACGCTGGCGAATGTGGAGAAGGCGGCCACGACGATGGCGAGGTGGAGGAGGAAGCTCCCGATCGCGTTCGTGTCGATCATGCGGTCACTCCAGGTGGGGTCACCCGACCCCATCGGCTCGGGCCGTGGTCGAGGCGGTCAGTCGCCGGCGCCGGTCTTGGGGATGTGCTCGGGGTGCTTCGCGCCGTCGCCGAGCGCCTCGCGGGCCTCGGGGGAGAGGCCGCCTTCGTACTTGGAGGGGCACTTGGCGATGACTTCGGTGGCTTCGAGGGTGCCGTCGGCGCGGCGGAAGCCTTCGACGACGACCTCGCGGCCCTCGGCGAAGACGTCGGGCATGGGGCCGTCGTAGTAGACGGGCATCGCGGCTTCGCCCTTGGCGGCGGCGATGGAGAAGCGGTGCTCGGTGCTGCCCTCGGCGGTCTTGTAGGTGCCCGCGACGACGTTGCCTTTGACCCGGATGGGGCGGTCGGGGCTGACGGCGGTCGAGGCGACGGCTTCGTCGACCTCCATGAACCACTGCCCGCCCTCGGTCGCGCTCCCGACGAAGAGGTAGAGCAGGCCGACGACGGCCAGGAGCCCCACCACCATGATCTTCTCGTTCATCCTCGCCTCCGCGTGCCGGTCCGCCAGTATAACCGGGCGGACGAGCGTGTTCATCTTCCGTCGTCTTCTCTGCGCTCGGCCGCCGATCAGCCGCCGAGGCCGGTCATGACCGCGAGCGGGATCGTGGCCGGCGATCCCATCAGGTGCGCCGGGCGCTTGCCTTCGACCGCCTCGCGGATCTGGGCGATCAGCACCTCGCGGGGGGCGCCGGCGCGCAGGTTTTGCAAGATCGAGACCTCGCGATCGTCGGCGAGGCAGGCGCGCAGCCCGCCGCGCGCGGTGAGCCGGGCGCGGTTGCAGGCGGCGCAGAAGCCGTCGTCGCTCATGGGGCTGATGATCCCCAGCTCGCGGCCGGCGGCGGGGCCTTCGGTCACCACCCAGTACTCGGCGGGGCCGCGGGGCAGGTCGCCGCCGGGGCGGCCGACGTGCCGGAGGGGCAGGGTCGCGCCGAGCTCGGCGAGGATCGCGGGGGTCTCGATGCGGCGCTCCTCGGCCTGGAAGCCGAGGCCGCCGATGGG
Source organism: Myxococcales bacterium (assembly GCA_020633515.1). The sequence goes on from JACKDM010000019.1 coordinate 3,931, forward strand.
CATGAGCTCGATGAAGCGGGGGAGCCAGCCTTCGGCCCAGCAGCGGTGGGCGATGGCGGCGAGCTCGCCGTCGTTGACGCCGCGGATGACGACGACGTTGACGCGGATCCGCTCGAAGCCGGCGGCGGTGGCGGCGCGGAGGCCGGCGACGACGCGGTCGAGGTCGCCGCCGCGGGTGATGGCGGCGAAGCGGTCGCGGTCGAAGGTGTCGACGCTGACGTTGAGGACGCGGAGCCCGGCGGCGTGGAGCGCGGCGGCGTGGCGGTCGAGGAGGTGGCCGTTGGTGGTCATGGCGACCTCGCGGATGCCGGGGGTCTCGGCGATCCAGCCGACGAGGCGGACGAGGTCACGGCGGATGAGGGGCTCGCCGCCGGTGAGGCGGACGCGCTCGACGCCGAGCTCGGCCATGAGGCGGACGAAGGTGGCGATCTCTTCGAGGGTGAGCACCGCGGCGCGGGCGGTGGGCACGAAGCCCTCGGCGGGCATGCAGTAGGCGCAGCGGTAGTTGCAGCGATCGGTGACCGAGACGCGCAGGTACTTGATCTTGCGTCGGGATCGGTCGGTCAGCGCGGGGTCGATGACCGGCAATTCGGCTCTGGGGGTCGACTTCACCGGCTCCTCGTAGCGCGTCGGGCGGCGGCGGGCAAGCGAAGTCGGCCGCCGCGCGCGCGTACGATGCCGGTCGGGGGCGCGGGGATGCCGCGATCGGCGCAGCGTCGTCGGGTGCGCCGTCTTCGATCCGTCCGGCGGTGGCCGGGCGGCCTCGCTCATTGTCCTGCCTCGCCGTGCTCGCTCCGCCGCCCTCCGGGCGGGACCTGCGCTTCGTCGGGCTCACGCCCTCCTCGCTCCGGCTCGAGGGGACGGCTTCGCTGCGCTCGGCTCACTGCTCGTCGATGGCGGGGAGCGGGGAGGTCTCGACGGAGTCGGGGCCGGCGACGGCGCGGGCGGCGCGGCAGCGGGGGTGGCGGGCGAGGATCTCTTCGGCGAGCATGGGGATCTCGTCGGTGCGGCCGAGGAGGCGGAGCGCGCGGGTGAGGCCTTCGAAGGCTTCGTCGACGTCGGCGCGGGTGAGGGTGCGGGCCTCGGCGTCGTCGAGGAGGGCGCGTTCGAAGTGGACGGAGGCGGTCGACGCGTCGCCGCGGCTCATCGCGAGGTTGCCGAGCGCGAGGTGGGCGCGGCCGTGGCGGCGGTCGAGGCTGATGGCGCGCTCGAGGTCGGCCTTGGCGCGGGCGGGTTCGCCGAAGCGGGTCTGCCAGAGCACGCCGCGGAGCGCGAGCAGTCCGGCGCGGACGCGGTCGTCGGCGGCGTGGTCGATGCGGTCGTCGAGCAGTCGGCGGAGGCGCTCGATGTCGGGGCGGCGGGGGCGGAGCGCGAGGAGGGCGTCGGTGGCCTCGACGGCGACGGCCGCGTCGCCGGCCGGATCGGTGAGCGCGCGCTCGTAGGCGTCGGCCGCGGCGGCGTAGTCGCCGAGGGCGCGGTCGGCGATCTGGGCGCGCTTGAGGAGCAGCGCGGCGCGCTCGGGGCGGGCGCCGATGATGGCGGCGTGGCGTTCGATGACGCCGCAGAGCTCGACCCAGCGGCGGTCGGTGGCGTAGAGCGACTCGAGGAGCACGTAGGCGCGCACGGTGCGGGGCGCGATGCCGAGCGCGTCTTCGAGGAGGCGGGCGGCCTCTTCGCGGGCGGTGGGGTCGGCCTTGAGGCGCTCGCTCTCGGCGACGAGGGCTTCGATGATCTCGTCGGCGTCGGCGAGGCCGCGCCAGGCGGGGGCGGGGAGGGCCGCGGTGTCGGCGGGCGCGGGCGGCGCGGTGACGACGAGCGGGTGCGGGCCGCTGGCGCGGGCGTCGGCGGGGGTGGCGTCGGGGGGGGCGGCGTCGGGCGGGGTGGCGTCGGCGGGGGTGACGTCGAGCGCGCGGGCGAAGCGGGTCTCGTCGACGGGCGCGTCGCGGCCAGGGTCGGTGTCGCTCTCGTCGAGCGCGTCGAGCGCGTCGGCGAGCTCGCCGTCGAAGTCGTCGTCGTCGTCGCCGGTGGAGTCGAAGGCGTCGTCGTCGAGCGCAGGGTGGCGGTCGCGGTCGGCGAGGCTGCGGCGCGGCATCGCGGTGCCGCGGGCATCGCGGTCGCAGGCGCCGAGGCGTCGCGGTCGCGGGCGCCGAGTTCGTCACGGTCGCGGGCGCCGCGGTCGGTGAGGCCGCGGGCGCCACGATCATCGTCGTCAGTGAGGCTGCGGGCGCCGCGGTCGCCAGCGCCGCGTCGGCGCCGAGGGTCTGCGGGCCGCGGCGGCGGATCGCGGCGGTCACCGGCGCGGCACCGCGTATGCCACCGTCCGCGCCGCGCGCATCGGGGCCGATCAGCGTGGCGCTCGGCCTGCCGCCGGCGCCGTCGGGCGGCGCGCTCCCCTGCCGCGTCGCCGGGCGCCGCCTGGAGCCGCGCGACCTGCGCCGCCGCCGGCGTGCCGTCGAGGTCGTCCGCGGCGACCGCCAGCCACCGCTCGGCCGTCGCCCGGTCGCCGAGGCGGGTGATCGCGAGTCGCGCGAGCGCGAGCGCCATCTCACCGCGGTGCGGGCCGGGCAGCGCGGCCTCGATCTGCCGCCCGCGCACCACGACGAGCGCGGCGACGTCGTCGATGCGGTCGAGGAGCGCGGCGAGGTCGTCGAGGACCTCGACGTTGTCGGGCCAGGCGGCGAGGCTCGCGTCGAAGAGGCGCCGCGCGCGCCGGGTCTCGCCGAGCTCGGCGGCGACGCGGCCGGCCTCGGCGAGCGCGTTCGAGCGGCGGATCGCGTCGACGCCGCCGCCGCCGCGGAGCGCGTCGGCCTGCGCTTCGAGCGCGTCGGCGAGCGCGCGGCGGTCCCCGGCGGCGCGGGCGGCCTCGACCCAGGCGTCGCAGAGCGCCGGTCGCCGAGGTCGGCGTGGGCCTCGGCGAGCCACGCGAGCGCCTGCGCGGGGTCGGCGGCCGCGACCAGCTCGGCGGCGCGCCAGCGGCGGTGGCCGGCGTCTTCGGCGCCGAGGCGGGCGAGGTCGTCGACGAGCGCGGCGGCGGCCTCGGCGGGGCGCCCGGCTTCGACGAGCAGCGAGACGAAGAGGTCGAGCGCCCGGCCGCTCGTCGGCGCGGCGCGCTCGGCGGCCTCGACGGCCTCGTCGAGCCGGCCGGCGGCGCGCAGGATCGAGGCGCGGAGCAGGTCGATCTCGGCCGGGTCGCCGCCGGCAGCCTCGCGGCGGTCGTAGAGCGCGAGGAGCCGCGGCCAGTCCTCGCGGATGGCGTGCAGGTCTTCGAGCGCTTCGAGCGCCTCGCTCCACTCGGGGCCGGCGGGCTCGGCGAGGTCGAGGACCTCTTCGAAGGCGGGCACCGCGCCGTCGGGGTCGTGCAGCCGGTCGCGGCGCAGCTCGGCGAGCGAGAGCAGCGCGCGGGCGCGCTCGGCGGGCGTGAGCTCACCGGCGAGGCGGGCTTCGATCGCCTCGGCCTCGGCGGCGGCGTCGCTCGGGTCGAAGGCGAGGCGGCTCATGTCGAGCGGCGGGAGCTCGTCGTCGTCGTCGAGCGGGAGCTCGTCGTCGTCGAGCGCGCGCTCGGCGACCTGCTCGGGGAGCGGCTCGGGCTCGGGCTCGGGCAGCACGCCGGCCGCGCGCAGCGCCGCGATCGCCTCGTCGTCTTCGGGGAGGAGCGCGTGCAGCGCCGACCAGCAGTCGACGCCGCGGAGGCGGTGGCGCGCGTCGGCGGTGAGGAGCCGCGCGGCCGAGCGCAGGAGCGCGCGCGGTCGGCGGCCGGCTCGCCGAGCGCGAGGCGGTCGTCGAGCACGGCGGCGAGCGCGTCGGCGTCGGCGGCGTCGATCGCGAGGGTGGCGAGCAGGTCGAGCGCGTCGGGCGAGGCGGCGCCGCGGGCGTGCAGGCGGGCGAGGCGGACGCGGGCGGCGTCGTCTTCGCCGAGGTGCCGCTCGGCGACCGCGAGGCGATAGACGTCGTCGGGGCGCGGATCGGCGCCGTCGGCTTCGACGAGCCCGGCGTAGGCGCGGCGGGCGTTCTGCCAGTCCTCGGCGGCGTAGCTGCGTTCGCCGAGCAGGGTGAGCGCGGGGCGGTAGTCGGGCTGCTCGCCGAGCGCGGCGAGCGCGAGCTGGGTGCCTTCGTCGGGGCGTTCGAGCGCGGTGTAGGCGAGCTTGGCGAGGCTCAACAGCAGCGCGGGGCGCTCGCGGGGCTCGGCGCGCTCGAGCTGCGCGCGGAGCAGCGCGGCGACCCGCGGCCAGTCGGCGACGGCGGTCGCGACCTCGAGCCGCATCCGCCGCACGTCGGCGTCCTCGGGATCGGCGCGCAGCACCTCGTCGAGCAGCGGCGCGGCCTCTTCGGGGCGGCGCAGCTCGCGCCACAAGAGCCGGCCGGCGCGCTTGGCGAGGAAGCGGCGCACGCTCGGGCGCATGGCGGCGCGCAGGCCGGCGCTGAAGAAGTCGACGATGCCGGCGACGTCGCCGCGGCGGAGGTAGATGTCCTGCGCCTGCTCGTAGACCGCCTGCCGGTCGGGGTCGGCCTCGGCCGCGGTGCGGAGGAACGCGAGCGCCTCGTCGCCCTTGCCCGCCGCGTCGAGCGCCTCGGCGACGCGGGCGAGGAAGGGGCCGGCGGGCTCGTCGTAGCCCTCGCCCTCGTAGACGGCGTGCAGCGCGAGGTAGTGCGGCACCGCGGCCTTGGCCTGCCCGGCGCCGAAGAGCAGGTCGGCGAGCGGGCGCAGCACCTCGGGGTCGGCGGGGCGGGTCTCGCGGGCGTGCTCGTAGCTCGTGATCGCGGCGCGCGGCCGGTCGAGGATGCGGGCCTGCACCCGCCCGAGCTCCAGCCACACCCGCCCGGCCTCGTCGCGCGGCACGACGCCGGCGAGGCGTTCGAGGAGCGGCACCAGCTCGCCGAAGCGCTCGCGCTCGCGGTAGATGTCGGCGAGCCCTTCGAGCGCGTCGCGGTGGGCGCCGACGCAGCCGAGCGCGAGCGCGTAGACCGCGGCGGCCTCGTCGGTGCGGTTGAGGTGCTGCCGCAGGAGGTCGCCGCGCTCGGCGTAGAGGTCGGCGAGGCGCTCGGGCGCTTCGACGCGCGCGCACCAGCGGGCGAGGATCGCTTCGAGCGCCTCGTGCCGGCCGGCGTCGCGGTGCACCGCGGCGAGGCGTTCGAGCACGGCCGGGTCGTCGCGGCGCAGCGTCGCCGCCTCTTCGAGCAGCGCGACCGCGCGCGCCTCGTCGCCGTGGCGGCGGTGCACGACCTCGGCGAGCCGGGTGATGCGCGCGCCCTTCTCCACCGGATCGGCCACCCGCGCGGCGGCGAGCTCGAGCACGCGGGCGACGTCGTCCCAGCGCTCGGCGGCGGCGTGCAGGCGTTCGAGCGCGCCGAGCGCCGCCTCGGCCTGCGCCGGGGTGCCTTGCAGCGCCTTCTGGAACCACGCGACCGCGAGCGGCGGGTCGCCGCCGGGGAGCGCGAGGACCTCGCCGAGCCGCAGGTGGACGGCGTGGCGGTCGACGCCGGGGCGGCCCTCGTCGGCGACGCGGAGCAGCTCTTCGAGCGCGTTGCGGGCGCGGGCCTGGTCGCCGTCGGCGAGCGCGGCCTCGGCGAGCCCGAACAAGGCGCCGGGGTGGCCGGGCACGAGCATCAGCGCCTGCCGGTAGCGCAGCGCGGCGGTCGCGGCGCCCTCGGCGGGGTCGCGGCGCCAGAGGTCGCCGAGGCGCACCATCGCGTCGGCGGCGCCGGCGTGGTCGCCGCGCTCCTGCAAGAGCCGCGCGGCGCGGTCGAGGGTGCGCACCGCGGGCAGGATGCGGCCGGCGCGCTCCTGCGCCGCGGCGAGGCCGAGGAGCGCGTCGATGTCGTCGGGGCCTTGCTCCAAGGCGCGCTCGAAGTAGCCGATCGCGGCGTCGAGGTCGCCGGCGGCGTCGAGCGCGAGGCGGCCGAGCTGGTGCAGCAGCGCGCGGCGGGCGGCGGGGTCTTCTTCGCGGGCGAGGAGGCGCTCGCGGGTGCGCAGCGCCGCGGCCCAGTCGCCGGTGCGGGCTTGCAGGTCGGCGAGCAGGCGCAGCGCGCCGGGGAGGCGGCGGCGGAGCGCGAGCGCCGATTCGAGCGCGCGCACCGCGGCGGGCGCGTCGCGCTCGGCGAGGGTCGCGGCGACGGCGCAGCGGGCCTGCGCGGCCTCGACCGCGTCGCCGCGCTTCTCGGCGAGATCGGCGAGGCGGGCCCAGGTCTCGGCGGCGGCCTCGACGTGGCCCTGGCGCTGCTGCACGACGCCGAGCGCGCAGAGCGCGTCCTGGTCGTCGGGGTAGCGGGCGAGGCGGGCGCGGGCGAGCGCGGCGGCGTCGGCGAGCGCGCCGGCCGAGGTGACGCCCTGGGTGACCTGGAGCTGGAGCAGCCGGGTGACGAGGAACGGGTGGTCGGGGTGGACCTCGAGCTGGCGGTCGTAGGCGGCGATCGCGCGGTCGAGCTGGCCGTCGGCGATGAGCGCCTCGGTCGAGGCGTAGAGCGACTTGGCCTCGTAGTCGGCGAGGAAGCGGCGGGCGCCGGGGCTGGCTTCGAGCGCGGGGCCGACGCCGCGGGGGCCGACGCGGCCGGGGGTCTGGCGGGCGGTGACGAGGCGGACGCGGCCGGCGGTGCACTGCGTCTCGACGAGGCGCACGTCGCGGCGGTCGGGGGCCTTCCAGCCGAGCTCGGCGCAGATCTCGTAGAGCAGCAGGTCGACGGGGTCGACGGTCGCGGCGGTGGGGCCGACGAGGCGGGCGCCGAGGCCGAGGCCGCGGAGCAGCTCGGCGGCGAGCAGCGGCGCGGCGAGGCGGGCGGGGCCGAAGATGCGGGTCTGGTAGACGCTGACGAGCAGCGCGCGCTCGTCGGCGACGCTGGCGGGCTCGAGGCGGAGGCGGGCGATGAAGGGCGCGGGCAGGTCGCCGGCGATCTCGCCGAGGATGACGAGGTCACCGTCGAGCGCGCGGACCTCGACGTCGGCGATGGGGCCGCCGCGGAGCGCGGCGCGGAGCGCGCGGCCGAGGTCCTGGTCGTCGACGAAGACGACGAGGCGCTCGAGGCGGGCGCGCTGGTGGCGGAAGCGCTCGACGCCGCCGCTCATGTCGAGGCGGCTGGGGACCTCGGGCAACGCGAGCTGCATCTCCTCGACGGCGAAGAGGTCGGCGACCTGCCGCTCGCCGAGCACGAGGCGGCCGAGGCCCTGTTCGAGCCGCAGCGAGAAGTGGCTGCGCCGGCCTCGCTCCGCGATCGCCATCGGTCGCTCTCAGCCTTCCGGGGTGGTCTCGGCGGGGGGGGCCGCGCCCTCGGGCTCGCCCTCGTCGCCGGGGCCGGCGGTGCCGGGGGCCGGGGCGGGCGCGCTGCCATCGTCGTCGTCGTCGGCGGCGGCCTCGCCGCTCGCGCGGTCGCCCTCGGTCGCCATCGCCGCCTCGGCCTCACGGCGGGCGGCGTCGGCGGCGGGGCCGACGCAGGGGTTCTCGGTGGGATCGATCGAGGTGGCGTCGCAGGGGTTGGCGCGGTCGGGATCGGGCGCGTCCGGGGCGGCCTCGGTCCGGTCGCCCTGCGGGGCGGGGCCGCCGCCGCAGCCGAGCGCGAGGGACGCGGCGACGAGCGTCAGGGTGAGGGCGATGTGCATACCACTCCCTTCGAGACGGGGTCGGCGCGACAGTAGCAGACCGGGGGGCCTGTTGAAACGGCCCTGACACGGGGAGCGATCGAAGGGCGGACGCGGCGGGCGGCGGGGGTCGGCCCGCCGGGATCAGTGACCGGGCGGCGGCATCATCAGCTCGCCGGGCATGTCACCGGGCATGCCGGGCATGCCACCGGGCATGCCACCGGGCATCCCGGGCATGCCACCGGGCATGCCACCGGGCGGCGCCGCCGGCTCCTCGACGAACTGATCGGGCGTCTGGGTGAGCAGCGAGTCGACGGCGTACTTGCGCACCTTGATGACATAGTCGTTGTCGGCTGCCTTGACATAGCGGAAGTCACCCGCTTCGGCGCCGATGGCATACTCGGCGGTCTTGTCACCCGCCTTGAGCCGCACCGTCGTCGCGCCGGGGCCGAGCCCGTAGGCCGGATCGGCCGTGCGCCCGACCGGCTCGGCGATCCGAATGAGACGCGCCGCGCCGACGAAGGCACGCACCCGGCTCTCGTCGACCGTCGCCCCCGGCTTGAGCTGCGCGACGTGCCATTTGCCGGCGTCGTCCTTCTGCAGCTCGATGACACCGAGCGGGTTCTGCACCTGCACCTCGGTGGGATCTTCGATCTCGACGTAGGCGGTGTCGATGTAGCTGTCGATGCCATCGGCGATGCCCCACGACGAGATGCCACGCGCGAGCCACACCGCGGGCTCGCCTTCGAAGCGGGCGTGAATGCTCGTGCCCTTGGCGTTGCCGACGTAGAGCGTGCGCGCGGTGTCGCCGACGCGCACGACGACCTTCTTGTCATGGTTCGTGTCACCGACCCCGAGCGCGTTGTGGCTCGCCGCCGTCTCGGCGATCGGCTCGCGGCGCTTGGCGCCGAGGAGCTTGTCGAGGATGTCTTCGACCTTCTTGGCGTCGGCGGGGAAGTCATCGGCGCCGGCGACGACCCACTGCTCGCCCTTGCGCTCGAGCCGCACCGACGACGGCTCCTCGCCCTTGTCGGGGCGCTTGGTCACTTCGAAGGCCGTCACCGCGGTCGGCTCGGCCTCGAAGAGCCGCTGCGCGTCGACCGCGCCGGCGCGCCCGAGGTCGCTCACCCAGGTCACCGCGAGCAGCGCCGCCTGCAAGACGAGCAGGCCGAGCAGGATCTTGTTGGTGGCGTTCACGCGTTGCCTCCCTTCGCGCTGCCGAGCGGGATCGGCTTCGCCATGCGGCGGCGCCCGACGGTGACGAGCAGCACGCCGGCGAGCGAGAGCAGCACGATGATGTAGTTGGCCGTCTCGTAGGTGGTGCGCTCGCCGTCGTCCATCGGCCGCAGGGTGCGCGCAAAAGCGCCGGCGGAGCGGATCTGCAGGAGATCGGTGTCTTCGAGCGCCCAGTCGATGAGGTTGCGGAAGAAGACCGGGTTGCCCCGGTAGCTGCCGCCGCCGATCTGGCCGCCGATCTGGGTGACGAGGTCGCCGACGAACTCCGAGGAGCCGACGACGGCGAGGCGGGCGTCGGGGGTCGAGCTCTTGAGCGTGCGGCCGGTGCGATCGGCCTTGTCTTCGATGTCGGCCGCGTCGGGCGTAGCACCGGGCTCGAAGAGCGGCGAGGGCTTGTCGGCGAAGTGGCTGGGGAAGGTGCCGGTGAGCGCGACGGCGAGCGGCACCGCGGCGCGCTTGCCGTCCTCGGGCGGCGCGAAGCCCTGCTCGGGGTACTTCTGCAGGTCGGGCTCGAGCGAGGTGTCGAGCCGCACCCAGCTCTGATCGGAGCTGGTGAGCAGCGTCTGCGCCGCGAGCCCCGCGCCGAGCCCCTCGCGCACCCGCACCGGCGAAGTCCAGGTCATCGCCAGCGAGGGCACGCCGGCGAGCGCGGGGTGCTCGCGGTTGAAGCCGTCGGTGCGCACGTCGATGAAGAACGGGTAGGGCAGCATCTCGACCCGCTCGAAGACGAACGCGCCGCGCTGCTCGCGCACCGGGATCGGGAACGAGGTGTTGCGCGGATCCATCACGAACGCCTGCTCGACGTCGACCCCGTAGCTCTTGAGCAGCGCGAAGAGCGGGTCGGCCTCCTTGATCGCGTTGAGCCCGGTGCGCTCCGGCTTGACCCGGTAGGCGCCCGCGAGCGCGATCACCGCGCCGCCGCGCATGAGGTACTGGTCGATCGCGAACTGCTGCTTGGCGTCGAGCGCGCCGGGCTTGGCGACGAGGAGCACGTCGATGTCACCGGGCACGGCGCCGTCGCCGAGGTCGAGGCGGCGGAACTCGAAGTCGGCCGCGAGCGCGCGCTCGAGCCCCTGGTAGTCCATCTGCTCGGGGTGCTGCGGCACGCCCGGCATCTGCGGCATCGGCGGCGTCGTCACCTCGGTCACGAGCCCGATCGTCTTGACGAAGCCCGGCGTCAGCCGGCGGATCCCCGCCTCGATGGTCGTGCGCAGGTCGGCCTCGCTCAAGTCGCCCTGCGGGAACAGCGGCTCGGCGCGCTCGCCGACCTTCAAGACGAAGTGCAGGTAGAAGCGCTGCTGGCCGAAGAGATCGGCCGCCATCGGCTGGATGCCGTACTCGGCCGCGATCCCCTGCGCGACGCTCGGGTCCTGGAGCGGGTCGATCTGCTCGTAGCTCAGCCGGCCGCCGCTCTTCTCGGCGAGCTCCTCGGCGATCTTCTTGAGCCGGGTCGGGACCTCGGCGAACTCGGGCGGGAGCTGGCCGGGGGTGACGTAGGCGACGAGCTGCACGGTCTGGTCGTTGCGGGCGAGCACCGACTCGATGCTCGCGAAGCCCTCGCTGACCCGCTTGATCGAGCGGGTGACGTCGTACTCGAGGTTGCGCAGCCGCACCTGCACGTCGGTCTCGTCGGCGTGCACCTCGATGATGTCGCCGAACGAGAGCACCTCGTACTCGTCGCCGTACTTGACGAGGATGTGGAAGTAGCTGTTGACGACCGCCTCTTCGTTGCGGCCCGAGACGCGGAAGGGCACCGAGTCGATGCCGTACTGCTCCTTGATCTCCTCCTCGATCTCGGGCGCCTTGGTCGGGTCGTGGAACTCGACGCGGACGTGCTCGTCGCCGCGCACCGCGTACTCCTGCAGGAAGTCGCGGATCCGCGGCACGAGCGGCGCGAGGAGCGGGTGGGTCTTCTCGGAGAAGTAGCCGGCGATCACGAGCGGCTCGTCGAGGCCGGCGAGGATCTCCTCGGTCGCGTCGCTGATGCTGTACTCGCCGTCGGCGGTGAGATCGGCGCGCACCGCGGTGACCGGGGCGAGCCAGAGGTTGCCGAGCACGACGTTGCCGCCGGCGAGCGCGACGGTGAGCAGCAGCGTGCCCCGCCGCGAGGCGCCGCCGGCCGGCTGCTTCTCCATGCGCTTGGTCTCGAGGAAGTAGCCGTTGAGCACGAGGAAGAAGACCGTCAGCGACCCGTAGTAGAAGAGGTCGCGCAGGTCGAGCACGCCCCGCTCGATGCTGTCGAAGCGGCTCCCGGTGCCGAGCCCGCGCATCACCTCGGCGGCGTCGGTGCCGAGCACCACCCCCACCGTGCCGGCGACCTGATCGGCGCCGACGATGTAGAGCAGCCCGCCGACGATCGCGGTGACGAGCAGCGCGACGATCTGGTTGTCGGTCAGCGACGAGATGCACAGCCCGAGCGCGAGGTAGGTCGAGCCGAGCAGCAGCGCGGCGACGTAGCCGCCGACGACCGGGCCCCAGTCGAGGTCGCCGAGCAGCGCGACGGTGATCGGCAGCGGCAGGGTCAGCGCGAGCGCGAGCGCGACGAGCGAGAGCCCCGCGACGAACTTGCCGGCGACGAGGTCGCGGGTGCGCAGCGGCAGGGTCAACAGCACCTCGAGCGTGCCCGACTTCTGCTCCTCGCTCCACTGCCGCATCGTCAGCGCCGCGACGAGGAAGATCAGCAGCACCGGCAACGACGCGAACAGCGGGCGCACGTCGGCGAGGTTGCGGGCGAAGAACTTGCTGATGAAGAAGAAGTTGAAGAAGACCGCGATCAGGAAGACGCCGAGGAAGATCAGCGCCACCGGCGAGAGGAAGACGCTGCGCAGCTCCTTGCGCGCGATCGTCGAGATGCCGTTCATCGCTGCCCTCCGCCGTGCTCGTCCGGCCGCCCTGCGGGCGGGATCTCCGCGGCGCCCCCGGCGAGGGGACGGCCTCCTTCCGCTCGGCGATTCGGTGCGCTCATGCTGCCTTCTCCGTCTTCTCCGTCTTCGTCTTCTCCGTCCGCGCCCGCGAGACGTGGCGCGTCATGAGGTCGCGGAAGACCTGTTCGAGGCTCTGCGTCTCGGGCGAGAGCTGCCCGAGCTTCCAGCCCGCCGTGTGCGCCGCCGCCGCGATCGCCGGGGCCGGATCGGCGCCCGGCGCGCACTCGACGCGCCACTGCGCATAACCGCCGCGCTCGCCGTCGCGGGTCACCGACCGGACGCCCTCGACCGCGCCGAGCACCCGCGGCACGTCGCGCGCGCCCTCGCCGACGGCGACGCGGATCACGTCGCTCTGCAGCAGCTCGGCGAGGCGCCGATCGGCGGCGAGCTCGCCGTCGATGAGGATCACCGCCCGGTCGCAGACCGCCTCGATCTCCGAGAGGATGTGGGTCGAGAGGATCACCGTGCTGGTCTTTGCGAGCCGGCGGATCAGGTCGCGGATCTCGACGATCTGCACCGGGTCGAGGCCGTTGGTCGGCTCGTCGAGCACGAGCACCTCGGGCCGGTGCAGGATCGCCTGCGCGAGCCCGACCCGCTGGCGGTAGCCCTTCGAGAGCGTCGCGATCGGCTGCACGAGCCGGCCTTCGAGCCCGGTCGCGCGCACCGCGTCGGCCACCGCCGCGACCCGCTTCTCGGCGGGGATGCGCCGCAGCTCGGCCATCATCAGCAGGTATTCCTGCACGAGCATCTCGGGGTAGAGCGGCGCGTTCTCGGGCAGATAGCCGATCTGCCGCTGCACCGCGAGGCGATCGGCGACCACGTCGACGCCGCCGACGAGCACGGTGCCCGCCGTCGGCTCGAGGAAGCCGGTCATCACCTTCATCACCGTCGTCTTGCCCGCGCCGTTGTGCCCGAGCAGGCCCACGATCTCGCCCCGCTCGACCTCGAAGGAGAGGCCCGAGACGGCGCGGATCTCGCCGTACCGTTTTTCGAGATTCCGTACCGAGATCATCACACTTCCTGTTCGCTCTGCCGGTGGCCACGCGGCCGCCTCCGATCGGCGGCGCGCTCGCGACCGCGCCATCATGAACGCCGCCGCCGCGGTGTCAACCGATCGAGGCGCAATGTCATGTCCGACCTTTGTCGCGGCCCGCCCCGCTGTCGTACCCTGCGCCCCTCTACGGCGTGGAGGATGATATGCAGCGGTGGCTCGTCGTGCTCGGGGTGGTGTTGCTCGCGGCCTGCAACGGCGAGAGCGACGACGGCGACGACGACGACGCCGACGCGGCGCCGCCGGTCGCGGCCTGCCAGAACGGCGAGGACGACGACGGCGACGGCCTCACCGACCTCGACGACCCTGGCTGCGACGGCCCCGGACGACGACGACGAGGTCGACCCGATCCGCGCCGCCTGCCTGCAGAACGGCGTCGACGACGACGGACGGCGCCGGCGCGCCATCGACGACGACGACCCGGCTGCGACGGCCCCGACGACGACGACGAGACCGATCCGCGCCGTGCCCGCCTGCCAGAACGGCGAGGACGACGACGGCGACGGCGCCATCGACCTCGCTGACCGCGGCTGCGCCTCGGCCCGCGACGACGACGAGAGCCGACGACCCGCCGCTGCCCGCGTGCAGCAACGGCGAAGACGACGACGACGACGGCTTCATCGACTTCCCGCCGACCCCGGCTGCGGCTCGGCCGGCGACGACGACGAGTTCGACATGCGCATGCCGCTGCCGCAGTGCGCCGACGAGCCAGGACAACGACGACGACGGCCTCGTCGACCTCGCCGATCCCGGCTGCTCCAGCGTCGCCGACCCGCGCGAGGCCGACGGCGACGCGCCCGCCGGTGTGCTTCAACAGCCTCGACGACGACGGCGACGGCATCATCGACTTCCCCGCCGACCCGGCTGCAGCGGCGGCCGGCGACGAAGACGAGGCCGATCCGCCCTCGCGCGCCGCCTGCGGCAACGGCCTCGACGACGACGGCGACGGCCGCGTCGACTACCCCGACGACCCTGGCTGCGCCGGCCTCGGCGACAACGACGAGGCCGATCGGCGAGCGCGCCGCCCCCCTGCGCCGACGGCGTCGACAACGACGGCGACGGCGCGCGTCGACTACCCCGACGACCCCGGCTGCGAGGCCGCCGCCGACGCCACCGAAGGCGGCCGCTGCGGCGCGGCGCCGCGTCGCCGCCGAGGTCGTCCGACGGCGACCGCACCGTGCGCGGCGACTCCAGCGGCGAACCCTTCGCCCGCGAGGGCACCTGCGGCGGCCGCGGCGCGCCCCTGAGGTCGCCTTCCTCGTCTACGCGTCGACCGCCCCATCGAGGCGCTCCGCATCACCACCGCGCTCCCCGAGACGCCAGCTCGAGACCGCGATCTACGTGCGCCGCGGCTGCCCGACCCCCGCAGAGCGAGGTCGCCTGCCAGCGCGAGCCGCCCGCGACGACGTCGCCGCCAACACCCTCGCTGCGGATCGACGAGCCCGCGCCCGGCACCTACTACATCTTCCTCGACGGCGCCGCCGGCCGCGCCGGCAGTTCGCGATGCAGCATCGAACAGATCCCGCTCGCGCCGTGCCGCAACGGCCTCGACGACGACGACCGACGGCCGCGTCGACTTCCCCACCGACCCCGGCTGCGACACCCGCGAAGACCGCGACGAGACGACCCCGACGCCGCCCGCCGCAGTGCGCCGACGACGTCGACAACGACGGCGACGGCCTCGTCGACTTCCCGCTCGACATCGGCTGCCGCGCCGCGAGCGACGGCGACGAGGTCGACGCCTGCGGCCAGGGCGTGCGCGTCCTCGAGTACCCCGTCGGCGCGCCTTCATCCTCGACGACACCTCCGCTGGCGGCACCAACCAGTTCTCCGGCTCGCTGCGGCGGCGCCACCGCCGCCGAGCGCATCTTCGTCTACAGTGACCGCGATTCAACGCCCGCCTGCGCCTTCAGCACCGACCAACCCCGAGACCGCCGGCGACACGACGCTCTACGTGCGCACCGCCTGCACCAACGCCGCCGCCGAGATCGCCTGCGCCCCCGCGCAGAACCAGCAGCAGCAGAACCGCAGCGGCGCCGTCGTCATCGACGCGCGCCGCGCCCGGCGACTACTTCGTCTTCGTCGACCACCCCCTCGGGCTCGGCATCCCCTTCCGCTCTCCGTCGACGTCGAGCGCCTCCCGCCCGGCTGCAGCGACGCCGTCGACAACGACGGCGACGGCTTCATCGACGGCGACGACGTCGGCTGCGCCACCCCCGACGACGAAGACGAGCGCGACCCGCCCGCCGCGCCGCCCGCCTGCTTCAACGGCCTCGACGACGACGGCGACGGCCTCGTCGACCACCCCTCGACCCCGGCTGCGCCACCCGCAGGCGGCGCGAGCGAGGCCGATCCCGCCGAGCGCCCGCCTGCGCCAACGGCGTCGACGACGACGACGACGGCCTCATCGACTTCCCCGACGACATCGGCTGCGCCGCCGCGGCGACGACCGACGAGGCCGACGACCGCCGCGCGCCGCCTGCAACAACCGCATCGACGACGACATGGACGGCCTCACCGACTTCCCGCTCGACCCCGGCTGCGCCGGCCCCGGCAGCCGCAGCGAGACCGACCCCGAGCCCGCGCCCGCCTGCGCCGACGAGCTCGACAACGACCGCGACGGCCTCGTCGACTTCCCCTACGACCCCGGCTGCGCCGCCGCCGGCGCCCCGAGCGAGCAGGACCCGCCCGCGCCGACCGCCTGCCTCAACCGCATCGACGACGACGGCGACGGCCTCGCCGACTTCCCCCGCGACCCCGGCTGCGAGTCGGCCGCCGACGACGACGAGGCCGACCCCGCCTTCGCGCCCGCCTGCGCCAACGGCCGCGACGACGACCAGAACGGCCGCATCGACTGGCCCGACGACCCCGGCTGCGACTCCGCCGCCGACGCCAGCGAGCGCGACGGCGGCCGGGTGCGGGTCCGCTGCTCCGACGGCCTCGACAACGACGACGACGGCCTCATCGACCTCGCCGATCCCGGCTGCGGCAACGCCCGCGACGACGACGAAGAGGACCTCGTCGCGCTGCCCTGGTGCGCCGACGGCGTCGACAACGACGGCGACGGCCTCACCGACTGGCCCGAGGACGAAGGCTGCGCCGCGCAGGGCGACGAGTGTGAACAGACCGGCTACGGCCAGTGCGGCGGCGTCTGCCTCGACCTCCAGAACGACGCGCAGAACTGCGGCCGCTGCGGCCGGATCTGCGAGCCCGGCGTCGAGTGCATCGAAGGCTTCTGCGGTGGGCTGCTGACATTCGAAGGGATCCGCGAGAACGTGCCCGACGCCGATCTCGGCGGCTGGGAGGTCTGCCACCGCGACCTCTACAGCGACGGCAACACCGTCGTCGCCGACATGGTCCGCAACTGCGACGGCGAGTACGTCATGTACGGCTGCCGCCGGGTCAACTCGCCCAACTGGCAGCTCCTCGCCATGGGCGAGCGCGAGCAGGTCTTCCGCAACACCGGCGACCGCAACAACGTGCTCAACCCGCACAACGGCGTGGAGTGGTACTTCTCGGAGAACACCTCGATCGGCTTCGTCGCCCCCGGCACCGGCGTCTCGCGCAACTCGTGCGACACGAACAACGTGCAGCCGCAGTTCCGCCTGTGCTGGCACACCGGCGGCGCCCGCTTCAACGGCGGCTACCGCTGCGGCGCCAACACCGGCCTCAACGGTGATCGCAACTGGGAGCGCGTCGTCTGGACGAGCCGCTGATCCGCGCCGCTGATCCGCGCCCGCCGCCGATCTTCTTGACGCCGCCCCGCCGCCGGTGCCACATGCCGGGGCCGCGCGCCTGCGCCGCCATCCTGACAGGAGCCCCCATGCGCCCCGCCGACGACGACGTGCCCGCGCTCATCGAGCGCGCGCTCTCCCCCGACGAAGAGACCGCCGCCGAGGCGACCATGGCGCTGCAACGCCGCGGCGACGCCGAGACCCTCGACGCGATGCGCACCCTGCTCGGCGACCCCCGCCCCCGCCGCCGATCGCTCGCCGCCGACGTCATCGGCCAGCTCGGCGTGCCCGAGCGCACCCTGCCCGAAGAGTGCTTCACCGCGCTCGCCGCCCGCCTCGCCGTCGAAGACGACGCCGCCGTGATCGGCGACCTCGGCATCGCCTTCGGCCACCTCCGCGACCCCCGCGCGATCGCGCTCCTGCTGCCGCACGCCCGCCACACCGATCCGCGGGCGCGCTACGGCGTCGTGATGGGGCTGATGGGCCACGACGACGCCGACGCGCTCGACGCGCTCGTCGCGCTCTCGACCGACGCCGACGCCGAGATCCGCAACTGGTCGACGTTTGCGCTCGGCACCCAGACCGAGGTCGACACCCCCGCGATCCGGGCGGCGCTCGTCGCCCGCCTCGACGACGCCGACCCGCACACCCGCAGCGAGGCGATGGTCGGCCTCGCCGAGCGCGACGACCCCGCCGCCGTGCCCGCCATCGCCCGCGCGCTCCGCGAGGGCATCGACCCCGCCGCGATCGAGGCCGCCGCCCGCCTCGGCGACCCGAGCCTGCACGCCCCGCTCGTCGCGCTGCGCGACCACCCCGAGCTGACCGCGCGCTACGCCGAGGAGCTCGACGAAGCCATCGCCCGCTGCGACCCCGACGCCGAGATGTGATGGCACCGATGGCATCACGTCGATGCCATCACGATGATGCCATCACGATGTCATCGCTGACTACCGCACCAGCGGCAGCCCCGCGATCCCCACCTCGAAGCGCTCGAGCCCCCGCGAGTCGGGATCGCTGAAGCCCGGGATCGCGAGCAGCGCGATGTAGAGCGTCGAGGCGCCGTACGCCCCGTCGCCGAACGCCACGTTCGCGAAGATCTGCCGCTCGCCGGCGACGAGGAAGTCGACCGGCGTCGTCTCGCCCGCCGGGATCACCACCACCGCGCTCTGGGTGAGCTGGAAGTTCTCGGCGCGGTCGACGACCACGTACAGGTTGCCCTCGACATCGAACGCGAGCCCGTCGCCGAAGAGACCGATCCGCTCCGCGACCGGCGCGTGGGTCCCGAAGTCATCGAGGTCGAAGACATAGACGCCCGCGATCGGATCCTGCAACGGCACCTCGCGGTGCCCGCACAACAGCCCGGTGTTCTCGGTCGCGACATACATCGAGGTGCCATCGGGCGAGAGCGCCATGCCATTGGGGCCGCCCTCGGTCATCAGATCGAAGCGGTGCACCGCGATGTCATCGGTCGCCGGATCGAGGCGGATGATCTCACCGAGGCACGGATCGGAGAGATAGACCCGCCCCTCGCGATCGACCGCCACGTAGTTGGCGCCCGCGAGCGGCTGCGTGCCATCGGTCGTCAGCGCCTGCTCGACGCTGCCATCGGCGAGGATGCGCACCATGCGCCCGTTGCCCGCGTCGACCGCCCACAGGATCCCACCCGGCCCCGCCGCGAAGCCCCACACCCGCGAGAGGTCGTCGCTCTGCAGGAAGCGGCTCGTCGTGCCATCGGGCGCGACGTGCAACAGCCCCGCGGGCGCGCCCATCAAGAGCCCCGCCGCGGTGAAGGTCAGGTCCTCGGTGCTGCCGGTGTGTCCCTCGGCTTCGAGAAAGGCGTGCACGTCGCCGAACGGCTCGGCGCGATAGGGCGCGTCGAGCGTGGCGCGCACGGTCAGCTCGACGGTGTCGCCGTTGCCCTCGATCCGCACCACGTTGTCGACCGGCGCGAAGCCGAGCGTCCACGCGTAGCCCGCGGCCCCCGCCTCGACCCGCCCGCCGCCGCGGATCACGGTCACCTCGGGGCCGCCGTCGATGCCGGGCAGCTCGGCGGCGAAGCTCACCACCGAGCCCGCGGGCGCGCTCGCCGGCGGGGTGACGGTCACCTCGAGCGGCCCCGGCTGCGCGCCGCCGTCCTGCCCGGATGGGCCGCCGTCGGCGCCGTCATCGTCACCGCCGTCACAGCCGGCGAGGGGGAGCAACAGGGTCGAGAGCAGGGCGAGGGGCAGCGTCGGGCGCACGGTCGTCTCCGGTCGGGGGTGCGGCGGGAGTCTACAACGCCGGCCCGGTGGATCCACCCGCGCGC
The DNA here is from genome assembly GCA_020633515.1 of Myxococcales bacterium. Next base: position 22,748 of record JACKDM010000019.1, read on the forward strand.
GCCCCGAGCGGCTGCCATTTTTCACCTTGAGCCGACCCCGACGATGTGACAATTTTGAGCTTTGCGACACACCAGCGGTGATGTTTTCGGCCGAGCCGGGGGGAGACGCCGATGAACGGTGGCATCGGGGGCCTGTTCGAGCAGCTCTGGGAGCGCGTCAAGGCCGCCGTCGGCGACATCTTCGACGGGCCCGAGTCGGGGCCGCCCAACATCAACCGCATCCAGCAGTCGCGCACCGCCGGGCAGGGGCAGGCGACCGACATCCGGCGCACGATCGAGGCCGAGGTCGGGCAGGGGCGCACCCACACCGTGCAGCGCGGCGACACCCTCAGCGCGATCGCCGCCCGCCACCTCGGCGCCGCGAGCCGCTGGCGCGAGATCGCCGAGCTCAACCGCATCACCAACCCGGGCTCGTTGCAGGTCGGGCAGATCCTCGCGCTGCCGCCGCAACAGCAGCAGAACGGCCCGGGTGACCAGACCGGCCCCGGCGCGCAGGGCCAGGCGCCGGGCGGCGGGCAGCAGCAGCAAGGGCCGCAGGGCGAGCGCCCGCAGGGGCCGCAGGCCGAGGGGCCGGGCACCACCGCCGGTCCCGGTCAGGGCCCCGGCGCCGGCGGCGATCAGGCGCCCGGCAACACGCCCGCGCAGGAGCCGCAGGGCGGCCCGTCGGGCCCCGGCGCGGGCAGCAGCGCGAGCGGCGAGCCGCCGTGGATGGCCAAGGCCCGCGGCGAGATCGGGGTCCGCGAGATCGTCGGCAGCCGCCACAGCCCGCGGGTGCTCGAGTACCACGCCACCACCGGCCGCTTCACCACCGACGAGGTCCCGTGGTGCGCCTCGTTCGTCAACTGGGTGCTCGTCAACTCCGGTCAGGCCGGCACCGGCAGCGCGGTCGCGCTCTCGTTCCGCTCCTACGGCACCCGCCTCGAGCGCCCCGCCTACGGCTCGATCGCGGTGATCTCGTGGGGCGGCGGCAAGGGCCACGTCGGCTTCGTCGTCGGCAAGCAGGGCAGCAGCATCATGCTGCTCGGCGGCAACCAGTCGAACTCGGTCTGCATCAGCCCGTTCCGGTCGAGCGCGATCGTCGCCTACGTGGTCCCGGCCGGCTACACCCCGCCCGAGTCGGCCTACGAGCTGACGTCGAGCGGTGACGTGCCGACCGGCGAGGCGGGCGGGCTCGGCAACACCCGCTAACTCAGGTCATTTCACGCTGACACCCCGCCGGGCTCCGCCTCGATCGCCTTCGGCCGCCCATCCAGACCGTCGAGCTTCCACGGGTTCGCGAAGACCTCCCGCATCGTGCGCGCGAGCACCGCGCCCTGCGCGCCGTCCATGAAGCGGTGGTCGATCGTCGCGGTGATCGTCATCTGCGGGCGGATCACCGCCTGCCCGTCGCGGGCGACGACCGCGTCGTGCATCGCGCCCATCAGCACGAAGACCGGGACCCGCGCGAACGGGGTGTGCGGCGCGAAGCCTTCGTCGAGGCCGAAGACGCCGACGTTGGTGAGCACCGCGCTGCCGAACGGGAAGCGGCTGAGCTTGAGCGCCTTGAGCTCGATACCCAGCGCGCTGGTGACGAACGAGACCCCGCGCAGCAGCGGGCGGATGATCCACGTCGGCAGCGCGCGCATGAGCCCCTTGCTGCTCTCGAACTCGGGATCACCGCCGGTGCGCACCCGCTCCGCGCCCGCGCGCAGCTCGGCGGCGATCTGGGCGACGGTCTTCTGGTCGACGTCGGCGACCTTGACCTTGGCGAGATCATTGCCACCCTCGACGACGACGAGGAACGCGACGTCGACGCTCGCGAAGGGCACGAAGCGGCCGAAGACGATGCGCCCGTTGAGCCCCGGCGCCGCCGCGAGCGCGAGCCCCATCGCCTTGCCGACCAGGTGGGTGATGGTGATCTTCTCGCCGGTGGTCTCGCGCGCCCAGGTGATGTAGTCGAGCGCCTCACCGACGTCGAGGGTGAGCTTGCCGTAGATGTTGCCTTCGCGCGGTGCGCTCCAGGTCGCGATCGCCATCTTGCGGCGGGTCGACATGCGGGCCATGCGGCGTCCTCCCTGCTGGTGGGGTGAGGATACGCCAGCTCCGCGCCGGGCGGGCGGAGGAAAGCGGCGGGCATCGGTCGGGGGTGGATCGGGTCCGTGGGGTGATGTCAGAGTCGAGGCATCAGCGATGGGAGGGTGCCATGATTGCCTTGCTCGCCATCTTCTATGGCTGCTTTCCCTATGACCGCCCGATCGAAGTGGCTCCGCCCCGGCCCGACAGCAACTCGCTCACCCGCAGTCACCTCGCCGCTCCTGCCGACTGCGACGCACCGACGGCGACGCGCCCCGTCGCCTGCCTCGCCGCGACCGACTGGCCCTCGGGCACCTCCGCGCCGCTGCCGCGAGAAGCCGTGCTGCCGGGGGTGATGTTCGGCCGAGGCGAGGGCGGGGGCTTCGCGGTGCTCGCCGTCGATACGCGGGGCGAGACCGTCTTCGCGAGCATGGTGTACCTGCGCCCGGAGGACTTCGACGAGCTCGCGCAGCTCGACGACGCGCGCGACGCGGTCGAGCGGGTGCTGCGCGGCGAAGAGACCACCGTCGAGCTCTCCGCCCCGCTCGATGCCTACCTCACGCCCCTGGCCGAGCGGGCGACGCGGCCGCTCACCCGATTCGAGCAGGGCTGGGTCGGCGAGCGCATCGAGCTGCGCCGGATCGGGCGCGCGTGGGTCGCCATCGAGCAGGACAAGAAGCCCTGGGAGCCGAACTGGGTGGGCATCTTCCCCGAAGCCACGCCCACCCGCTGAGCCGCCGTCACTCCGCGAGCCACCCCACGAAGCGCACGTCCGCCGCGCCGTCGACCGCCGCGGTCGTGTGCTCGTCGCGGTGCGCGCCGGTGAGCTGCACCCCGAGGCGGCCGCTCGCGTCGAGGCCGTGGTGCACCACCGCGAGGCCGTCGGGGCTCCAGCCGAACGGGCGCAGCGGGCCGTCGAACGCCGAGCCGAGCCGCAGCGGCGCGCCGCCGTGCACGTCGAGCCGCCACGCGCCGCAGTCGGCGCAGCCCGCGCCCGCCTCCCCGGCGGCCATCACCACCGGCGGCCGCCCCGGGCCGGTCGGGCCGAGCCCGCGCAGCCCCGCCGGCGAGGGCAACGCCAGCTCGACCGCCACGCCCGTCGGCGGCGCGTACCACGCCCGCCCGGCGCCCAGTTCGAACAACAGCCCCTGCTCGACCGGCCCCCACAGCCGCACCACGTCGTCGGGCGCGCCGTTGGTGACGGTCATCCACGGCCCGTTGCCGCCGATCGGGACCCGCTGCACCAACAACTGCCGCGCCGTGTCGCGCACGAAGTACACATCGGCCGGCGTCGCCATCGCCGTCGCGCCCCACTCGGGCCGCCGCACGGCCGGATCGGGGTCGATCAGCGGCCGCACGTCGAACTGTTCGCCGAACAGCCGCACCACCCCGAGCCCCCACGCCGGGCAGCCCTCGCCGAAGCAGGCGCCGTAGAGCAGCGCGTCGTCGTCGATCCACGTCAGCGGGTAGGTCCCCTGCCCCGGCACGAGCACGAACAGGCCCTCGTCGGGCTCGGGGTCGTCGAGCTCGACCACCGGGATCCCCGTCGTCGGCCCCGGCGCGACCTGCACCGTCAGCCGCGCGGCGTTCGGCGCCATCAGCGCCGGGTACTGCCGGCTCTGCCACAGCCCCACGCCGTCGGGGTAGTCCTCGCCGGTCACCCGCGCGCCGCGCAGCGTGCCGAGCAGCGCGTCGCCCGCGCGCCACACCACCCAGCGGCCGTCGGGGCTCATCTGCGCGTCGAGCGCGTTCGGGCGGTTGTTGATCCGCGCGATAGGGATCGGCACCGCCGCCGGATCCTGCAGGTCGAGCGCCATCAGCGGCCCGTCGCCGGCCTCGAAGAACACCGCGTGCCGCCCGCTCGTGATCACGCCCCGCGGCGCCGCCTCGCCGCTCAGATCGGCGCGCTCCGGGATCCACACCGAGGCCACCGGCGTCGCCCCATCCGGCCCGCTCCGCACCAGCGTCGCCGGCGCCGGCGTCGCGTGCCGCACCAGCAGCGCCTCGCCCACCACCCCCAGCGGCGCCCCGATCGCCGGATCGTCCCGCGTCGCCGCGGTCAGCGTCGCCCGATCGAGCGCGTCGACCCGCCCCGGCGCGGTGAACCAGACGTGCCCCGGCCCGAACCCGGCGAAGGTCGCCGCGAGCGGCGGCAGCACCACCGGCGCGCCACCCTCGGCCCGGATCGCCCACCGCGACTCGCCCACGCCCGCCAGCGCCAGCGCACCATCGGGCGCCACCGCGAAGATCGTCGCCCCCGGCGCCAGCGCGCCCTGCCGATCGAGCGGCGCCGGGCCGTCGTCGCCGAGCGTGCTCCGCCAGACCGCGCCCTCGGCGTCGATCGCCACCACCGCGCCGGCCACGACCCGGGCGTCGACCCACGCCGACGCCAGCCGATGCAGCCGCGGCGGCCACACCGACAGATCGATCACCGCGTCCCCCGCCGGCGCCACCGCCCACCGCGCCCCGAGCGCCGGCGGCCCGATCCGCGGCGGCGCGGCGAGCGCGAGCCCGGCGACCCGGCGCCCGGCGATATCGACCACCGCGAGCGCCTCCGAGCCGCGCACGAAGCCGAAGCCGCCCACCACCGCCAGCGGCGCCGCCGCGTCGACCCCGGCCAGATCGGCGTCCTCGGGCGCCCACGGCTCGCCCGCCTCAGCGCCGAGCGTGCGCCCGACGAGGCGCCCGTCGAGCCACCCGAAGAAGGCCGTCTCATCGGCCGCGCCGACGCCGAGCGCGGTCGCGATGCCATCGGCGGTGACATGCACCACGCCGCCATCCGATCCCACCAGCGCCAGCGCCTCGCCCGCGAGCGGGACCACCCGCGCGCCCGGCACCAGCGGGGCGCGGTGGGTGCGCGGCGCGAACTCCGAGGCCGCCGGATCCCAGCGCAGCACCGCCGTCGAGTCGACCGCGTCGAGCGGCCGCGTCGCCCACAGCGCGCCCTCGCCGCCATAGAACGCCCGCGGCGCCCGCGCCCCGGTCGGCGTGACCACCGGCGCCCCGCCCTCGACCCGCACCGCGACCACCTCGGCCGCCGGCAGCGTCGCGCCCCCGATCGGCGGCACGTCGGCGACGAGCGCGAGCATCGCCGGCAGCGGCTCACCGAGACACGCGCCGTCGACGCAGCGATCGGCCGTGGTCCATGGGTCGAAGTCATCACAGGGATCGAGGCACGATGGCATGTCGGGCAGCGGCCCGTCGCTCGGCGTCGCGTCGGGCGCCGCGTCGAACACGGCATCGGGACCAGCGGCGTCGACCGCCGCGTCCTCGTCGGGCAGGATGATGATCGGCTCTTCGTCCGGCTCCTGGCAGCCCGCGGCGAGCAGGGCCAGCCCGAGCAGTGCGGGGCGCAGCGGGGCGCGCATGGGCGATCTCCTCAGGGAGCGACGGCGTCGCTCAGCCAGCGCAGGGTCTCGACGCCGAAGGCCTCGGTGAACTGCGGTACGTGACCCTCGCCGAGCAATGTCCAGAGCGCGACGGGCCGATCGCAGTCGCTCCACGCGCGCACCGCGGTCTCGGCGCCCGGCAGCGCCGCGAGCAGGTCGAGCGGCGCGCCCTCGACCGCGAGCCCGCAGTCGTTGCGCTCGGCCCACAGGTTGGCGCTCGCCTCGGCGCCGAGGTGCCACGGCGCGCCGTCGTAGAGGATGGTGTCATCGAGGGTGCCATGCACGTCGAGCACCGCCACCCGTCCGGCGCCCGGGCACTCGAGCCCCGCGATCCCGGCGCTGCCGGCGAGCGAGACGACCCCGGTGAAGGTGTCGGCGGCGAGGCAGGCGAGGTCGAACGCCATGAAGCCACCATTCGAATGACCGATGGCAAAGACCCGCTGCCGATCGATGTTCCACGTCGCCGCCGCCTCCTCGACGAGCCCCACCAGATAACCCACGTCGTCCACCGGCGCCCCGCCCTCGCCGCAGCACGTCCGCGCCTGCCAGTGCCGCCGTCCGGTGCCATCGACGGTGCCATCGGGCATCACCATGATGATGTCATCGGCCTCGACCCGCTCGACGAGCCCGAGGAACCCCGCCTGCAACCGCCCCGAGGCCCCGTAGCCATGCAGCACCATCACCAGCGGATAGGCCACCGCCGGATCGTAATCGCTCGGCAGCAGCACCTCCGCCGGCCGATCACCGCCGATGAAGACCTCGGGCAGCACCTCGCCCCCCGGACACGCCCCCGGCGCCGCCCCCGGCCACTCGACCGCGCCGAAGGTGCTCTCGGTCAGCGTCAGCATCAACAGCGGCACCGCGCCCCGCACCGCGCCGCACCAGCCCCCCTCGACCGTCTGCCCGTCGAGGCGCAGCGTCACCATCACGTCGATCCCCGCCGGGTTGTAGGCCGCCGGCATCACCACCGTGCCGAAGTCGACGCTGAAGGTGCCATCGGCCGCGATCGGCACGCCCGCCACCTCGGCGAGCACCGGGCTCGTCATGTCCCCGCGCCCGACCGATCGGATCGCGAACCGCTCGAAGGCCATGCCCGCGTCGTCGTAGCTCACCTCGACCTGAAACGGCAGCGAGAGCCCGCCCGCCTCGACGACGGTCACCACCAGCCGCCACCGCTCGTCGACCTCGACCGGCTCGACCGCCAGATCGGGCAGCGCCGCGTCGACCGCGGCGTCGACGGCGGCGTCGGGCACCTCGGCCATGCCATCGGGCGCCACGCCGCCCGCGTCGGGCTCGACCTGGGCATCATCGACGGTGGGATCGGCGTCGCCCCCGTCGTCACAAGCGGCGAGGGCGAGGGCGCAGAGCCCGAGGAGGGTCGACAGATGGCGATTCAAAGCGGGGCCTCCGGGGAAGTGGCGCGGCATCATAGCCGAGGCGCGGCCTTGGATGCCCCCCGGGGCTTCACGGGCTCACGCACACCCCGTCGCCGTCGCCGTCGGGGTCGGCGCAGCGCAGCGCACCGGCGCAGAGGTCCTCCACCGCCGAGCCATCGCAGCGCTCGCCGAGGATCCGCAGCGGCACCGCGCGCAGCGCGTAGGCGAACGCCCCGCCGGGGACCGGGTCGTCGACGACGAAGAAGTAGCTCCCCGCCGGCAGCTCCAGATCCATGCGGGCGCAGAGCCCGAGGCCGCCGCCGTCCTGCTGCGCGAGCACCCGCGGCGGGCGCACCGCGGCCGGGTAGCCGACGCCGTCGAGGCTCGCCGCGTCGACCGCCGAGAGCCGGGTGTCGCCGCTGCACGTCCCGTCGAGCGACGTGGTGAGCACGGCGATCCGCGCGTCGACCGGCAGCGTGAGCCGCCAGGTGTCGAACGGATCGAGCCCGCCGACGACCGCGCGCACCGCGACCGCCGGGCCGATCGGGAGCGGGGTCGCGTCCGCGGTGGTCTGGTTGGGCTCGACCTCGGCGATCGGCCGCCAGAGCGCGTCGCAGACGCCGTCGCCGTCGACCGCGGTCATGCGGCACGTCGTCGGCGGCGCGCAGCGGTCGCTGCGGGCGCGGTCGCAGAGCGCGCCGGGCGCGAGGCTCGGGGCCGCGGCGCCCACCTCGACCACCACGTAGGCGTGCGCCGGGCAGGCGGGCGTGGGCGCGCGGGCGCCGTCGGCCGCGGCGACCTCGAGCGCGAAGACGTAGCGGCCGGTCTCTTCGAGGTGCACGACCGCGGTGGCCGAGGCGGGGTCGTCGGGGAAGCCGCCGGCCGCCGGATCGGCCGGGTCGAAGAAGGCCTCGACCGGCTCGGCGACCGCGCCGTCGGGCGCCTGCACCGCGCGCCAGGTGAACGCGACCGCGTCGGCCGAGGAGGGCGAGCCGTCGAGCACGACGATGGCGGGCGGCTCGGCGAAGACGGCCGGCGCGGTGACGCGGGGGATGGGGCAGCCCGCGGCCGGTCCGCCGCCTTCGCCTTCGCCTTCACCTTCGCCTTCGCCTTCGCCTTCTCCTTCTCCCTCACCTTCGCCTTCGCCTTCGCCTTCGCCTTCTCCCTCACCTTCGCCTTCGCCTTCTCCCTCACCTTCGCCTTCGCCTTCTCCCTCACCTTCCCCTTCGCCTTCTCCCTCACCTTCCCCTTCCTTCTCCCGCCTTCACCTTCACCTTCGCCTTCACCCTCCCCTTCGCCTTCACCCTCCCCTCGCCTTCGCCTTCTCCCCTCCCCTCACCCTCCTCACCTTCCCTTCTTCACCTTCACCTCCCTTCCCCTTCCCTCCCCTTCGCCTTCACCCTCCCCTTCCCCTTCACCCTCCCCGCCGCACGTCGCGCACTCCTCCCCCCACGCCTTGTGGGTGAACCCGATCGTCGCGCTCGCGCTCGGCGCCCAGCCGGCCGGATCGGCGCCGATGATGATGTCCGACAGGATCGGCGTCACCGAGATCCCGAACACCGCGCCGCTCGGGCACGAGTTGTCGCTGCAATCCCACCCGAACTGGTTGATCTCATCCTGCTTGTGCGCCGGCGAGATCCCGAACGCCATCGTCACCCCCCGCGCGAACTGCACCGGGATGGCACCACCGCCCCACTTGCTGATCACCTCCCCCACCTTGGCGAGGCTCAGCTCGATGTTGATCGAGTACCCCTCCACCCCGCCGGGGTTCGCCTGGTTCCACCCGAAGCCCACCGCGAACGGGTTCGGCAGGATCCCGATCGTCAGGCTCGGATCCCCCCGGAGCTGGAAGCCCGTCCCGAGCGTCCAGAACCCGGCTTGCCGCAGGTTCCACTTCGGATCCGGCGAGTTGATGAACACGCCGAGATCGATCGAGAACCCGGTCGTGAGGAACCCACCCCCAAAGCTCAGCGAGAACAACGGCTTGAAGCTCACCGTGGGCGACCACTGCTTGATCAGCTTCTTGTTGGTGAAGAACTTCCCCGCCGCGCCGAGCCACGGGTAGGTGTCCCAGATGAAGCCGAACGAGACGATCGCGATCGACGCCAGCACCGACGTGATCGCCACCGCCGACATCACCCCCGAGAGCCCCGCGAAGTTGCCGGTGGGATCGACGTGATGCACGGGATCGTTGAGCGCGAAGACATAACGGTTGTAGGTGCGGGTGTCGAGCACGAACCCGTTCTCGCGATCGGGCTGCGTGAAGCGATGCATCTCGGGCGAGTACCACCGCTGCTGCATGTACACGAGCCCCGTCGCCGCGTCGTGCCAGCCGCCCGCGTAGCCGATGCCATCGACGGCCGCGCCGCTGCGCCGCCGCCCGAACGCATCATAGCTCCACGTCGTCGCCACCCCGCCGTCCCACGCCGCCCGCACCGTGCCCACCGCGTCGGTCGCGAGCACCACGAAGCGCCCGCTCGCCGCGTCGTGGTAGCCGAGCAGCATGTCATCACCCCACACATAACGCCGCGCCAACGTGCCATCCTCCGCCCGCTCCTCGAGCAGCCGCGGCACCAGACCCTCGCTGCGATCCCACACGAAGTGCGTCGTCACCCCGCCCACCGACCGGCTCCGCAACAAGCCATCGTGCTCGTAGGCATACGTGATCCGCGCCGGGCCGCCACCCACCCGATCGACCGCCACCAGCCGCCGATCGCCATCGTAGGTGAACCGCTCGGTCAAGCCCGGCCGCGCCCGCTCGATCAGATCACCGCTCGCGCTGTAGCGATACACCCAGGTGCCATCGCCGGTCAGCCGATCGTCGCGGTCGTACACCAGATCCCGCACCCCGCCCGCGTCGCTCAACCGCACCAGGTTGCCATCGGGATCATAACCCCGCTCGATCACCTCGCCGTCGATCGTCTCCCGGGTCAGCCGCCCGTTGAGATCGAAGGCATAATCGACCGTGCGCCCCGGCTCCACCAGCCGTGACACCCGCCCGTCGAGGCTCCGGGTCCACGCCTGATCCAACAGCGAGGTGCCATCGTCCGCCGCGACCACATGCGTCAGCATCCGCCCCGCCGCGTCGCGCCCGATCACCATCGACGCGCCCGGCATCGTCACCCCGGTCACCGCGCCGCTCAGGTCGCGATCCCACGCGAAGACATGATCCCAGGGATCGACCACCGACACGAGCTCGTCGAGCTCGTCGTACTCATGGCTCGACGCCCCCGCCTCGCTCCCCAGCGCCGTGCGCCGACCCAGGCCGTCGTAGACCATCGTCACCGCCGCGCCGAGCTTGTCGATGTGCGTCACCAGCCGCCCGCGCGCGTCGTAGCCGAGCCGCGTCACCCCGTCGTCGTCGCCGTGCCGCACCAGCGCGCCGCCCGCGTCGTAGTCCATCGACTCGACCACGCCATCCCACCGCGCCGACTCCACCAGCCGGCTCTGCGCGTCCCACGTCCGCGCCGTCACCCGCTGATCGGCGTCGGTGTACGTCGCCACCCGCCCCTGCTCGTCGTAGCTCCACCGCTCGACCCCGCCCTCGGGGTAACGCCGCTCCAACAGCTCCCCGCCCGGCCCGCGCACCAGCGTCGTCGTGTGACCCCGCGCGTCGGTGATGCCTTCGTACTGCCCCAGGCTGTCATGCCCGAAGCTCACCCGCCCCCCCATCGGATCGCGGATCGCCTCCAGCGTGCCGAGCGGCGAATACGCGTACACCCACTCCCCGCCATCGCTCATCACCTGCCGCGTCGGCCGCCCGAGCCCGTCGTACTCGACGCTGATCTCGGTGCCATCGGGGAACACCTGCCGCGTCACCCGATCCAGGCCATCGCGCTCGTACGTCGTCGGCCGCCCCATCGGATCACGCTGCTCGACGAGCCGCCCCGCGCGATCGTAGGTGTTGTGCACCACGGCCTCCCCGCGCGTGATCGAAAGCGGCCGCGCCATCTCGTCGTAGGTCAGCGACACGCCGACGCCATTGGGATCCTCGTACCGCTCGACCCGCCCCGCCTCGTCGTACCGCTGCCGCACCGCGGTGCCATCGGGCAGCGTCGTCACCGTCGGCCGCCCGATGCGATCGAGCACATGCGAGATCCGCCCCCCGTTCGGGAAGCCCACCCCGGTGATCCGCCCCTCGGCGTCGTACTGCGTCGTCAGCGTCTCGCCCGCGTCCGAGCGCCGCCGCACCAGCCTCCCGGCCGCGTCGTAGTCATAGCGCCAGCCGAGCCCCTGCGGATCGACCGTGCGGGTGATGTTGCGCGCCGGATCCCGCGTGATCGTCGCCACCCGCCCATCGGGCCGGGTGATCTCATCGAGCTCGCCGCGGCTGTCATAGGCATACCGATGCTCGATCGCCGCCTCGCCCAAGGCATTGCGGAAGGTATAACTCTCCGCGACCAGCTCCCCGTCGCCGTTCGTCGTCACGTCCCGCGCCGTGCCCCCGGTGTCGACCACCCGCGTCAGACCGTTCGCGTCCCACTCCATCAGCATCACCGCGCCCGAGGCGTCGGTGTACGTCGTCATCCGCCCGCGATCGTCGTAGTCATAGCGCGTCGTGCCGCCCGCGTAGTCGGTGTACTCGGTGATGCGATCCTCATCGTCCCAGGCATAGGTCTCGGTGTCCCCCTCGGGCGTCGTGCGCGACGTCAACCGCCCCTCGGCGTCGAAGCCCTGCACCCACACCTCACCGGTGGGATCGATCAGCCGCACCGGGTTGCCGTCTTCGTACTGCCACTCGATCACGATGCCACCCGGATCGGTCCGCCGCGTCACCTGCCCCGCCGCGTTGTATTCGAGCAGCGTCCGCCGCCCGAGCGCGTCGACGATCTCCCGCACCCGCCCCTCGGCGTCGTAGCGATAGATCGTGCGCGCCCCGGTCTTGTCGGTCACCACCTCCTGCCGCGCGATGCCATCGTGCCCGATCTCCAGCCGGTTCCCGTTCGCGTCGACCACCGCGACGAGCCGCCCCGTCGCGTCGTACTCGCTCGTGCCCGGCACCGCGCCCCGCGGGTCGACCACCTCGACGAGGTTGTGCGCGCCGTCGTAGGTGTAGCGCGTCGTCGCGTTCGCGTAGTCGGTCGTCCGCCGCAGATCACCTTGCGGATCATAGGTGTACGTCCGCGCCGCCCCGTTCGGCAGCGTCATCCGGGTGATGCGCCCCTGCCCGTCGCGGGTGAACGCCACCGACTCCCCCGACGAGTGGATGATGCCTTGATCGGTGATCCGCAGCGTGCTGTCGGGCGCCTCGACGAGCACGATGCCATCGTCCTTGTCATAGGTGAGCTGCCGCCCGTCGGGCAGCACCAGCCGGTACTGCTGCGGATCCCACTCGGTGTCGAAGTCGTCCTCGTAGATGAAGCCTTGCACCAGATACGCGAGCCCGCCCGCGCCGAGCGGCACGAGCTGCGCGTCGACGCCGGGGAACGGCGTGAACCGCGGGATCAGCTCCTGAAAGCCCAGCCCGCACGCGTTGAACTGCGGGTTGAAGTAGAAGCGATAGACCTCGTCGCCGAGGTGCACGGTCACCACATGACTCTGCTCGGGGATGACATTGCGGGTGAAGACACAGTTGCCTTCGAAGCGCCAGCCCTCCCACGGCGGGTTGTCCTGCTCGAGCTTGCCCGCGTCGACGTCCATCTGCCACGCCACCCCGAACGGCCCCGGGACCTTGTAGCCCGAGTCATAGATCCGCTTGATCGTCAACGGGATCCCCGCCACGTCGACCTCGGCGTCGATGAACTCCAAACGCAAGCTGCCGAAGTGCAGCCCCGGCATCACCTCGACCGTCGTCTCGGCCATCGCGCCGTTGCCATAGATGTCTTCGGCGCGCACCCGCAGCGTATAGAAGCCGCTGTCGAGCACCGTCAGATCGACCCGCCCGAGCAGGCCGGCGACCACCGGGGTGTCACCCTCGGCGAGCCGCACCCACGCCGTCGTGCCGCGCGGCGCGAGCTCGATGCCATACCACGCCAGGTTCGGATCGGTCACCGTGCCCCGCACCTCGACCGCCTCACGCACCGTCGCGCTCTCGGCCGGCGCGGTGATCTGCACCGTCGGCGCCGCGCCGTCGTTGCCGCCGTCGTGGCTGTGGAAGACCACCTCCACCCGCCGCGTATTGCCGGCCCGATCGGTCACCACCGCGACCACCTCGTGCCGCCCGTCGGCGTCGGGCACCACCGTCGCCCGCCCGCCGACCACCTCGACCGGCTCGCCGTCGACCGTCAGCACCACCCGCTCGATCCCGCTCGGATCGTTCGCCACCACCGTGATCGTCACCGGCTGCCCGGTGATCGGCGGCTGCGGCGCCACCCCGATCTGCACCTGCGGCGCGCTGAGGTCGTTGCCGCCGTCGACGTAGAAGAAGTGCGTCACCGGCTCGCTCATCAACACCCCGTCGTCGACGACGAGCCCGATCGTCCACGCGCCGACCACGTCGGGCACCAGCGTCACCGCCGCGCCGTCGCCCGCGATCGCCGCCACCGCCCCGTCCGGCGCCGAGACCACCGCCCAGCGATAGCCGAGCGGCGCGCCCTCCGGGTCCTCGCTCGCGCCCCCGTCGAACGCCAGCGCCGCGCCGCGCGCGCCGCCGACCGGGCCGTCGATCGCCGCGAACGGCCGCCGATCGACCGGCACCGTCACCAGCGCCGTGTCGGCGCCGAGCGCGTTCTGCACCGTCAACGTCACCGTCTCCGGCCCCGCGCCCGCGAACAGCACCGTCACCCGCTCCCCGTCGAGGCCGCCCGCCACCACCCGCCCGCCGGGCACCGTCCACCGATAGTCGAGCAGACCGCCGCTCGACGCGGTGCCATCGAGCACGAAGCGCGTCGTGAAGCGATCGCCCTCGGCGACCCGCCCCGGCGTGATCCGAATGCGCGCGACCGGCGCGTCGAGCCGCGCGGTGATCGTCACCGCGTCGCGGCTCTCGTTGCCCGCCTCGTCGACCGCGACCGCCTCGACCCGGTAGTCCCCCGGCGCGTCGGGCACGAAGACCGCGACCCCCTGCCCATCGAGCGCCACCGGCACCCCGTCGATCGTCAGCGTCACGTCGGCGAGCGCGAGATCGTCGGCGACCACCTGGATCGCGACCGCCTCGCCCACCCCCACCGTCTCGGCGCTCAGCAGCACCACCACCAGCGGCGGCTCGACGTCGACGCAGCCCGCCGCCTCGTCGGTGCGCCCGTCGCAGTCGTCGTCGAGCCCGTTGCACACCTCGAAGTCCGGCGCCGCCGGCCGCGCGTCGCAGGTCACCGCGCCGCCCAGGCAGAAGGTGCGCCCCTCGCGCCCGCAGATCCCGAGCCCGGCGCGGCAGCGCGCGCCCACGTCGCCCGGCTGCTCGTCGATCCGCCCGTCGCAGTCGTCGTCGACCCGGTTGCACGTCTCGGCGCTCGCGCCCGCGAGCGGGTCGCAGAGCGCCTCGCCGAGCACCCCGACGTCGCACTCGGGCACGATCCGCGCGCACGCGCCGGTGCCGCACGGCACCTCGAGGAAGCCCTCGTCGGTGCGCCCGTCGCAGTCGTTGTCGACCGCGTCGCAGGCCTCGCCCGCGCCCGCCGGCAGCGCGCTCGCGTTGCACACCGCCGCGCTGCCATCGGCCGAACACACGAAGACGCCATCGACCCGGCACGCGCCGACGCCGTCGCTGCACGGCTGCCCCACCGGGAAGCCATCGAGCGGGTCGCCGTCGCAGTCGTGGTCGATGATGTCGCACCGCTCCGGCGACGGCTGCCCCGCCACCACCGTACATGCCGTCCCGGTGCCATCGGCGAGGCAGGCGAGGCGCCCCTGCCGCCGGCAGCCACCCACGCCCACCACACAGTCCGCGCCCACGTTGGCATAACCCTCGTCGACCGTGCCATCGCAGTCGTTGTCGCCGTAGTCACACACCTCCGGCGCCGGATCACACCGCCCGATCGTCAGGATCACCGTCGCCGTCCGGCTCCGCCCCGCCGCGTCCTCGGCGTAGATCCGCAGCTCGATCTGCCCCTCGCCGATCTGCTCGGGGTCGATCAGCGCGATCTGCCCCTCGATGGGATCGACCCCGCTCGCGATGCGGTTCGCGTCGTTGTCCCCGGGCGGGCCATAGGTCACCTCCCAATACACCAGGCTCGCGTCGTCGATCCGCCCCGTCACCGGCGTCGGCCGCACGATCTCGGCCGGCAGCGGATCGATCTCGATCTCGGGGAACTCGCCGTCGTCGGGGTCATCGACGCGGATCTCGACCCGATCGGTCCCCCGGTTGGTCGCGAAGTCGATCGCCTCGCCCTCGATGACATGCAGCCCCGCGTCTTCGAAGACCACCGTCGCCCGCCCGTTGGGATCGAGCGGCACCGCCTCCCCGTCGACCGTCGCGACGAGCTGCAACACGCCCACGTTGTCCTGCGCGACCACCCGGAAGGTCAGCGGCTGGCCGACGAGCACGATCACCGCGTCGGGCTGCACCTCGACCGTCGGCGGCTCCTCGTCGAGCGCGCAGTTGTTGCCATCGCCGCCGCACTCGTCGGGGACCCGGTTCTGGTTGCAGTCCTGGCTCGTGCCCGCCGCGATGTCACAGCGATCGATCCGCCCGTTGCCGTTGCAGTCGAGCCCGTCGCGGTTGCGCGACAGCTCGCACTCATCGTCGACGTTGTTGAGATCGCAGTCGTCCTCGGGCGCGAGCGGCTCGTCGACGGCGATGTCGCAGTCGTCGTCGATGCCATTGCACAGCTCGGGGCGCGGGTCGCCGGGCACGACGTTGCACGAGAGGATGCCGTTCTCGCACACCCGGTTCGCGGTGCGCTGGCAGAAGCCGATCCCGAGGGTGCACGTCTGCTGCTCCTCGCGGGGGAACTCGTCGACGACGCCATCGCAGTCATCGTCGCGGTTGTTGCACGACTCCTCGATCGGCTCCCGCGGCAAGGCATCACACACGAAGACCCCGCCCACGCAGCGCCGGGTCCCGATCTGCTCGCAGAAGCCCTGCCCCGCCGCGCACGGATCGCCGTCGCCGAAGACCTGCTCGTCGACCTCGCCGTCGCAGTCGTTGTCGAGCCCGTCGCAGAACTCACCG
This sequence comes from Myxococcales bacterium, assembly GCA_020633515.1. The sequence continues at coordinate 38,614 of JACKDM010000019.1, forward strand.
CCCGCGCCCTGCTGCGGGTCGCACTGCGCGAGCCGGCCGCCGATGCAGCGCGCGATCTCCTGCTGGCAGACGCCGCGCCCGCACCGGATCGTGCCTTGATCCTCGTCGATCTCACCGTCGCAGTCATCGTCGGCCGCGTTGCACACCTCGGGGCCGGCGCCGAGGAGCGGGTCGCACGCGACCGGCGCGCCCTCCTGACACGCCGGCACCTCGCGGGCGCAGACGCCCACCCCGCAGCGCACGACGCCGAGCGCCTCGTCGGCGCTGCCGTCGCAGTCGTCGTCGAGCCCGTTGCAGACATCGAGCCCCACCGCCTCGCCGGGGATCGCGTCACACAGCGGCCGCCCGCCGACGCACCGCACCGTGCCATCACGCGAACACACCCCGTCGCCGGCGCTGCACGCCTGCCCCACGTCGCCCGCGCCCTCGTCGATGGTGCCATCGCAGTCATCGTCGAGCGCGTTGCACAGCTCGGCGACCGGCTCGCGCGGCACCGCGTCGCACACCAGCGCGCCGCCCTGGCAGACGAGCGCGCCGCGCACGTTGCAGCGCCCGTCGCCCTCACCGCAGCCCGCGCCGACGCCGAAGGCGTCCTCGTCGGTGGTGCCATCGCAGTCGTCGTCGATGCCATTGCAGAGCTCGTCGCTCGCGCCGACGAACGGATCACAGGCGATCGGCTGGCCGATGTCGTTGCAGTTGACGAGCACCCGCCGGCAGGCGCCGACGCCGCAGATCTCGTCGCCGAAGTCTTCGTCGACGCCGCCATCGCAGTCGTTGTCGATCACATCGCAGAGCTCGTTCGACGGCGCGCCGGCGACCGCCGGGCAGACCGCCTCGCCGTCGACGCAGGTGAAGAACGCGCGCTGCCGGCAGGCGCCGACGCCGGCGAAGCAGGGCGTGATCGCCTCGACGGTCTCTTCGTCGGTGAAGCCATCGCAGTCATCGTCGAGGCCGTTGCAGGTCTCGTCCTGGCCCGGCGGCGCGACCGCGTCGCAGCTCAGCGCGCCGGCGACGCAGCGGCGCACGCCGGGCGTCAGGCACAGCCCCGCGCCCGCCTCGCACGCCTCGCCCTCGCCGGGCGTGCGCTCGTCGGTGCGGCCGTCGCAGTCGTCGTCGAGCCCGTTGCACACCTCGGCGCGCGCGCCGAGCAGCGGGCTGCACGCCTGCGGCTCGCCGAACGCGCACACCGGCACGTCGCGCCCGCAGATCCCCTGCCCGCAGCGGAAGGTGCCGAGCCCCTCGTCGATGTTGCGGTCGCAGTCGTTGTCGAGGCCGTCGCACTGCTCGGGCGCCGGCTGGTTGATCGCGACGCAGCGCACGATGCCATCCTGACACATGCGCTGCCCGGCGCCGCACTGCCCGTCGGCCGCGAGCGAGCAGCCGCCGAGGTCGTCGAGCGACTCGTCGGTGCGCCCGTCGCAGTCGTTGTCGAGCAGGTCGCAGGCCTCGGGCTCGGCCGGGAACGGCTGCGCGTCGCAGCCCGCCTGCCCGCGCGCGTCGCAGATCCCGCGGCCGAACGCGACGCAGAGCCCGGTGCCCACCTGACACAGCGCGCCGACGCCGAAGCCTTCGTCGGTGATGCCATCGCAGTCATCGTCGGCGCCGTTGCAGCCCTCGGCGCGCGGCGCGAGCGGCACCGCGCCGCAGACGACCTCGCCGTCGACGCAGCGCCGGTCGCCCACCACCCGGCAGCCGCCGAGCCCCGCCTCGCAGGGCCCGACCGCGGTCCCCTCGTCGGTGCGCCCGTCGCAGTCGTCGTCGAGGCCGTTGCAGGTCTCCTGTCGCGCGCCGAGGCGCGGGTTGCACTCGGGCGGCCGCCCGCCGACGCAGCCGGGCAGCTCGCGCCCGCAGATCCCCACCCCGCACTGGATCGGCGGCACCGCCTCGTCGACGTTGGCGTCGCAGTCGTCGTCGACCGCGTTGCACAGCTCGGCGACCGGCTGGCCGGGGACCGCGTCGCACGCGATCTGGCCGCCGACGCAGCGGTCGAGCCCGCCGGTGCGGCAGGCGCCGACGCCGTTGGCGCACGCGCCGCCCGCGTCCTCGGCGTCCTCGTCGGTGCGGCCGTCGCAGTCGTCGTCGAGGCTGTTGCAGAGCTCGTCGCGCCCGAGCGCCGCCTCGGCGCCGCAGACGACGCGGCCGTCGCGGCACTCGGTCAGCCCGTCGCGGCGGCAGATCCCCTGCCCGGCGCCGCAGTTGACCCCGGCCCCCGGCGCCTGCTCGTCGACGGTGCCATCGCAGTCGTCGTCGATGCCATTGCAGGTCTCGGGGCTCGCGCCGGCGAAGGGATCACACGGCTCGGCGTCGCCGCCCTCGCACTGGGCGATCAGACGACGGCAGGCGCCCTGCCCGCAGACCTCGGCGGCGCCGAGGCCATCGTCGATGATGCCATCGCAGTCATCGTCGACGCCGTTGCACTCCTCGGGGATGGCATTGTCGCGGCTGTCGACCGCGTCGCAGACCTCCTGCCCGGCGACGCAGCGCAGCGGGCGCACGTCGGCGCAGCGACCCACCCCGCGGGCGCAGGTGCGGCCGGCGAGGCTGTCTTCGTCGGTGGTGCCATCACAGTCGTCGTCGATCCCGTTGCACAGCTCGGGCGAAGGCTGCCCCGGCTCGACCGCGCACGAGAAGACGCCGCCCTCGCAGGCGCCGATGCCCTGCCGCTGGCACGCGCCCTGCCCCGCGCCGCAGGCGAGCCCGACGCCCTGCGCCGCCTCGTCGGTGCGGCCGTCGCAGTCGTCGTCGAGCCCGTTGCAGGTCTCGCGCGGCTGCGCGCCGGCGAGCGGGTCGCAGGCGCCCGGCCGTCCGTCGACGCAGGCGGCGACCTGCCGCTGACAGATCCCGACGCCGCACGCGATCACGCCGGTGCCTTCGTCGACGCGGCCGTCGCAGTCGTTGTCGAGCGCGTCGCACACCTCGGGCTCGCCGGGGTCGTTGGCGGTGCAGATCCGCTGCCCGCCCACACACTCGAAGGCGCCGGTGCCGCAGCGCCCGGGCAGGCCGGTGTTGCAGATCCCGCTGCGGCGGATCCCTTCGTCGATGAGGCCGTCGCAGTCATCGTCCTCGCCGTCGCAGGTCTCGAACTGCTCGGGCGCGCCGGCGAAGGCATCACAGAGCGTGCCCTGCCCGTCGACCCGGCAGACGACGCGGCCGTCGCGGGCGCAGATCCCTTGCCCGACGGTGCAGACCGCGCCGGCGTCGAAGCCTTCGTCGACCTCGCCATCGCAGTCGTCGTCCTGCCCGTTGCAGCGCTCGGCGAGCGGCTCGCCGGGCAGCCCGCGCGCCTCGCAGCGCGCCTCGCCGTCGGCGTCGCAGACGATCCGACCGGGCACGCCGCAGGCGCCGACGCCGTCGACGCAGTCGGCGCCGACGTCGAGCCCCTCGTCGGCGCGGCCGTCGCAGTCGTTGTCGATGGCATCACAGCGCTCGGGCGAAGGCATGCCGGCGACCGCGTCGCAGCGCACCTCGCCGTCGGGCGTACACCGCGCCGCGCCCTGCGCCGCGCAGGCGCCGACGCCGCTCTGGCAGGGCCGGTCGAGGCCGAAGTCCTCGTCGACCGCGCCGTCGCAGTCATCGTCCTGGTCGTTGCACCGCTCGACGCGCGGCTGCCCCTGCACCGCGTCGCAGCGCAGCCCGCCCTGCGCCGGGCGGCAGGCGAAGGTGCCATTCGCGGCGCAGATCCCTTCGCCGTTGATGCACGGCGCGCCGACCTCGTCGATGTCTTCGTCGACGCGGCCGTCGCAGTCTTCGTCGACGCCGTCGCAGACCTCGAGGGTCGGACGCACCGCGCCCTGGCACACCCCGAAGCTGCCACCGGGGCCGCAGCTCTGGGTGCCATCGCGGCAGCGGCCGACGCCGCGGGTCGCCGGGTCGTCGGGGTAGCAGGGCCGGGTCTCGCCGGCGTCGCAGCCGCAGCCCTCGGGCTGCGCGACGGGGTCGACGTCGTCGACGCGGCCGTTGCAGTCGTTGTCGACGCCGTCGCAGATCTCGACGCCGGGCAGCACCTGGTCGCGGCAGACGCCGGGCGCGCCGTCGACGCAGGCGGCCGCGCCGGCGCGGCAGATCCCGACGCCCTCGGTGCCTTCGGGGCCGGTGTAGCAGCTCGCGTCGAGCGGGCGGCCGTCGCCCTCGTCGGTGGTGCCATCACAGTCGTCGTCGAGGCCGTTGCACGCCTCGTCGCCCGGCACCGCCTGCCCCTCGCACGCCGAGAAGGCACCCGCGACGCAGCGCGCCGCGCCCGCGCGGCAGATCCCGACGCCCGCGGTGCCTTGCGGGCCCTCATAGCAGGTGTCGGTGATGCCTTCGTCGATGACACCATCACAGTCGTCGTCGACGGCATTGCAGGTCTCGTCGCCGGGCAGCCCGGCCATCGCGAGGCAGACGAGCGCGGTGGTGTCGACCGAGCAGCCGTAGACCGCCTCGACCGCGCAGGCGCCGAGGCCGACGGTGCAGGGCTCGCCGAGCTCCTCGAAGCCCTCGTCGACGGTGCCGTCGCAGTCGTCGTCTTCGCGGTTGCAGCGCTCGATGTCACCCGGGGTGCCGGTCTCGGTGATGTCACACACCACCATGCCGAGCTCCGGGTCGCAGGCGGTCAGCCCCGAGGGCCGGCAGGGGTCGTCCTCGCCCACCTCGGGGCAGAGCTCGCCGGTGCCGGGGATGTCTTCGTCGAGGCGCCCGTCGCAGTCGTTGTCGACGCCGTCGCAGCGCTCGTCGCTCGGCGCCGGGGTCTCGCACTGGGTGCCGGTGAGGGTGCAGACCGTCTCCCCGATCGCGCAGGGGCCCTCGCGATCGGTGCGCTCGCAGGGCGCGCCGGCGACGCAGACCGGGGCGCCGCTGTCGGGCTCGACCGGGGGCCCGCCGCCGCCGGCGGTCGCGGCGTCGTCGCAGGCGAGCGCGGGCAGGAGGCAGAGCGTGGTGAGGAGCAGGCGGACGAGCGGACGAAGGGCTTGCTGATGCACGCGGTTCCCCCTGGCGGCGAGCAGTCGGAGGTATTTTAGGTGATCGGGCGGGGCGGTGGCGACTTGGGAATACCGCTTGCGGTGCAAAGTTGCGGCGTTCGTGCAGCGGCGCCGGTTCGGGTTGCGCTCGCGGCCGCGGCGGTGTCTCCTCCTGCGGCGACACGGGAGACGCGACGGAGGGTGCGAGATGGCCGACGAGAGCGCGATCGAGGTGGTGATCACGCCGCGCGAGCGGGACCTGGGCGGCTTCACGGTGCGGCGGGTGCTGCCGTGGGTGAAGCGGCGCATGGTGGGGCCGTTCATCTTCCTCGACCAGATGGGGCCGGTCGAGCTCGCCGCGGGGACCGGCATGGACGTGCGCCCGCACCCCCACATCGGGCTCGCGACGGTGACCTATCTCTTCGAGGGTGCCTTCGAGCACCGTGACAGCCTGGGATCATTCCAGGTCATCCGACCCGGTGCGGTCAACTGGATGACCGCCGGGCGCGGCATCGTACACTCCGAGCGCACCGGCGCGGCCGAGCGGGTGATCGGCGGGCGGGTCTTCGGGATGCAGTCGTGGGTGGCGCTGCCGGTCGAGGCCGAGGAGGTCGCGCCGTCGTTCGTGCACCACCCGGCCGAGACGCTGCCGGCGTTCGGCGTCGAGGGCGCCGCGCTGCGGCTGATCGCGGGCACCGCCTACGGGCAGAAGTCGCCGGTCGAGGTCTTCTCGCCGCTGTTCTACGTCGACGCCGTCGTGCCCCGCGGCGCCCGGCTGCCGCTGCCCGCCGAGCACGAAGAGCGCGCGGTCTACGTCGCGGTCGGCGCCGGCGCGGTCGCCGGCGAGCCGGTCGAGGCGGGCACCATGGTCGTCGTGCGCCCCGGCGCCGACGCCGGCTTCACCGCCGCGGTCGACAGCCGGGTGATGTTGCTCGGCGGCGCCCCGGTCGGCCCCCGGCTCGTGTGGTGGAACTTCGTCTCCTCGCGCGCCGACCGCATCGAGCAGGCCAAGGCCGACTGGGCCGCCGGCCGCTTCGGCAAGGTCCCGGGCGACGAGATCGAGTTCATCCCGCTGCCGGCGGAGTGATTCCCTCGTCACGAGACGGACCCGGCCCTCATCAACCCTCCCGATGACCGCCGCGCGCCGCCGACCGATCGCTGCCATCTGCCTCGCCCTCGCCGGCTGTGAATCGCCGCAGTCGGCGCTCTCACCCGCCGGCCGCGACGCCGAGCAGGTCGCGACCTTGTTCTGGGTCATGCTCGCCGGCGCCGCCGTCGTCTGGCTCGCGGTGATGGGCGCCGCGCTCTACGCGGTCGTGCGCGGCGGGCGAGAGCACGCCGAGCGCAGCGCGCGGCTGTTCATCGTCGGCGGCGGCATCGTCTTCCCCACCGTCGTGCTCACCGTGCTGCTCGTCTTCGGGCTGCGGCTCCTGCCCGGCATGCTCGACCTCGGCCCCGAGCCGCCGGTGGCGGTGGTCTCGGGCGAGCAGTGGTGGTGGCGCGTCACCTACCAGCACGACGGCGGCGAGCTCGCCGCCGCCAACGAGCTGCGCCTCCCGCTCGGCCGCCGCAGCGCGGTCGCGGTCGTCAGTCCCGATGTCATCCACGCGCTCTGGGTGCCCGCGCTCGGCGGCAAGGTCGACGCGATCCCCGGCCGCCAGAACCACCTCGCCTTCGAACCGACCCGCGAGGGCACCTATCGCGGGCTCTGCGCCGAGTACTGCGGGCTCTCGCACGCGCTGATGAACCTCGACGTCGTCGTCATGCGCCCCGACGCCTACGCCGCCTGGCTCGCCGCCGAGGCCGCGCCCGCGAAGCCACCCGCCGATGACATCACCCGCCGCGGCGCCGATGCCTTCGCTGCCCATGGCTGCGGCGCCTGCCATGCCATCCGGGGCACCGCGGCCAATGGCAGACTCGGCCCCGACCTCACCCACGTCGGCGGCCGCGTCCGCATCGGCGGGGTGCTCCCCAACACCGTCGATGGCTTCCGCGACTGGCTCACCCACCCCGAGCATCACAAGCCCGGCGTACACATGCCATCGTTTCACATGCTCCCACCCGCCGAGCTCGACGCGCTCGCCCGCTACCTGGACGAATTGCATTGAAGACCGCACCCGACGACGTCGAGCCGCTCGCCGAGGCCCCGCCCGCCGAGGTGCAGGCCGCGCAGGTGCGCCGGCTCATGAACGCGTGGCGCACCCCGACCGGCTGGCGCTACTGGTCGGCGGTCAACAACAGCGAGGTCGGGCGCTGGTACACCGCGCTCGCGCTCGTCTTCCTGCTCTTCGGCGGCGTGCTCGCGCTGCTCATGCGCATCCAGCTCGCCGTGCCCGGCAATGACTTCGTCTCGGCCGACACCTACGACCAGCTCTTCACCCTGCATGGCTCGGTGATGATGTTCCTGTTTGCGGTGCCGGTCTTCGAAGCCTTCTCGATCATGGTGCTCCCCGAGATGCTCGGCGCCCGCGACCTGCCCTTCCCCCGGCTCTCGGCGTTCGGGTTCTGGTGCTTCGCGATCGGCGGTGTCTTCGTGTGTGGCTCGATCTTCTTCGGCCAGGGACCGCGCGGCGGGTGGTTCATGTATCCGCCGCTGACGACCCAGTACGTCGAAGGCTACGGCCCCGACATCTGGCTGCTCGGGCTCTCGTTCATCGAGATCGCGTCGATCGCCGCCGCCGTCGAGCTGCTCGTCGGCGTGCTCAAGTGCCGCCCGCCGGGCATGCGCATCAACCTGATCCCGCTGTACTCGTGGTACATCCTCGTCGTCGCGGTGATGATCCTGTTTGCGTTCCCGCCGCTGATCGCCGGTGACATCCTGCTCGAGCTCGAGCGCACCTTCGACTGGCCGTTCTTCGACCCGTCCCGCGGCGGCGATCCCTTGCTGTGGCAGCACCTCTTCTGGATCTTCGGCCACCCCGAGGTCTACATCGTCTTTCTGCCATCGGTGGCATTGGTCGCGATGATCGTGCCGACCTTCGCCCGCACCCCGATGGTGGGGTATGGCTGGATCGTGCTCGCCGCGCTCGGGACCGGGTTCTTGAGCTTCGGGCTGTGGGTGCATCACATGTTCACCACCGGCCTGCCCGGGATCTCGCTCGGGATCTTCTCGGCGGCGTCGGAGGCGGTCGCGATCCCGACCGGGGTGCAGCTCTTCTGCTTCGTCGCGACGCTGCTCGTCGGCAAGCTGCGCTTCACGGTGCCGATGCTCTATGTGCTCGGCGGGCTCTCGACGTTCGTCATCGGTGGCTTGACCGGTGTCATGGTGGCGTTGGTGCCCTTCGACCTGCAGGCGCATGACAGCTACTTCGTCGTCGGCCACCTGCACGCGGTGCTGCTCGGCGGCACGATCTTCCCCATCGTCGCCGCGGTGCATTACTTCTTCCCGCTCGTGCGCGGGCGCATGCTCTCGGAGAAGCTCGGGCGGATCTCGTTCTGGCTGATGTTCATCGGCTTCAACGTCACCTTCCTCCCGATGCACGCGACCGGGCTGCTCGGCATGCAGCGGCGGGTCTTCGCCTACCCCGACGAGCCCGGGCTGTGGGCGCTCAACCTCGCGTCGAGCATCGGCGCGTTCGTCTTGGCGGCGGGCTTCCTCATCTTCGCGATCGATGTCATCCGCCCCAAGCGCAAGGGTGAAGAGGTCGAGCGCAACCCATGGGACGCCGGCACCCTCGAATGGCTCGCCGAGGTGCCCGATCGGCCGTGGGGCGTGCGCTCGATCCCCGAGATCGACAGCCGCTATCCCTTGTGGGACCAGCCGGACTTCGTGCGCGACGTCGACGAGGGGCGCTTCTACCTGCCCGACGCCGCCGAGGAGAAGCGCGAGACGCTCGTCACCTCACCGGTCGACGCCCGGCCCGAGCAGTGCCTGCGCGTGGCGGGGCCCTCGTTCGTGCCGATGATCGCGGCGGTCTTCACCGGCGGGCTGTTCATCTTCTCGACGTTTCACCTGTGGGTCGCCGCGCTCGTCAGCGGCGGGCTCGCGTTCGTCACCGTGCTGTACTGGCTGTGGACCGGGACCGCGCCGATCCCCGAGAAGGAGGAGAAGGACGTCGGCCTCGGGATGCGGCTGCCGATCTATGTCTCGGGGCCGAAGTCGGTGGGCTGGTGGGCGATGCTGATCACGATGCTCGCCGATCTGACCGCGTTCGTGGCGTTGGTCTTCGGCTGGTTCTTCTACTGGACCGCCTCGCCCGCGTGGCCGCCGGTGGGGCACGCGGCGCTCGCCGAGCCCGCGGCGTGGTGGGGCGGGGCGCTGGTGGGGCTCTCGTGGGTCGCGACGGTCGCGGCGCGGCGGCTCAACCGCGCGGTGCGCGCGGTCTGGTTCCATCTGGCGGTCGGCCTCGCCGCGGCGGCCGCCATCGCGGGCGCGGTGCTGCTGTGGCAGAGCGCCGATGGCGTCGATCCCACCGCGCATGTCTACGCGTCGATGCTGTGGCTGCTCGTCGGCTGGACGGTGCTGCACGTCGTCATCGGCGCGGTGATGCAGCTCTACTGCGCGGCGCGGCGGATGGCCGGCAAGATGGACGCCCGGCATGACATCGACATCGTCAACGCCACGCTCTACTGGCACTTCGTGCTGCTCACCGCCGCGGTGACGATCGCGGTGGTGGTCGGCTCGCCGAGGTTGCTATGAGGTCCAAGACTGCGGCGGCGCACGATGAGCGCCGGGAGAGCCTGTGGTGGCTCGCGGCCTCGCCCGCGATCTGGTGCCTTCATCTGATCGTGTGTTACAGCGCCGCCGCGATCTGGTGTGCCAGGAGCGGGCGCGACGCCTCGCTCGCCGAGATCCGGTGGCTGATCCTGGGGGCGACGATCGCCGCGCTCGGTGGCATCGCCGCGGTCGGCTGGCGCGGCCGCGGCCGGCGTCACTTCGGGGCCGATCCGCACACGCACGCCGATGACACGCCGGAGGATCGCCATCGCTTCCTCGGGCTCGCGCTGATGCTGTTGAGCGGGCTCGCGGCGGTGGGGGTCGTCTTCGTCGCGCTGCCGGCGGTCTTCATGGAGACGTGCCGGTGAACGCCGCGCTCGCCGCCGGCGCCGGGGTGCTCGCGCTCGCCTGGATCGCCTTGCCACGCCTGGGTTTGCCGCCGTTCACCGGGCACATGGTGATGCACATGAGCGTCGTCGCGCTCGCCGCGCCGCTGCTCGCGCTCGGGCTCGCCGGCGGGCGATGGGATCCGGTGCGGCGGTGGCCGGCGCTGATGTCGCCGGTGGTGGCGTCGATGGCCGAGGCGGTGCTGGTGTGGGGCTGGCACGCGCCGGCGCTGCACCACGCGGCGCGGCAGGCGGCGTGGGCGCGGGCGGCGGAGCAGGGCTCGTTCCTGCTCGCGGGGCTGTGGCTGTGGTGCGCGGCGCTGGGCGGCGGGGCGGCGACGCGGCGGGCGCGCGCGGCGGGCGGGGTCGCGGGGCTGTTGCTGACGTCGATGCACATGACGCTGCTCGGCGCGCTGATCACGCTGAGTCATCGGCCGCTGTATTCGCATGGCACGCATGGCATGGATGGGATCGATGGCATGAGCGGCCTGTCGCCGCTGCACGACCAGCAGCTCGGCGGCGCGGTGATGCTCGTCGCCGGCGGGCTCGCCTACCTGCTCGGCGGGATCGGGCTCGCCGGTGACGTGATGCGGCGGCGGGAGGCGCGATGAAGACCTGGGTCAAGCGGGGGCTGTGGATCGGCGCCGGACTCGCCGCGCTCGGGGCGGCGGTGGTGTCATCGGGCTTGGTGTCGCTCTCGGCGCGCGCCGGGCACTGGGAGGTCACCGAGCAGCTCCTCGCCTTTGCCAAGGACCGCTCGGTCGCGACGCATTCGCTCGGGGTCGAGCCGCCGGTCGCGCTCGACGATCCGGCGCTGATCCTGCGGGGCGCGGGGCACTACGAGGGCGGCTGCCGCTGGTGCCATGGCGCGCCGGGGCGGCCGCAGCCGGCGGTGGGGCAGGCGATGCTGCCGCCGCCGACCGATCTGCCGCCGTTCGCGCGCGACGAGCCGCCAGCGCAGCTCTATCGAGTCATCCACGATGGCATCAAGTTCACCGGCATGCCGGGCTGGCCGGCGAAGGACCGCGGCGACGAGGTCTGGGCGCTCGTCGCGTTCGTCAAGGCGCTGCCGGGGATGAGCGCCGATGACTACGACCGGCTGGTGTGGGGGCGCGAGGCGGCGCCGGCGGGCGCGCCGGCGGTGGTGGCGGTGGCGTGCGCGCGGTGCCATGGCTTCGATGGCAGGGGCCGCATGGCCGGCGCGTTCCCCCGGCTCGCCGGGCAGCGCGAGCCGTACCTCGTCGGGGCGCTCGAAGCCTACGCGAGCGGGGCGCGGCCGAGCGGGGTGATGGGTCCGATCGCGGTGGCGCTGCGAGGCGACGATCTGCGCGCGGCGGCGCGGTACTACGCGGGGCTCGATGGTCTAGCCCGAAAAGTGCGCGGGTTCCCGTCGCGAGCGACGGGAGACCGCCTCGCAGGCGGCTCCGCGGAGGGTGAGCCAGCGCAGGCGTACCCCGAGGTACGTCGAGCATGGCGAGGCCGAGCAGAGCCGCATGGGAGGCGGGATCGCGGCGCGCAGCAGGGAACTCGCGCACTTTTCGGGCTAGGCGCGGCGGCGGAGGCATCGGCGGCGGGGGGGCGGATCGTGCGCGAGGGCGTGCCCGATGACAAGATCCCGGCGTGTCATGGCTGCCATGGGCCGACGGCGCACGATCGCAACCCGGCCTATCCGCTGCTCGCCGGCCAGGACGCGCGCTACCTGCGGGAGCAGCTCGTGTTGTTCCGCGAGCGGCGGCGGGGCGGGTCGCAGTACGCCGAGCTGATGCAGGCGGTGCGCGCGCACGGGCTCGACGACGCGCAGATCGCGGCGGTGAGCGTCTGGTATGGGGCGGCGGAGTGATCGGGGTGACGGCGCTTGACATCGGCGCCGCGGGGGCGCGAAGTGGCGGCGGATGTCATGGTGTGGAGCTGCGCATGTACGATCACATCTCGCTGGGCGTCGCCGATCTGGATCGCGCGGCGGCCTTCTACGACGCCTGCCTCGCCCCGCTCGGGCTGGTGCCGCTGTTCCGCCAGCCGCGGGCGGTGGGTTATGGGCCGCCGGGGTTCAAGGGCGAGGCGCCGTTTGCGATCGTGCTCGGCGGCGGCGAGGCGCGGTCGCCGGGCAAGGGCTTCCACCTCGCGTTCGCGGCGGCGAGCCGGGCGGCGGTCGATGGGTGGTACGCGGCGGCGATGGCACACGGTGGCGTCGACGAGGGCAAGCCGGGGATCCGGGAGAACTACGATCCCGGCTACTACGCGGCGTTCGTGCGCGACCCGGATGGGCATCGGCTCGAAGCGGTGCTGCACGAGGCGATGGGCTGAGTGATCAGAAGCGGGCGGTGAGCTCGGCGCCGAAGGTGCGGGGCTCGTTGAGGAAGCCGGTGAGGTTGTTGAAGTCGATGCCACCCTCGAACTCTGTCTGGTCGAGCAGGTTGCGGCCGTAGGCGGCGGCTTCGAGCGCGGTGTCGTCGTCGATCTGCCATGTGTAGCCGAGGCGGGCGCCGACTTCGAGCAGTCCGTCGCTGCGGAACTCTTCGGAGTCATAGAGGAAGAAGCGGATCTCGCTGCGCCAGGCGAGGTCGACGAAGGCGAAGACCTCGTCGTCGCCGCGGACGGGGAGGCCGTAGCGGGCGGTGAGGTTGGCGATCCATTCGGGCGCGAGCGGGAGCGAGTTGCCGTCGATGACATAGGTGCCGGCGTCGGCGTCGGCGACGGGGTCGCGGAAGGTGATGCCTTGCGCGGCGCCGCCGACGACGCTGAGGCCGGGGTCGTCGATGGCGGTGCGGTTGAGGCTCAAGCCGGCGGTGAGGAAGAGGCCGGCGAGGGGGGCGGATGAGAGGTCGAGTTCGAAGCCATAGCCATGGGTGGCGTCGGCGTTGATGAGGGTGTTGAAGTTCTGCGCGCCGCCGACGGCGGTGAGCTGCTGGTCGGTGAGGGTGTAGTAGAAGCCGCTGAGGTTGGCGCGGAGCTGGCCTTGGAAGAGGCGGGTCTTGAGGCCGGCTTCGTAGGAGAGGATCTTCTCGCTGTCGGCGGTGGAGATGACATCGCCGAAGAGCACGCGGCCTTGGATGGAGGGGGCGCGGAAGCCACGGGCGACGCGGGCGTAGAGGTTGATGTCTTCGGCGGCGAACCAGGTGAGCGAGGCGTCGGCGCTGAGGAAGTCGTCGTCGAGCTCGACGGTCTGCTCGGTGAGCGCGCCGGCGCCGACGGGCGAGGTGTCGCGGCGGGCGGTGAAGTCCTTCTGCTCATGGGCGTAGCGGGCGCCGGCGCGGAGCTCGATGGCTTCGACGGGTCGGTAGGAGAGGCTGCCGAAGCCGGCGAGCGCGAGGGTCTGCTGGCTCTGGGTGGCGTAGCCGTTCTGGGGGTTGCCGGGCGCGAGCGAGTCGTAGCTGAAGCTCTGGATGTCGAGGTCTTCGTGGAAGAAGTAGGCGCCGACGACGAAGCCGAAGGGGCCGAGCTCCTGGCCGGTGAGGCGGAGCTCTTCGGTGAACTGGCCGAGCGCGGGCACGGCGTCGGCGGTCTCGGAGGGGAACGGGATGACACCGGGTCCCATGGGGAGGTCGGGCAGGAAGGCGGCGCCGTAGCCGCCGTCGATGTCACCGCGGCTGTAGGTCTCGGCGGTCTCGTAGGCGGTGATCGAGGTGAGGGTGAGGCGGCCGAGCTCTTGAGTGAGGGTGAGCGCGCCGCCGAGGCTGTCGAGGGTCTGCTCGTTCTGGCCGTCTTGGGAGACGGCGTATCGGTCGAAGCCATCGGCGAGGCCGCCGCCGGGGGCGATGGCGTTGGCGCGGAAGACGCGGGCGGTGCCGCGGAGGCGGCGGGCGTGGATGTTGAGGAGCGCTTCGAAGTCGCCGAGGGTGAGGAGGAGCTGGGCGCGGGCGGCGAGGTCGTCGAAGCCTTCGAGGTCGGCGTCGGCGTCGGTGAGGGTGTTGTCGACGGAGTCGTCGCGGCGCTGGTAGAGCAGCGAGAGGCGGCCGGCGAGCAGATCGTCGACGAGGGGGCCGCCGAGGGCGCCTTCGGTCTCGACGAGGTTGAAGCTGCCGTAGGCGACGCTGGCGTAGGCGTCGAGCTCATCGGTGGGGCGCTTGCTCTCGAGCTTGATGGTGCCGGCGGGGGTGTTGCGGCCGAAGAGGGTGCCTTGCGGGCCGCGGAGGACCTCGACGCGGTCGAGGTCGAAGGCGGGGAAGGCTTTGAGGATGGGGTTCTCGAGGACGACGTCGTCGTAGACGAGCGAGACGGGCTGGCTGGCGTTGAGGTCGAAGTCGGTGTTGCCGAGGCCGCGGATGTAGAAGCGGGGGAAGGTGCGGCCGAAGGAGGACTCGGCGTTGAGGCTGGGGACGCGGGCGGCGAGGAAGCGGATGTCGACGCCGGCCGCGGTGAGCGCGTCGAGCTGGTCGTCGGCGAGGGTGGCGACCGAGGCGGGGACGCGCTGGAGGTTTTCGCGAGTGCGGGTGGCGGTGACGATGATCTCTTCCATGCCGCCAGCGGCGGGGGCCTGGTCGGTGGCTTCGGTGCCTTCGGGAGCTTGGGTGGCTTCGGTGCCTTCGGGCGCGTCCTGCGCGATGGCAGGAGCGGCGAGGGCGAGGGTGAGTGCGGCGGTGAGCGTGCGGGGCGCGTGCGACATGGAACCGGCCTCCCATCGACGTCCGTGGGGTGGAGCGTCGGCAGGCTAGCCCGAAAAGAGCGTGAGTTCCAGTCGCGAGCGACGGGAGACCGCCTCGCAGGCGGCTCCGCGGAGGGTGAGCCAGCGGAGCCGTACCTGAGGTACGGCGAGCATGGCGAGGCCGAGCAGAGCCGCATGGGAGGCGGGATCGCGGCGCGCAGCAGGGATACTCACGCTCTTTTCGGGCCAAGCGGTCCGGGGCGGGATGTAAACCGTCAGGAGAGGCGGCGCACGAAGATGATGAGGTCGTCGTCGGGTTTGTAGAAGCCGCGGATGCGGGCCTCTTCGGTGAAGCCGGCGGCGTGGTAGAAGCCGACCGCGGCGCCGTAGGCTTCCTGGCTGGCGGTCTCGACGCGGACGAGGCGGGCGCCGTCGGGTTTGATGGCTTCGTCCATGGCGGCGATGAGCTGGCGGGCGATGCCTTTGCGGAGGTGATCGGGGTGGGTGGCGAGCCAGTAGAGGTCGTAGGTGCCTTCGGTCATCGGGGTGGGGCCGAAGCAGATGTAGCCGGCGATCTGGCCGTCGGTCTCTTCGGCGAGGATGAAGTGATAGTCGGTCTGTTCGGGGCGGTCGAGCGCGATGTCGACGAGCTCCATGGCGACGCCGACCTCGGAGGGGTCGAAGGCGGGGGTGTCTTCGATGAGGTGGGCGAGCGCGGGGCGGCGAGCGGGGGTGAGGGGGACGAAGCGCATGGTGTGGTCTCGGGCGGGGGTCAGAGGCCGAGCGCGCTGCCTTCGCTGCGGCGGACGCGGCGGCGGGCGTGGAGGGCGCGCTGGCGGGGCACGGCGGCGCGGGCGCGGGCGGCGAGCGCGATGGTGTGCACGAGGCGCGGGTAGTCGATGCCGCCGCGGGCGGCGGCGAGCGCGAAGCCGGCGTCGGGGGAGATGTCGCAGTTGGGGTTGACGTCGATGACCCAGGGGCGGCCGCGGCCGTCGACGCGGACGTCGATGCGGGCGTAGTCGCGCAGGCCGAGCGCCTGGCCGGTGCGGCGGGCGATGTCGGCGAGGCGGGCGGCGAGCGTGGGGCCGACGTCGGCGGCGACGCTCGCGCAGCCGTTCCACTCGGGGGAGTCGGGGTGCCACTTGGCGGCGTAGGCGACGATGCGGGGGAGCTCGGCGGGGAGCTTGCCGAAGTCGATCTCGCTGAGCGGGAGCGCGCGGAGCGGCTGGCCGAGGAGCGCGATGTTGATCTCGCGGCCTTCGATGTAGCGCTGCACGATGATCGGGCCGCCGATGGTCTCGCGGAGCTCGGCGACGATGGCGGCGAGCGCGCGGGCGTCGTGCACGACGGAGCGGGAGTGGATGCCGGTGGAGCCGTCTTCGGCGTCGGGCTTGACGATGACGGGGTACTCGATGCCGGCGGGGAGCGGCCTGCCGGGGACGAGGCGCCAGGTGGCGGGCACGGCGACGCTGGCGGCGCGGAGCGCGGCGTTGCAGCTCGACTTGCGCAGGCAGGTGAGGAGCGCGCGGGGCGGGTTGCCGGTGTAGGCGACGCGGTGGCGCTCGAGCACGGCGGCGACGGCCGGTTCGAAGTCGGCGCGGCCGTCGAGCGACTCGCAGAGGTTGAAGACGAGCCCCGGGCGGCGCTCGCGGATCGCGTGGGCGATCTCGGCGAGGCTGTTG
The DNA here is from genome assembly GCA_020633515.1 of Myxococcales bacterium. The sequence goes on from JACKDM010000019.1 coordinate 54,858, forward strand.
ACGCCGACGCGGTGGACCTGGAAGTCGGGGAAGGTCGCGAGCGCGCGGGTGACGGCGCCGGCGGCGAGCTCGACGTCGGCCCGGGCGCGGAGCGCGAGGTCGTCGGGGCTGTAGTCGGGGGATCTGGGGGGTTCGTCGCTCTCGCCGGGGTCGGCGGCGTCGGCGGCGGAGGGGAAGTCGGCGTTGTGGAGGACCGTCACGTTGATCATCGGGCCGAATCCAAGACCGGGCCGGTGGGGGGCGCCCGTTTTGCTCGTTTTGCGCTCTGGCCGGTGCAAGATAGCCTCCTCGTCGAGAATCGCAAGCGGTTCCGACGGGGGTCCGCAACTTCTGCGCCAGCAGGGGCGGTGGGACGCGGTTTCGGGCGGTGGACGCGGTCGCGTGGGGCGGATCGGGGCGGCGTGGGGCGGTTCGGGGCGGGTGGGGCGTCGTGGGACTCGGGCCTACTTCGCGGGCATCTTGATGACGTTCTCGATGAGGCGCCTCGACATGCCGGTGAACTTGGAGAAGCGGTCGAGGCGCTCTTCGCCATAGGCGAGGTTGATGATGGCGAGGTCGAGGTCGCAGAGCTTGACGAAGCTGGCGGTCTTCGCGGCGAGCTCGGCGGGGTCGCTGATCTCGTTGGCGAGGGCGAGCAGCATGCCGGTGCGGATGGTGCTCATGACGCCTTCGACGAAGCGGGGGTCGATGCCCATCGCGACGTGGACCTGGCCGATGCGGGCGCGGCCTTCGAAGTAGGCGTCGCCGTAGTCGCCGGCGCAGAGCTCGGCGAGGTAGCGGCGGTGGGTCTTCTTGAGCGCGTCGACGCGGCCGGCGATGACCTTGGCGGTCTCTTCGACGGTGCCGAGCGTGTCGTAGAAGTGGTCGGTGATCGCGGGGCCGTGGCGCTCCACGATGGGCGCGAGGCTGATGAGGTTCTGGGCGTCGGCGTCGCTGAACTCGACGAAGCGCTTGAGCGCTTCGAACTCCTGGCTGGTCACGGGCATTGTCCTTTCCCCCTCCGTCGGACGCTGTGGTTGTAGCGGAAGACACACTGCGTTACCAGCGTAACGATGCCTCGGATTCTTCGATACGGAGGTTCGCTCAGATCGCGGTGAGGCGGGCTTCGACCTGGTCGAGGGCGTGGATGACGTGGGCGTTGTCGGGTTCGAGGGCGCGGGCGACGCGGAGGAGGCGGACGGCTTCGGCGAGCGCGGGGCGGAGCGCGCCGGTCTCGCCGCGGGCTTGTTCGAGGACGTCGCGGGCCATGCGCCAGTAGTGGTCGGCGATGGGGCCGGGGTCGTCGAGGGTGGCGGTGTCGGGGTCGATCTCGACGGATTCGACGGTGTCGCCGGGGCCGGGGGGGGCGCTGTCGGGGAGGGGGTCGGCGGCGAGGAGCGCGGCGCGGAGGCCGGTGAGGTAGGCGTCGAGCCAGGCGCGGTCGTCGGGGGTGAACTCGACGGCGACGCGGAGGCGGACGCCGCCGTCGGGGCGGGGGCGGACCCGCTCGACGCGGCCGCCGAGGCGGAGGCGGTCGGGGGCGCCGGGGGGGCTGACGACGATGAGGATGGCGGTGCCTTCGGGGACGGGGCGGGGGTGGCGGACGGCGAGGAGGGCGCGGGCGAGCTGCTTGTCGTAGAACTCGACGAAGGTCGCGGGGGTTTCGAAGCGGAGGCGGCTGGCGAGGCGGCCGTCGTCGGGTGAGGTGGACATCGGCGCGATGGTATGCGGGGGGCGGGGCGGCGGCAAATCGGCGGTTCTGCGGGGGCGCGGAGCGGGGTCTGGGGCGGCGATCCGGGCGGGGGCGGGTCGTGTTATGGTCCGCCGTCTTCGGGGTGCGTGAGGGGTGCGTGTTCGATCGTCATCTGCGCGCGCTGCTGGCTCCGCGGATCGGGGCGCTGGGCCGGCTGGTGGGCTGGGCGGGGATCCTGGCGGGGTGTACGGCGGCGTATGGGGCGCTGGCGGGGCCGGTGCTGCGGGCGTTGTTCGGGGGGGCGGGGCTGTCGTGGCCGGCTTGGGTGGCGCCCTATCTGCCGGCGCCGCCGGGGATCGAGGCGCTGCGGCGGTGGCTGCCGGTGGTGGTGGTGGGGGTGGCGGGGCTCAAGGCGCTGGCGTTTCATCGGCACGCGGTGGGGGTGGCGGTGGTGGGTCAGGGGGTGGCGTTCGAACTGCGGCGGCGGCTGCATCGGCGGGCGCTGGCGCTGCCGCCGGATGGGGCGGCGGCGATGGGGGCGGGGGATCTGTTGAGCCGGTGTACGCACGACGCGGAGGCGGTGGAGCGGCTGGTGGTGGAGGGCGGGGCGTCGGTGGTGCGCGATGGGTTGCAGGCGGTGGCGCTGCTCGGGGTGTGCGTGGCGCTCGATCCGGTGCTGGCGGCGGTGGCGTTCGCGGTGTATCCGCTGGCGTTCTGGCCGATCGCGCGGTTCGCGCGGCGGCTGCGGCGGGCGGCGGGGGACGCGCACGCGGAGCGGGGGGCGCTGGCGGTGGAGCTGGGTGATCAGCTCGCGCGGCTGCCGTTGATCCAGTTGAGCGCGGCGCGGGGGTTCGCGGAGCGGCGCTTCGGGGCGGCGGCGGGCGCGGTGCGGGACGCGGTGGTGCGGTCGGTGCGGGTGCGGGCGTTTGCGTCGCCGTTCACCGAGGTGCTCGGCGCGGCGGCGCTGGCGGGCACGCTGGTGTACGCGGCGGGGCGGGTGGCGGCGGGGGAGACGGCGCCGGAGCTGGTGATCGGGTTCTTCGCGGCGTTGATGATGCTGTACCAGCCGGTGAAGGGGCTGGTGCGGGCGGTGGAGGTGATGGCGCCGGGGCGGGCGGCGCTGGATCGGGTGGCGGCGGTGCTCGACGCGGCGGAGGGGCTGCCGGTGGGCGGTGATCGGCCGGCGCCGGCGGGGGCGCCGCGGATCGCGGTGGCGGGGCTGGAGGCGCGGCGCGGGGGGCGGGCGGTGCTGCGGGGGGTCGATCTGGCGCTCTCGCCGGGGCAGATCACCGCGCTGTGCGGGCCGAACGGGGCGGGAAAGACGACGCTGGCGTGGCTGCTGGCGGGTTTGATCGAGCCGGCGGCGGGCGCGGTGACGGTCGACGACGTGCCGCTCGGCGCGCTCGACGCGGACGGCTGGCGGGCGCGGATCGGGTGGGTGACGCAGGGGCTCGACGTGGGGCGGGGGAGCTTGCGGGAGAACGTGCTGTTCGGTGATCCGCCGGGCGGCGCGGCGCGGCTGGACGCGGTGGCGGCGCTGTGCGGGCTGGACGCGCTGGTGGCGCGGCTGCCGGCGGGGTGGGAGACGCCGCTCGGGGACGGCGGCGCGGGGCTCTCGGGCGGCGAGCGGCAGCGGGTGGCGCTCGCGCGGGCGCTGGTGCGCGATCCGGCGTTGTTGATCCTCGATGAGCCCGACGCGCACCTCGACGCGGCGGCGGTGGAGGCGCTGCGGGTGATCCTGCCGGCGGCGGCGCGGCGGTGCACGGTGCTGTTGATCACGCACGATCCGGCGGTCGCGGCGCTGGCCGATCGGGTGGTGCGGCTGGTCGATGGGCGGGTGGTGGCCGGGTGAGTGAGGCGAACCGTGGAGCGAGGCGAGCGAACGCCGACGCGGCGCAGATCCCGCCCGCCGGGCGGCCGGATGAGCGCGACACCAGGACACCACGGCTTCTGGCTTGGGCGGCGGCCATCTTGATCCGGTTGTGGATCGCGACGTTGCGCTATTGGCGGCGGGGTCCGGTGCCGGCGGGGCCGGGGCTGGTGGCCTTCTGGCATGGCGACCAGCTCCCGTTGATCGGGCAGCGGCCGGCGGGGCGGCTGGTGGCGCCGGTGAGCCTGAGCGCGGACGGGCGGTTGCAGGCGCAGATCCTCGGGCGGCTGGGGATCGAGCACGTCTCGGGGTCGAGCAGCCGGGGCGGGGCGCGGGCGCTGCGGGGGCTGTGGCGGGCGCTCGGCGGGGGCGCGATCGGGCTGGTGGCGGTCGACGGGCCGCGGGGGCCGCGGGGGGTGGTCAAGCCGGGGGTGGTGTATCTGGCGCGGCGGCTCGGGGTGCCGGTGTGGCCGGTCGGGGTCGCGGTGCGGCGCGGGCGGCGGCTGCGGCGGGCGTGGGATCGTTACCTGCTGCCGCTGCCGGGGACGCGGGTGGTGGTGGTCTTCGGGGAGCCGTGGCGGCCGGGCGAGCTGGACGACGCGGCGGCGTGCGCGGCGCTCGGGGAGCGGATCGCGGCGGCGTCGGCGGCGGCGCGGGCGGGGCTCGATCGACGGTGAAAGGGGGGCGGCCGGACGCGCGCGGAGAGGGCAGGAGCGGCGTCGGCGAAGAGCTTGTCACGGAGTCGCTTTTCCGGTTCACTCGACCGTGGGGATTGCTGTGGTCGGCTGTCCCGGGCGCTGTGACATGGATGTCAGAGCGTCGCCCGGGGTTGACACCTGCGGCGTGCGCCTCGCGGCGGCTCGGGCGCTCGGGCACCGCGAGCAGACGCGACTCCGCGGCCGGCCGCGCATCTCAAGGTTCGGGTGGTGTGGCTGTTGCAGTGATCGGCGCCGCGCCCCCGGGTCGAACCGGATCGGCCCGGGCGTGAGGAGGTTTCCCATGGCGGACTCGAATCTCGACGAGACCGACATCATCGGCGACGACGACGAGGCCGAAGGCGGCCGCAAGAAGTCGAGCCGTGCGCGCAAGGGCGCGGCCAAGGGCCGGCGCGATCGCGAGCCGGACGCCGGTGAGCTCGACAGCGTTCGGATGTATCTCTCCAAGATCGGCTGTGTCGACCTCCTCACCCGCGAGCAGGAGGTCGAGATCGCCAAGCGGATCGAGGCGGCGCGCGAGGGCGTGCTCGCCGGGATCCTCTCCACCGGCGCCGGCGTCAACGCGTTCGTGGATCTGCCGCGGCAGGTCCGCAAGGGGTTGCGCAGCCTGCGCGAGATCCTCGACGGCAGCAGCAGCGGCGAGCCCGACACCGAGACGGGGCTGCTCGGGATCGATCGGCTCGAGGACGTCGCCAGGCGCATGAAGGCGGTGTCGCGGGCGCGCGGGCGCAGCCAGAAGCTCGACAAGAAGAGCGCGCGCAAGGCGCGGGACTACGAGGTCGAGCTGCGGGAGCTGATCGACCGGATGAAGGTGAGCTGGAACGTCGTCGCCGAGACGGCGGAGCACCTCAAGGCGACCCGCGACGAGATGCGCGACTGGCGGCGCTTCGTCGAGGAGTGCGAGGTGATGGCCGGCGTCGACGTCAACCGGCTGGTCGAGGGCTGCGCGCCGACGGCCGAGAGCGGGCTCGACGAGAAGCAGTGGGCGGAGCTGGTGCGCAGCGCGAGCAAGGCGAAGAAGCGCACCGATGAGCTCGAGGCGCGCGCGGGCATGACCTACGAGGAGCTGCGCGACGTCGTCGCCGAGATCCAGCGGCACGCGCGGGCGCTCGAGCGGGCCAAGAGCGAGATGATCCTCGCCAACCTGCGGCTGGTGGTGAGCATCGCGAAGCGATATCTCAACCACGGCCTGCACTTCCTCGATCTGATCCAGGAGGGCAACATCGGGTTGATGCGGGCGGTCGACAAGTTCGAATACCAGCGCGGTCACAAGTTCAGCACCTACGCGACGTGGTGGATCCGGCAGGCGATCACGCGCGCGATCGCCGATCAGGCGCGCACGATCCGCATCCCGGTGCACCTCATCGAGACGATCAACAAGATCACCCGGGTGGCGCGGCAGATGGAGCAGGAGCTCGAGCGGCCGGCGCTGCCGGAGGAGATCGCGGAGCGGTTGGAGATGACCGCCGAGCAGGTGCGGCGCGCGCTCAAGATCAGCCGGGCGCCGGTGTCGCTCGAGACGCCGGTGGGCGACGATGACAGCCAGCTCGGTGACTTCATCGAGGATCAGAGCCAGATCTCGCCCGATTCGGCGACGGCGAACATGCTGATGGGCGAGGAGACGGCGCGGGTGCTCGAGACGCTGAGCCCGCGGGAGGCGAAGGTGCTCCAGCTCCGCTTCGGGATCGGGGTGCGCTCCGATCACACCCTCGAAGAGGTGGGGCAGGTCTTCGAGCTGACGCGGGAGCGGATCCGGCAGATCGAGGCGCAGGCGATCCGCAAGCTGCGGCAGACGCACCGCAGCCGGTCGCTGCGGACCTTCTTCGACAACAACTCCTGACGGCTACTCGACGCCGAGGACGCGGGCCATGTGGGCGCCGAGCGCGCGGGCGGCGCGGCGGAGGCGGGCTTCTTCTTCGGTGGAGAAGCCGTCTTCGCCGTGGCGGTCGAGGAGCTCGAGCACGCCGAAGGTCTTGCGGCGGGCGATGATCGGGAGGCAGACGATCGAGTCGGGCAGGTAGCCGATCTTCTCGGCGATGGTGCGGGCGAAGCGGGGGTCGCGGGCGGGCTCGGTGACGTTGATGGAGCGGCGGGTGCGCAGGCTGTGGCCGGCGAGGCCGGTGTCGAGCGGGAGGCGCCGGGCGACGAGCGCCTCGGCTTTGCTGCCGCGGGCGGCGGCGAAGTAGAGCGAGCGGTCTCGGGGGTCGACGAGCAGGACGGAGCCGGCGACGCAGGGGACGTGGGCCATGGCGCGGTCGAGGAGGAGCGCGGCGGCGTCGTGGAGCGGGCCGTCGAAGCGGTCGAGGGCGGCGAGGTCGCGGAGGAGCGGGTCGCTGCTGTCGGTGGGGTTGGCGGCGCGGGCGCGGGCGGGCGTGATCTCGTAGCTGTCGCTGGCGTCGTCGTCGGCGTCGAGCCCGCCGGGCTCGGGCGGGGCGTCGGGCGCGCTGCGGGTGAGGCGGCGGTAGGGGCCCCAGGCGGCGGCGGAGAGGCGCTTGCGGCGGCGGCTGGTGTCGAGCGGGACGGCGGCGGCCTGCACCGGGGGGTGGATCGGGAGGCCTTCTTCGAGCTCGTCGTCGTCGGCGAACGGATCGGCGAAGGCGTCGGCGATCGGCGCGGGGAGGGGGCCGGTGCTCGGGCGCTCGGCGGTGGCTTCGGCGACGGGCACGACGCGGTAGGTGCGGCCGGCGTCGGTGTCGGTGATGTCGACCGAGGCGTCGGGGGCGAAGGCGACGCCGAGGTTGCGGTTGGGGGCGGGGAGGCCGGCGGCGGCGAGGCCGCGACGGAGCGCGTCGAGCCAGTTGTCGCCGTGCACGCGCTCGACGCGGGTGCGGTCGCCGTCGGGGATGTGGATTTCGTAGCGGCTCACGGTGGGCGATGATGCGGCGGATGTGGTGCGGGAGTCCAGCCCGGTGGTGCTTCGCGTGACGGCGCGGTTGCGTTCGGCGGCGCAGGAATGGCCGCATCGCGACGATCCGGGCGCGGTGGCGCGGCTGCGTTCGGCGGCGCAGGCGTGGCTGCATCGCGACGATCCGGGCGCGGTGGCGCGGCTGCTGGCGCGGGGGACGGCGGCGGTGGCGCGGCGGCGGGCGGCGGTGGCGCGGGCGCGGGCGGAGGTGCCGACGATCGTGGTGGGCGGGCTTTCGGTGGGCGGGGCGGGCAAGACGCCGGTGGTGGCGCTGCTCGCGCGGCGGATCGGCGCGCGCCGGCGGGTGGCGGTGGTGGGGCATGGCTACGGCGGGCGGATCCGGGGCGCGGCGGTGGTCGAGGCGCCGGACGCGGTCTGGTTCGGTGATGAGGCCGCGGCGCTGCGGCGGGCGCTGCCGGCGGCGGTGCGGGTCGTGGCGGGCGCGCGGCGGGCGGCGTACGCGCTCGCGGCGGGGTGGGCCGAGGTGGTGATCGTGGACGATGGCTTCCAGGATCCGGCGCTGCCGCGCACGCTCGATGTGGTGGTGGTCGACGCGACCGCCGGGCGGCTCCCCTTCCCCGCCGGGCCGCTGCGCGAGGGCTTGTCGGCGCTCGGGCGGGCGGATGTGGTGTGGCTGCACAAGGTCGACGAGCCGGGGGCGCAGGCGCTGCCGGTGGCGGCGGACGTCCAGAGCCGGGTGGTGATCGGGGCGGTGCGGCTGGCGGACGGGCGGCGGGTCGGGGCCGAGTGGCTGGCGGGGCGGGCGCTGCGGCCGATCTGCGGGATCGGGCGGCCGGGGTCGTTCCTGCACACGCTGGCGGCGGCGGGGGCGGTGGTCGAGCCGGGCGTGATGCGGGCGGATCATCATCGCTTCACCGCGGCGGAGCTGGCGCGGCTGCCGGCGGGGGCGCCGTGGGTGACGACGAGCAAGGACGCGGAGCGGCTGCCGGCGGGGTTCGCGGCGGTGGTCGAGGTGGAGCCTTCGATCGTGCGGGGCGAGGCGGCGCTCGCGGCGCTGGTCGAGCGGTTCGGGGGGGCGCCGTGAGCGGAGCGAACCGCCGAGCGCAAGGAGGCCGTCCGGCCAGAGCCGGACGGGTCGGAGCGAGGAGGAGGGCTCTGCCCGACGACGCGGCGGAGATCCCGCCCGCAGGGCGGCCGGATGAGCACGGCAAAGGGATACCGAGCTACTTGATGCGGGCGCTGCTGTGGCCGGTGGTGTGGATCGCGGCGGCGCTGCCGGCGGGGGCGGCGGATGCGCTCGGGCGAGCGCTCGGGTGGGTGTGGTATCGGGTGGTCCCGATCCGGCGCGGGGTGGCGCGGGCGAACGTGGCGGCGGCGCTGGGGACGGGGCCGGCGGAGACGGAGGTGGTCGTCGCCGGCATGTATCGCCACCTCGGGCGGGCGTTCGTCGAGTTGTTGCGCTTCACCCGGCGGCGGCCGTCGGTGCGGGTCGAGGGGCGCGAACACCTCGACGCGGCGCTCGCGGCGGGGCGGGGGGCGCTGGTGCTGACGGCGCATCTCGGCAACTGGGAGCTGTTGGTCCAAGCGGGCATGTGGGTCGATCGGCCGGTGTCGGTGGTGACGAAGCGGCTGCGCGCCGGCTGGGCCGAGGCGGCGTGGCGGGCGCTGCGGCGGGGGGGACCGGCGCTGTTCCCGGCGGGGGCGTCGGCGCGGTTGGTGGTGGCGGCGCTGGGGCGGGGCGAGGTGGTGGGCTACGTGCTCGACCAGCACAGCCCGGAGAAGCAGGCGGTGCGGGCGCCGTTCTTCGGGCGGATGGCGGCGACGAGCGGCGATCTGGTGCGGCTGGCGCGGCTGACGGGGGCGGCGGTGGTGCCGGTGTTCATCTGGCGGGCGGGGGACGAGCACGTCATTCGGGTGGGGCCGGCGGTGGCGTTGGCGTGGAGCGCGGACAAGCGCGCCGACGTCGAGGTGGGGACGCGGCGGTGTCTGGCGGTGGTCGAGGCGGCGATCGCGGCGCGGCCGGAGCAGTGGCTGTGGATCCACCGGCGGTGGAAGGGCGCGGCGGCGGATGCGGGGGGCGGCCGCGGTGGGTCCGGGTCCGCGTCGCCGCCGGGTTCGTTGATGGGCGCGGCGGCGGATGGCAGCGAGGAGCGGTGAGGACGCGGGCGCGACATCGCGGGTTGACAACCAAATAAGCACTCGCTTATATCAACGGCATGCACAGCGCGGTCGCGGTCGAGACCCGGATCTTCGCGGCGCTGGCGGACCCGAGCCGGCGGGCGATCTTCGAGTCGCTCACCCAGGGTGAGGCGGCGGTCAAGGAGCTGACCGCGCGGTTTTCGATCTCGCAGCCGGCGGTGTCGCAGCACCTCAACACCCTCAAAGACGCCGGCCTCGTGGTCGGGCGGCGCGAGGGGCGTTGTGTGTATTACCGGGTGGATCCGGATGGCATGAAGCCACTCATCGATTGGATCACCCACTACCGTGCCTTCTGGGCGGATCGCATCGACCGCCTCGAAGCGTTGCTGGAGAAGATGGACGAATGACTCCCACCGACAAGACCGAGCGCGGGCAGACGGAGACCATCCGCTTCGACTTCGACCTGCGTCACCCGCCCGAGAAGGTGTGGCGCGCGCTGACCGAGCCGGCGCTGCTCGCGGAGTGGCTGCTGCCGGCGATCGACTTCGAGCTCGAGACGGGCGCGGCGTTTCGGTTCAAGACCCAGGCGTACGGGGAGTGGGATGGCACCGTTCACTGTCGCATGATCGAGATCGAGCCGCCGAAGAAGTTGAGCTATGCGTGGGTGGTGGGTGACATGGAGCTCGACACGGTGGTGACGTTCACGCTGACGCCGACGGCTTCGGGTTCGCGGCTGTCGCTGGTGCAGTCGGGATTCAAGGCAACGCAGAAGCAAGAGTCGGGCGGCGCCCGGTATGGCTGGAAGATGATGGGGGGGCGGCTCGGCGAGCTGCTCGATCGCATCGACTGAGTCTTCACTCTTCGCCCGATGGCACGGGCGTCTCATGATGGGAGCGCTTCGATGAAGTGGAGTCTTTGGATCCGTCGGTTCCATCGCTGGGTGTCGGTGGTCTTCACGCTGACGGTCATCGCGAACTTCGTGGCGATGACGCAGGGTCCGCCGCCGGACTGGATCACCTACATGCCATTGCCCTTCCTCGCGCTGCTGCTGTTGAGCGGGCTGTATCTCTTCGCGCTGCCGTATGTCATCGGACGGCGCGGGGAGCCGGGAGGCGCGGGGCGCTGACGGGGCAGCGCGGGGTGGCGACGGGCGGCGAGGGCGGGTCGAATCGTCGGCGGGGGCGTCGTGGCGGATGACCGTACTCGGGCTTTCTGGTACGGTCGTCGGCAGCCCTCGCCCGCGAAACCCCAGCCGACAGGAGCCGCCGCATGTGGCCGTTTGATGGTCTCCTCACGAAGATCCAGATGTCGTTCAGCCAGGCATCGAGCGACTACAATCAGGTTCACCAGCTCACGCAGCGCCTCGAAGAGCAGAACGCGCAGCTTCAGCAGCAGAGCGTGATCCGCACCGGGCTGCGCAACATGATCACCAACCGCTACAACGGGGTGACCATGATCAACACGCTCTGGGCCAAGGGCCTGGAGGGTGCCTACTGGTCCTATTACTTCGGCTTCTCTCCGCACTTGCAGCGGGACGTGCAGGGCTCGGCCTATGAGTGGGCCAGGGCGAAGATGACGCTGCCCAACCTGAGCTTCGCGAATGTCGCGATGGTCGCGGCGACGGGGTTCGGTACGACGAGCCAGGATCTCGTGCGGATCCAGCAGGCGGGGCAGTCGCGGGTGCAGCGGGAGGCGCAGTTCCTCGCGGCGTCGACGGCGGCGAGCATGTTGATCACCGCGACGCTGAAGCAGGCGGGGCAGCGGGTGCACAACGAGTACGGGCGGATGTTCATGCGGACCGCGACGCGGACGTGGCAGTTCACCGGGGTGCTGGCGTTCTGTTACGGGCTGGGTCGGATCGCCGACGCGGTGCATGAGTCGGGGCCGTTTGCGCAGGATCTGCGGATCAAGCGCGATGACTACATCCGCGGTCAGAAGCAGGCGCTCGATCAGCGGTTCAAGGCGATGGTGGAGCAGTACGAGAAGACGGCGCCGCGCGATTGGCTGGACTAGGATCGGGCGGGATGTCATCGATGCCATCGGTGGCATCAATGCCATCGATGACATCACGGGCTGTCATTCACTCGGGGAGCTGTTCGAGGAGCCGGCGCGCTTCGGCGTGTTCGGGGTCGCGGGCGAGGAGCGCCTGCCAGGCGGCGCGGGCGGCGGCGTAGTCGCCGAGGCGGGCGCGGGCGATGCCGAGGTTGAGGCGGGCGGCGTGGAAGTCGGGGCGGGCTTCGAGCGCGCGTTCGAGGAGCGCGGCGGCGGCGCGGTCGTCGCCGTCGCGGCCGACCTCGCGGGCGAGGCGGAGGAGGGCGTCTTCGTCTTCGGGGTGGTGGGAGATCCAGGCGCGGAGGTAGCGGATGGCGTCTTCGTGGCGGCCGAGGGCTTCGGCGGCGCGGCCGGCGCAGGCGGCGGCGAGCGCGGGCTGGCGGTCGGCGATGGGGGCGCAGCGGGTCCAGGCGGCGCGGGGGTCGGCTTCGAGCAGGGCCTCGGCTTCGGTGACGGCGGCGCGGTCGGCTTCGGGTTGGGTGAGGCCGGCGGGGTCGTCGGAGAGCAGCTCGGCCTCGGGTTCGTCGGCGCGGGCGGCGGCGGTGAGGACGGCGGCGAGGAGGGCGCGGCGCTGGTCGATGGCGACGGGGTCGCAGCGGAGGTCGGGGCCGGGGGTGAGGAGGTGCTGGCGGGCGGTGGCGGCGGCTTCGGCGCCGACGCGGAGGCCGTCGCCGGCGGGGCCGTGGAGGGGCATGGGGGCGTGGGCTTCGATGAGCGCGGTGTTGGTGGGGCCCCAGCGCCAGGCGGCGGGGTCGATGATGCGGTCGGCGGGGCGGTCGGACATGATGCCTTCGCCGCAGGCGGGGAGCGCGCCGTAGATGCGGCCGATGGCGTGGAGGAGCGCGCGGACCTCGGCGGCGTGGCGGGCGGTGGGGTCGTCGAAGTAGCGGCCGAGGCCGTGGATGACGGCGTGGCGGCCGGCGTAGCGGCTGTACGCGAGGTCGGGCATGCGGACGCGGCGCGGTGGGGGGCGGGCGGTGAAGGCGATGACGAGGTCGGCGGCGGGCGCGGGGTCGCTGCGTTCGAGCGCGGCGAGGAGCGCGGCGGCGTCGCCGGGGGGGGGCTGCCAGGGGGCGATTCGGCGGAGGTCGAGGGTGAGGCCGAAGCCGGCGGCGAGGTGGGCGGAGGCGTCGGTGATGGCGGTGGTGATGCGGGCGTCGAAGTCGGGGACGCGCTGCCAGGTGTCGTCGGCGAGCGCGACGACGGTGAGCGCGCGCACGGTGGGCTTGGGGGGGCCGGGCGGGGCGAGCACGGCCGCGGTGGCGGGTCGTTCAGCGGGGCGCGCGCAACCGGTGAGGAGCGCGATCGTCAGAAAAAAAGGCCACCCTCGACGCATCGGCGCATGGTACAGCAGGTGCGCCCCGGGGGGGCAAACCAGCACGAGGTGGAGCGTGGCCGGACGAAACACGACGGCGATCCTGGTGGTCGACGACGACCCGCGGGTCGGGCGTGCTTGTGCGGATCTGTTCGGGCGGGGCTTCGAGGTGGCGAGCGTGGGGAGCGGCAAGGAGGCGGTGGAGCATATCCGCCGGGGGCCGCCGGATGCGGTGGTGACGGAGCTCGATCTGCCGGGCATGGACGGGCTGACCTTGTTGCGGATGGTGCGGCGGGATTTCCCCGATGTGGCGACGATCGTGCTGACCGATGTGCCGTCGGCGCATACGGCGTCGCGGGCGCTGCGGCTGGGGGTCGACGACTACATCATCAAGGGGCAGGACTCGGCGGATCAGCTTCGGCGGTCGCTGCGTCGCGCGCTGCGCACCCGGGCGCGGGAGGGGGAGGTCAAGCGGCTGCTGGTGGAGCTGACGGAGCTCAACGAGGCGTTTCTGGGGGAGATGGCGGCGCTGCATCGGGCGAACCTGGAGCTGGAGCAGAAGCTCGAGCCGCCGGCGGATCGGCGGGGCGGGTGGCGGATGCTGGTGGTGGACGACGAGGCGCCGACGGTTCATCTGCTGCGGACGCTGCTGTCGTCGCAGGGCTTCGACGTGGACGGGGCGAACAGCGGGGCGGAGGCGCGGGCGCAGTTTCAGAAGAATCGGTACGACCTGGTGCTGACCGACAAGAACCTGGGCGACGCGAACGGGGTGGATCTGATCGAGGAGATCCACGCGATCCATCCGGAGACGCGGGTGCTGTTGATGACGGGCTTCGCGACGGTGGAGTCGGCGGTCGATGCGATGCACCTGGGCGCGGTGGGTTATCTGCGCAAGCCGTTCGAGGATCTGAACGTGGTGATCGAGCGGGTGGACGAGGCGCTCGATGACATCAAGGCGGAGCGGGAGCGGGAGCGGTACACCTATCAGCTTCAGAGCCGGAACGCGGAGTTCGTCAATCGTTACAAGCTGTTGAAGACGAAGCTGGTGACGATTCAGCGGGAGGAGGCGTGAGCGCGGGGCCGGACACCGTTGAAGTTGCGCTGGAGCCGCCGCCGGCGTGGGCGCTGTCGGTGGCGGAGGGGCTGCGGGGGGCGGGGTTCGAGGCGTACTTCGTGGGCGGGGCGGTGCGGGATCGGCTGCTGGGGCGGCCGGTGAGCGATTGGGATATCGCGACGGATGCGGAGCCCGAGGCGGTGATGGGGTGCTTCGCGCGGGCGATCCCGACGGGGTTGCAGCATGGGACGGTGACGGTGGTGGTGGCGCATCAGCCGGTGGAGGTGACGACCTACCGGGTGGAGCGGGGCTATAGCGACGGGCGGCGGCCGGATGAGGTGGCGTTCACCCGGGAGCTGCGGGATGACCTGGGGCGGCGGGACTTCACGATCAACGCGATGGCGTGGGATGCGGTGGCAGGGGTGCTGGTCGATCCGTACGACGGGCGGGGGGATCTGGGGCGGCGGCTCTTGCGGGCGGTGGGGGCGGCGGAGGAGCGGTTCTCGGAGGATGGGCTGCGGGCGCTGCGGGCGGTGCGGTTCGCGTGTGTGCTGGAGCTGGCGCTCGATCCGGCGACGCGGGCGGCGATCCCGGCGACGATGGCGACCTTTCGGAAGGTGAGCGCGGAGCGGATCCGGGTGGAGCTGGGCAAGATCCTGGGGGCGCGGCGGGTGGCGTGGGGGGTGGAGGCGCTCTGGGAGACGGGGCTCTTGGGGGAGTTTCTGCCGGAGGCGCTGCCGGGGCTCGGGCGGGCGGTGGCGGCGCTCGGGGAGCCGCCTTCGGGTGAGGTGGCGCGGTTGGCGGTGCTGCTGCATGGGGGGGGGAGCGATGGGGATGGGCCGCTGCGGCGGCTGCGATACGGGAACGAGGAGCGGGGGCGGCTGGTGGCGCTGTTGCGGCAGCGGGGGCTCGATCCGGCGGTGGCGCGGAGCGATGCGGCGGTGCGGGCGCTGGTGGCGCAGGTGGGGCTGTCGGTGGTGGATGAGGTGATCGCGTACCGGATGGCGCTGGCGCGGGTGGATGCGCCGGAGGAGTACGCGGCGTGGCAGGCGCTGGCGGCGCGGATCGACGCGATCGGGGCGCGGTCGGCGCCGCAGAGCGCGCGGGAGCTGTCGCTCGATGGGAAGGCGGTGATGGCGGCGTTGGGGATCGCGCCGTCGCGGCGGGTGGGGCGGATCCTGGATGCGTTGTTGATGCGGGTGTGGGCGGATCCGAGCCTCGATACGCCGGAGCGGCTGCGGGCGCTGTTGCCGGTGGTGGCGGCCGAGGTGGGTGAGGGCGCGTGAACGTGCTGCACATCGAGGACCGCCCGGAGAATCGGCGGTTGGTGCGCAAGGTGCTGGAGGCGAAGGGCTTCGAGGTGACCGACGCGGCCGATGGGTTGACGGGGATCGAGCTGGCGTGCACGACGCAGCCGGATCTGATCCTGATCGACATCAACATCCCGCATCTCAATGGCTATGAGGTGGTGACGCGGCTGCGGAGCGAGCCGCATCTGGCGGATACGCCGATCGTGGCGATCACGGCGGAGGGGGATCGGACGCGGGCGCTGGCGCTGGGGTTCGATGGGTTCATCGTGAAGCCGATCCGGATCGTGGGCTTCGCCGATGAGCTGCAGGCGTTCCTGGCGGGGCGGCGGGAGTCGGTGGACGAGGCGGAGAAGACGGCGCAGCTCGCGGCGCATAGCCGGGAGGTGGTGGAGCGCTTGGAGGGGCAGGTGCGGGCGCTGACGCGGGCGAATGAGCGGCTGCGGGAGGTGGATCGGCTGAAGATGGAGGTGCTGCGGAACGTGAGCCATGAGCTGTCGACGCCGATGACGCCGCTGGTGGGCTATGTGCGGTTGCTGGCGGCGGGGGAGCTGGGGCCGGTGTCGGAGGGGCAGCAGAAGGTGCTCGATCGGATGGATGCGTCGCTTCAGCGGTTGAAGGGGTTGATCGACAACCTGCTGAACGTGACGCGGTTCGCGACGGGTGATGTGGCGATGCAGCGGGGGATCGTGGATCCGCTGGCGGTGGTGCAGCGGGTGGTGCGGGCGATGGGGGAGTTCGCGGCGGCGCATCGGGTGACGTTGGCGCTGGATGCGCCGGGGCGGGTGGAGCCGTGTGTGGGGGATGGGGAGCGGTTGGTGGATGCGGTGCGGCAGCTCGTCGACAACGCGATCAAGTTCGGGCCGGATGGGGGGACGGTGCGGGTGGGGGTGCGGGCGCTGGTCGAGGGGGACGAGGATCGGCGGGTGATGGAGTTCTCGGTGACCGATGAGGGGCCGGGGATCCCGCCGGACAAGCGGGAGCAGGTGGTTCAGCCGTTCTATCAGATCGATGGGAGCGCGACGCGGGCGCATGGCGGGGCGGGGCTGGGGCTGGCGATCGCGCATCGCACGGCGGAGCTGCACGGGGGGCGGCTGGTGATCACGCGGTCGCCGGAGGGCGGGGGGCGGGTGGCGCTGCGGGTGCCGACGCGGCCGGTGGTGTGATGGGGGCGTTGATCCGGTCGGGGCGGTCCCGTTAGAAGACGCCGCGATGCCGATCTATCTCGACCACAACGCGACGGCGATCCCGCTGCCCGAGGCGGCGGCGGCGGCGGCGGCGTGGCTGGCGCGGCCGGCGAACCCGAGCAGCGTTCACGGGCCGGGGCGGGCGGCGCGGGCGGCGGTGGAGACGGCGCGGCGGCAGGTGGCGGGGGCGATCGGGGGGGACGCGCGGGGGGTGGTGTTCACGAGCGGGGCGACCGAGGCGCTGCATCTGGCGGTGGGGGGGCTCGTGCCGCGGGGGGGGCATGTGGTGGCGTCGGCGGTGGAGCATCCGGCGCTGTTCGGGGCGGCGGCGGTGGCGGAGGTGGCGCTGACGCGGGTGGCGGTGGATGGGGCGGGGCGGCTGGATGTGGACGCGGTGGTGGCGGCGTGTCGGCCGGAGACGGCGCTGGTGGCGGTGATGGCGGCGCAGAACGAGCTGGGCACGCTGTATCCGGTGGCGGAGATCGCGCGGCGGGTGGCGCCGATCCCGGTGCTGTGCGACGCGGTGCAGGCGCTCGGCAAGGTGCCGCTCGATGTGTCGACGCTGGGCTGCGCGGCGGTGGCGGTGTCGGGGCACAAGATCGGGGCGCCGGCGGGGGTGGGCGCGCTGTGGCTGGCGCCGGGGGTGGATCCGCGGCCGCGGGTGATGGGGGGGGCGCAGGAGCGGGGGCGGCGCGCGGGGACGGAGAACGTGGCGGGGATCGTGGGCTTCGGGGTGGCGGCGGCGGCGGTGCCGGCGCGGCTCGGGGCGATGCCTTCGGTGGCGGTGCGGCGGGATCGGATCGCGGCGGCGCTCGGGGCGGCGCTGCCGTGGGTGGGGCACGGGGCGCCGGGGCTGCCGAACACGCTCGCGGGGCGGGTCGTGGGGGTGGACGGGGACGTGCTGTTGCAGGCGCTGGATCTGGAGGGCGTGGCGCTGTCGAGCGGCGCGGCGTGCGCGGCGGGTGGGATCGAGCCGTCGCCGGTGCTGATCGCGCTGGGGTTGTCGCCGCGAGACGCGCGCGGGGGGCTGCGCATCTCGCTGGGTGCGGAGACGCGCGACGACGAGGTCGAGGTCTTCGTCGAGGTGTTCGTCCGGGTGGCGCGGCGCGCGCTGGCCGCCGGCCGAGGTGAAGGTGCGTGATGCGGGTGATGGTCGCGATGAGCGGCGGGGTCGACTCTTCGGTCGCCGCCGGGTTGATGGTCGAGGCCGGTCACGAGGTGATCGGGGTGACGATGAAGCTGCGCGATACGACCGCCGAGGAGCGGGCGGGGCGCTCGGCGTCGTGTTGTTCGCCCGATGATCTGATGGACGCGCGGCAGGTGTGCGATGCCTTGGGGATCGCGCACTACGTGGTCGACCAGCGCGAGCTGTTCCACGAGAAGGTGATGGCGCCGTTCGCGGCGGACTACCTGCGGGGGCTGACGCCGAACCCGTGCGTGCGGTGCAACGACCACGTCAAGTTCGCGCCGCTGCTGGCGCGGGCGGCGATGCTGGGGGCCGATCGGCTGGTGACGGGGCACTACGCGCGGCTGGAGGACGGGCCGGAGGGGCGGCGGCTGCTGGCGGCGGTGGATGGGCACAAGGACCAGTCGTACTTCCTCTTCGGGTTGGACCAGTCGATCTTGCGGCGGGTGGAGTTCCCGCTCGGGGGGCTCGACAAGGACGCGGCGCGGGCGATGGCGCGGGCGATGGGGCTGCCGACGGCGGAGAAGCCGGACAGCGAGGACATCTGCTTCGTGCCGGACGGCGACTACGGGCGGGTGGTCGAGGCGCTGGTGGGCGCGGACGCGGTGCCGGCGCCGGGGCCGGTGGTGCACGTCGACGGGCGGGCGGTGGGGAGACACGGCGGGGTGCATCGCTACACGGTGGGGCAGCGCAAGGGGCTGGGGATCGCGGCGGGGGAGCGGCTGTACGTGGTGGGGGTGGACGCGGCGCGGGAGACGGTGACGGTGGGGCCGCGGGGCGCGCTGCTGGCGGGGGGGCTGCGGGCGGTGGGCTGCAACTGGATCGCGGGGGCGCCGCCGCCGCCGGGGACGCGGGCGCGGGTGCGGATCCGGTATCGGCACGGCGGGGTGGATGGCGAGGTGGTGGCCGATGGCGATCGGGCGCTGGTGCGGTTCGACGCGCCGCAGATCGCGGTGGCGCCGGGGCAGGCGGCGGTGCTGTACGACGGCGATCGGGTGATCGGCGGGGGCTGGATCGAGCGGGCGCTGCCGGCGCACGAGGAGGCGGCGCGTGCCTGAGTCGGAGCCGGTGCCGGAGCCGGGGCCCGAGCCGGCGGCCGCGGCGAGCGATGGCGGCCGCGATCGCTGGGGCGACGCCGATCGGCTGCCGCGGCTGGCGGTCGAGCTCGGCTACCCGGCGGGCGCGCTGGGGCGGCTGGTCGAGGCGTTCACCCACAAGTCGTACAGCAACGAGGCGCCGGGTCACCCGCCGTACAACGAGCGGCTGGAGTACCTCGGCGACGCGGTGCTCGGCATGTTGATCGCCGAGGCGCTGATGCAGCGGCACACGGCGCTGCCCGAGGGCGAGCTGAGCCGGCTGCGGGCGAGCCTCGTCAACGCGCGCAGCCTCGCCGAGCTCGGCGTCGAGCTCGACCTCGGCGCGGCGCTGCGGCTCGGCAAGGGCGAGACGCGCTCGGGCGGGCGGCGCAAGGAGACGCTGATCGCCGACGCCTACGAGGCGATGATCGCGGCCGTCTACCTCGACCTCGGCCTCGACGCGGCGCGGGCGGTGGTGCATCGGCACTTCGCGGGGCGGCTGCCGCGCACGACGCCGCGGCTCGACGACCGCGACTTCAAGACGCGGGTGCAGGAGATCATCCAGCGCGAGACGGGGCGGCCGCCGGTCTACACGGTGGTGGAGGCGACGGGGCCGGACCACGCGCGGGCGTATCGGGTCGAGGTGCGGGCGGGTGAGCGGCTGCTCGGCGAGGGGGAGGGGCGCTCGAAGAAGCGCGCGGAGCGGGCGGCGGCGCGCGAGGCGTACATCGCGCTGACCGGTGAGGCGGGCGAGGCGGTCGAGGGCGAAGAGTGAGGCGCCGGGCCGGCTACCTCACGCCTCTTCCCCGTGCAGGCGCTTGAGCTTCTCCATCGTCTGCTGATAGCGGATCTCCCAGTCCTGCGTGCCCTCTTGCAGGTTCTTGATCCGCTTGCGCACCTCGAGGTCGAGCTTGTCCTGATCGGCCATGTGGCGCTTGAGCACCGGCGCGACGGCGGCGCGCAGGTCGCGATCCTCGCCGAAGATCTCCTCGACGTGGCGGGTGTGCAGCAAGGTCTCGATGACCTGGTTGGCGATGTAGCCGACCGAGTCTTCGTAGAGCCCGAACTTCTGCTTCTCGGCGAGCTGGCGCTTGATCTTCTGGTGGGCGCTGTAGTCGAGGCCGCGGCTGTGGGCGAGGTCCTTGGCCTGCTCGGCGAGCTGCCGCTCGGCGCGGAGGTACTCCTTGAGCACCGACTCGACGTCGAGCTCGACCTCCTTGACGTTCTCCGGCTCGACCTCGATGAGCTCCGACGAGATCAGGGTGTGCACGATGTCTTGCACGATGGTCGGGATCTTGTTGCCGAACAACCGCATGGCGGCCTCCGCGGGGTGAGGTGTGAGGCGGGAACGTCTAGCACGCCGGGCGGGAGGGCGACAACCGGCAGGTTGCCCGAGAGGGCAGGCGCGCGGCGGAATCAGCCGCCGAAGCAGGCGCACTCGACGGGGCCGTCGACGCGCACGTCGACGGTGGTGCGCTCGCCGGCCGCGTCGCCCGCGATCTGGAGCGGCGCGGGGCCGTCGAACTCGAGGCGGCAGGCGGTGAGCTGGAGATCGGTGACGCCGGGGTGGTCGAGGCGGCCGTTCCACGCGGCGGGCAGGCGGCGCACCGCGGCGAGCGGCGACATGTCGACGAGCCGGAGCTGGAACATGCCCGGCCGCCGCGCCGCGAACGGCATGATGTTGAACTTGAAGCCGTAGTAGGGCGCCGTCCCGAAGCAGGCGAGCTTGACCCGGCCTTCGTAGGCGACCGCGCCGGGCGCGATCCGCTCGACGACCTGGCCGGTGAGCGAGTCGACGCGCAGCCCGATGCCGCCGGTGTTGATGACGCGCACCTTCCACGAGGGGCGGCGCACCATCAGCTCGGGCACCGACTTGCCGACGCCGGCGACGAGGTAGCCGCCGACGGTCTTGAAGAGCGCGCGGCTGAGGAAGAAGCGCTCGGCGACGGTGCGCATCCGGTCGTAGTTGTTGAGGATGAAGGCGTCCCAGCCGAAGCCGGCGAAGGGCGAGCGCACGCCGTCGATGTTGAGCAGGTAGAGCGGGCGGAAGGCGGCGCTCTCGATCTGACGCAGATCGTCGCGGTAGTCGCGGGCGCCGAGGAAGTCGGCCACGGCGTTGCCGGTGCCGAGCTTGAGGACCGCGAACTTCGGGACCGCCACCCCGCGATCCTCGGCGCAGGCGAGCACCTGCGCGATCGTGTTGGCGACGGTGCCGTCGCCGCCGCCGGTGACGACGAGGCCGTAGCCCGAGTCGACCACCCGGCGGGTGATGAAGCGCGCTTGTTCGAGGCTCTCGGTGAAGAAGACGTCGGCGCCGGCCGGCGCGACCGCTTCGACCTGCCGGCGGACCCGGCGGCCGACCCGCTTGGCGTTCTTGTTGAGGATGATGGCGACCCGCCCGCGCCGGGCGGCGTCGGGCGTCAGGGGGGCAGGGCTCGAACGAACGACGGTGGCGGTCGACATGAGGGCTTCCCCGGCGAGGTGCGCGACGGGGAGAGCGGGTTTGCAAGTGACGTGCCGGTGTCACCCACATGTCGGACAAGCCGCCGCACCGCGTCATTGTGCGATCGGCGTGTCGCGGCGGGCGCGAAACCGCGTAGCCGGCTTCGCACTTGGGGCGCGCGAACTGCGCAAACCGCCTCGCGCCTTGCACCGCTCGGCCGGTTCTGCTAGACGGTCCGGTCCCAAAGCACCCTCCCCGCCCCCGCCGAGGCCCCGTGACCGACTCGCACCCGCCCCACCATCGCACCGGCTTCGTCACCCTCGTCGGCCAGCCCAACGTCGGCAAGTCGACGCTGCTCAACCGGCTCCTCGGGCAGAAGATCGCGATCACCTCGAACCGCCCGCAGACGACCCGCAACCGCATCCCCGGCGTCTTCACCCGCGACGACGCGCAGATCGTCTTCGTCGACACCCCCGGGCTGCACACCGCCCGCCGCGCGCTCAACGCGTTCATGGTCGACGTCGCCCGCGACGCGATGTGGGAGACCGACGCGGTCGCGCTGCTCGTCGAGGCGGGGATCGGCCCCGACGGTCAGGTCGGCGTCGCCGACGTCGTGCGCGGGCTGCTCGACGACCTCGCCGCGCGCAAGATCCCGGTCTTCCTCGTGCTCAACAAGATCGACCGGATCGAGAAGCCGCAGCTCCTCCCGATCATCGACGCGTGGCAGCACGCCCACCCGTTCGCCGCGATCGTGCCGCTCTCGGCGCTCAAGGGCGACGGGATCGGGGTCCTCGTCGACGCGCTGGTGCGGGTGCTGCCCGAGGGCCCGCCGCTCTATCCGGCCGACGCGCTCACCGATCTGCCCGAGCGCTTCATCGCCGCCGAGATGATCCGGGAGAAGGCGTTCCGCCTGCTCGGCGAGGAGCTGCCGTACTCGATCGCGGTGACGATCGAAGACTGGCGCGATCGCAGCAGCGTCGGCCGGATCCACATCGGCGCGGTGATCCACGTCGAGCGCGACAGCCAGAAGGGGATCGTGATCGGCAAGGGCGGGCAGATGATCAAGGACATCGGCACCCGCGCCCGGCAGGATCTGGAGCGCATGCTCGGCACCGGGGTCGATCTGCAGCTCTTCGTGCGGGTCGAGCGGGGCTGGACGCGGTCGGTGGATCAACTGCGCAAGCTCGGCTACAGCGGCAACGACAAGGGAGACCTGTCATGAAGCCCATCGTCGCCATCGTCGGCCGCCCCAACGTCGGCAAGTCGACCCTCTTCAACCGCATCATCGGCGAGCGCAAGGCGATCGTGCTCGACACGCCCGGCGTCACCCGCGACCGCAACTTCGGCGACGCGCACTGGCAGGGCAAGCCGTTCACCGTCGTCGACACCGGCGGCTTCGAGCCCGAGAGCGAAGACAACATGCTCGCGCACATGCGCGCGCAGGCCATGCTCGCCATCGAAGAGGCCGAGATCGTCGTCTTCGTGCTCGACGCCCGCGACGGGCTGCTCGACGCCGACCGCGAGGTCGCCGGCATCCTCCGCCGCGCCGAGCGGCCGGTCGTCTACGTCGTCAACAAGATCGACGGCCACAAGCAGGAGGCGCTCGCCGCCGAGTTCTTCGCGCTCGGTGTCGACGACGTACACGCCGTCAGCGCCGAGCACGGCCGCGGCGTCGGCCGGCTCCTCGACACCATCGCGGCGCTGTTGCCCGAGCCCGACGACGACGCCGACGGCGACGACGAGGAGCGCGTCACCCGCGTCGCGCTCATCGGCCGCCCCAACGCCGGCAAGTCCACGCTCGCCAACCGCCTCCTCGGCGAGAACCGCATGATCGTCGACGCGACGCCCGGCACCACCCGCGACGCCATCGACGCCCGCATGCGCTTCGGCGACCGCGAGTACCTGCTGATCGACACCGCCGGCCTGCGCCGCAAGAAGAAGATCGAGTACGGCACCAGCGAGGGCTTCAGCGCGATGCGCACCCTCAAGGCCATCGACCGCTGCCACGTCGCCGTCTGCATGATGGACGCGACCGACGGCATCACCGACCAGGACGCCCGCGTCGTCGGCGTCGCCGCCGAGAAGGGCCGCGCGATCGTCATCGCGGTCAACAAGTGGGACGCCGTCGACAAGGACCACAAGACCGCGCAGCGCTTCCAGGAGCTCGTCGAGCGCCAGATCCCGTTCGCGAGCTTCGCGCCGGTGGTCTTCATCTCGGGCATGACCGGCCAGCGGATCCCCAAGTTGATCGAAGCGATCGACCGCGTCCGCGAATCGCACCTGCAACGCATCGGCACCGGCCAGCTCAACCGCTGGCTCGAAGACACCCTCGCCCGCCACCAGCCGCCCGTCGTCGGCAACCGCCGCCTCAAGTTCTACTACGCCACCCAGGCCCGCGTGGCCCCGCCGACGATCGTGCTCTCGTGCAACGACCCCGAGGCGGTGCACTTCAGCTACCAGCGCTTCCTCGTCAACCAGTTCCGCGAGACCTTCGACGTCGTCGGCACCCCGGTGCGGCTGCACTTCCGCGGCAAGGTCGACCGGCACGACGAGGAATGAGGGCCCGGCGACGAATCGCTCGAGCGACCGAGGGCGCCGAATCGCAGGGTGAGAGCCAGCGCGCCCACAGGCCGCGACGCAGTCATACCTGAGGTATGGCGAGGAAGCGCGTCGATTCTGGTACGACGGGACGGGTCGATCTGCCGCTCGCTACATCGCGGCTCGCGCGACCGAGCGACCCTTCCGGCGGCCCTGCGGGTGGCGCAGAGACCGCATGGTAGCCGAAAGCCGCACCCTGATCGCTCTGCCACCCGCCCGTGCCCGCGGGCCGCGGCATTGATCGCCCGCCCTGTGCAATAGCGGAGGAAGGCCGGCTCGAGGCTCAATCGGGCTGTCGGATGAGGCGTGGTGCCGCTTCCGATGCTGATGCAACACCCTGCGGCGTCGCACGGTGACGGCAAAGGGGTAGCACCCGGCCACGGGAGATCGCGCAGCACCCGGTTGCTCATCACGGCGCGCGGCCTCCGGGCGGCCCGTCGTGGTCGGCGAGCAC
>JACKDM010000002.1 GCA_020633515.1 Myxococcales bacterium
CGGGGTCTCCGCTCGGTGGTCGATCGAGGCCGCCTGGGTCGCGTGCTGTCGGTGCGGTCCGCCGCGGTGGCTGCTCGGGGATGGAGAATCGGCGATCGAGGGCGCGGCGGCAACCTCGACGGGCTTTCAAGCGGTTTCGGGGGGAGCCGCAGGGCCGACTGCGGCGGCGTCCGCCTCATCGGCCGATGGCGCGTCTCGTCGGCTCACCGCGCCGGGCAACGGATGCAGGCTTCCGCCACGGAGGGGAGATGATGCACCCGATGATGCGGGTGGCGCTGCTCGCGGCGGGTGGCGCGCAGCCGGAGGTGTTCGGGCCGGCGCCGGTCGCGTCGGTGGTGACGCCGGCCGATCTGCCGAGCGGCGGGGAGTGGTCGTCGTGGCGGCTCGATGGGTACCGCTGTGAATCGCGGGCGGGCCGGGTGGTCGCGGCGGCGCCGCGGCCTCAGCTCGTCGGGCGGGCGGCGGCGAGCAGGGCGTGGCGGATCCGGTCGAAGCAGTCGACGCAGCGGGTGTAGTCGTCGGCGGCGGCGCGGCGGCCGCCGAAGCGGGTGAGCTCGACGGCGGCGACGAGCTCGGCGAAGGCGGCGCGGGCGTCTTCGGGGAGCGCGGCGCGGTCGAGGATCTCGCGGCTGGTGAGCGCGCGGGGCACGGGGACGCGGCGGGCGAGGGCTTCGATGGTGCGGAGCAGGAGCGCGTGTACGGCCTCGGCGTAGCGGCCGGCGGCGGCGAGGCGGTCGGCGTCGGTGAGGATGGCGCGCTCGGGGATGGCTTCGGGCTCTTCGGCGGGGCGGGCCTCGGCGGGGGGGAGCGGGGCGGTGATGCGCTCGCGGAGGAGGACGGCGGCGAGGCCGACGAGGAGGAGCGCGCCGAGGGTGACGAGCACGATCTGGCCGAGGGCGAGGCCGCTGCCGTCGCTGGGTTGGGCGACCTGGGGGGGGCGGCTGGGGCCCGTGGGGAAGGGTGGCGGGGGCTCGGGCGGGGGGGCGACGGGGGCGTCTGCGGGGAGCGTGGTCTGCAAGCCCTCGTCGTGGGTGATCTGCTCGGCGACGGCGCGCGCGGCCTCGGCGCCGGGCCAGGCGGTGAGCAGCCAGGCGGTGAGGGTGAGCGCGATCATGGCCGCCCGAGCGCGACGACCTTGGCGAGCGCGCGGCGGAAGGCGGGGTCGACGTCGAGGGCTTCGATCTCGGCGGGGGTGAACCAGCGCAGGGCGTGGCTCTCGTCGGTGAGGGTGATGGCGGCGGGGTGGTCGGTGCAGAGCGCGTAGCGCAGGTCGAGGTGGTCGTGGGCGGCCTCGGCCTTGCGGGCGGGGATGCGGTGGGCGTCGACGTCGATCGGGCGGCGGCCGGTGGCGGGGTGGAAGCGGAGGTCGGCGAGGCCGCTCTCTTCGGTGGCCTCGCGGAGCGCGGTCGCGGCGGGGTCGTGCTCGTCGGGGTCGGAGTGGCCGCCGAGCTGGAGCCAGCGGGCGAGCTTCTTGTGGTGGGTGAGGAGCACGCGGCCGGCGGGGTCGAGCACGAAGGCCGAGGCGGTGATGTGCGCGATGGGGTTGGCCTTGCCGAAGCAGTCGGGGTGCGCGGCGACGAAGGCGGCGATGCGGTGCACGTCGGCGGCCTCGGCCTCATCGGCGCAGGGGTGGGCGGCGAGGAGGGCGAGCAGCGGGCGGCGGGGGTCGTCGAGGGGGAGCATGTCGCCCGTCATACCGCCGGCGGGCGGGGCGCTCAAGGCGCGTGGGGCGGGGGCAGGTTCGAACGGGGCACGGTCGGCTGCGGGCGGGAGAGCGGGCAGGGCGCTCGGCGGGTGCGGCTCCGTGGCGGGCGCACCCGGGGCGACGAGCGGCGGCCCGGCGGGGGCGAGGTCGGGAGTGGGATTACACGGGGCGCCGTCGGGGCCGAGCGGCAGGCCGACCTGGGCGTAGGGCGCGAACAACCAGAGCTGGCGCGGCGCCGCGGCGCGGGTTCGCCGGGCGCGGCGGTCGCGCGGCGCGGGCTCGGCGGGCGCCGGCTGCGGCAGCGGCAAGACGAGCTGGCGCCCGGTGGGTTCGTCCATCGGGTGAGGTTAACCCCGGCTGGCGGGGGAGGCGACTTTCGGTCACGCGGGCGCCGATCGGCGGTCGGGCCGGCGCGGGGGCGCGGCCACGTTGACATGCCGGCGGGGGTCGGGCTAGGACTCCGGTTCTTGCGGCCCCCGACCCGGACGTGCGGGGCCCGACGACGCGGAGCACCCGGTGGCCGAACACGACGACGACAGCCGGCGCCCGGCCGGCACCGAGACGCCCACCGAGGCGCCCGCCGCGGCGCCGACCGCCCCCGCGTACTGGCTCGCCCGCCCCGCCCGCATCGCCGCCGACTGGCGCGTCGTCCTCGCGCTCGGCGCGCTCCTGCTCGCGTTCTACTACCCCGGCCTCGGCAGCTACGGCCTCTTCGACCCGTGGGAGACCCACTACGGCGAGGTCGCCCGCAACATGGTCGAGTACGACAACTACATCGACCCGTGGTGGGGCTCGCCCTGGGACACCAAGGACGTCAAGCGCGAGCGCGAGGGCTTCTACAGCAAGCCGGTGCTCATCATGTGGATGATGGCCGGTGGCATGCAGCTCTTCGGCTATGGCGAGCTCGGGGTGCGCTTCTTCTTCCCGCTCGTCGCCATCCTCGCGCTGCTCGCGGCCTACCTCGCGGTGTCGAGGTTCTACAACCGCCGCGCCGGGATCATCGCGACCGTCGTGCTCGCGACGGCGCCGTTTTATGCCTTCCTCAGTCGGCAGGCCGTCACCGATGGGCCGCTCGTCGCGATCATCACCGCGGGCATGATGGCGCTGTGTCTCGGTCTCTTCGGGACCGACGACGACGAGGAGGCGAGCCCGGCCTTGTATGGCTTCACCGTCGGGCTGCTCGTCGTGATCATGCTCGGGCAGCTCTGGGCGGTGCTGCCGATGGATCGCAGCCCGGACGTGGTGCGGCCGTATCCCGGCGACCGGGGGGTGTTCTTCGCGATCCAGTGGTGGTTCAACGAGGTGTGGACGGTCGGCAGCGGCAAGGGCTGGGTGATCGCGCTGGTGCTGCTGCCGGTCGCCGGCTGGGCCGCGTGGCGCGTCGCGCGCGAGCGGCGGCGGCGCATGCTCTACATCTACCTGTTCTACATCTGCTGCGGGCTCGTCGTGCCGGCCAAGGGCTGGCTCGGCTGGGCGCCGATGGGGCTCTCGATCATCGGCTATCTGATCGTGACCGGCGAGTGGAAGCAGCTCGCCCGCGTCGACATCCCGACCGGGCTGCTCGTCGTCTTCATGACCGGCCACCCGTGGATCGTCGCGATGCTGGGCGGTCATCACCCCGGCTGGTGGAACCGCTTCATCGTGCACGACCATTACAAGCGCCTCTTCTCGGGCGTGCACAGCATCGATGATGGCGCCTTCGAGTACTTCTTCCGCTGGATCGGCTACGGCCTCTTCCCCTGGATCGGGCTGCTCCCCGCGGCCTTCGTGCGGGCGCTCGGTCGCCTCCGTCGGCCGCCCGAGGGCTACACGCGGCAGCAGAAGTTCGAGCTGATGATGGTGCTGTGGGCCCTCTTCGGGTTCTTCCTGTTCACCAAGTCGTCGACGAAGTTCCACCACTACATCCTGCCGATCATCCCTCCGCTCGCGATCCTCAGCGCGCTGTTCATCGAGTGGATCCTGGCCCGCAAGGGGCGCCATGTGGCGCTCCTGCTCGTCTGCGCCGGGGCGCTGACGCTGTGGGTGGGGCAGGACCTGTACCG
This sequence comes from Myxococcales bacterium, assembly GCA_020633515.1. Next base: position 3,748 of record JACKDM010000002.1, read on the forward strand.
GATGCCCGCCGCGCACGGTCAGGCGGCGCAGAACTTCGTCAACCTCTTCACCTACAAGTACGACCGCGAGTGGCCGGAGTACACCGCGCCCGACCGGCTCGGGCAGCTCGAGGGCGAGGCGAAGCAGGCGGCCGAGGACGACAACGTGCGCCTGTGGGCCATGTCGAACCCGCTGCGCATGATGACCTTCTTCGCGGTCGCCGGGCTGTTGTTGATGGCGGTGCGCCGCGAGTGGCTGCGCGAGGCGGGGCTGTTGTCGCTCGGTTATGCCTCGGTGTGGTGCGCGTGGTGGTGCTTGCAGGAGTACCTGCCGGTGATCTCGGCCGACTGGTCGCAAAAAGGCATGTGGGACGCCTACTACGCCGACTGCACGAAGTACGGGCCCGAGGAGGAGGACGCGTTCCGCCGCCACCTCATCCTGACGTCGAGCCGGGTGCCGAACGATCTGGAGACCTTCCCGAGCGCGTGGTGCCGCGAGCCGTTCGTCGCGTTCCGCACCAACTGGCGTGGCGAGACCTTCTACTCGGCCAACACGGTGCTGCCGTCGATGGAGACGAAGTACCTCGCGCCGTTCCTGGAGCAGTGGGGGGAGCGGCCGTTCTACCTCTTCACCGAGCGCAGCCGGGTCAAGAGCGAGCTCGAGCCCAACCTGCCGGCCGACATGAAGGGGCAGTACCGCGAGGTCGCGATCCCGCCGAAGCTGCCGCCGGCGCTGATCGAGAAGTACCGGCTCCCCGACCGCAACCTGAAGTTCGTGCTGCTGCGCGTCGAGAAGGGCACCGGCCCGGCGGGTGAGGCCGACAAGGCGGCGGGCAAGGCGAGCGACGCCGAGGCGCCGGGCGCGGCGGGCACGCTCTCCGGCTCCGAGTAGCGTCGGGGCGGCGGCGGCAGAGAGCGCGGCGCGGCCCCGCAGATGCACCGAGGGTGACGGGCGCCGCCGAGGTGGCGTCGGGCCGACGCCCGTGGCAGCATGACCGCCGGTTCATCCAGAATTGCGATCCCATTGAACTTCCGCCTCGCCATCTCCACGTTCCCCGCCGCGAACGAGGCCAGCCGGGCCCGCCTCGTCGCCGCGATCGCCGAGGCGGCCGGGGTCGACCCGGCCGACCTGCTCGCCCGCATCGACTCGACCCCCGCGTGGTTGATCGAGCTGCCCGACCGCGACGAGGCCGAGGCGTGGCGCGCGTTGCTCGACCGCCAGCGGGGCGTCTCGGTGGCGTTGATGCCGGCGCTCGGTCCGCCCGTCGCCTCGCAGCGCGCCGCGCTCGACCGCCTGCGCGCGCTGCTCGACCCCGGCGCCCGCAGCCCGCGGCCTCGCCCGCGTCGCCGACGCCCGCGCCCGCCTCTCGCCGCCACCCCCGCGCACCCGCCGGTCGCCGAGCCCGCCCCTCCATCCGCGGTGCGCCGCCGCGGAATCACCGCGCCGGTCGCGTTCATCAACGACGCCACCGAGCCCGAGGTCGAGGCGATCGCGATCCAGCCCGCGCGGCCGGCGGCCCCGAGCCGGGGCATCACCGCGCCGGTGGACTTCCTCAGCGGGGCCGCCCTGGCCCGCCCGAGCGGCCCCGCCGGCGGCGGCCTCGGCCCGTTGCCCGGCCCGAGCGACGCGCTCGGCCCGCTCCCCGGCCTCGACGCGCTCGGCCCCCTGCCGCCCGCCGACGGGGGCGGGGACCCGCCCGCGGCGTCGCCCGCCTTCTACAACCCCGCGCTCGCCGCGGCGCCCGCGCCCCCGCCCGAGCGCCGCGAGGTCCACGAGGTGCGCCCCGACGGCCGCGACACGATCGACTACGAGCGCCGCCGCCGCGCCCGCGGCCAGGGCCCCACGGTGGCCCCCGCCGGGCAGCAGCGGCGCGCCATCGACGTCCGGGAGACCGCCGGGCAGCGCTTCCTCGGCCCGCTCGCCCGCGTCGCGATCCCCGCGCTCCTCATCGTCGTCGGCGTCTTCGTCTGGCGTGCGCTCCAGCGGGAGGTCGTCAACAAGCCGGCGGTCGACGCCAGCCTCGAGGTGCTCGACGAGGGCCGCGCGCCCCGCGCCCCGCTGCGCTACACCCCCGCCGCCGAGGCCGAGAGCTTCCGCGTCGCGCTCGGCCTCGACCACCGCTTCACCGATCGCAAGATCGACGTGCGCCGCAGCATCGAGACCATCGGCGGATCGGCGACGCTCACCTACGAGGCCGTCGCCGACGATCACTTCGACGTGCAGCCCCGCGGCCGCGAGGCGCGCCTCGGCGTGCTGGTCCTGTCTCCGATCCGCGTGCTCGACATCGGCCACACCGGCCCGGTGCCGGCGCCGACCCGCTTCGACGTCGAGCCCGACGAGAAGCCGGCGATGCTCGCCTTCGGCCGGCTGATCCGCCCGCCCTACGTGCTGTTGCCGCCGGTGCCCGTCGGGATCGGCGCCCGCTGGCGCTACATCCTCGACGCCGAGCAGAGCCCGCTCGGGATGCCGGTCGAGGTCGCGCTCGAGCTGCTCGCCCGCGACGAGGAGCGCGTCGAGCTCGCGGTGCGCCTCACCGTGCCCGCCGGCCGTGATCCGGGCGACACCCCGCTCGCCTATCAGGCCTTCGGGCCCTTCCGCCCGCGCTACGACCCCCCGGTCCGCATCTTCGACCTCGCCGGCAGCGGCGACGGCCGCGCCACGCTCTCGCTCGACCGCCTCACCCCGGTCGCGCTCGACGTCGAGGTGCGGTTCAACGCCCGCCTCGAGGTGCGCAGCGACTTCGGGGAGCAGCTCATCGCCTACCGCCCGACCATCAGCCTCGAGATCCAGAGCGACTGATCCCATCGTCGGGCGGCGTCCAGGAACTGGACGACCTGGACGCTCTGGACACATCCTTGCCTCGCCTCGCTGTCCGAGACCCGCGTCCCACCTGGATCGGCGGGGGCTCGACGGCTGGCACGCTCCCTGCCATGCCTCGCCCGCGGATCACACCCGAGGAGGCATCATGTCATCGACCGCTCCCCTCGCCCCCGGCTGGCTCGTCGGCGCCATCACCGGCTGCGCCCGCGGTCTGCTCGCCGGCCAGCGCCGCGCGCTCCGCACCGTGCTCACCAGCCGCTTCGGCCCGCTCCCGCCCCACGCGCGGGCGCGCATCGCGGCCTGCGATCGGCTCGCGGAGCTCGACGACTGGCTGCGTCGCGCCGCGACGAGCGATGACATCGACGAGGTGTGGGCGGGAGAGCGCCCCGGGCCGGCGGAGCTGGCCGCGTGACGGGGCCGGGCGGGGGGCCGCGATCACAGCCGTGATCGAGCTCATTGAGCCCGTCGCCCTTGTCCTCGGCCCCGCGGGCGGTGTCCTCATCCTCGCCGATGCACCACATCGCCTGCGTCTTCGATCCTGGCCCGCGGGGCCGAGTCCGTCGGGCTCTGGGGCTCAATGTGCTCGACCACGGCTGTCAGTTCGGATCGGGCTTCGGCGTCGCGTCGGTGCTCGCCGGCAGCACCGGCTTCTGGATGTAGTCCTTGGGGATCTCGCCGGTGAGCGCGTTGAGGAAGGTGACGATGCTCGCCACCTGCTCGTCGGTGAGCGCGCGCCCGAGCTGGTGCTCGGCCATCATGCGCACCGCCTGACCGAGATCGTCGACCGAGCCGTCGTGGAAGTAGGGCGAGGTGCGCGCGATGTTCCGCAGGCCGGGGACCTTGAACATCATCTTGTCGCCCTCGGCCTTGGTGACCTCGAAGCGGCCCTGATCGGCCTGGTTGGGCCACGGCTTGACGAGCCCGGCCTTCTGGTACATGTGGCCGCCGAGGTAGGGGCCGGTGTGGCAGGCGGTGCAGCCGGCCTCGATGAAGGTCTTGAGGCCCTTCTTCTCGTCGTCGGTGAGCGCCGCGTCGTCGCCGCCGAGGTAGGCGTCCCACTTGCCCGGCGTCACCAGCTTGCGCTCGAAGGCGCCGACCGCGCGGGCGAAGTTCTCGTAGCTGATGGGATCGGCGTCCTCGGGGAAGGCGGCCTTGAACTTCTCGACGTACTCGGGCATCGAGCCGAGCACCTCGAGGACCTGCGCCTCGCCGGGCATCGCCATCTCGACCGGGTTGAGCACCGGGCCCTTGGCCTGCTCCTCGATCGTCGCCGCCCGCCCGTCCCAGAACTGCGCGATGTGACCGGCCGCGTTGTAGACCGTCGGCGAGTTGCGCCCGCCGAGCTGCTTCTTGTGGCCGGGCGAGGTCTTCTGGTTGTCGACGCCGAAGTTGTCGAGCGCGTGGCAGGTGTTGCACGAGACGTCGTGGTTCTTCGAGATCCGGCTCTCGTAGTAGAGCATGCGCCCGAGCTCGACCTTCTCGGGCGTGATCGGGTTGCTCGCGTCGGCCATCACCTCGGGCAGCGGCGCGAACGCCGCGAGCATCGCCCGATCGATGATCGGGCCGGTCGCCGCCGGCGCGGCGGGCGCCGCCTTCTCGGCGGTCGCGGCCTTCTCGGCCGCTGCGGTCTTGTCGGCGGTCTCGCCCGCGGGTGCCTTGCTCTCACAGCCGCTCAAGAGCGCCATGCAAACCAGTACCGACGCCATTCGCATCGTCATCTCCCGTCCTCGTGTCAGTGGCCGACCCCCTCGCGGGGGCGGGGCATGGGTCAATGTACCCGAGCGAGTCGATTTGTCGAGGGGGGTGAGATGAGCCGCCGCCCCCCGGGTCGCGGTCGGGGGCGATATCTGCTTGATCTGTCACGGAATCGGGCTGTTCGGGCTCCCCGCGCGCACCAGGAGGGCGAGCGTCAGGCACGGAACCGCGCCGGGCGTCTGGTCGAGGAGCCCGAGCCGCACCACCCGGTAGCCGGTCAGCGCCCGGAGGTCCTCGGCGAGCGCCGGCGCGTGCGGGCCGAGGTAGAGCACCGTGCGCGGCCCGAGCGCCGCGAGCCGCGACATCGCCGCCTCGCCGAACGGGCGCCGCATCGCGTGCAGCACGGCGCGGTCGAAGCGCGCGCCCTCGCCGAGCAGCCGCCCGAGCGCGTGCGCCGCCTCGCCGGTGCGGAAGCGCGCGTCGGCGAGCCCCGCGGTCGCGGCGTTGTGCTCGGCGTCGAGCACCGCCTCCCGCTCGATGTCGATCCCGAGCAGCGTCGCGCCGCGCCGCGCGATCGGGAGCGAGAGCACCCCGATCCCGCAGCCGATCTCGACGACGCGATCGCCCGGCTCGGGCGCGAGCCACTCGACGACCGCGCGGCGCAGCGCCGGCACCGTCGAGGGCGTCTGCGGCACCCAGGCGCGGGGCCCGGCGCGCAGGTGGTCACCGTCGAGCTCGAAGCGGAGGAAGCCATCACCGCGGACCGGGCGCGGCCGGCTCACGAGCCCGGCGCCGCGGCGGGGGAGCGCGTCGGTCGCGAGCCCCACGGTGGGCTCGTCGGCGAGCACCGCCTCGACCGGCAGCGACGCGCCCGGCACGTGCGCGAGGATCACCCGCGCCGCGTCGCCGATCGCCTGCACGATGACATGCCGCAGCGCGCCGCGGCGGGTGGTGGGATCCCAGGGCTCGACGCCCGCCGCGCGCAGGTCGCGCTCGACCGCGGCCACCAGCGCCCGCGTCCGCGGCGTCTGCACCGGGCACTCGCCGAGCCGCACCGGCGCCGCCCCGCCCGCCGCCATGCCGAGCACCAGCCGCCCGTCGACCCCGCGCAGCGCGCGCGCGACCGCCTTGGCCCGCTCGCCGTCGACCGCCGCGCCCGGCAGCCGGGTCCACGGCGCCTCGATCCCCGCGATCCGGCGCAGCGCCTCGCGGTGCAGCGCCTCGACGTGGGCCGCGGCGCGATCCGGCGCGATTGGGCGGAGCGGACAGCCGGGGCAGCGCTCGATCTGCTCGCAGCGCGGGTCGATCCGGTGCGGCGAGGGCTCGATGATCCGCAGCGCGCGCGACCGGCCGTGCTCGGGCGGCGCGAGCTCGACCCGCTCACCGGCGTCGACGCCCGTAACCCGCACCGGGCGGCCGTCGAGGCGCGCGACGCCATGGCCCGACCAGCCGAGGCGCTCGATGGTGACGACGAGGGGGGAGGGGAGGCTCAGCGCGGACTCTCGCGAGGGTCGGTCGGCCCGGGGGGAGCGGCGGGGGCGGGCGCGGCGTCGGCGCGGGCCGACGCGCGCGGCGGGGGATCAGTTGGGCGGCAGCTCCGAGAAGCGGTTGATCGGCTGCACCCGGCGCTCGCCCGGCGTCCACACGATCGAGGCCACCTCCCAGAAGTCTTCGGTGTCGAAGAGCTCTCGCTCGCCCTCGAAGGCGAGCGCGCCGCCGAGGTAGATGCGCACGGTCGCGAGGCTCGGGCCGTAGTCGCCGCCGCCGCCGAACTCCTCCCAGGAGCGGTAGTAGTGCACGCCGACGCGGTAGGCGCCGCCGAGCATCTGGGTGTTCTCGGGGTTGTTGAGGTTGACGTTCTCGGGGCCGGCGCCGGTGGTGTCGTCGATGTCGAGCGAGGGGTTGTCGTCGACGGCGCCGAGCATGCCCCAGTCGGGGTTGGTGTTGCCGTAGAAGCAGCGCAGGAACGGGTCGTTCCAGAACCGGGCGCTCGGGTGGAGGAACCACAGGTCGACGTCGGTGCCGTCGGCGTCGGTCTGGTCGGGGTCTCCCGGGGTGTCCCACACGAGCTGGACGTGGATGTCTTCGTCGGGCTGCGCCGAGATCCGCACCTGCACCGGCGACTGCGGGCAGGCGTCGCTCGGCGCGGTCGCGTCGAGGCTGTCGACGACCTGGAGCTCGATGACGTACTCGCCGGCGAGGTCGACGAAGAACTGCGCGGTCGGCGTCGCGACGCTGTCGGGCCGCCCGCCGTCGGCCGGGCGCAGCGGGTTGTTGAACTGCTCGACCGGCACCGAGGTCGAGCCCGCCGGCCGCTGGATCACCGTCCACTCGTAGCGCACCGGCCGCTGGTCGGGGCCGTCGGGGTCGAGCGAGGGGCTCGCGTCGAGGGTGATGATGTCGAGCGGCAGCACGTCGTACTCGGTGTCGGCCGCCGCGGCGATCGGGCACTCGTTGCGGGTGCCGCGGCCGACGAGCGGGACCTCGATCTCGGGGGTGACCGGGTCGTTGGTCGCGACCACCAGCCGCCCCGCCGACGCCTGCTCGGCGACCGGGGTGAAGACGACGGTGATGCCGCGGCTCGGCGGCACCGGCGGATCCTGCGTGCGGTCGAGCGCGGGGAGCTGCGAGGGCAGCGGCGGCAGCGTCTCGGCCTCGAGGCTGAAGACCCCGCCGCCGTCGTCGACGAGGCGGATGTCTTCGAGCACCAGCGCCTGGCCGCCGCAGCTCTCGATCGTCACCCGCTTGCGGGTGTCGCGCTCGATCAGCGCCGGCCCGAACTCGACGGTCTCCGGGGTCACCCGCACGCACGGCGTGTCACCGTTCGCTTGCAGATCCACGGTGCGCTCGCTGACCGAGTCGTTGCTGGTGATGACCACCGTGCCCTCGTCGAAGTTGTCGGTCACCGCGCTGTAGGTCACGTCGATCTCGAACCAGTGACCCGCGGCCAGCCCCGGCTCGCCGTCACCGTCGGGATCGGCCCACAGGGCAGCCGGATCACCCGCGTCGGCGATGTCCTGCCCGCCGAGGAGGACGTGGAAGCTCGCGCTGCCGTCGAGGCGCAGACCATCGATGAAGACCGTCTCGGTGCCGATGTTGGTCGCCCGCACCGTCTCGCGCCCGACCGAGCCGGCCGGCACGCGGCCGAAGTCGATGACGCGCGGCGTGACGTCGAGCTCGGGGCCGCCGGCGAGCACGGTGACGGGGACCTCGACCACCGGGTTGTCGGGGTCGTTGGCCTCCATCGAGATCCGGCCGCGCGGGGCGACGGCGTTGCTGGCGTTGTAGTTGACGACCACGACGAGGCGCTCGCCGGGCGGCACGGTGATGACGCGGGGGAAGTAGTCCTGCCCGCCCTCGCGGCCGACGCGCTGCCGGTCGTCGCCGGTCCCCGAGAGGGTGTAGTAGAGGTTGAACTCGTCGGTGAGGTCGGTGGTGACGCCGGCGAGCTTGAGCGGGCTCTCGCCGAGGTTCTCCACCATGAACGAGCGGTCCTGGCTCGTGCCGGCCGCCATCCGCGGGAAGATCAACTGTTCGGGGGTCAACCGCAGCGTCGAGAACGACGCGTCGCGGATGGGATCGTCGCAGCCGGTCCCGGCGACGAGGCCGGCACACGCCACCGCGAGCAACAACGGCCGCCACATGCGGCTCAGGAATGGACTGTTCGACATCTCTACCTCCGCGAGGGCGCTCCGGTCCCGGTCATCGGCGCGCGACCGATCCGGTTACATGATCGTTACGCGACCGTGGTCGGCCAGTGCAATTTCCTGCCCGCCGAGGGCATCTTTCCGGCCGGCTGGTAGGTATTCAAGCGTGATTTGTTTCTGCTTCTACCGCAGAGGGTTACGCTCGCCCGGTCTTCGGCTGCGCGCCGCGCTCGTCGAGGTATGCTGCCAGCCCGCTGCCGATCCGCGCCGCGAGCTGGATGTTGCGGTCGATGCCTTCGAGGGTCTGGCGGAGCAGGCGCTCGAGCCCGGGCGGTCGGCGCTCGGGCGCGGCGAAGAAGCCGACGACGCGGGTGCGCTCGTCGAGGGTCGTGCAGCCGTTGAAGAGCTCGGGCAGGTGCGCGGCCATCTCGTCGCCGATCTTGACCGCGAGCCGGGCATGGTGCGCGTCGAGCCACTCGAGCAGCCAGCGCCGCGTGTCGGGGCGCCGCCCCGCCGGGCGCAGCAGCGTGAAGACGTCCTGCGCGCGCAGCTCGTCGCCGAAGAAGCTCGCGAAGCCGCGCTCGGCGAGCGCGCGGTCGCCGAACGAGCCGAGCGCGCGGATGATCGCGACCCGGTGCCCGGGCGCGGGCGATCGGGGGAGCGCCTCGGCGAGGCGGTCGAAGAGCGCGGCGTCACCCTGCAGCGCGGCGACCGGCGCGGCGCTCTGCAGGCGGCCGGCGTCGGCGTCGGCGAGCGCGTCGAGGAGCGCGTGCGTGGTCTTCGCCATCGCCTCGATCAGCGCGTCGTCCTCGCCCTGGTCGGCGAGCATCTCGACGATCTCGGGGCGCAGCAGCCGGTCGTGGTCGCTCTCGTCGGCGCGCGGCTCGGCGCCGAGGCGGGCGAGGTGGGGACCGAAGCGGTCGCGGATCCAGGCGGCGAACGCGGCGCGGTGGCTCTCGGGCAGCGCCCGCCGGCCGAGGTGGCGCAGCGCGCGCATCACCCCGCCGAGCACGAGGCGGTGCGGGTCGTCGGCGAGGAGCGTGTAGGCGTCGAGCAGCGCCTCGATCGAGAGCGCGCCGATCTCGAGCTGTGCCCACAGCTGGCTCGGCAGCGCGACCCGCTCGGCCGGGCCGAGGTGGTCGCGGCGGGCGGCGACGAGCGCGGTGAGCGCCTCGGGGCGGAGCTGCCAGCGCACGTAGGCCGCCTCGTCGGCGTTGGGGTGCAGCCACTCGGGCGCCGCGTCGAGGGTCACCCGCTGCACCGGCCGCTCGAGCATCACCGGCGTGCGCTCGACGCGCTCGCCGCGGCCATGCAGCAGCACGAGCGGGATCCGCCACGGCACCGTCGGCGCCTGCCCGTGCAGCCCGAAGCGGCTCTGGCGCAGCTCGATCGTGCGCGGGTCGTCCTCGACCGGCGCGACGCTGACGAGCGGCACGCCCGGCTGGTCGAGGAAGGTGCCGAGCACCGCGCGCACCGGCGCGCCGCTCGCCTTCTGCAGCGCCCCGAGGAGGTCGTCGGTGCCCGCGGTGCCGTGCGCGTGCGCGTCGAGGTAGGCCGAGACCCCGGCGTCGAACGCGGCGTCGCCGAGCCAGTGGCGGGTCATGCGCAGGAGCGCGGCGCCCTTGCCGTAGGTGATGCCGTCGAACGCGTTGAGCACGTCGCCGCCGTCGGCGATCGGCTGACGCACCGCGCGCGCCTCGGCGAGCGCGTCGTGCTCCATCACCGCGCCGGTCTCGCGGATCGCGTCGAGGCCGGCGTCGAAGCCCGGCGCGACGTCGTCGACGACCCGGGTCTCCAGATCGGTCGCGAAGGCCTCGTTGAGCCAGAGGTCGTCCCACCAGCCCATCGTGACGAGGTTGCCGAACCACATGTGCGCGAGCTCGTGCGCGATCACGATCGACGCCCACATGCGGTCGCTCGCCGAGGCGGTCTTCGCGTCGAGCAGCAGCAGCCGCTCGCGGAAGGTGACGAGCCCGACGTTCTCCATCGCGCCCGCGGCGAAGTCGGGCACGCCGACGAGGTCGAGCTTGGCGTAGGGCATCGGGCGCCCGCAGCGGCGCGCGAGCGAGGCGACGAGCGGCGGGGTGACGTCGAGCGCGAAGTCGGCGAGGTGTCCGGCGCCGCGGGTGGTGACGACCCGGATCGGCGCCTCACCGGCGACCGGCTCGGCGGCGCGCACGTCGAACGGCCCGACCGCGAACGCGACGAGGTAGGTGGGCAGCGGCGGCGTCGGCGCGAAGACGTGGCGGTCGCGCCCGCCGTCGGCCGCCGTGGAGAGCCGCGGCGTGTTGGCGAGCGCGACGAGCCCGCGCGGGGTGACGAGGGTCACGACGAACGGGATCTTGAACGCCGGCTCGTCGAAGCAGGGGAAGACCCGCCGCGCCGCGAGCGGCTCGAACTGGGTGAAGAGGTAGGCGTGCCCGTCGCGCCGCACCCGGTAGATGCCCTCGGGCACGGTCCCGATCGGGGCCCGCCAGCGCAGCCGCAGCCGCCACCGCCCGGCGGCGAGCGGGGCGGTGGCGTCGAGCGCGAGCGCGCCCGCCGGGCCGAAGCGCGCGCTCAGCTCGACGACCGCGGCGCCCTCGCCCGGCGCCTCGTCCTCGCCCTCGGCGCGCGTCGCCGCCGCCGACAGCAGCGTCATCTCGCGCCCGTGCAGCGAGAGCCGCTTGACCGGCGCGTCGACGACCACCTCGATCGTCACCTCGCCCTCGAAGGTCGCCGCGTCCGGGTCGAGCCACAGCACCAGCGCGCAGTGCGTCGGCCGCACCCCGGTCGGCAGGCGCCGGTTGCCGTCGAGCGTCGGGTCGAGATCGTCTCTGCTCACGCCACACTCCGAGCACTGCCATCAGGGCCCCGGCGCAGCGCGCGGGGCGGTTCGGGAGGTCGATCGAGGGATGCAGCGCCGCGGGCGCGGTCACCGCGCCGGCTTGCCCGTGTTCGTCAGCCGCTCGGTGAGGCCGGCGCCGATCCCCTCGCGCAGCCGGGCGCAGCGGGTGATCTTCTCGAGCACCAGCCCGAGGTTGCGCTCGGTGCCCTCCGGCGCGTGCGCCGGCTCGCTGAAGAAGCCGCGCACCCGCTCGGCGTCCTCGGCGGTGCAGAAGCCCGCGCCCACCCACGGCAGCCGCGGCCGGTAGGAGTCGCCCATGCGCTCGGCGAGCTTCTGGTAGTTGCGGGTCATCCACATCCACGCCGCATCCTGCGTGCGGTGGTCGATCCCGCCGAGGAGCGTGCGGAAGTCCTGCGCGAGCAGCGTGCCGTCGAGGATCAGGTCGAGGCTCTGCGTCGCGAGCGCGGGGTCGCCGAACGAGCCGAGCGCGCCGACGAGCGCGACGCGGTCGATCGGATCGGGCTGCTCGTCGAGGCGGGCCCGCATCCGCCCCCACAGCGCCGCGTCGCCGTCCCAGGCGGCGATCGGGAGCACCATCTGCACGACGTCGCCGTCGAGCTCGGCCTTGCCGTCGAGCCACGCGAGCGCCTTCTCGCGCGCCATCGCGCGCAGCGCCGGGTCGCGGCCCATGTAGGCGAGCGGGGTCACCAGCCGCGGGCGCAGCAGCCGCGCGTCGATCGGATCGTCGGCCTTGGGCAGCGGCCCGATCCGCGCGACGTGCGGCCCGAGCAGCCCGCGCACCACCGCGGCGAACGGCTCCCCGAGCGCCGGCGCGTGCACCACCACCGACTGGAACAGCACCCCGAGCCCGTCGACGACGCCCTCGACCACCAGCCGCTGCGTGCGCCGCGCGAGCAGCCCGAGCGCGTCGAGGTAGACCCCCGCCGGCATCTCGCCCGCTTCGAGCAGCCCCCGGTAGATCCCCGGCAGCGCGACCCGCTCGGCCTCGGTGAGCGCCTCGTAGTGCTCGGCGGCGAGCGCGACCATGCCGGCGGGCGTGGTCTGCCACTGGTAGTAGCCGCGCTGGTCGTCGTTGCCGTGGATCCAGGTCGGGCAGCCCGGCTCGGCGAGGGTGTGGCTGCCCTGGGCCCCGCTGAAGACGAAGCACTCGCGCCGCGCCGCGTCGCCGACGACCGCGCGCACGCACATCGGCACCGTCCACGGCTCGCCCTGCGGCGCGTCCGAGCCCGCCGGCAGCGCCCGTCGCTGTTCGAGCGCGAGCGTCGCCGGCTTGCCCGCGGCGCACTGCACGGTGATGCCCACGAGCGGCGTGCCCGGCTGGTCGAGGAACGAGCGCGCCGTCTCGGCGACCGGCTTCTTCGACGCCGCGCCGAGCGCCGCCATGAGATCGGCGGTCGTCGCGGTGCCATAGGCGTGCTCGGCGAGGTAGGCCCGCACCCCGTCGCGGAACGGCTCGACGCCGATCCACGACTCCAGCATCCGCAGCACCGCCGCGCCCTTGCCGTAGGTGATCCCGTCGAAGGCGTTGCTGACGTCGCCGCCGTGCTCGATCGGCTGCCGGATCGCGCGCGCGTGCTTCTGCGCGTCGAGCTCCATCACGTAGGTCGTGCCCGCGACCCGCTCCAGATCCATCTGCAGCTCGGGGTCGACCTCCTGCACGATCTTGGCGGCCATCCAGGTCGCGAAGGCCTCGTTGAGCCACAGGTCGTCCCACCAGGCGAGCGTGACCATGTTGCCGAACCACATGTGCGCGAGCTCGTGCGCGATGACCGACTGGCTCCACATCTTGCGGTTGGCCGGCGCGGTCTCCTCGTCGAGCAGCAAGAGCGTCTCCCGGTAGGTCACGAGCCCGACGTTCTCCATCGCGCCCGCCGCGAAGTTGGGGACGGCGACCATGTCGAGCTTGTCGAAGGGGTGCGGGCCCCCGAAGTAGGCCGAGAGCGCGGCGTGGATCAGCGGGGTGCGCTCGAGCGCGTACTCGGCGAGCCGACCCTTGCCCTTGGTCGCGATGATGCGCAGCGGCGTGCCCGGGATCGCGTCGGCCGGCGCCTCGACGACGTCGAACTCACCGACCGCGAACGCGACGAGGTAGGTCGGCAGCGGCTTCGTCTCGGCGAAGGTGTAGACGCTGAGGTCGCCGTCGTCGACCTTGCTCACCTGCCGGCTGTTGGAGATCGCGAGCAGCCCGCTCGGCACTCGCAAGGTCGTCTGGTAGGGCGTCTTGAAGTCGGGCTGGTCGAAGCCGGGGAACGACTGCCGCGCATAGAGCGGCTGGAACTGCGAGAAGGCATACCACCGCTCGCCATCCTTGACGCGGTAGAGCCCGTCGGGGACCTCGGGCAGCTTCGCGGTGTAGGTGAAGCGCAGCGTCGCCTCGCCCGCCGGGATCGGCTCGGCGAAGACCGCCGCGAGGCCGCCGTTGGGCCCGGCCACCGCCCGCCCGTCGCGCACCTCGCCGCCGACCGTCGCCGTCACCGCGGCGACGTCGAGGTCGCGCCCGTGCAGCTCGATCACCGCCTGCGGGGCGCGGAGCCGCACGTCGATCGCGACGGTGCCGCTGAAGGTCGGCTTCGCCGGATCCACCGTCAGATCGAGCACATAGCGGGTCGGCGCCACCGCGTCGTCGAGGCGCCGGTTGCCATCGGGGCCGGCCGCGGTCAGCTCGGCCGCCGCGTCGGGCGCAGGGGACGGGGCGCTGCCGCACCCGACGACGAGCAGCATCACCAGCGAGAAGCGAGGGTTGGGCACGGGCACCTCCACGAGAGCGGGCGGCAGGATAGGCCCCGGCGGGCGCCCCTGCCAACCCTCGATCGGCGCTCGCCGCGCGCGCCCGCGCTTTTGCCCGGTGTCACCGCCCCGCGCCGCTTCCAATCCCCCCCCGAGGCGCGCAAGATGCTCCAGAGCTCAACCCAGCGATCCCCAGCGAGAGGGAGTCGGTGATCCGCCTGACCTGCCTCGGCACCGGCGACGCCTTCAACGGCGCGGGCCGCGCCCATAGCTGCTACTGGGTCGACGACCCGATCGGCGCCTTCACCGTCGACTTCGGCCCGACCGCGCTGATGCAGGTGCGCCGCCTCGGCCTCGACCTCGACCGCCTCGACGCCGTCTACCTCACCCACCTCCACGGCGACCACCTCGGCGGCCTCGCGGTGCTGCTCTGCGAGCTGCACTACCGCCGCCGCCGCGAGCGCCCGTTCGTCATCGCCGGCCCGCCCGGCCACGAGGCCCGCGTCGCCGCGCTCCTCGACAGCGCCTATCCCACCATCAGCCGCGGCGGCCTCTGCTTCCCGCTCCTCCACCGCCGCTGGACCGTGCCCGGCACCGTCGACCTCGACGGCCGCATCGTCACCGCCATCCGCGCCCGCCACGACACCCAGGCGATCGCCACCTCGCTGCGCATCGTCACCGGCAAGCGCCACCTCGCCTTCAGCGGCGACACCGGCTGGCAGCCCGACCTCATCGAGCTCTGCGCCGACGCCGACGTCTTCCTCTGCGAGTGCAGCGCCGTCGAGCCCGGCTACTGGGGCCACCTCAGCCTCGCCGAGATCGCCGCCCACCGCGCCGAGCTGACCCCCAAGCAGCTCTGGCTCACCCACCTCAGCGACGAGAGCCGCGCCGCCGCGCAGCGCGAGGCCGACGCGCTCGGGCTCGCCGTCGCCGAAGACGGCATGCGGATTGAGCTCGCGTGAGCGTCGCCCCGACCGGTTCGCCACGCGCGGAGCGCCCGTGAGCGCCGAGGGCGGCCACGTCTTCGTCGTACACGGTGACCTCACCGCGTTCGCCTGCGACGCCTGGCTCCTGCCCACCGACGCCCACCTCTACGTCACCGACCCCTGGTGGACCCCGCCGCTCGTCGAGCCGCTCCGCGACGCCCTCTGCCGCAACGAGGAGCACAACCCCGACGGCCCGATCCTGCCCGACGCGATCGGCGCCGAGCGCTGCCGTCCGGTCTACGCGACCGATCCGCCCGAGCCGCGGCCGCGCCCCTGGCTCACCGTCATGGGCGCCGGCCGGGTCACGCTCGAGTGGTACCTCGACGGCGTCCGCCGCTTCATCGCCGCCGCGCTCGCCGAGCTCGCCCACCGCCCGCCGTTCCTCGCCCGCCGCGCCCGCCGCCTGCTCGCCGTGCCCCTCGTCGGCACCGGCTACGGCGGCGCCCACCGCGCCGCGGGCGCGCTCGCCGGCCGCCTCATCGACCTGCTGCGCGCCGAGGCCGCCCGCCACCGGGTCGACCTCGCGCTCGTCTGCAACAAGCGCGGCGACTTCGCCGCCGCCCAGGCCGCCCGCCGCAACGCCGGCCCCGAGCTGTGGGACGCGCTCCCCGCCGTCGCCGTCGACCGCGCCCGCGCCCTCGCCCGCGAGGCCGGCGCCGGACAGCTCGTCGTCTTCCTCGGCGCGGGCGTCGGCGCCGGGGCCGGCCTGCCGCTGTGGGACGAGCTCCTCACCGCGCTCGCCGAGCGCGCCGGCCTCGGCCGCGACGGCGTCGAGTGGCCGCACTTCCAGGCGCTCGACGCGCTCGACAAGGCCGAGTACCTCGCCGCCCGCCTCCGCGAGCACGGCGGCGTCGGCGCCGCCGTCGTCGAGCTGCTCACCCGCCACCGCCACTATGGCCTCGCCCACGCGCTCGTCGCCGGCCTGCCCGGCCGCGAGGCGATCACCACCAACTACGACCGCCTCTTCGAAGCCGCCTGCCACGCCACCGGCCGCCCCTGCGCCGTGCTGCCCTACGAGCCCGACCACACCTCGCCCCGCTGGCTCCTCAAGATGCACGGCTGCGTCGAGCACGCCGACGACATCATCCTCACCCGCGAGAACTACCTGCGCTACGCCGAGCGCAACGCGGCGCTCGCCGGCATCGTGCAGGCCATGCTCATCACCCGCAGCATGCTCTTCCTCGGCTTCTCGCTCGGCGACGACAACTTCCTCCGCATCGTCGACGCCGTCCGCCGCGCGATCCGCCCGAGCGGCGAGCGCGCCGGCCGCCTCGGCACCGCGGTCATGCTCGCCGACAACCCGCTGCTGCGCACGCTGTGGGGCGCCGACCTCGACTGGATCTGCCTCGGGACCGCCGGCGAAGAGGCCGAGGCCGCGCGCCGGGTCGAGGTCTTCCTCGACTGCCTCAGCCTGCACGCCATCGACCCCGCGCACCTGCTCGACCCGCGCTACGAGCCGGTCCGCAGCGACGCCGAAGACGCGCTCGTCGCGCTCCTGCAGCCGCTGCGCACGCTCCCCGCCGACCACCCCGCGCGCGCGGCGCCGGCCTGGGCGCTCGTCGCCGCGCTGCTCGAACGCCTCGGGGGCTGATCAGGCCGCGGCCACCCGCGGCCGCGGGCGCAGCGGGCGGTAGAGGGTCACGAGGTCGTCGTCGTTGGCGTAGAAGTCGGGGATCCGCCCCGCGATCGAGAACCCCGCGCGCCGGTAGAAGGCCAGCGTGCCGAGGTTCTGCGGGTGGCCCGACATCTCGGCGCGCAGGATCCGCCCGCCGTGCCCGCCGGCGTGGGCGTCGACCGCCTCGATCAGCCGCGCGCCGATCCCGCGCCCGTGCGCGGTCGGATCGACCGCGAGCCAGTAGAGATCCCAGCCGTGCACGCTCGTCGACGACGGCCCCGCGCAGGCGAGGCCGACGAGGCGCTCACCGACGAAGGCGCCGATGACCCGCTCCGGGGCGGACGGTGGCAGGGAGAGGAAGCCCTCGATCCGCGCCTGCGCGGCGAGGACCTCGGCGGGCTCGAAGCTCACGACGCGACGCAGCAGCGCGCCGACCTCGGCGTGGTCGGGCGGCCGCAAGGCGCGCAGCTTCAGCTCGGGGACGCCCGCGCGCTCGGTGCGCGCGGGCATGGCATTCAGGGGTTCGACAGGTTCTGCTTCGAAGAGGGGCAGCGCGTGCCCCGTGGTGGGTGCCATGATGTCTCTGCGTCGCGTCGGCCGGCTGGCCTGGCCGGTCCGACGGCCAAATACTCGACGAGCTGTCGAGCGGGGCGATGATCGGGCCGGGTGGGGGATCGAGGCAAGCACAAAGACGCGCCCGGCGCACGTCACGGGCCCGACACCCGACCGGGTGTCTGCCGGCCCGCGCGCGGCGTGATGTCATGCCGCGCGCCGTGTCATGCGATCTGCCAGGATGCCAGCGATGCCATGATGCAATGCCATCGCGGATGCCATGACGGCGATGCCGATGACCGCTCGCCCGCGCTACCGCACCGCGAGCCCGCAGGCCGCCTCGACGAGCGCCTCGAGCCGCGCCCGCTCGTGGTGCACCACCGCCCGATAGAGCGCCTGCGCCGCCGCGAGGCGGTCACCGAGCCAGCCCTCGGGGGTCCACCCCGCCGCGAACGCCGCCGCGCCGCCCTCGGCCGGCAGCGCCCGCCACGCCGCGATCAGCCCCTCGGTGAACGCCTGCTCCGCCGCGAGCGCCACCCGCCGATACAGCTTCTCGCTCGTGCCGTGCGTCGCCTCGCCGAGCGCCGCGTCGAGCTGCGCGAGCCGCGCGGCGTCGACCGAGAGCCCCGCGAGCTGCGGGCCGAGCTCGACGCGCAGGTCGCGCAGCGCGAAGCGCGCCCGCTTGAGGTGGGTGTCGAGGAACTCCGCGAACGGCGCCCACAGGTGACGCACCGCGATCCGCAGCTCGCGCGGCGGCTTGCGGCCCCGCGTCTTCGGCGCGTCGAGCAGCCCCGAGCGCTCGATGATCAGCCACGCCCGCTGCGGCGAGGGCAGCCGGTAGCGCGGGCGGAACGCCTGGGTGAACGCCTCGTCGAGCCGGCCTTCGAGATCGGCGAGCCCCGCGTGCAGGGTGGCCCGCACCGCCGCCGGATCGGACGCCGACGCCGCCGGCAGCGGCCCGTCGAGCTCGGCGAGCCGCTCGGCGAGCACCACCCCGCCCCGCAGATCGATCAGCCCCGCGAGCACCGCCGCCGGATCGGCGAGCCCGGGCAGCGCGTCGGCCGCCGCGAACGGGGTCACCGCCGCCGCGATCGGCCCCACGAGCGCCCGCGAGCGCGCCCTGAGCGCCGCGCGCCCCGGCTCGCCGCCCGCACCCTCGGCCGCCACCGCCGCCGGCCGCCGCGCCGGGCGCCCGCGACCGACCGCTTCCCTGCCGACAGCCTCCCGACCGACCGCCTCCCGACCGGCGGCCTCCCGACCGACAGCTTCCCGACGCCGCTCGGCCTCGCCCTCGCTCGGGCGCGCGACCTCGTCTCTGACGGCTTCCAGACGCTCAGCGGTTGCGGCGGACAACGAACCTCTCTCGACGGCGCGGTGGCCCCTGTCACCGGGGCGACCTTCTATACCCCATCGATCGAGCCCGGGGAACCCCTGCGGCGCGCCATCGGCGACACGCCCCGGACGCGGCGTTGCGCTCCCGCGACATCCGGGTTAGCGTACCGCGTCTCGCAACCTGGATGCGCAGGGGTGCACGATGCAGAAGTCGCTGTGTTTGCTGCTCGCCGCCGGCCTCGCCGCTGGCCTCGCGACCGCCTGTACCAAGAAGGACGACGCCCCCGAGGGCGCCACCCCCGCCGCCGGCAAGTCGTCGCTCGGCACGCCCAAGCCGCCCTTCGCCGGCGAGGCGCCCAAGGGCGCGATGAAGGTCGAAGACATCGAGATCGGCAAGTACGGCGGCACCCTCGTCGTCGCGCTCCCCGGCAACCCCAAGGGCTTCAACCCCATCCTCGCCAACGAGACCTCGACCACCGAGGTCCTCATCGGCCCCGTCTACCAGCCGTGCTGGGGCTTCGACAACGCGAAGCAGGAGGGCGAGCCCGCGCTCTGCGAGTCGTTCACCCGCCGCGATGACGGCCTCGAGTACACCTTCACCCTCCGCGAAGGGCTGCGCTGGTCCGACGGCACCCCGCTGACCACCGACGACTTCGAGTTCTCCTACCGGGTCATCGTCGACCCGAACGTGCCCAACTCGGTCAAGGACCTCTTCCGCCAGGGCGACGACGCCGAGGGCAAGCCCCGCTTCCCCACCTTCCACAAGATCGACGACCGCACCTTCAAGTTCAGCCTCTTCGAGCCCAACGCCCTCTTCCACTACGCCGTCGGCAGCCTCTACGTCGTGCCCAAGGCGCGCTTCGAGAAGCCCTACGCGAGCGGCGAGTTCAACAAGGCGATGACCCTGCAGACGCCGCCCGGCGAGATGGTCGCCTCGGGGCCGTTCGTCATCAGCGACTTCAAGACCGAGGAGCGGGTCGTGCTCACCCGCAACCCGCACTACTGGAAGGTCGACCCCGAGGGCAACCGGCTGCCCTACCTCGACCGGGTCATCTTCATCATCGTGCCCGACTTCAACACGGTGCTGCTCAAGTTCCGCAACGGCGACACCGACACCCTCGAGGTGCGCCCCGAAGACTACGAGACCGTCAAGAAGGGCGAGAAGGAGGGCGGCTACACCGTTCACGAGCTCGGGCCGTCCTTCAACACCAACTACCTCATGTTCAACCTCGACGATCGCACCGACAAGGACGGCAACCCCTACGTGCCCGTCGTCAAGCAGAAGTGGTTCCGCGACCTCCGCTTCCGCAAGGCGATCAGCCATGCCATCGACCGCGAAGGCATCGTGCGCACCGTGCTCGCCGGCCGCGGCCAGCCGCTGTGGGCGTTCACGAGCCCCGGCAACAAGAAGTGGTACCCCGGCGACGACGGCGTGGTGACCTATCCCTATGACTTGGAGAAGGCCCGCGCCCTGCTCGCCGAGGCGGGCTTCGTCGACAAGGACGGCGTGCTGCACGACGCCGATGGCAACCGCGTCGAGTTCACGCTGATGACCAACTCGGAGAACCCGACCCGCATCGCGATGCTCAACGTCATCAAGGACGACCTCAAGAAGCTCGGGCTGACCGCCAACATCCGCCCGGTGCCGTTCAACGACGTCGTCACCGCGCTGCGCGACGCCCGCAACTTCGAAGGCGTGCTCCTCGGCTGGAGCACCGGCATCCCGCCCGACCCGGCGCAGTCGAAGAACATCTTCCTCTCGTCGGGCCGCAGCCACGCCTGGTACCCCGAGCAGGAGAAGCCCGTCACCGAGTGGGAGGCGCGCATCGACACGCTGATCCAGCAGAACTCGGCGGCCTTCGACGAGACCGAGCGCAAGCGGCTCAGCGACGAGATCTATCGCATCTTCTCCGACCAGCTCCCCCAGATCATGCTCGTCGTCGCCGGCGACGCGGTCGCGGGGCGCAACAACCTCGGCAACTTCAAGCCATCCCCGCTGCGCCCGAAGACCTACTGGAACCTCGAGCAGCTCTACTTCACGTCGCCCAAGAAGCGCTGAGGCCGAGGCACGCCCCGACCTATGTGGACCTTCATCGCCCGACGGCTGCTCGCGATCCCGCCGCTCCTGCTCGCCGTCACCTTCCTGACGTTCTGCCTGCTGTATGCCGCGCCGGGTGACTACTTCACCCGGTTGATGGAAGACCCGCAGATCACCGAAGAGTACCTCGCCGCGCTGCGGGAGAAGCACGGCCTCGAAGGCGGCCTCTTCTATCGCTACTGGCGCTGGCTGCTCAATGCCATCCAGTTCGATTTCGGGTACAGCTTCAAGTTCGACCTGCCGGTCTTCGATCTCATCGGCGAGCGGCTCGCCAACACGCTGCTGCTCACCGGCACCGCGCTCGTCATCGCCTGGGGCCTCGCGCTGCCGCTCGGGGTCATGGCCGGTGTCTACCAGGGCCGCCTCATCGACAAGGCCGCGAGCTTCATCTCGTTCGTCGGCCTCTCGATCCCCCGGGTCTTCTTCGCGCTGCTCATGGTGATGTTCGCCGCGACGACCGGCTGGTTCCCGGTCAGTGGCATGCGCGACCAGATCTATTGGGATGACATGAGCACCGGCGAGCAGATCCTCGATGTCTTGCACCACCTCTGCCTGCCCGCGTTCGTCATCGGCACGACGAGCATGGCCGGCTACATGCGGCAGATGCGCGCCGAGATGGTCGAGACGCTGAGCAAGGACTACGTGCGCACCGCCCGCGCCAAGGGGCTCAGCCCGCGGCAGGTCGTCTACAAACACGCGTTCGGCAACGCGATCAACCCGCTCATCACCCTCTTCGGCTACAGCCTCGCCGCGCTGTTGACCGGCGCGTTCCTCGTCGAGGTCGTCTTCGCCTGGCCCGGTCTCGCCCGGCTCACCGTCGACGCCGTCTTCTCACAGGACGAGCCGCTGGTGATGGCGGCGGTGCTCGTCGCGACGCTGATGCTGGTCATGGGCAACACGATCGCCGATCTGCTGCTCGCCTTCGTCGACCCGCGGATCCGGTTGGAGTAGGCGATGAGCACCCCAGAGACCCAGACCCCGCCCGCCCCCGAGGAGGGCGTGAAGACCGGCATCGGCTCGGGCCGCTCGCCGTGGCAGATCATGTGGGCCAAGCTGCGCCGCAACCGCCTCGCCATGTTCGGCATGGCGGTGCTCGGCGTGCTCTACACCTGCGCGATCTTCGCCGGCTTCCTGTCGCCGTATGGCTATACCCATCAGTTCCGCGATGACAACTGGCACCCGCCGGTGATCGACGATCTGCACTTCTGGGACGACGAAGGCACCTTCCGCGGGCCGTTCGTCTACGCGCAGAAGCGGCTCTCACCGGCGATCCCGGAGTATGAGGAGGATCGCAGTCGCATCGTCGAAATCGACTTCTTCGTGCGCGGTGACACCTATACCTTCCTCGGCTTCGAGACCGATCTGCACCTCTTCGGGAGCGCCGATCCGGCGATGCCGGTGTTCCTCTTCGGCAGCGATCGCTACGGGCGCGATGTCTTCACCCGCATCTTGTATGGCAGCCGGATCAGCCTCTCGGTGGGGCTCGTCGGCATCCTGATCAGCATGAGCCTCGGCCTGTTGATCGGCGGCGTCGCCGGCTACTTCGGCGGGCGCACCGACTTCGTGCTGATGCGGATCGTCGAGGTGATCCTCGCCATTCCGGGTCTCTATCTCATCCTGACGGTGCGGCAGGCGTTCGGGCAGGATCTCGACTCGACCGAGTCGTACTTCATCATGGTGATCGTGCTCGCGTTCGTCGGCTGGGCGGCCAACTCGCGGGTGATTCGTGGCATGGTGCTCTCGATCAAGGAGAACGACTATGTCATCGCCGCCGAGGCGCTCGGGCTCGGGCGGCTGCCGATCATCGTGCGGCACATCCTGCCGAACACGCTGAGCTTCGTGATCGTGACCGCGACGCTCTACGTGCCCTATTACATCCTCGGCGAGGTGTCGCTCTCGTTCCTCGGGGTGGGGATCCAGGAGCCGGAGGCGTCGTGGGGCAACATGCTGCGCGAGGCGCAGAACGTGACCTATCTCACCGACTATCGGTGGGTGGTGACGCCGGGCTACTTCATCTTCGTCGCGGTGATGGCGTTCAACTTCCTCGGTGACGGCCTGCGCGACGCGGCCGATCCCCGCAGTCTCAAGTAGGGGGCGGCGGTGGTCGATCCCATCCTCGAGGTGAAGAACCTCCGCACGTACTTCCGCACCAGCGGTGGCATCGCCCGCGCGGTCGACGACGTCTCGTTCTCGGTGCGGCCGGGGGAGACGCTCGGGATCGTGGGTGAGAGCGGCTGCGGCAAGTCGGTGACGAGCCTGTCGATCATGCGGCTGTTGCCGATGCCGCCGGGGTTTCATCCGAGCGGTGAGATCCGGTTCGCGGGGCGCGACCTGCTCAAGCTCTCCGAGCGGGAGATGCGCAAGCTGCGCGGTGATGACATCGCGATGATCTTCCAGGAGCCGATGACGAGCCTCAACCCGATCTTCCGGGTGGGCGCGCAGATCGGGGAGTCGCTGCGGCAGCATCGGGGGTTGAGCAAGAGCGACGCGCGGCTCGAGGCGATCAAGCTGCTCGAGCGGGTGGGGATCCCCGATCCGTCGAAGCGGGTGGATGACTACCCGCACCAGATGTCGGGTGGCATGAAGCAGCGGGTGATGATCGCGATGGCGCTCGCGTGCGATCCGAAGCTGTTGATCGCCGATGAGCCGACGACGGCGCTCGATGTGACGATCCAGGCGCAGATCCTCGATCTGCTGCGTGATCTGCAGGCCGAGATGGGGATGGCGATCGTCCTGATCACGCATGATCTGGGTGTGATCGCCGAGATGGCTCATCGGGTGGTGGTGATGTACGCGGGGCGGGTGGTCGAGGAGGCGCCGGTGGGCACGCTCTTCGATGGGCCGCGGCATCCGTACACGTTGGGGTTGTTCAAGTCGCTGCCCGACATCGACAGCGAGGCGAAGGCGCGGCTGGCGACGATCCGGGGCATGGTGCCGAGCGCGACGGCGTTCCCGAGCGGGTGCCGGTTCCGCAATCGCTGTGACTACGCGGGCGATGAGTGCGCCGAGGTGATGCCGGAGCTGGTCTCGATCGCGGATCGGGTGGGGCAGTCGGCGGCGTGTCTGCGGCTCGACGCGGTGCAGGCGGAGCGTGACGCGGCGCAGGCGGCGCGCGCGGCGGAGGAGAGCCCGGCGCAGGTGCAGGCGGCAGATCCGGTGTGATGGGGGCGGGGGCCCGCGGGCGCGTTCATCGCTGAGCGATGGGTGGCTCGGGGGTGCCTGCTGTCATGTCTCATCGGCCGAGCGTCGTCGGCGTGTCTGACAGCGTTGGCGGTGGGATCGGGCGCGCGCGATCCGCGGCGGCCAGCGCACCGGCCGCCGCGTCGGGTGGGATCAGTCGTCGTCGTCCTCTTCGAGGATCTCGCCTTCGGGTTCACCCTCGGCGTCGAGGTCGACCTCGCCGTCGATGTCGTCGACGTCCATGTCGTCGACGTCGACGTCTTCGTCGTCCATGTCCTCGCCGCCGACGATGTCGATCTCTTCGTCGTCGAGCTCGTCGTCGTCGAGCTCGTCGAGGTCGGCGTCGTCTTCTTCGCCTTCGTCGTCGGTGAGCTGGCTGAGGGCCTTCTCGTCGTCGAGGTCGAGTTCTTCGACGTCTTCCTCGTCCTCCTCCTCTTCCTCGTCGTCCTCTTCCTCTTCTTCCTCGTCGTCTTCGTCGACGCTGGCGTCGTTGTCGTCGTCGTCGGCGTCGAGGTCGAGCTCTTCTTCGTCCTCGTCCTCGAGCTCCTCGTCCTCTTCTTCGATCTCTTCTTCTTCGCGGCGCTTCTTGCGGACGGGCGCCTTGCGGGCGGCGGCTGCGGCGGCCTTCTTCCGCTTGCGGACCCGGGTGAGCGCGTCGAGCTCTTCTTCGGGCGAGGTGGATCCGCAGCGGGGGCACCGGGGTTCGGGTCGGTTGAGGTCGTAGTACTTGGTGCCGCACTCGCTACAGGTGCAGCGGCGGCCCAGATCGGTCCTGGCCATGGGGTGCCCCTCCGGGGACTCGTCGTGTTGCCGGCGAGGTGTGTATTCGCTCGGCGGGTTCGGCGACTACTTGGACGATTCCGCGATGCACGTCAACTGTGTTTGGTTTGCCGTGCTCGCTCTGGCGCCCTCCGGCGCTGCGCGCCTCCGGGCGGGCGCTCCGCTGCGTCGTCGGTGCTCGCTCACTGCGTTCGCTGCGCGCCTCCTCCTTGCTCCGGCCCGTCCGGCTCTGGCCGGACGCCTCCGCTGCGCTCGGCGCGCGGTTCGGCGCTGCGCGCCTCACGGGTGGGGCGGCGCTTCACGGGTGCGGGTTGCCATCGGTGCCCGGTGGGGCTGTTTTGGTTCGCGCGCGGAGTGGGCGTGCTCGGGCGCGCGGGTCCGAGATGCCGGCGGGTAGGGGCGGGTTGCGAGGGCCTTCAACGGAGCGGGGCAGACCCAAGGCGTTTGACCGGTGCACGGGGGGCGGGCAGACTCCGCGGGCATGTTTCGCCTCGCTACCTCGCGCCCGGTCGCCGTGCTGATGATCACCAGCGCGGTGGCGTTGTTCGGGTTGCTCTCCTATCGGCAGCTCGGGCTCGAGCTGATGCCCGATCTGGCGTATCCGACGCTGACCATTCGCACCGCTTACGAGGGCGCGGCGCCCGAGGAGGTGGAGACCGAGATCACGCGGCCGGTGGAGAGCCGGGTGGGTACGGTCGAGGCGTTGGTGGGGATGCAGTCGAGCAGTCGGGCCGGGCTGTCGGAGATCGTGCTCGAGTTCGATTGGGATACCGATATGGATCGGGCCGCTCAGCGGGTGCGCGAGCGGTTGGGGCAGATGGAGCCGCCGCGGGGGGCGGAGCCGCCGTTGTTGCTGCGGTACGATCCGGCGCTGGTGCCGGTGATGCGGTTGGGGCTGTCGGGTTCACTGCCGCTGACGACGCTGCGGGCCTACGCGGAGGAGGAGCTGTCGCCGGAGCTGGCGAAGATCGAGGGCGTGGCCGCCGTGCGCGTGGTGGGGGGGCTGGAGCGGGAGATCCATATCCGGCTGCGGCCGGAGGCGATCTCGGCGCGGGGGCTGTCGGTGGCGGCGGTGGCGAGTCGGTTGCAGCAGGCGAACGTGAACCTGGCGGGGGGGACGCTGAAGGAGGGCACGGTCGAGTTCATGGTGCGGACGCTGGCGGAGCTGCGGAGCGTGGAGGATCTGCGGCGGACGGTGGTGTACGACCGGGATGGGATCCTGCTGCGGCTGGGCGATGTGGCGGAGGTGGTGGAGACGACGCGCGAGCGGAAGTCGGTGGTGCGGGTGGATGGGCAGGAGGGGGTGCGGGTCGATGTGTTCCGGCAGGCGGACGCGAACATCGTGGAGGTGTGCGATCGGGTGCGGGCCGCGGTGTTCGGGTCGGCGGCGCAGCAGGCGTTCGTGGCGGAGATGGGGGCGGCGGGGGCGGCGGGGCGTGGTGAGGTCGGGGGGGTGAGGTCGAAGGGTGAGGGTCGGGGCGGTGAGGGGGTGAGGGCCTGGTGGGGATGCGGCGAAGGCCGGTGGGGATGGGGCGAAGGCCGGGGGGTATGGGGCGCAGGCCGGTGGGGATGGGGCGACGGCCGGTGGGGACGGGGCGAGGGCGGGGGCCGACGGTTCGAGTGCGGCGGGTGGAGACGGCGCAGGTGATGGGGAGAAAGCCGGCACGGACGGGGAGAAGGCGGGCAAGGACGGGGAGAAGGCGGGCCAGGACGGGGAGAAGGCGGGCAAGGACGGGGAGAAGGCGGGCAAGGCGGGGCCGGGCGGGGGCGGCGGGCGGATGGAGACGATCCGGCGCCGGCAGATGACCGACTTCATCGCCTATCGGCTCCCCGAGGGCAGCCGGATCGCGGCGCTCGGTGACCAGTCGGTCTTCATCCGGGCGGCGCTCGAAGAGGTGCAGAGCGCGGCGGCGGTCGGCGGGCTGCTCGCGGTGCTGATCCTCTATCTCTTCCTGCGGTCGGGGTATTCGACGCTCATCATCGCGCTCGCGATCCCGCTCAGCATCGCGGTGACCTTCGCGCCGCTGCTCGCGTTCGGGGTGACGCTCAACATCATGTCGCTCGGCGGGCTCGCGCTCGGGGTGGGCATGCTCGTCGACAACTCGGTGGTGGTGCTCGAGAGCATCTTCCGCTGCCGGGAGGAAGGCGACGATGTGGTCACGTCGGCGGTGCGGGGCACGCAGGAGGTGGGCGGGGCGGTGATCGCGTCGACCCTGACGACGGTGGCGGTCTTCTTCCCGATCGTCTTCGTCGAGGGCGTCGCCGGGCAGGTCTTCGGTGATCTCGCGCTCGCGGTGGTGTGCTCGCTGCTCGCCTCGCTCTTCGTCGCGCTCTTCGTGGTGCCGATGCTCGCGTCGCGCAACTTCGCGCTGCCCGACACCGCGGGCGACGTGGTCGACCCGGAGACGCCGCGGCGGCCGTGGGTGGCGCTGCGGGCGCTGCCGCGGTGGTGGGCGCGGCGGCGGCAGGGGTGGGGGGCGCGGCTGTTGATGCCGATCGTGTTGCCGTACGCGCTCTTGCAGACGGTCTTCGAGCTGCTCGGCAACCTGATCGTGGCGCTCGCGTTCGCGATCGGCGGGCCGGTGGTGCTGGTGTTCCGGTTGCTGCGCAAGGTGGTGGCGCTGTTGTTCTGGCCGGCGGCGCGCGCGGTCGAGCTGGGCATGGACGGGCTCAAGGCGGTGTATCGGCGGGTGCTCGCGGTCTCGCTGCGGGCGCCGCTGCTGGTGATGCTCGCGCTCGCGGGGCTCGGGGTCGTGGCGTGGCTGGCGGCGAGCCGGCTCGGGGCGGAGCTGATCCCGGATGTGCGGCAGGGGGTGCTGGTCGCCGAGGTGACGCTGCCGGTGGGCACGCCGCTCGACGAGACGGCGCGGCGGATCGCGCGGCTGGAGCAGGCGCTCGCGAGCTCGCCGCTGATCGAGCGGGTCGAGGCGTTCATCGGGGAGCCGGAGCAGGGCGAGGACGACGCGGGTGAGCGGGGGCCGCATACGGCGGCGCTGACGGTGCAGCTCACGGCGGGTGACGATCCGGTCGCGCACGAGGCGGCGGCGATGGCGGTGATCCGCCGAGCGGTGGGCGAGATGCCCGACGCGACGCTGGAGCTGTCGCGGCCGGCGCTGTTCAGCCTGCGGGCGCCGATCCGGGTGGTGATCCTCGGGCAGAACCTGCCGCTGCTCGGCACGGCGAGCGCGCGGGTCGAGGCGGCGATGGCGGCGCTGCCGTCGCTCTCCGACGTGCAGAGCAGCGTGCGGCCGGGTTACCCCGAGCTGCAGATCCGCTTCGATCGGCTGCGGCTGGCGGCGATGGGGCTCGACCCGCGCTCGGTCGCCGAGCAGCTCCGGGCGCGGATCGATGGGGAGGTGGCGACCGAGCTGCGCGGGCAGGAGCAGCCGATCGACGTGCGGGTGCGGCTCGATCCGACGCGGGTGGACAGCCGCGCCGAGCTGGCGGCGATGGTGATCAACCCCGGCGGCGAGATCCCGATCCCGCTCGAGGCGGTCGCCGAGATCATCACCGGCGAGGGGCCGGCGGAGATCCGGCGGGTCGATGGGCAGCGGGCGGCGGTGCTGACGGCGCAGGTGGGCGCCTTCGACCTCGCGGGGGCGTCGCGGGGGATCGACGCGGCGCTCGATCGGGTGGCGCTGCCGGCGGGCTTCGACACAAGGCTGCAAGGGCAGGATGAGGAGATGGAGCGCAGCCTGCAGAGCCTGGGCTTTGCCTTGCTGCTCGCGATCTTCCTCGTCTACGTGGTGATGGCGAGCCAGTTCGAGAGCCTGCGGGCGCCGCTGGTGATCATGGGGAGCCTGCCGCTCGCGGCGATCGGGGTGCTGCTGGTGCTCGGGGTGGTGCGGCTGTCGCTGTCGGTGGTGGTCTTCGTGGGGCTGATCACGCTGGCGGGCATCGTGGTCAACAACGCGATCGTGCTCGTCGACTACGCGCGGCAGCTCCGGCGGCGGGGGCTCGGGGTCGACGAGGCGCTGATCGAGGCGGGGCTCGCGCGGCTGCGGCCGATCCTGATGACGACGCTGACGACGGTGCTCGGGCTGGTGCCGCTCGCGCTCGACACCGGCGACGGCGCGGAGCTGCGGCGGCCGATCGCGATCACGCTGATCGCGGGGTTGGTCTTCTCGACGGGGCTGACGCTGGTGGTGATCCCGGTGCTGTACCGCTGGGTGGTGGGCGAGCGGATCGACCGCGGCGGCGAGGACGCGCCGGCGGGGGAGCCGGTGACGTCGGCGCCGGCCTGAATCGCAGCGCGACCGGCGCGACGCGCCGGGGGAGGGGAGTGACGTGGTCGAGCTGCCGCGTTCGATGCGCGCGCGCCTGCCCGATGAGTTGCCGGTCGAGGGCTCCGCGGCGCTCGACGCCGCGCGGGCCGCGGCGCTCGACGCCGCCGCGCGAGGCCGCCGCGCTCGACGCGGCGCGCGCGCGCGGACGGTGAGCGATCCGCCGCCGTGGAGCGCGCCGCCGTCCGCGCCGCCGCGCTCGCCGATCCCGCCGCTGCGCTCGCGGCCTGGGGTGAGGTGCACCGCCTCGACCCCGAGCACCCCGCCGCGCTCGCCGCGCTCGCTGCCGCCCACCGCGCCGCCGGGCGCTGGGAGCCGTTCTTGTACGGCGCCCGCCGCGCGCTCGCCCGCACCGGCGACCTCGACCGCCGCCGGGCGCTGCTGCGCGCGATCGCCGAGGTCGAAGGCGGCCCCTGCGAGCGCTTCGAGGCGGCGATCGAGGCGTGGACCGAGCTCACGCTGCTCGCGCCGACCGATCCGGCGGCGCTCGACGGGCTCGAGCGGCTCTATGCGGCGACCGGCCGCCACGCCGCGCTCGACGCGCTCCTCGCCCGCCGGGTGCAGCTCGCCGACGCGGCGCTCGACCCCGACGCGGCGCGCGCGCTGATCCGCCGCCGGGCGCGGCTCGCCGAAGAGGCGCTCGGCGACCCGGCCGCCGCGCTCGACCGCTGGCGTGAGCTCGCGGGCCGGGTGAGCCTGCCGGGCAGCGCGGCGGGGCCGCCGACCGACGCGGCCAATCGCGTGGACGTCTCACCGACCACCCGCGCGTCGCATCGACCCGATCCGGCGAGCGCGGTCGAGCGCCTGCCCACCGCCGCCGAAGACCGGGCCCAGCGCGCCGCGCATCCACCCGACCCGGCGAGCGAGGTCGAGCGGCTGCTCACCGCCGCCGATGACGGGGCCGAGCGCGCCGCGCATCGATCCGACCCGGCGAGCGAGGTCGAGCGGCTGCTCACCGCCGCCGATGACGGGGCCGAGCGCGCCGCGCATCGATCCGACCCGGCGAGCGAGGTCGAGCGGCTGCTCACCGCGACCGAAGACTGGCCCGCGCTCGCCGCGCACCTCGACGCCGAGGTCGAGCGCGCCGAGGCTGCTGCGCGCCGGGCTGCATCGCCGCCGCGCTCGCCTCTTCGCCGGCCCGCTCGCCGATCCGGCCCGCGCGCTCGCCGCCTGGAACGCGGTGCTCGCCGAGCTCGGCGCCGTGCCGCCCGCCGACCGCGAGGCGCTGACCGCGCTCGGCGCGCTCCATCGCGCTCGCGGCGACCGGCCGGCGACCCTCGCGGCGCTGCAGCTCCTCGTCGCCGCGACGCCGCCGGCCGAGCGCGTCGAGGCGCTCGTCGCGCTCGCCCGCCACCTCGACGACACGCCCGGCGCCGCGGCCGAGGCGCTCGCGACCTGGGAGGCGGCGCGCGCGCTGCGCCCGGATCACCCGGTGGTCGTCGAGGCGCTGATCACCCGCCATGCCGACGCCGGCCGCGCCGACGCGGCGATCGCGCTCCTCCGCGAGCGGCTGCGCCGCGCCGACGACCCGCTCCCCGATCTGCGCCGCCTCGCCGCGCTTCAGCGCGAGGCGGGCCCGCGTGACGCCAGCGTCGAGACCGAGCGCGAGATCCTGGCGATCGCGCCCGCCGATCCCGCGGCGTTGGCGAACGTCGCCGAATGGCTCGCCGCCGGCCGCCGCTGGCCGGAGCTGATCACCCTGCACCGCGCCGCGCGCTCGCCGCCGATCCCGCCGCCGACACGCGCCACCGCGTCGCGATCGCCGCGGTGCAGCTCGATCACCTCGCCGCGCCCGACGAGGCGTTCGCGACCCTCGCCGCCGGCCCCGACGCGGGCTGGCGCGACCCCGGCGTGCTCGACCTCGCCCATCGGGCGGTCGCCGCGAGCGCCGACGGCCTCGGGCTGCTCACCGCGCTCGCCCCGGCGCCCGGCCCCGCGGCCGAGGGCTTCGATCCGGCGCCGATGCTGGCGGGCGTCGGCCCGCGGGCTGCGCTCGGCGCTCGCCGCGTCGCCCGCGTCCGGGCTCGGCGGCGCTCGCCGCGTCGCCCGACGCTCGATCCGACGCGATCCGCCGGACCGCGCCTCGCCGCCGCCGTCGCGCTCGCCGACCGCCTCGGCCTCGCGCTGCCCCCCGCCGCGCTCTTGAAGCTCAGGGCGTGGCACGAGGCGCATGGCGACGCCGAGCGCGCGAACGCGCGTGGCGCGCGTGCCTCGCCGATCGCAGGGGCGCTCACGATCCGCGCGCGTGGCTCGGTATCGCGCGCCACCTCGCCGGGCGGGAAGGGCTGCTCACCGTGCACCTGCACGCGATGGCCGGCATGTCGCTGCCGCGCCCGCTCCGCGCCGAAGCGCTGCGCCGCCTCGCCGCGCTGCACCGCCGCCGTGGCGCCGAGGCCGAGGCCGCCGCCGCGCTCGCTCGCGCCGCCGCGCTCACCCGCCGGCGCTGGCCGCGGGTGCTGTGGGCGCTCCTGCTCGTCGCGGTGCTCCTGCTGCTCGCGGCGATCGGGTACGACCTCACCCGGGTGCATGGCATCCGGCTGCCCTGGGATTGACTCCCCGCCGCTGTCATCAACTGTAGCCGGCTGTCGTCCCCTCTCGGGCCGCGCGCGGGCATGGTGGGCGCATCACCCCGCACCGGAGCCCGCCCATGTCACGCCTCGCCCCCGCGCTCGCCGCCGCGCTCGCGCTCGCCGCGCCCGCCGCCGCCCACGCGCTCAGCCGCACCGTGCACGTCGCCTGGAGCGTCACCAACCTCCACGACGAGCGCGTCCTCATGCACGTCTACGGCCCGCACACCCCCTGGCCCGCCGAGCACGAGATCCCGCAAGCCGACCTCGAGCTCGGCCCCGGCGTCGGCATCGACGGCGAAGCGGTCGACTTCGCCCGCGACCGCGTCGCCTTCTTCCTCGACCCCGGCGAGACCCGCGCGCTCGACTTCGCCGAGCGCATCACCAGCGGCCACACCTGGCACTACCGCGCGACCCTCTACACCCTCCCCGCGCCCGGCGTCACCCCCCGCGCCCTCGCGAGCCACGACTGGAAGGCCCGCGTCAACCTCAGCGGCGTCGACAAGTGCCGCATGGTCTGGCGCATCGACCCCGCGCAGCGCCTCCTCGCCAGCCACAGCGCCGCCGACGAGCCCGATCCCGCCACCATCACCCGCGACCTCGCCCAGACCCTCATCCCCGGCTACGACCTCGCCGCCGCGCTCCTCGCCAACGACCCCCACGCCTTCCTCGAAGCCGCCGCCTTCGAGGTGCTCTACGCCAGCCTCGACCTCGTCTTCCCCGAGCTCGGCACCCTCGCCGCCCTCGCCGTCGAAGGCGTCGAGGCGCTCATCAAGTCCAACCCCGGCCGCTGCGTCACCCACCTCGTCGTGCGCCCGCCCCTCGAAGACCACCGCCAGAACCTCCCCGGCCTCACCCTCCGCGGCGGCTTCGGCGGCGCCGGCTACAGCTTCGCCGGCGACTTCAACGGCGACGGCTACCCCGACATCGCCACCGCCGACGGCGGCCGGATCCACATCGGCAGCTCCCGCGACCGCTTCGACTGGCGCGAAGAGACCTTCGACGGCCCGACCGGCTGGGGCAGCGCCGGCTACACCTTCGCCGGGGACTTCGACGGCGACGGGCAGGACGACATCGCGAGCGCCGACGGCGGCCGGATCTACCTGCGCAGCCGCGCCACCGCCTTCGCGCCGGTCATGCACCCGGTCACCGCGCGCTGGGGCGCCGCCGGCTACACCCGCGTCGCCGACGTCGACGGCGACGGCCGCGACGACATCGTCAGCGCCCACGGCGGCCTCGTCTTCGTCAAGCGCGCCCGCGGCGACCGCTTCGACTCGCAGGAGTGGCCCGTCGACGGCCGCTGGGGATCGGCCGGCTACACCTTCATCGGCGACTTCGACGGCGACGGCCGCGACGACATCGCGAGCGCCAACGGCGGCACCGTCTACGTCAAGCTCAGCCGCGGCGAGCGCTTCGACAGCCAGGCGTGGCCCGTCACCGGGCGCTGGGGATCGGCGGGGTACACCTTCGTCGGCGACTTCGACGGCGACGGCCGCAGCGACCTCGCGAGCGCGCGCGGCGGCGAGGTCTACCTCATGCGCTCGACCGGCGCCGGCTTCCGCGTCGAGACCTGGGCCACGTCCGCCACCTGGGGCGCGGCCGAATACACCCGCGTCGGCGACTTCGACGGCGACGGCCGCGACGACCTCATGAGCGCCCGCGGCGGCGTCGTCTCCATGCGCCTCTCGACCGGCCAGGGCTTCGTCACCGAAGAGTGGACCGTGCCCGACCAGTGGGGCGACGCCGGCTACACCTGGATCGCCGACTTCGACCAGGACGGCCGCGACGACATCGCCACCGCCGCCGAGGTGCAGGTCTTCATCCGCCGCTCGAACGGCGCGAGCTTCGGCTTCGACGCCCGCGAGCCCGCCCGCCACGCCGACGGCCGCGCCAACATCGCCCCCGGCCGCGCCGTCCGCGCCTCGTCGATCGCCCCCGCCGCCGTGCCCGCCCGCGCGATCGACGGCCGCCGCGACGGCCCCCCGGCGGCCACCCTCGCCGAGCCCGCGCCCTGGATCGAGCTCGACCTCGGCGCCGCGCTCGCGCTCGGCGACCTCCGCGTCGACGCCCCCGCCGGCCGCAGCCTCGCCGGCGTCGTCGCCGAGCTCTCCACCGCCCCCTGCGAAGCCCCCCACGTCGTCGCCGCCGCCCCGCTCGCCGGCGGCACCACCGCGCGCGAGCTCCCCGGCGTCGGCCGCTACCTCTGCCTGCGCCGCCCCGCCGGCGGCGCGCTCCAGATCGCCGAGATCGAGGTCTGGCCCCGCTGACCGCCATCGGTCGACCTGCCGATCGAGCCGCGGTTGAAGGGGCGCGACGGCGTCGGGCATCCTCCGCCCCATGCGCCGACCCTGGCTCGCGCTCCTGCTCGCGTCCCTGCCTGCCTCGGCCCGCGCCGACGACCTCGTCGTGCGCCTCGACCCCGCCATCGCCGCCCGCTGCCCCCCGCCCGCCGAGATCACCGCCCGCTGGCGCCTCGCGACCTCACCGCCGCTCGACGGCCGCGCCGCGCAGCTCACCATCACCCTCGACGGCGACACCCTGCGCGGCCGCCTCGCGCTCTCGCTCCCCGGCCAGCGCGCCGAGCGCCGCATCGACGCCGAGCGCGACGGCTGCGACCCGCTCGTCGACGCGCTGATCACCGCTGGCGTGCTGCTCGGGCTGCCGGTGCCGCTCCCGGGCGCGCGCGTCGAAGCGCCGCCGCGCCGCCGCTGGCCGCCGAGCGCCGCCGCCCCCGCGAAGCCGCCGAGCGTGAAGCCCGCGACGCCGCCGCCCGCGCCGCCGCCGAGCGCCGCCGCCCGAGCGTGACGCCGCCGCGCCGGCCGCCGCCGCGCCGCCGCCGCCGAGCGTGAAGCCGCCGCCGAGCGGCCGCCGCCGCCGCCCGCGAAGCCGCTGCCGAGCGTCGCGCTGCGCCGAGCGCGAAGCGCGCCGAGCGTGAAGCCGCTGCGAGCGTCGCGCCGCCGCCCGCGAAGCCGCCGCCGCGAGCCTGCCGCCCGCCACCACCGCCCCCCGCCACCGACCGCCCCCGCTCGCCCTCGCGCTCGCCCTCCGCGCCGACGCCGGCGCCACCCCCGACCCCATCGCCGCCATCGAGCTCCGCGCCACCGGCACCGCCCCCCTCGCGCTCGGCGCCGCGCTCCAGATCGGCCACATGTTCGAAGCCCCCCTCGCCGCCGGCCGCGCCGCCGCCGAACGCTACGCCGCGCTCGCGCTCGCCTGCTGGCGCCCCGCGCCCTTCGACCTCTGCCTCGCCGCCCGCGCCGGCGTCGTCGTGCTCCGCCCCGCCGGCCTCGACGGCGACCCCACCTCCGCGCTCGACCTCGCCCTCGGCGCCCGCGCCGGCGTCCGCCTCCCCCTCACCCCGCGCTCGCCATCACCCTCGACGCCGAGCTCCAAGCCCCCCTCCCCCCCCTCCGCCTCACCGTCGACGACACCCCCGCCTGGACCGCCTCGCCCCTCGCCCCCGGCGCCGGCCTCGCGATCGAGTGGCGCCCGTGACGCCGCGCAAAAGCGACGCCCCCGTGACGGAATCCCCGCCGACCCCGCAATACCCTCCCGTGAACGCCGCCGCCCGAGCCGAGCCCGACGACCTCGCGCCCCCGCGCCCGGCCTTCGCCGACATCTACCGCGGCCACTTCCGCCTCGTCTGGAGCACCCTCGCCCGCCTCGGCGTGCGCCCCGCCGAGCTCGAAGACGCCACGCAGGAAGTGTTCGTGATCGTGCACCGCCGCCTCGACGACTACGACCCCGCCCGGCCGATCCGCCCCTGGCTGCTCGGCATCACCTACCGCGTCGCCACCGCCGAGCGCCGCCGCGCGCGCCACCGCCGCGAGCAGCTCTGCGACGACCACCGCCTCGACGGCGTCGACCGCGCCACCCCCGAGGCCGAAGCCATCGCGCGCCGCCGCGCGATCCTCATCCACCGCGCGCTCGACACGCTCGACCCCGAGCGCCGCGCGGTCTTCGTCATGCACGAGATGGAAGCGATCGGCTGCCCCGAGATCGCGGAAGCCTTCGGCATACCGCTCAACACCGTCTACTCGCGGCTGCGGGTGGCGCGCGAGCGGTTCCGCCGGGCGTGGGAGGCGCTGCGCGCCGAGGGAGGGACGCCATGAGCACGCACGCCGACGACCCCTGGCGCGACGACGAGCTCGACGCCGCCTTCGCCGCCGAGCGCGGCTGGTGCGCCCCGCCGCCCGGCGCCGAGGACCGCGTCTTCGCGGCCGTGCTCGCGGCCGCCACCTTCGGCGCCGCGGCGGCGACCGCGCGCCGCGGCGGTGACGAGCGGCGCGGCGTCGGCGAGCGGCGCGGGCGCGAGCGCGGCGATGACGCGCGGCGCGGGCGCGACGAGCGGCGTGGCGAGCGGCGCGGGCGTGACCGGCGCGGCGAGCGCGACCGGCGCGGCGATGACGAGCGGCGTCGGCGTGACCGGCATGGCGACCGCCACCGCCGCGGCCACCGGCGCCGCCACCGCGACCGCGATCCACGCGCGCGCCACGCCGTGGCCGGCGCGGGCGCCGCGACCGCGGGCGCCGTCGTCGCGACCGGCTGGTTCAAGGTCGTCGTCCTCACCGCGATCCTCGGCGGCGGCCGCGCCGCGGTCGTCGGGACCACCAGCGGCGACCCGCCGAGCGCGCCTGTGAGCGCCGTCGCCGACGCGCGCGCCCGCGCCGCCGCGGCGCCTGCCCGGCCCGAGCGCGGCGGCGCCGCCGCGCGCGCGCCCGCCGTCGCGAAGCAGCGACGGCCGGTGGGATCACCGCCGCGGATGCCATCGCCGCGCAGGCCGCCGGCGCCGATGACACCCCCACGGGCTCGACCATCAGCGCGCCGATGATCGCGGGTGACGATGCCATGCCCGGCGATGCCCTCGACGCGCGCGCCGCCGCCGCTGACGACGCCCGCGGCGTGGAGGGCGTCGCTGCCGCCGGCGCCGGTGGCCCGGAGCGGAGCGCGCGCGTCGTCCCCCGGTCGCGCCGGGGGATGCCATCGCGGCGGGCGCATCGCGGCGGGTGAAGCCATCGCGGCGGGTGAAGCCATCGCGGCGGGTGAAGCCATCGCGGCGGGTGAAGCCATCGCGGCGGGTGAAGCCATCGCGGCGGGTGAAGCCATCGCGGCGGGTGAAGCCATCGCGGCGGTGGATGCCGCGCGGCGGGTGAAGCCACGGCGCGAAGAAGCCACCGCAGCCCGTGATGGCATGGCACATGAGGCGGCCGCGGCGGGTGATGCCATCGCGGCCCACGCCACCCCCGCCCGCGCCGCTGCTCCCCGCGCGAGCGGCGTGCCCACCGCCGCCGCCGCGCCGGCGCTCCGCCTCGACGAAGCGCTCGCCGCCGAGGCCGCGCTGCTCACCGAGGCTCGCCGCCACCTCGCCGCGGGTGACACCGACGCCGCGCTCCGCGTCGCCGAAGATCACCGCCGCCATTTCGCCCGCGGCCGCCTCGCCGAAGAGCGCGAAGTCATCGCCATCCACGCGCTCTGGCGCGCCGGCCGGGTCGAAGGCGCCCGCGCCCGCGCCGCCGAGTTCGCCGCGCGCTTCCCCCGCAGCCCGCACCGCGCCGCGCTCGCGCCGCTCGGGGCGAGCCCCCGGTGAGGCACCGCCCGTCGATCGATCGGTCATTCGGACGCGCTCTCGGTGACCGGTCGATCGCCGCCCGCCGCCCGACCGCCGCGCGCGCCCGGCTCGCGCTCCCCGCGCTCCTCCCCGCGCTCCTCCCCGCGCTCCTCCCCGCGCTCCTCCCCGCGCTCCTCCCCGCGCTCCTCACCGCACCGCTCGCCGGCTGCGTCGTCGACGTCGACCTCGGCCGCTCGCCCGACGCGACGACGCGGCCCGACGAAGACCCGGCGCCCGAGCCGGACCCGGAGCCCGAGCCCGACCCGGACGCCGAGCGCGACCCCGACCTCGACGCGACGCCACGCGATGCCACGCCACCCGATGCCACCCCGCCGGATGCCACCCCATCGGATGCCACGCCACCGGACGCCACGCCGCCGGATGCCATCGCGCCCGACGCCACGAGCGACGAAGGCACCCCCGACGCCGCGCCGCCCGACGCCGGCCCCGACCCGCTGCGCTGCGCAGACTGCGCCGCCGCGCTCGCCGATCGCGTCGCCGCCTGCCCGGCCTTCCCCGACTGCGGCGTCGGCGCCGCCGCGCTCGACCTCTGCCTCGTCGACGCCTGCGGCCTGCCCCCCGCCGACGACTGCGCGCTCTGCCCCGCCCGCACCGAGCGCTTCGTCATCGCCTGCCGCGCGGTCGCCGAGCCCGGTCTCTGCGAGCGGGTCGGCCTCCTCGCGCTCGACGACTGCGCCACCCGCTGCGCCGAGGATCGCTGCCGCGCCTGCCTCGAGGCCACCCTCCCCCCCGCGCCGTGCGCCGGGCTCGCCCCCGATCGCTGCGCCGCCGGGCTGCGCGAGCGCGCCGCGGCCTGCGCCGAGGTCTGCGACGCCGACGCGCTCCTCACCTGCGTCGACCGCGCCGGCGCGCGCCACCGCCTCTGCGACGACCGCGTCGCCGAGTGCGGCGCCGCGCTCGATCTGCACCTGCGCGCCTGCCGCGTCGCCGGGGCCGAGGGCGACTGCGCCGGCGCTGCCCGCCGCAGCGCGCCGCCGAGCAGACGAGCTGCGTCGCGCTCGGCGTCGTCCCCGCCGCCGCCTGCGCCGGGCGCGACGAAGCGCTGGGGCTCGGCTGCGAGGCGCGCTGCGCCGGCGACGTCGTCACCGCCTGCGAGGCGGGCGGCCGGGTCACCGCGCAGAGCTGCCTCGCCGCCGCCGGGCCCGAGTGCGTCGCCCTCGGCGAGCTCGTCGCCGCGCAGTGCCTCACCGCCGCCGGCGTCGCGGTGCAGCCGTGTGATGACTGCGTCACCCGCGCGCTCGCCGCCGCCCCCGCCTGCGCCGACGCGCCCGAGGCGTGCCTCGCGAGCATCGAGGAGCGCTGGACCCGCTGCCTCGGCGCCTGCGGCGCGCGCGGATCGGGCGGCGGCTGCCTCGCCTGCGGCCTCGACGCCGATCGCGCCCTCGGCCGCTGCCTCGTGCAAGGCGGCCTCCCCGCGCGCTGCTTCGTCGCCCGCGCGCTCGCCGAGGCCGAGTGCCTCGGCCGCTGCGGTGACATCCGCCCCGACGCGCTCCCCTGCGACCTGCGGGTGCAGCTCCTCGGCGATCGCTGCCGCGCCGCGGAGCCCCTCGATCCCACCTGCGCCGCCGCCGCCGTCCGCCTCGGCGATGCCTGCCGCTGGCGCCGCGGCGAGTGAGGGCCCGGCAGACGATCCCGACCGCGGATGGCCCCGAAAAAGTGCGCGCCGCGATGACGGATCGCCGGGCCTGCCCGCAATACTCACCCGAACCGCCGACGCGGTGTCCCCGGAACCGAGAGACGAACCCCAGGGAGGACCCATGAAGCCGACGATCCGCCTGCTGGGCGCGATGCTGGTCATGGCGGGCGTGAGCGCCTGTCATCACGACTGGCTCGACGACCCCCCCGCCCCCGACGAGGCCGCGGCCTGCGCCGACGCCGCCGAGGCCGCGCTGCGCGACTGCCTCCACAGCGGCGACCGCGCGACCTGCCATGAAGCCTTCGCCGATGCCATGGCGATCTGCCATGGCGTCCCCGAGGAGCCCGAGCCGCAGCCCGAGCCCGATCCGCAGCCCGAGCCGGGTGATCGCTGCCGCGCCGCGGCCGAGGCGGGGCTCCAGGAGTGCCTCGCGAGCGGCGCGGGCCGCGAGCGGATGCCGTGACCGCTTCGAGCAGGCGATCGCGGCGTGCGAGGACGACGGCGAGCCCGATCCGCAGCCCGAGCCGGTCGATCGCTGTCGCGCGGCGGCCGAGGCGGGCTCCAGGAGTGCCTCGCGAGCGGCGCGGGCCGCGAGCGGTGCCGCGACCGCTTCGAGCAGGCGATCGCGGCGTGCGAGGACGCCGGCGAGCCCGATCCGCAGCCCGAGCCGGGTGATCGCTGCCGCGCGGCGGCCGAGGCCATGCTCCAGCAGTGCCTCGCCAACGGCGGCGCCCGCGAGCGGTGCCGGGCGGCGTTCGAGCAGGCGGTCGCTGCCTGCGAGGATGACCCCGCGCCCGAGCCCGAGCCGAGCCGAGCCGGACGACTGCGTCGCCGAGGCGCGGGCCAACCTGCAGCAGTGCGTGGCGAGCGGCCGCGAGCCGCGGCTGTGCGAGGAGCGGTTCCACGCCGAGATCGAGGGCTGCATGCAGCCGCCGCCCCCGCCCGAGGTGGACTGCGCCGAGCGCGCCGAGGCGCTGCTGCGCGAGTGCCTCGCGAGCGGCCGCGACCCGATGTTCTGCCGGCAGTTCTTCGCCGACGCGCTCGCCCGCTGCGAGGGTGAGCCCGACCCCGAGCCCGAGCCGGACGACTGCGTCGCCGCGGCGCGGGCCAACCTGCAGCAGTGCGTCGCGAGCGGCCGCGAGCCGCGGCTGTGCGAGGAGCGGTTCCACGCCGAGCTCGAGGGCTGCATGCAGCCGCCCCCGCCCCCGCCCCCGCCCGAGGTGGACTGCGCCGAGCGCGCCGAGGCGCTGCTGCGCGAGTGCCGCGCGAGCGGCCGCGACCCGATGTTCTGCCGGCAGCTCTTCGCCGAGGCGCTCGCCCGCTGCGAGGGTGAGCCCGAGCCCGAGCCCGAGCCCGAGCCCGAGCCCGACGCGTGCATCGAGCAGGCGCACGTCAACCTGCGGCAGTGCGTCGCGAGCGGCCGCGAGCCGCGGCTGTGCGAGGAGCGGTTCCACGCCGAGATCGAAGCCTGCATGCAGCCGCCGCCGCCCCCGCCGCAGGACGAGTGCCTGCGCGCCGCGGAGCGGATGCTGCGCGAGTGTCTCGCGAGCGGTCGCGAGCCGCGGTTCTGCCAGGAGCTGCACGCCGAGGCGGTCGCGCGCTGCGAAGGAGATCCCGAGCCCGAGCCCGAGCCCGAGCCCGAGCCCGAGCCCGACCCGGTCGCCGAGTGCGTCGCCCGCGCCGAGGCGAGCTTCCGCGAGTGCCTCGGCGTCAACCGCGACCCCCGCGCCTGCGAGGAGCGGTTCCACGCGGCCGTCGAGGCGTGCATGCAGCCGCCCCCGCCGCCCCCGCCGCCCGCCGACGAGTGCCTGATCGCCGCCGAGCGCAGCCTGCGCGAGTGCCTCGCCGCCGGCCGCGACGCCGCCGAGTGCCGCGCGCGCTTCGAGCGGGCCGTCACCGCCTGCCGGCAGCAGCCCGAGCCGCAGCCCGAGCCGCAGCCCGAGCCGCAGCCCGAGCCCGACGCGTGCGTCGAGGCGGCCGAGGCCCGGCTGCGCGCCTGCCTCGGGACCGATCGCAGCCCCGAGCGCTGCCACGACGAGTTCGAGCGCGCCCTCGCCGCCTGCGCGCTGTGATCTCATCCGGCGGATGACATCGCGCCTCGCCGTGATGCCATCCGCCGCGATCTGCCTCCCCCTCCCATCGTAGATGCCATCACCGATGCCATCACCGATGCCATACCCCGGTCCCACCCGATGCCATCGACCCGGCCGCTCCGGCCGGGCCTTCTCACCGCCCGGTGCAACCGCCCGCCCCCCTCGCTGAATCGGCTCTCCAGGCGCAACCCCGTCCTGGAGGCCCGATGCTCGCCGAGTCCGATCGCCGCCTGCTCCCGCTGCTCCCGCTCGTGTATGTCGCCTGGGCCGACGGCGAGCTGACCCCCGACGAGGCCGCGCTCGTGCGCGCCGTCGGCCAGCGGCTCGGGGCGCCCGACGCCGCGCTCGACCGCTGGCTCGACCCCGACGCGCCGCCGGACGCCGACGCGCTCGGGCGGCTCGCGCGCTGGCTCGGGGCGGCGGCGGGTGAGGTCGGCGAGGCGGGTGATCTCGCCGAGCTCGGGCTCGCGCTCGCCGCCGCGCACGGGGTCGAGGGCGCGGGGCACGCCGACGCGGTGCGCGAGGTCGCCGGCAAGCTCGGGCTGCGCGGCGCGGCCGACGCGGTCGGTGAGCTGCGGCCGCCGCCGCGGGTCGAGGGTTTCGGTGAGATCGAAGCGCCGAGCTTCGACCCGGCGCCGCTGACCGCGTGGCTCGAAGCGGCGCACCCGGCGGATCGCGCGGCGGTGCGGGCGCTGATCGCCGAGCCCGACTTCACCCATCGCTACGATGTGCCGATCGAGGCGCAGCGCGCGCAGGTGACGGCGTGGCTCGGCCGGGTCGCGGCGGCGGGGATCGGGCGGCGGGCGTTCCCCCAGGTCGAGCCCGACGGCGCGCTCGGGCGCTTCGTCGCGGCGTTCGAGACGCTCGCGTTCTTCGATCTCGGGCTCACCATCAAGTGCGGGGTGCAGTTCGGCCTCTTCGGCGGCAGCATCGCCGCGCTCGGGACCGCGAAGCACCACGCGCGGCTCGAAGCGGTCGCCGATCTGTCGCTGCCGGGCTGCTTCGCGATGACCGAGCGGGGGCATGGATCGAACGTGCGCGCGCTCGAGACGACGGCGACCTGGGACGGCGAGACCGGCGAGTTCGTGGTGCACACGCCGCACGACGGCGCGCGCAAGGAGTGGATCGGCAACGCGGCGCGCGATGGGCGCATGGCGACGGTGTTTGCGCAGCTCGTGGTGGGCGAGGCGCACCATGGCGTGCACGCGCTGCTGGTGCCGATCCGCGACGACGCGGGGCGGCTCTGCCCCGGCGTGCG
This sequence comes from Myxococcales bacterium, assembly GCA_020633515.1. The sequence continues at coordinate 45,474 of JACKDM010000002.1, forward strand.
GATCGCCGACTGCGGGCCGAAGATGGGGCTCGACGGGGTCGACAACGGGCAGATCTGGTTCGACCGGGTGCGGGTGCCGCGCGAGAACCTGCTCGATCGCTTCGCGCAGGTCGACGCCGAGGGGCGCTACCACAGCGAGATCCAGAGCGCGGGCAAGCGCTTCTTCACGATGGTCGGCACGCTGGTCGGCGGGCGGGTGTGCATCGCGGGGGCGGCGGTGAGCGTCGCCAAGGTCGCGCTCGCGATCGCGGTGCGCTACGGCGCGCGGCGGCGGCAGTTCGGGCCCAAGGGCGCCGAGGAGGTGCTCATCCTCGACCACCCGGCGCATCAGCGGCGGCTGCTGCCGCGGCTGGCGCGCACCTACGCGCTCGCCTGCGCGCAGCAGGTGCTCGCCGAGAAGTTCGTCAGCCACGACCCCGAGGCGCAGCGCGACGTCGAGGCGCTCGCGGCCGGGCTCAAGGCGATCGCGACGTGGCACGCGACCGACACGGTGCAGGCGGCGCGCGAGTGCTGCGGCGGGCAGGGCTACGCGGCGCGCAACCGCTTCGCGGCGCTCAAGGCCGACAGCGACGTCTTCGCGACCTTCGAGGGCGACAACACGGTGCTGCTCCAGCTCGTCGCCCGCTCGCTGCTCACCGAGTTCCAGAGCCAGTTCGCCGACTCGCGGGTCTACAAGCTCGTGCGCTACCTCGCCGGCCGGGCGGCGACGGCGGCGTTCGACCGCAACCCGCTCGTCGCCGGGCGCACCGGCTCGAAGCACCTGCGCGACGATGACTGGCAGCGCACCGTGATCGAGGCGCGGCAGGCCGATCTGACCGACTCGCTCAGCCGCCGGCTGCGGCGCCGGCTCGGCGAGGGCATGGATCCGTTCGTCGCGCTCGGCGAGCTGCAGAACCACATGCTCGCGCTCGCCCGCGCCTGGGTCGAGGCGGTGGTGCTGCGCGCGCTGCGGGCGGCGGTCGCGCGCTGCGAGGGCCCGGAGCGGGCGGTGCTCGACGACCTCGCCGATCTGCACGCGCTCTCGGTGATCGAGGCCGATCTGAGCTGGTTCCAGGAGAACGGCTACCTCGACGGCGGCAAGGCGCGCGCGGTGCGCGACGAGGTCGAGGCGCTCTGCGCGGCGCTGCGGCCGCACGCGGTCGCGCTCGTCGACGCCTTCGCCATCCCCGACAAGTGCCTCGCGCCGATCGCGCTCGCCGGCGAGGCGGGCTGACGCCGGCTCCGTACGGAGAACCACCCAATCACGCGCCGGTCGGTTTTTGCCCGCCGATCGGGCGACGTGCTACGGTCGTGCGTCCGGCGGCAGCAGGCCGGGCGTGACAACCCTGGTGAGAGGCGAGGCCACGTGAACTACGACGAGGCCGATGGCGGGCGGGCGGCGGAGCTCGCCGGGCAGACGCTGGCCGGTCGCTATCGCGTCGAGAAGGCCATCGGCCGCGGGCCCCTGGGCACCGTCTACCGCGCAGAGGACACCGAGCACCGTAAACGGGTCGCCATCAAGGTCTTCGACGCCGAGATCGAGCCCGACGGCGACGAGGCGCGGCGGCTGCTCGCCGATCTCGAGACCGCGTCCGGGTTGATGAACCCCCACCTCGTGCCGCCGCTCGACGCCGGGGTCACCGACAAGCGCCTCTTCGTCGTCGAACCCCTGCTCGCCGGGCAGAGCCTCGCCGACCGACTCGAACAGGAGGGGCCGCAGGCGCCGCTCGACGCGGTCCGCTACGCGCTCGAAGTCCTCGTCGCGCTCGATGCCTTGCATCGGCACCATATCCTCCACCTCGACCTCAAGCCGCAGAACCTCTTCGTCGTGCGCGACCCGCTCGGCATGGAGCGGGTGCTCGTCGCCGGGGTCGGCCAGCAGCACGCGCTCGGCCTCGACGCGGCGCCGGCGCGCAGCGAGGGGCAGAGCCGGGCGACGGCGGCCTACCTCGCGCCCGAGATCGTCAGCGGCAAGCCGCGCGACATGCGCACCGACCTCTACCAGCTCGGGCTCGTGCTCTACGAGGTGCTCACCGGCCGCCCGCCGTTCGACGGCGACCCGCCCGACGTGCTCGCCCGCCGCCATGTGCTCGAACGCCCGCCGAGCCCGCGCTTCGTGCGCGGCGACGACCAGATCCCCGACGCGCTCGACCTGATCGTGGTGCGCTGCCTCGAGAAGGTCGCCCGCAAGCGCTTCAGCTCGGCCGGTGAGATGACGAGCGCGCTCGAACAGGTCGCGCAGAAGGGCGCCGCGACCGCGGGCGGGGTGCGGTTCCGCGCCGCCGCGCTCGCCGCCGGCACCCGCCCGCCGGTCGAGGCCGAGCCGCCGCCGTTCGCCGACTTCGCCGACGAGCCGCCGCCCGAGGGGCCGATCACCCGCCTCGACGTGCGCAAGCTCCTCGAGCCGGCGCCCAGGATCGACGCGCCGCCGCAGCTCAGCGAGACGCCCAAGGTCACCGCCGAAGACATCGCCGCGCTGCGCCGCCCGCGCCGCACGCCGCCGATCGGCTCGGCGGTGCCGCCCGCCGACGACGCGGCGCCGGCCGCCGACGCGGCGGCGATGACGCTCGTCGAGGGCGGGCGCACGCTCGTCGATCCGATCTACCGCCCGCCGCCGCGGCCCGCGCCGTCGGCGGTCGACGACGGCGAGGACGACACCGGCGCCTTCGACGGGAGCGCGTTCCCCGGCGCGGCGCTCGACGCGATCGAGGAGAACCCGCGCCGGATCGACACCCCGGCCGCGCGGGCGCCGACGATGCCGGTGGAGCTCGCCGGGCAGACGCACGCCGACGCGCGGCCCGCCGGGGTGCCGGTCGCCGCGCCCGAGAGCCGGCGATCGGGGCCGCTCGACGCCTGGCAGAAGCGGATCTCGGCGCCGCCGGCCGCCGCGCCCGTCGAGGCCGGCACCCGGCCCGACGACGCCAACGACCGCACCGACGAACACCTCCCGCTCGAAGACGAGCACTCGGCGCAGCGCACCATCGAGACGCCGTCGATCGCCGCCGCGCTCGCCGCGGCCGCCGGCGCCGACGCCGCCGAGACCGGCCCCGACCGCATGGGCGCCGCGCCGGCGGCCGCCGAGGACGACTGGTCGGTCGGCGAAGACCCCGAGGACACCCTCGACGGCATCGATCCGCGGCGGCCGAAGCCGGTGCTGCCGTTCGTCATCGCCGCGGTCGCGCTCGCTGCGGTCGCGCTGGTCTTCGTGCTGATCCCGAAGTCGACGCCCGAGGCGCCGGCGCGCCGAGGAGGAGACGACCCAGGTGACGATCGGCGGCGCGCGCCGTCGCAGCGCCGCCGACGCGCGCGCGGCGCCCGACGCCGCCGGTCCCCGACGCCGAAGCACCCGACGCGCGCGCGCCGCCGCCGACGCCCGACGCGCTGCACGCCGCCGCGACCGAGGCCTTCGACGCCCGCCGCTGGGCTCGGCGCCGACGACGCGCTCGCCGAGCGCCTCGCCGCCCGCTGCGCGCCGCCGCGCCGGCCGACACCCGCATCAACCGCCTCGCCGAGCGCAGCGCGCGGGAAGCGCTGCGCGACAGCCAGCAGGCGCTGCGGGCCGACGACCTCGCCGCCGCGCGCGCCGCCGCCGAGGCCGCGCGCTCGCGATCGCGCCCGCCGACGCCGAGGCCGGCGCCAGCTCGCCCGCATCGAGCGCCGCGCCGAGGCGCTCGCGAAGGCGCAGGCCGCCGCCGAGAAGGCCGCCGCCGACAAGGCCGCGCGCGAGGCCGCCCGGATCGCCGCCGCGGAGAAGGCCGCCGCCGAGAAGGCCGCGCGCGCGAGGCCGCGAAGCGCGCCGCCGCCGAGCAGCGCGCCGCCGAGAAGGCCGCCGCCGCGGCGAAGGCCGCCGCCGAGAAGGCCGAGCGCGACGCCGCCAAGGCCGCCGCCGCGGAGAAGGCCGCCGCCGAAGGCCGAGCGCGACGCGGCGCGCAGGTCGAGAGGCCGCCGCGGAGAAGGCCGCCGCCGAGAAGGCCGAGCGCGACGCCGCCGCGCGCGGCCACCGCCCGCCGCCGTGCCCGTCGCCGCCACCGCCGCCGCGCTCACCGGCTCGGCGACCCCGGCAGCCGATCCCGACGCCGCCGCCCGCCGCCGCGAGGCGCGCGCCCGCGAAGAGGCCGACGCCGCCCGCCGCCAGCAGTCCGAAGCCGAGGCCGCCGCCCGCCGCGAGGCCGCCGAGCAGGCCGCCACCGAGAAGCGCAAGGCCGAGCGCGAGCAGCGCCGCGCCGAGGTCAAGGCCGCGCTCGACCGGGGCCGCGAGCAGGTCGCCGCCGCGCAGTGGGACGCCGCCCGCGCCGCGTTCCAGGACGCGCTCGCCCGCGAGCCCGGCAACGCCGCCGCCCACGCCGGCCTCGGCGAGGTCGCCTTCCAGCAGCAGCGCTTCGCCGACGCCGTCACCCACCACCGCGCCGCCGTCGAGGCCGCGCCGAAGAACGCCGGCTACCACGTCAACCTCGGCATGGCCTACTACCGGCTCCAGAACTTCGAGCAGGCGCGGGTCTGGTGGCAGAAGGCGCTCGACCTCCAGCCCGCCAACGCGCAGGCGCAGCGCTACCTCGACCTCGTCAAGAAGAAGCTCGAATAGCCCCGCGCCCCCGGGTCAAGGCGCTCACTCCCCCTGCGGGCCGCGCAGCGGGATCGTGCCCTCGAAGCCCTCGCCCTCGTCGACGAACAGCCCCTCCGCGTCGACGAGCACGAACACCGGCCGCTCCTCGACCGCGAACAGCCGCGCCGCGTTGCCCTCCGGGTCGAGCGCGATCGGGAACGGCACCCGCCGCTTCGCCGCGAACCGCCCGACCGTGCGCCCCGACTCGCCGGTGATCGCCATCACCGCGGCGCCGTGCCGCTCAGCCCACGCGGCGAGCGCCGGCATCGCCGCCACGCTCCGCGCCGCGCCCGGCTCCCAGAAGAACAGCACCACCGACCGCCCCTCGCCCACCGTCGGCAGCGGCGCCTTCGCGTCGTAGGGCACGACCCCCAGCAGCGGCACCGGGCGCGTCAGCGCCGGCGGTCGATCGGGCAGCGGCATCGGCGCCGTCCACAGCCGCAGCTCCTCGCTCCGCCGACCCCGCTTGACCGTCAGCGCCGCGGCGGCGCCCGGCTGCGCGAGCAGCGCCGCCTCCCGAAAGCCACCCCGCCGCCGCAGCGTCCAGCCGTCGACCGCCGCGATCCGATCGTCGACCGCGAGCCCCGCCGCGAACCCCGGGCTCCCCGGCAGGAAGCGCTCGACCACCACCCCCGCGTGCTTCGGCGCGTCGCGATAGCCGAGCCCGAACCAGCCCGGCCGCAGCGCCTCGACCGCGCCCGGCACCGCCGCCGCCGCGGGCAGCGCCGCCGCCGCCACCGGGACCTCGACCGCCACCGGCCCCGCCGGGATCAACGGCGCCGCCTCGCACGCCCGCAGCTCGGCATAGCGCGCCCGCGTCGCCGCCCCCACCGCCTGCGCCCCGGCCAGCCGGCTCACCACGTACGCCGCCCGGATCGCCGCCGCCTCCTGCACCTCGATCTGCGCCTCGAGCGCGCGCGCCGCCTCGACCTTGGCCCGCAGCCGCGCCAGCCGCGCCCGCAGCGCCGCGTCCTCGCTCCACAGCTTGCGCATCGCCGTCACCGCCCGCGCCCGCTGCTCGATCCGCGTCGCCCGATCGCGCGTCGGCCGCAGCACCCGCACCAGCGGCTCGGCGAGCAGCCCCCGCGCGTGAACGTCGGCCTCGTACCACCGCTCGCCCCACACCCCGAGCGCGTAGCGCGCCTCGTCGAGCTGCTTGATCAGCGCCATCGCCTCCTCGTACCGCGCCACCGCCCCCAGCCCGTAGCGCGTCGCCACCGCCGACAGCAGCGCCCACGCCGGATCCTGCGTATCGCGCGGCAGCCGCGCGTCGATGAAGCGCCCCGCCGTCGCCCCCACCGCGCCGGCCTCGGCGTCGATCGCCTCGAAGAGCATCACATCGCTCGTCAGGTGCGGCGTGTCGGGGGTGTCATCGGTGACGAGCACCTCGTCGTGCGCCGCCGCCAGCGTGCCATGCCGCGCGAGCGCCTCGACCATGCGCAGGAAGTGACCCACGTCGTCCTTGCCCGCGAGCCGCGGATGGCACCCATACGCCGGCCGATCGGGGTGCGCCGCGAACGCCCCGCACAGGTTCGGCCGCCGCCGGTGCAGCTCGGCGAAGCCACCGGAGAAGCACTGCGACATCCACAGCACCACCCGCGTCGAGACCGGCACCGGCGCCAGATCGGCCGCGAAGTCATCGACCGACCACTCTTCTCCCCACAGCGAGATCGCGACCTGCGCGCCCCCGTCGGGATCGGGGACCCCGTGATCGGTCACCGCGACGAGCAGCGTATCCCTCGGCCCGAGCGTCGGCCCCACCTGCCGCAGCCACGCCTGCAACGCCGCCCGCGTCGCCGGCTGCACCGGCCGATCGAAGCGCGTGTCCACGAGCGCCGGCGCGACGCTCAGCTCCAGATCGAGCCGGGTGCCCTCGATCAGCCACTCATCCGCCGCCGGCGCCTCGGCCACCACCGCCCGATCGGCCGCCGGATCGGAGCCATCGGCCCAGAAGACCGCGACGTCACCCGCCGGCACCCCGCGCTCGGCGAGCAGCGCGACGAGCGCGTCGACGTGGACCTTGTGGCTGTGATGGTTCTCGGCCGGTGAAGCGCCCCCGGCGAGGACGAGCACCTTGAGCGCCGCGAGCAGGAGGGGCGTCGACATGGGGCGGCATCATACAGCAAAGCCGGTGATCGGGGGCGACCGCCGGTCGGCGACGTGGCAATCTGACGCCATGTCCAGCGCCCCCGAGACCCTGCGCGCGCTCGTCGAGCGGCGCTTCGTCGCCCTCGCCGTGCTGCTCGTGCTCGCCGTGCACGCCATCTCGCTCGGCCACGGCTTCGTCGACTTCGACGACGACGCGATCTTCCTCCGCCACCCGGTCATCACCCGCGCCGACCCCGCCGTGGTGCTGCCCGCGCTCTTCGACCTCGACCGCCCCGACGACTTCCGCCCGATGCGCGACCTGAGCCACTGGGCCGACCTGCTCGTGCATCGACACACGCCGCTGTGGTCGCACCTGCACCACCTCGTGATGCTCGCGCTCGCCGTCGTGATGACCGGCGCCTTCCTCCGCCGCATCGGCCGCGGCGGCGCCTTCGGGCTCGTCGTGCTCGCGCTCGCCTACACCCACCCGGTGCAGGTCGAGGTCATCGGCTGGATCAGCGGCCGCAAGGATCTGCTCGCCTCGATCTTCTTCTTCGGCGCGCTCGTCGCCTTCCTGCGCTTCCTGCGCGGCGGCCCCGCGGTCGCCTGGGCGCTCGCGACGACCGCGCTCGTCGCGCTCGGCATGATGAGCAAGGGACATGTCATCGTCGCGCCCGGTGTCTTGTTGATGCTCTGGCTGCACGAGCGCTGGCGCGCGCCGGAGACGGTGACCCGGCGCACGTCGGCGGTCGCCTTCTACCTCGCGCTCTTGACCCTCGCCTGCCTCGCCGCCGCGCCCCGCGTCGCCGGGGGGCACGTCGTCCTGCCCGAAGCCTACCGCGACACCGTGCGCTTCTCGCTGACCCTCGGGGATCGCCTGCAACTGCCGCTGCGCTATGTCATCAACCTGCTCTGGCCCGCTGATCTCAATCACATCTACCTCACCCCGCGGCTCGACACGCTGCACGATGTCATGACGGTCGCCTCGGCGCTGCTCACCCTCGCGCTCGCCGCGCTCGGCCTGCGCTGGCTGTGGCGCCGCGACCCGCGCGGGCCGCTGCTCGCGATCGTGGCCGGGGTCATGCTGCCGTTTCTGCACTTCAAGCCCGGCGTCGTCTACATGGCCGATCGCTACCTCTTCCTCGCGATGCCGTTCATCGCGCTGCTCGCGGTCGATGGCATCGCGCGGCTGCTCGCGCGGTGGCGGGTGCCTTCGCGATGGCAGGCGGTGATGGCATCGGTGACGCTCGCGCTGTGCGCGCTCGTCTCGGTCGCCGAGCACGCCGCGTGGCGGGATCCCATCAGCCTGTGGGGGCGGATGACGCGGGTCTACCCCGAGAGCGCGTGGGGCTTCGACCGGCTCGGGCGCGCGTACTACCACGCCGGCCGCTACGCCGAGGCCGGTGGCGCCTGGATCGCAGCGGCGGAGCGGGAGCCGGGCGCGAGCAAGCACCTCAACAACGCCGCCGTCGCCGCGATGGCGCTCGGCGAGGACGCCGCCGCGGTCGGGCTGCTGCGCCAAGCGCTGAGCCTGGATCCGAACGACGCGCAGGCGCGCCGCAACCTGCGCAGGCTGGGGGTGGAGCCGTGAGAGCGCCCGCCGCTGATCCTCACGCCTTGCCCTCGCCGGTCAGCGCGCGCACCCGCTCGATCGGGTCGGCGAAGGCTTCGTCCTCGGCGGTGGCGATGGCATCGGGCTTGAGGTTGCGGTACCAGAAGACATAGAGCCCCACGCCGGTGACACCGACGACCGCGAGCAAGGCGCCGAGTTTGTCGAAGTCATGCCAGACGAACGCCATGCCGGCGAGGAGCAGGCACACCTGGAACGGCAGCGCGAAGGCGATCGCGATGAGGTCGCGGCGGCGTTCGCGGCGGCGGCGGGCGGCGAGCTCGGGGGTGAGCAGGCCGGCGTCGATGGCGCGGCGGCGGTGGCGGCGCCAGAGGCCGCCGGGGTTGATCTGGGCGACGAAGTTGAGGAGCACGCGGTCGTCGGTGGCGGGGGCCATGGCGGCGCCGGCGAGGCAGGCGGCGAGCGCGGTGGCGAGGGTGAGGGGGAAGGCGGCGTAGACGGGCCAGCCGAGCAGTCCGTTGAAGGTGACGCCGGCGATGATGCCACCGGCGGTGCCGATCGCGAAGCCATAGCCGTTGAAGCGGGGCCAGTACCAGCGGAGCACGAGCGGGATGAAGAGGCCGGCGCCGAGGCCCATGGTGAGCCATCCCCAGATGCGGTTGATGTCGGGGATGACGGCGGCGAAGGCGACGCCGACGACGCAGAGCGCAAACGTCGACCAGTGGGATGCCTTCATGAGGCGGGCGGGGGTGGCTTCGGGGTCGATGTAGGTCTGGTAGATGTCTTTGACGATGTAGGAGGCGCCGGCGTTGAGGGTGGAGTCGAAGGTGGACATGGCGGCGGCGATGAGGCCGGCGAGGACGAGGCCGCGCACGCCGTCGGGGAGGAGGTGGCCGAGCACGAGCGGGAGGACCTGTTCGGGGTCTCGGGCGATGACTTCGGCGTGGGCGCCGCCTTCGGCGATGAGGGCGTATCCCATCACGACGAGGCCGGCGACGAGGGTCCAGCGGAAGACGCTGAGCAGGATGCTCTCGAGCGTGAGCAGGCTGGCTTCGCGTTCGGTGCGGGCGGCGAAGAAGCGTTGGTCGGTGTAGCCGCCGACGCCGCCCATGCCTTCGAGGATGCTGCGGATGAACCACATGGCGACGCAGAGCGCGAAGAAGTCGAAGACCGGGGCCCACGATGGGCTCTGTGCGAGCAGCGCGGCGCCGGCGTCGCCGGTGACGGGGGCGAGGTCGAGGGTGCGGAGGAAGGCGGGCAGCTCGACGGTGGGGGCGATGTCATAGGCGTGGATGGTGACGAAGATCGCGGTGAAGGTGAGCAGGATCATCTGGATGACATCGGTGAAGACGACGCCGTAGAGGCCGGACATGAGGGTGTAGGCGAGGCCGACGGCGACCATGACGGCGGTGCAGGTGACCTCGCCGAAGGGCAGGAAGTGGGTGAGGAACTTGCCGGCGCCTTTGGAGAAGTAGGCGATCATGCCGACGCTGAGCAGGATGTTGGCGATGGCGCTGAGGAGGTGGGCGGCGCGGCCTTGCCGGCCGGTGCCGAAGCGGAGCTTCATCCATTCGGCGGATGTCATCACCCGGGAGCGGCGGAGCCATTTGCCGAGGAAGACGAGCAACAGCGCGAGGGTGAGGCCGACGCCGCCGCGGAGCTCGACGAGCAGTCCTTTGTAGCCGAGGCCGAAGACGACGGCGACGATGAGCATGGTGCCCGACATGTCGAAGTTGGAGGTCGCGGTGCTGATCCCGAGCACCCACCAGGGGATCTTGTTGCCGCCGAGGAAGTAGTCGTCGATGCCTTTGGAGGCGGCGCGGGAGAGCACGACGCCGATGAGGGTGACGGCGATGAGGAAGCCGAGGATGATCGCGATGTCGATGGGGGCGAGGGTGGCGGGCACTTTGGGGGCTCCTGTTTTGCGCCGTAATGATTGCGGCAGGGTAGCGGGTGGCGCCGGCGATGGGTAGGGCGGCGCGGTCGCTTTGTCAGGAGGCGTCGGCGGGGCGGCGGGTGAGGCGGCGGAAGGCGAGGGTGCAGGCGAGGCCGAGGGCGGCGAAGGCGGCGAGGGCGGCGAAGAGGTGGCGGTGGCCCTCCGCGCCGGGCCAGGTGTCGGTGAAGTGGCCCATGAGGGGGCCCATGAAGACGTCGGGGGTGTAGCCGATGACCGAGACGAGGCCGGCGGCGGTGCCGGTGAGCGCGGCGGGGACGCGGGCGTCGGGGAAGAGCGCGAAGTAGAGGCCGCGCACGGCGTAGACGGCGGCGGCGGTGGAGACGACCATCGTGTAGAGCATCCAGGGGGCGCCGGGGTCGAGGAGGTCGAGGGCGACGACGAGGTCGCCGATGAGCATGAGCGCGAAGCAGGCGACGATGGCGCGACTCGCGCCGACGCGGTCGCCGATGAAGCCGGCGCTGACGGCGGCGATGGGGCGGATCCAGAAGGCGAGGGCGCCGACGCGGGCGGCGGCGATGTCGTCGAAGCCGAAGGTGTCGCGGGCGTAGAGGCCGAGGTCGTCGATGCCTTTGTAGCCGACGTAGGCGGTGACGACGATGAGGCCTTGCAGCCAGACGGCAGGGTTGCGGACGACGCGGCGGATGGCTGGGAGGGTGATGCGGTCGCGGGCTTCGGCGGCGCGGGCGGGGTGGTCGGGGATGGCGATCCAGACGAGGAGCGCGGCGGCGGCGGTCATGGCGGTGAAGACGAGGATGACGGTGCGGAGCGCTTCGGCGCGTTGGGGGAGGGTGGCGGTGGCGGGGTCGTCGGGGAGGAGCGCGGCGAAGAGGGCGAGGCAGATCGAGGCGAGCACGGCGGCGAAGAGGCCGCGGCCGCCGTCCATGAGGCCGAAGGCCTGGCCCTGGCGGCGGTCGTCGCCCCATTCGCGGGTGGCGCGGATGAGGGCGGCCCAGAAGAGGAGGATGGTGGTGAGGCCCCAGAAGGCATAGAGGGCCTCGAGGGCGGGGAGCGCGGGGGCGCGGGCGAGGAGGAGGCCGCCGAGCGCGGTGGCGAGGAGGGCGGCGGTCATGAGGCGGCGGGCGGGGTAGCGGTCGGCGAGGGGGCCGCCGGGGAAGTAGGCGAGCATGGCGACGACGCCGTAGAAGGCCATGGCGGTGCCGAGCTGGAGGTTGGTGAGGGCGAAGACGTCGAGGAGGGTGGGGCGGAAGACGCGGGCGATGATGAAGGGGAGGCCGAAGATGGCTTCGCCGGCGATGACGAGCGCGGCCATGTAGAGGGCGCGGCGGGCGGGGGTGAGGGGCATGGGCGCGCTGCCGGGTGGTGGTCAGGGGGTGGTTGTACCATCCGGCCGGCGGGGGTGGGGGCGCTTTGTCAGGAGCTCATCGCGGATGGCTCAGCGGCGGCGGCGGCGGCGGAGGCCGAGGAGGGCGCCGGTGAAGAGGGCGAGGCCGGCGCCGCCGGCGGGCACGCCGGGGTGGATCGCGCAGCCGCCGCCGGCTTCGGCGAGGGGGGCGATGAAGGCGACGGTGGCGGTGAGGGTGCCGCTGCGGCCGCCTTCCTGCTGCCAGCGGACCTCGCGGGGGCCGGTGGCGTCGGCTTCGTCGCCGGGGAGGGTGGGGGCGAGGCCGTACCAGCCGATCTCGGAGGGGGCGAGGGTGGTGGCGGGGTCGCAGCCGACGCAGGCGCCGTCGATGGGGACGAGGGTGATGGCCTGCGCGCAGGTGTTGGCGAGCAGGATGGCGCCTTCTTCCTTGTCGGTGATGCGGACGCAGGCGGGGAAGCCGGCCTTGACGTCGTGGAGGGTGTAGGTGCCCGACGCGGCGGCGGCGGTGTCGGGGGGGGCGAGGAGGGCGGCGAGGGTGAGCGCGGCGGCGAGGGCGGTGCGGAGCGGGCTCATGCGGGGCCTCCCAGGGTTTGGATTCGCGGGAGGGGTTGAGCAGCTTTCGTGCCGGGGTGGTCAGGCTCGGGGCGCGACGATGTCAGGCGGGGCGCGGGGCCTGATGGGAGGCGGGATCGGAGCAGCGACGCTCCGGTGCGGCGGGGGCGCATGACGCGGGTGTCAGGGCGGGGCGCGACGGGGCGGGGTGTGATCGCGACGTCATGGTCACGCGAAGGCGAGGCCGATCCAGACGCCGCCGACGGCGATGGCGAGGGCGCCGGTGCCTTGGAGGAGGCGGCGGAGGAGGTGGGGGCGGCCGCGGCGGGCGAGGTGGCCGAGGAGCGCGGCGAAGGCGGCCATGGAGGCGATGGCGCTCGCGAGGTAGGCGGTGAGGTAGAGCGCGGCGTCGAGGGTGGGGAGCGCGAGCGCGGGGAGGACGCCGAAGAGGTGGCCGGCGCCGGCGGCGCCGTGGAGGGCGCCGATCCAGAGCGGGGCGTGGCGGTGGGCGCGGTGGGCGTCGGGGTGGTCGTGGTCGGCGACGGCGACGTGGAGGTGCGGGTGGGCGTGGCGGGCGCCGTCGTGGGCGTGGGGGTGGTCGTGGATGACGAGGCGGCCGGCGCGGCGGATGGCCCAGGCGCCGATGGCGATGAGGAGGAAGCCGACGAGGGATTCGGCGGCGGTGGACCAGGCGTCGATGTCGATGGCCTGGCGGGCGGCGAGGCCGAGGGCGCCGAGCGCGGCGACGCCGAGGCCGTGACCGAGGCCCCAGCGGGCGCCGGCCGCCGCGGCGCGGGTGGGGTGGGCGACGGCGAGGGGGGCGACGGCGGCGAGGTGGTCGGGGCCGGTGACGACGTGGGCGGAGCCGGCGAGGAGGCCGGCGAAGAAGGCGATCACCGCGGGGTTCTCCGGGGGGGGGGTGGAGTTGCGCGGGCGGATGGCGAGGCGGGGGCGCGGGCGCAAGCCCGAAAGCGGGGCGGTGTGGGGTCGGGTGCCGGGGCGCGGGTGTGCTCGGGCGGCGCCGGGGGCGGGCGTCGCGCCGGTGAGTGCCGCGGGGCGGGGCTCGGGTGCGCTCGGGCGGCGTGGAGGGCGGGCGCGGTCGGGCGGCGCGCAGGATCGGGCCGGCGGCCGCGCTCGGCGCTCGGTGCGATCAGACCGCGCGGCTGCCGCCGGCGAGGTTCTGCTCGAGGAACTTCCAGTTCACGAGCGCCCAGAAGTGCTCGACGTAGCTCGCGCGGTCGTTGCGGCGATCGATGTAGTAGGCGTGCTCCCAGACGTCGCAGGTGAGCAGCGGGGTGTGGCCCTCGGTCATCGGGTTCTTGGCGTCCGAGGTCGAGGTGATGTGGAGCTTGCCGTCGGCGTCGCGGGTGAGCCAGGCCCAGCCGGAGCCGAACTGGTTGTTGGCGGCGTCGGTGAACTTCTGCTTGAAGCTGTCGAAGTCGCCGAACGCGGCGTCGATGGCTTCGGCGACCTTGCCGGTGGGCTTGCCGCCGCCGTCGGGGCTGAGGCAGTGCCAGTAGAAGGTGTGGTTCCAGACCTGCGCGGCGTTGTTGAAGACGCCGCCCTTGGTGGTCTGGATGAGCTGTTCGAGGGTCTGGCCCGCGAGGCTGGGGTCGTTCTCGATGGCGGCGTTGAGCTTCTTCACGTAGCCGGCGTGGTGCTTGCCGTAGTGGTACTCGAGGGTCTCGGCCGAGATGTGCGGCTCGAGGGCGTCGCGGCTGTAGGGCAGGTCCGGGAGGGTGAAGGCCATGGGCGAGGGTCTCCTCAGTCAGCGGTTGGGTCGCGCGGTCGGGCTGCCCGCCCGGGGCGCGAGCGTCCTAACGATTCGGGTCGAGCGGGGGGGGTCGCGAAGGTTTCGGGTTTTCGGCGGCGACGGTACAACGGGGCGATGCGCTGGCTTTGGCTCTGGGGGGTGCTCGCGGTGACGCCGGCGGCGGCGGTGGAGGGGGTGGGGCAGGCGTGGGGGTTGTCGCTGGGGGAGGTGGAGCGGGGGCGGCCGGCGGCGGGGGTGCTCTTCGATGGGGCGGGGGAGCCGGTGCCGGGGTCGGTGTTCGCGCCGGTGCTCGGCGGTGAGCGGGTGGGGCTGGCGGTGGGGCTGGCGGGTGAGCTGGAGCTGGGCGCGGGGTGGGGGCTGTTCGGGGCGGTCGATAGCGGGCTGTTGACGGTGGAAGGGGAGGCGGTGTGGTCGAGCGGGCGGCCGTTCGCCGACGAGCTGCGCGCGACGTGGCTGCTGCGGGCGGCGGGGGTGCAGTGGTGGGGGCCGGCGGGGGTGTCGGTGGTGGCGGGCACGCAGCGGGGGACGCTGGCGCGGGGGGTGTTGATCGACGCGGCGGCGCTGGGGGGTGAGCTGGCGGTCGAGCAGGAGCCGTTGGCGGTGCGGATGGGGGTGTGGTGGCCGGGGCGGGACTTGCGGCCACGGGGGTGGCCGGTGGTGCGGCTGGAGGCGGCGTGGCGGCCCGATCCGTTCGTGGAGGTGCGGGGGTTCTGGGCGGCGACGCGGTTCGCGGGCCCGGAGGGGCGCGCGGTGCTGCTGAGCGCGGTGGAGGCGGGGGTGGCGCGGGGGCTGATGGAGCTGCTGGCGGGGTGGCTGGCGTCGGGGGGCGGCGATGGGGCGGGCGACGACGCGGCGCCGCCGGTGGGGCCGGATGGGCGGGTGGCCGACGCGCTGGCGGTGCTGGTGCAGTGCAGCGGGGTGGCGTCGGAGTTCAACCCGTGGTGGGCGGGGGTCGAGGGGGAGGCGCTGCTCGATGGGCACACGCTGAGCGGGGTGGCGCTCTTCGGCGGCGGGCGGGGGCAGGTGTCGCTGGCGGTCGACGATGTCTGCCCGCGCTGGGCGGCGGTGGTCGAGGAGGTGGTGGCGCCGCGGGTCGTGGAGCTGCGAGCGGCGGGGGCGCAGGTGAGCTGGCGCATGTACGTGGCCGATTGGCTGTACCTGGGCGCGTTCGGGCTGGCGACGACGGGGAACGTGCCCGAGTCGGCGGCCGACACGCCGTACACCGGGCTGGTGGCGCCGGCGCCGTTCGTCCCGCGGCCGTCGCTGCTGCTCGGTGGGGGGCTCGGGGCGGGGCTGGCCGATCGGCCGGCGGTGAGCTATGGCTACGGCGCGCGTGGGGTGCTGGCGCCGGGGGTGACGGCGCTGTGGGTGCCGCACGCGGCGGTGGAGGTCGACGGGGCGTGGTCGCCGCTGTGGTCGGCGGTGGAGGGGCCGCATGGGGGGTGGTTCTATGGGCAGGAGCTCGACGGGCGGCTGCGGTGGTCGCCGTTCGAGGCGCTGCGGTTGAGCCTGGACGGGGCGGTGCTGTGGACCGGCGACTTCTTCCCCGCGGGCGGGCCGTGGTGGCGCGTCGGGCTGGCGGTCGAGGCGGCGGTGCCGTGATGATGCCGATGTCAGGAGCGCGCAACCCGGCGGGGGGAGAGGTGTTGTGGTCGGTGCACGGTGGTTGATCTGGCTGGTGCTCGCGACGCCCGATGCGGGCGCGCCGCCCCCGCCGCCGCCCGCCGATGAAGCGGCGCCCGCCGAGCCGAAGGCGCCCGACGAGGCGCTGATCGAGGAGCTCGATCTGATCGAGAACCTCGAGCTCCTCGAAGACCTCGAGCTGCTGATGGACGAGGCGCCGTGATCGATGACGAGGACGCCGGGTTGATGTGCGCCGCGCGCGACGGCGACGGTGAGGCGTTCGCCGAGCTGTTCCGCCGCTGGCGCCGGCCGATGGTGCGCTTCGCGGTGCGCTTCTGCGGCGAGCAGGATCGCGGCGAGGAGCTCGCGCAGGACGTCTTCCTCAAGATCTACCGGGCGCGGGCGCGCTACGAGCCGACCGAGCCGTTTCGGGCCTACATCTTCCGGGTCGCGACCAATCACTGCCTCAACGAGGTGCGGCGCGCCGAGCATCGGCATCGGGGCGGGGCGCTGCACGACCTGCCGCGCGAGCCGGCCGATCCGCGGCGGCCGGCGCCGGATGCGCTGCTGCACGCCGATCGGGTGCAGCGGGCGGTGCGGTTGGCGGTGGCGGGGCTGCCGGCGACGCAGCGGGCGGCGCTCTTGCTGCAGAAGGAGCAGGGGCTGGGGCTGGTGGAGATCGCCGACACGCTGGAGACGACGGTGAGCGCGGTGAAGTCGCTGCTCAACCGGGCACGCAAGACGCTGATGGCCGAGCTCGCGCCGCTGATCGAGGGCGGGGAGCCGGGAGGGGTCGCGGGATGAGCGACGAGGTGCTCGACCGCCTGCTCGACGCGGACGCGCCGGAGCCGGGTGAGGGGTTCGACGCGCGGTTCTTCGGGCGGCTGGCGGCGGAGGGGGCGGCGGATCTGGATTCGGCGCTCGACGGGGACGCGCCGGGGCCGGGGGCGGGGTTCGACGCGCGGTTCTTCGAGCGGCTGGCGGCGGAGGGGGCGGCGGATCTGGACGCGGCGCTCGACGCGGACGCGCCGGGGCCGGGGGCGGGGTTCGATGAGCGGGTGCGGGCGGCGATCGCAGCCGAGGAGGCGAAGGGCGCGCGGGTGCTGCGCTTCCCGCGGCGGTGGGCCGTCGGGGCCGTGCTCGCCGCGGCGGCGGCGGCGCTGCTGTGGGTGTTTGCGCGGGCGGGGGGCGCGCCCGAGGTGCCGGCGAGCGAGCTCGGGTTGCTGGCCGAGATGGAGCTCTTGGAAGTCTACGACGAGATGCAGGTCCTCGACGGGATCGAGGACGACGAGACCTTCGAGCTGGTGGCGATGCTGCACACGCTCGACGACGAGGAGGCGCTGCCATGAGAGCGGTGCTGGTGCTGGTGGTGCTGGCGCTGCCGGCGGCGGTCGCGGCGCAGGCGCCGACGAGCGGCGCGGCGGGCGGGCCGGGTGGAGCGGGTGAAGCGGGCGAGGCGGGCGAGCGGGCGGCGCGGATCGAGCAGAACCGCGCGCGGTGGGCGGCGATGAGCCCCGACGAGCGCGCCGAGCTGCGCGAGCGCATGGCGCGGTTTCGCAAGCTGCCGCCGGTCGAGCGCGAGGCGCTGCGGGCGCGGTGGGAGCGGTTTCAGAAGCTGCCCGCGGCCGAGCGCGAAGCGCTGCGCGGGCAGTGGGCGGCGTTTCGCAAGCTGCCGCCGGCCGAGCGGGCGCAGATGCGGCAGAACTTCGAGCGCTACCGCGAGATGTCCCCCGCGCGGCGGGCGCGGGTGCGGGCGCTGTTCCGGCGGTTGATCAAGCTGCCGCCCGACGAGCGGCGGCGGTTCCTGCAGAACCTCGGACGGTTCCGCGAGATGTCGCCCGCCGATCGGGAGCGGGCGCGCGAGCGGCTGCGGCGGCTGCGGGGACAGTAGGCGAGCCGCGGTCGGATCGGCCGGCGGGCAGTCAGCGCGCTCGCTGGATGACGAGCGACCGAAGAGGCGGGCGAGGCGACAGGCGCGTCCTGCTCTGTCGACAGGGGAGGGGACGACGAGAGATCCAAGAGGCAGGCGAGGGGCGCTCGCGTTCGGATCGGTCGGCAGGCGACGGACGACGAGAGATCGACGAGGCGGGTGAGGGGGACAGCCGTCAGAATCGGTCACCCGGGGACGCGCCGGCGCCGGGCGGCGATGCTCAGAACACCAGCGAGAGGTTGGCGCCGAGGTGGAAGACGGTGGTCTCTTCGACCCGGATCCGCCGCCCGACCGCGTCGATGGCGGGGATGTAGGTCGGGTTGTGCTCCTCGGGGTCGTAGCCGCCGATCCCGTCGGCGTTGGGCACCGCGCCGCGGGCCTCGACGAGCCCCGAGCCGTCGAGGTCGCGCCCGACGTCGGCGTTGCTCAGGTAGTGCTCGGTGTCGTGGTCGAGCTGGAGCGTGACCCCGATCTTGGCGAAGCGCGAGAGGTACATGCCGAAGCCGAGCTTGCCCTTGAAGGTGATGTGCTCCTCGACGGTGGTGAGCCCGTCGATCGGGGTGTCGGCGATGCGGCTGCGGCTGTCGGGGTTGTAGCGCGGGCAGTTGGGCGCCGCCTCGCTGTACGGGGTGCCGATGGCGCAGGCGTCCTCGGGGGCGCGGCCGACGCTCGCGCCGCCGAGCGCGTCGAAGAGCTCGCTGTAGTCGCGGCCCTCGGCCTGGTACTCGGCGCCGAGGCCGACGTCGATGAAGAACTTCACGCCGCGCTTGGGATCGTCGTAGGGCACGAGCTCGGCGCCGGCGAGGAACCCGGTGCGGGCGCCGGGGCCGACGTGCTGCTGGCCGTCGCCGTAGTCCTTGAAGAGCGCGTTCTGCGAGGCGAAGGGGAAGACCGCGTCGAAGCGGGCGTAGGGCTCGGCGAACTCGAAGCGGTGCGAGAGCGCGGTCGCGACGATCAGCTCGTGCACGCCGCGGCCGACCGCCTCGTTGTTGTACTTCATCACGTCGCCGGTCGGCGCGCGGTAGCCGAGCTCGAGCGTCCAGGTCGCGCGCAGGTCGTCGCGCTCCTGCGCGAAGGGCGAGTACCGGATCATGAAGAGCATGTCGCCGAAGCCCGCGCGCTTGGGCAGGTCGGGCGGCACGTCGAAGAGGTGCTCGCGGTCGGCGGGCGCGATGGTGCTCTCGGCGGGGGTGATCGCGATGCTGTCGGGGTCGCCGCCGTTGCCGGCGAAGCGCAGCGTCTGCTCGTCGTTGGCGACGATGGGGATCTCGACCTTGAGCTCGAGGTCGTGCCAGAGGCCGATGCGCACGGTGGGCACGACCTCGTGGGTGACCCGCTCGTAGCGCAGCTCCTTGACGTGGAGCAGCTCACCCTCGGGCGGGGCCTCGGGGCAGGTCTCGATGTGCTCGGGGGTGGTCGACGGCTGGCAGTTGAACTCGCGGGTGATCTTGGCCCGGCGGAGGCTGCGCCGGTAGTCGACCTCGATGCGCATGTCGAAGGGGTCGTCCCCGTCGGCGGCGTCGATGACGTCGGTGATCTCGGCCGCCGTCACCGGCGCCGCCGAGACGAGCAGCCCGAGAAGGCCGCCGGCGAGCAAGGCGGCTGGCCGTGGCCGGGGGAACGTCTCTGCCTCGATCCGCTTTTCCCGCATCCCGTCTTCCTCGCATGTGGCGGCCTGCACGGGGGCGAGCATAACGATGGCAGGGGCCGGAGTAAACATCCCGCCACCCGGCCGCCGCGCCGTGAGCGGCTCGCCGTCACTCCTCGCGCAGCCCGAACTCCTTCATCTTGGTCTGGAGGCTCTTGCGCGAGATCCCGAGCTGCTTGGCGGTGTGGGTGACGTTGCCGCCGGTCTCGGCGAGCGCGCGCTCGATCATCTCCTGCTCGATGCGGCGGGTGGTGAGCTTGACCGCCTCCTTGAGCTGGGTGATGCCCTCGGGCAGCGTCGGCGCCGCGCTCTGGGCGGCGTCGGCCGCGGGCGCGATCTCGGGCGGGAGGTCGTCGGCGTCGATGATCTCGGCGTCGCAGAACAGCACGGTGCGCTCGAGCACGTTCTCGAGCTCGCGGATGTTGCCCGGCCACGGGTAGCCGCAGAGGCGCTCGACGGCGGCCTCGGTGACGCCGCTGACCGGTTTGTTGAGCCGCACCGAGTACTTGCGCAGCATGTGCCGCACGAGCAGCGGGATGTCGGCGATGCGCTCGCGCAGCGGCGGCAGGCGCACCGGGACGACGTTGAGGCGGTAGAAGAGGTCCTCGCGGAAGTTGCCGGCGGCGACCTCGGCGGCGAGGTCGCGGTTGGTCGCGGTGATGAGCCGCACGTCGACCCGCTTGGTCTTGACGCCGCCGACCCGCTCGAACTCGCTCTCCTGGATCGCGCGCAACAGCTTGACCTGCATCTCGGTCGAGATCTCGCCGATCTCGTCGAGGAAGAGCGTGCCGCCGTCGGCGAGCTCGAAGCGGCCGGGCTTGTCGGTGGTCGCGCCGGTGAAGGCGCCCTTCTCGTAGCCGAAGAGCTCCGACTCGATGAGCGTGTCGGGGATCGCCGCGCAGTTGACGCGGATGTAGGGCCGACCGGCGCGCTGGCTGCGCTCGTGCAGCGCGCGGGCGACGAGCTCCTTGCCGGTGCCGCTCTCGCCGGTGATGAGCACCGTCGAGGGCGTCGCGGCGACCTTCTCGATGATCTCGAAGACGCTCTGCATCACCGGCGAGGTGCCGATGAGGCCGTGCTTGCCGTCGCGGGCGACCTCGGGCCCCTCGGCGGGCGAGGGCTCGGCGCGGTCGAGGGTGCGGGTGCTGACCGCCTTGGCGATGGTCTTGGCGAGCTCGGCGTTGTCGTAGGGCTTGCTGATGAAGTCGAAGGCGCCGAGCTTCACCGCCTCGACCGCGGTGTCGACGGTGCCGTGGGCGGTGAGCATCACGACGGGCAGCCCCGGCCAGCGGTCGAGGACCTCGCGCAGCAGGGTCATGCCGTCGACGTGCGGCATGCGGAGGTCGGTGAGCACCGCGCTGAACTCGTCCGCCGCGAGCGCCTCGAGCGCGGCGCGGCCGTCGGCGACGCAGGTGACCCGGTGGCCCTGCTTGCGCAGCAGCGCGCCGAGGACCTTGCGCAGGTTGGCTTCGTCGTCGGCGACGAGGATGTGATGGTTCATCGTCCGCACCCACCGGCGGCGGGAGGCCGCCAAACGGGACGATGGTACAGGCTGCGGCCCGTTTTGGCAGCCTCGACGGCGATCACATGCCGCTGATGATGCGCCAGTTGCCGTCTTCCTTGCGGAAGATGAGGCGGTTCTTGTCGGTCACCGTCTCCCAGCGGTCGCGCTCGCCGATGGTGAAGAGGTACTGCCCGGTGTACTCGTAGTCGACGTGGGCGGCCTCGTTCTGGCCCTCGCCCATGATGCGGATGTCCTTGATGTCGACCGTGTACTTGACGTCCTTGACGTTGTTCTTGAGGTCGAGGAACACCCGCTCGAACCCCTCGATGCCGTAGTCGTCGCCCGGCTCGGTGGTGGTGCTCGCGTTCTCGTAGTAGTCGCTGCTCGCGAGCGCCCGCAGCGCCTCGACGTCGCGCTGCTCCATCGCGAGCCGGTAGCGCTCGACGATGTCGGCGAGGCGCTGCTTCTCGCTGGTGTACTCGACCTTGGTGCCCGTCACGTACCGGGGACCGCACCCGGCGGCGCCGAGCAGGCTCACCGTGAGCCCGAGCGCCAGCGTCCACGACCGCTTCATGCCATCTCCTCCGAGCGGAATGCCGAGGTCAATCCGCCGGCTTCGCGCGCTATTCCCGAGGTCCGGCCGCATCATCGAGAGCCATCGAGGCCGTGTCAATGTCGGCGCACGCCGCGGGCATCGGGCGCTCGCGACCGGCGAAGAAGCGCGCGCGGCGGCTCCAGGTCGACAGCCCCACCCGCTCGCCGCGGCTGAGCGCGAGGTCGTCGCGCGCGGCGAGGCGGGCGAAGCGCTCGGCGGCGGTCGGATAGCAGCCGGCCTCGAAGGCAGCCTCGGCGGCCATGCGGGCGACTTCCAAGCGCAGCGACGGGTCGACGAGCGCGGGCGCGGCGGCGGTGAGATCGGCGAGGCCGAGCGCGGTCTGCGTCGCGAGCACGGCGCGCCCGCGCAGGTAGCGGCCGGGCGCCCAGGCGGGATCGGCGGCGACGATCGCGTCGAGCAGCGCGCGGCGCAGCAGCGGGTCGGCGGGCGGCGCGGCGAGGTATTCGAGCGCGCGGCGGCCGGCGAGGCCGGCGTCGAGCGCGGCCTGCTTGATCGCGAGGCGGCGCAGATCGGCGCGTTCGAAGGCGGCCGCAGCGACCTCGGCATACAGCGCGCGGGCGGCGGCGAGGTCGCCGGCGAGTGCTTCGAGATCGGCGACCCGCTCGCGCGCCTCGGCGCGGGCGACGGCGCCGGCGCGCGGGTCGTCGGCGAGCGCGCGAGCGGCGGCTTCGGCCTCGGCGCGGCGGTCGAGCATGGCGAGCAGGTCGACCCGGGCGAGGCGCGCGGCGACGTCGCCGGGCTGATGGCTCAGGATCCGCTCGATGAGCGCGAGCGCCTCGCGCGGGGTCGCGTCGCGGGCGGCGTCGCGCAGCGCGGCGATCTCGTGGGCGCAGGCGCGGCCGAAGATCGAGGGCTGGTCGAAGCGCGCCTCGGCGTAGGCGAGCGCGTTGGCTTCGAGCGGCTGCGCGGCGAGGAAGCGCTCCCACTCGGCGACGAGCGCGGCGAGCGGGGTGCCGGCGTCTTCGAAGCGCCCCGCGCGGTAGGCAGCGGCGAGCGCGCCGGGGCCGCGGGTGTCGTGGTAGTAGCGGGCGAACGAGCCGCAGAGCGTGTAGGCGGTGCGGGCGTTGCGCCGGTAGAAGCCGGCCGGCGCGAGCAGCTCGGCGAGCGGCGGCGCGACCCCGATCCGCTGCATCGCCGCGCTCCACTGGTGCAGGTCGAGGCGATCGGTCTTCCACGTCGCCGCCTCGGCGAGCCCCTCGATCAGCGGCATGTGCGGCACCGCGCCGCGATAGAGGCTGAGGTGGTGCGGCGCGTCGGCGATCTCGGCCGAGAAGACGTGCGCCATCTCATGGATGAGCACCGGCTGGCCGATCGTCGGCGCGTGCACGTGGAACGCCCACTGCCAGGGCTTGGCGATCCGCACCCGGCGGGCGCCCATCAGGCGCTTCTTGGTCGCGTCGTCGGGGTGGATCCAGACGGTGATCGGGCGCGAGGTGTCGAAGCCGAAGAAGCCGCGCAGCTCGGCGTAGGCGAACTCGAGCTCGTCGCTCATCAGCCGCACGTCGTCGTCGCTCCAGCTCGCCGGGTGCATGATCCGCAGGTGCGCGGTCGCCACCGCGCCGCCGAGCGCGTCGGCGATCCACTCGGCGTCGCGGTGCACCGCGTGGCGGGTCGCGCCGGCGCGGGCGAAGGCGGCGAGCCCGAGCGCGGCGGCGGCGAGCATCGCCGGCCGCCAGCGCAGCGCGCGGGGGAGCGCGGTCCCGGCGAGCGCGGCGGCGGCGAACGCGAGGTCTTCGAAGCGCGACCACAGCAGCCGGTCGTCGATGTGGAGCACGTCGTCGTACAGCGCGCCCGGCCAGTAGCCGAAGAACGGGTGGAAGAGGTCGACCGGCGGGTCGACCCAGAAGCGCCAGCCGGCGAGCGCGAGCGTCGCGAGCACGCCGCCGAGGAAGACCGCGTAGCCGCCGCGGGGGAAGAACCGCCCGATCGCCGCGCCCCAGCCGGCGGCGACGACCGCGCCGACCCCGGTGATCAGACCGTAGAAGGCGAGCCCCTCCAGGTAGTCGCAGTTCTGCACCCGCAGCGCGTTGGCGGTGATGATCACGAGCGGGATCAGCGCCGCGCCGAGCGCCTGCTTCGACGCCCGCGCCCAGCTCGCCCATGGCCGCAGCCGCGCCGCCCGCCGCGCGCGGACCCCGCAGTGGCCGGCGTAGAGCGACAGCGGGATCGAGACCGCGAACGCGAACTCGAAGCCGAGCAGATCGAACAACGGCGCCCCGCAGAGCGCCACCGCGACCGCCGCGAGCACCGCCCACCACGCCAGCGTGAAGCGATCGGGCCGCCTCACGCCGCGCCCTCGCCCGGCTGGCCCGCGACCCCGCGATGTGCGAGGCTCCGCCCATGGCCGCAGAACAGCGCAAGGCGCCCCGCGCGCCGATCGAGATCAAGGTCGAGTACCGCCGCCTCAACGCCTTCATCGCCGACTACACCCGCGATCTCTCGCGGGGCGGCATGTTCATCGAGACCGAGCGCCCGCTCGCGAGCGGCGACGAGTGCCTCTTCACCCTGCACGTGCCCAAGCTCGACGAGCCGATCACGCTCCGCGGCGTGGTGCGCCGGGTCGAAGCGCCGGGCGGGCACGCGCCGCCGGGCATGGGGATCGAGCTGCTCTTCGCCGACGACGCCGAGCGCGACGCCTTGCGGCAGGTGGTCGACGGGCTGATGGTCGAGCACCTCGGGATGGCGCTCTACGAGCGGATGATGCGGATGCGGAACCGCCCCGGCGAGCAGCGCGCGAGCGGCGGGCCGCAGCTCGCACCCGGGGAGGGGAGCTGACACGCGCGGCCCGACTACTCCGCCGCCCGCGGCGGATAGAAGCGCGCCCGCACCCCGGCCGTGATCCCCGCCCGCGCCGCCTCGCCCGCGACGAGCTCGAGCACGTAGCGCGACGGCACCCCGACCGTGCGCGCGCTGCGGGTCAGCGGCTCGGCGCGCGGCACCACGCCGGCGACCGTCCAGTCCTCGCCGATGAAGACCATGTCGAGCCCGATCAAGGTGTTGTGCATCCAGAAGCTCTGCACCCGGGTCGTCTCCATGAAGAAGAGCATGCCCCAGTCCGGCTTCATCGACGGGCGGCACATCAGCCCGCGGGTGATCTCGTAGCGCTCGTCGACGATCTCGACCCCGTAGCGCCGCTCGCCCGCCGGCGTCTCGAAGACGAGCTGCCCTGTCTCGGCGCTCGCCTCGCCGGTCATCGCCGCCGGCGCCCGACAGCGCCCCTCGACGCAGCGCTCCACCGGCCCGCAGCGCGGCATCTGCGGGCTCCACTCGCCCACGCAGTCGGGATCACGGGTGCAGGCCGGCGCCTCGACGGTCGCCGCGTCCGGCTGCGGGCGGGGCGGGGCCGGGCGCTCGCTGCACCCGAGCAGCGCCGAGAGCAGCGCCCCGAGCGCGGCGACCGCCACTCGGCCCATCAATCGCGCGCCTCGCGGCAGAACGGCGCCGGCCCGTTCTCCTCGTCGCAGACGTAGTCCTCGCGGCACTCGCCATCGTCGCAGAGCGCCATGCAGTAGCGCTCCGCGTTGGCGAACTCGACGCAGACCGAGTTCTCCGGGCAGCTATCGGCCTCGCAGTCGGCGACCGTGCAGTAGCCGCCCTTGCTCGTGCGGTCGCAGAACCGCCCGGTGCCGCACTGGGTGTCGGTGCTGCACTCGTCGCCGATGTCGTTGAACCCGCAGCCGGGCAGGAGGGGCGCCGCCAGCGTGACGGCGAAGAGGGCGGAGAGACGGAAGGGCGCGCGGCGCATGGACTCCTCACGGGCGAGGCAGGACCGGCCCGACCGGCCGATCGACGGCGCACAATGGCAGATCGCGCGCGCCCGGGGCAACCGCCGAGACGGCGACGCGCTACTCGTCGCCGCGCCCCTCGAACAGCGCCGGCGGCATGTTGAGGAAGTCGCGCATGTGATCGTCGTACGCCTTCTGACCCATCGGATCCCCGAGGTCGAGGCGCAGCTCGTTGATCACCTTGATGCTCATCTCCATCCACGCCTCCCAGCTCTCCTGGCTGATATGGGCCTGGATCCACGCCCCGAGCGCGTCGCCGAACGGATCGAAGCTCATCGCCTTGCCGATCCGCCCCGTCCGCGCGTCGCGCACCTCGCCCTCACCCGGCTCCCGCCCCGCGTCGGGGTCCTCGTCGGCCGCCGACTGCATCACCGCCAGCAGCCGCTCGGGATCGGGCGCCGCGCCGAGCTCGCCGAGCCGCTGCTTCATCTCGGTCGCCGGCATCAGGTCGCCGCGGTTCATCGCCTCGGCGTAGCCCCGCTGGAACGTCTCGATCGCGCCGTCCTCGTCGCCGTTCGCCTGCTGCGCGATCCCGAGCAGCACATAGGCCCGCGAATAGCCGGCGTTGAGCCGGATGACGTGCCGCAGCACGTTCGCCGCCTCGGCGTGCCGCCCCATGTCGACGAGCGCCTGCCCGAGCGCGTAGTGCGCCAGGTCGTCGTCGGGGTTGGCCTTTGCCATCTTGCGGAACTGCTCGATGCGCTCTTCCTGATCCATCACTCCTCCGGGTCGTCGGGGCGCCGATCAGACGCCTCGCCCTCGCTTCGGTCGCGCCGATCGGCCGCGCCCCGCCCGCCCGAGAGCCGCCCGCCAAAGACCGCCCACGGCACGTGCGCCGCCGCGTCGGCCATGAACCGCACCCCCACCCCCGAAGGCTCCCCGTGCCCGCCCGGCACCCGCCGCACCACCTGCGCCGGCAGCTCCACCGGCGCCCCCGTCACCGGATGGGCGATGCTCACCTCGAGCTCCTCGCCCACCTCCGGCAGATGCGGCCCCACCACCAGCGCCCCGCCCTCCGACAGATCCCGGATCACCGCCGACGCCGTCGCCCCGTCCGCGAAGCGCAGCGTCACCCGCAGGTTGCTCGTCCGCCGCGGATGCGCCCGCCCGGTGAGGTGGCTGAAGTCATGCGAATCGGTCCGCGGCGGCGCGTCCTCCGCCTGCGGCGCCGGCGCCGGCGTCAGCGGCAGCGGCCCGGTCGGCGTATGCACCACGTTGCGCGGATCCGGCATCGGCCCGGTCGGCGGCGGCCCGCCCGACGGCACCGACGACCCCGTCGGCGGCCGCAGCCCCGCCTCGCGCGTGAGCCGCTCCAGGAGCGACCGCCAGCGCCGCTCCACCTCCGGCGGGTTGTCGAAGAGCGCCACCTCGACCCCGTCGTGCCCCGGCGGCGCCTGCCCCACCAGCCCGTGAACCACCAGCTCCCCGATCGCCGGATCGAGCACCGCCAGCGTCACCGGCCGATCCGACTCCGGCACGTCCGCCCCCCGCAGCCACAGCCCACCCGGCCCGATCTCGGCCGTCCAGACCACCTTCGGCTCGCCCGCCGACGGCTCCGAGAGCACCTTGACTTCGAGTTCGATCGCGATGCGCTGGGTCACGGCACGGCTCGCTTGATGATTGGGGCGAGACCTCACCCGCCCGGCCACCCGCTCTCCGCCAGCGCGCGCTCCACGCGCAGGCTGGCACGGTACGTGCTGAGCGGCCCCGGTCATGTCGCCTTCGCCGACGCCGCCGACGGCGGTCGACGAGGCACATCCCGACCGGGAGCGGTCGAGCGGAATCGCGCACCACGGTAACCGGCGATCGGAAGTTTTGCCAGCCTTCCGCCCGGCCCGACGGTTCTCCCCGCCGCCCGGTTCGTGTACAACCGCCGCCCATTCGCCGTCGGGAGGACGTCCCCCATGCCGCAGCAAGGCCTCCGCATCGCGCCCCGACCCCCGATCATCGAGGGCACCATCGAGGTCGCGGGCCCCATCCGGCACCTCAAGCCCTACCAGGCCGTCTCCTCGCTCGAGCACATCCACGCCCGCCCCGAGCAGGCCCCCCTCAAGCTCGACTGGAACGAAGCGACCGTCCCCCCCTCGCCCCGCGTCATCGAGGCCATCACCGCCTTCCTCGGCAACACCCACCACCTCAACTGGTACCCGGTGCTCAACAGCACCAACCTCATCGAGCGCCTCGCCCGCTTCCACGGCGTCCCCGGCGAGCGCATGCTCATCACCAACGGCAGCGACGACGCGCTCAACACCATCTGCACCACCTACCTCGACGTCGGCGACCCCGTCCTCGTCGCCTCGCCCACCTACCAGCACTTCCTCGTCTTCGCCGAGAGCCGCGGCGCCGAGATCGTGCACCACTACGCGCCCGACCCCTTCGCCACCGACGTCGACGGCCTCGCCGCCGCGCTCGCCGAGGTGCGCCCCAAGGTCCTCTACCTCGTCAACCCCAACAACCCCACCGGCACCCTCTACACCCCCGCCGAGATCGCCACCCTGCTCGACGCCGCGCCCGGCACCCTCGTCATCGTGGATGAAGCCTACTCCGAATTCGCCGGGACCTCGGCCATCGGCCTGCTGCACGAATACTCCAACATCATCATCACCCGCACCTTCTCCAAGGCCTACGGCATGGCCGGCCTCCGCATCGGCTACGCCCTCGCCCACGAGCGCGTCATCGAAGACCTCCGCCGCGTCTTCAACCCCAAGTCGGTCAACGTGCTCGCCCAGGTCGGCGCCATGGCCGCGCTCGAAGACCAGCCCTGGCTGCGCTGGTACATCGACGAGGTCGACC
Organism: Myxococcales bacterium; assembly: GCA_020633515.1. Next base: position 73,220 of record JACKDM010000002.1, read on the forward strand.
AGAGCAAAGCGCTGATGGCCGAGTGGTTCGCCGCCCGCGGCATCGAGTTCCGCGACAGCGCCGCCAACTTCGTCATGGTCCGCTTCGAACAGGCCTCCTGGGTCGTGCGCCTCCTCATGGAAGAAGGCGTCTACGTCCGCGACCGCAGCCACGTCCCGAGCCTCGCCGGCTTCGTGCGCTACTCCGTCGGCACCGTCGAACAGACCCGCGAGCTCCTCGCCCGCACCGGCCGCGTCCTCGACAAGCTCGCCGACCCCATCCGCTGATCGCTCCCGAGCGCCCCGCGACCGCGTCAGCGCCCCCCATCCGGTGAAACCACCACCTGACACCCTCCCGCCCGGATTGGCCTTTGACGCCGACCCCGGACAGACCCCACAATCGCCGTGGTCCTCCACCCGGGAGTCATCATGCCGCGCCTCGGTCACGCGCTGATCGCCATCGCTCTCCTCGCCCTCGCCTGCTCCGACCCCGCCCCCAGCGGCGACCGCGGAGACGACGCCGGCGGCCCCGACTACGACGTCATCCCCGTCGGCGACAGCGGCCTCAAGCCCGAGACCGACCAAGGCGGCGGCCCCGACATGCTCCCCCCCGCCGACGAGACCCGCCACCTCGCGCTCCTCGGCGACATCGACCGCTTCGCGCTCCTCGGCACCCAGCTCCAGCTCCAGTTCATCTACAGCCGCCAGCGCGGCGCCAACCCCCCCGTCCCCATCGAAGGCGGCCGAGTCAGCTTCAAGCTCTACGACGAGAATGGCATCGAACAACCCACCGGCGTCGACGGCAGCCGCCTCCGCAGCGGCAGCGCCCAGACCGACGCCAACGGCATCGCCACCGCCGACATCCAGATCGGCGACATCGAGACCTACTTCGAGCTCGAAGCCACCGCCTCCGGCGCCGAACGCTCCCAGCGCTACACCATCACCGTCGGCCGCGACGGCGTCGGCGCCCTCCAGATCCGCATCGCCTACGACCCCGCCGTCAGCCGCTATGCCTTCCGCGACCTCCAGAACGCCGAAGTCTTCCTCTTCGACAACCAGAACTGCGGCCAGATCGCCCAGGAGCCCACCCAGATCTTCGGCGCCTTCATCGCCGTCCCCCGCGACCCCTTCGACTCCGTCGACAACCAGGTCAACATCCGCGACCTCGAAGACGGCATGCGCTTCAGCGTCGCCGCCGTCGCCTACAACCTCCGAGACAACACCGTCGCCTTCGGCTGCGTCGACGCCGTCGAAGTCATCGGCGGCCGCACCACCGGCGTCGACGTCCCCCTCCTCGACCTCCCCCTCGAGTTCAAGGGCCGCTTCCGCGTCGTGCACCGCTTCGACCTCACCGAGATGCTCCGCAGCAGCGAGAACGAGACCCTCAACACCGTCGCCGACGTCCTCGACATCCTCCGCATCATCGGCAGCGACGACGGCGAACGCGGCCGAGCCATCGTCGAGCTCCTCTGCGGCGTCACCGGCATCGACGAAGACCTCTGCGACCTCATCGAACCCATCGCCGGCCGCCTCATCGACACCGTCATCGACAACTTCCTCGTCGAGCAGGCCCCCGAAGTCTTCGCCGTGCTCCGAGGCATCAGCGACGTCCTCACCATCCTCACCGACATGACCATCATCGGAGAGATCGAATTCCTCGACAGCACCCCCGACGCCCAAGGCTGGCTCTACCAGAATGAGAGCCGCTGGCAGAAGTTCCGCTTCCGCTGGCGCAACGGCTGCCCCCCCGGCTCCCCCTGCATCCAGGAGTTCACCATCGGCGAGCTCCACAACGACGGCGGCGCCAACCGCCCCCGCCCCATCTTCGGCAACTTCGACGCCCGCCTCGAAGGCCCCCGCCTCCAGATCCCGCCCCACACCTACACCGTCCGCTACGCCACCATCCTCCTCGCCCTCGCCGAGACCTGGGTCATCCCTGCCATCCTCGGCGAACCCGGCCCCGTCACCCTCGACGAAGTCCTCGCCGACATCCTCCCCTGCGAAGACATCGACGAAGTCATCGGCGCCGGCAACTGCCAGCTCATCCTCGTCGAAGGCATCGCCGAGGTCATCTACGAACAGATCAGCCGCCTCGAGTTCGCCTCCGACGACTTCACCCTCGCCGGCAGCGTCGAGCCCGTCGACGACGACGGCGACCTCGTCATCGACCGCCTGATCGACGGCACCTGGAACGGCATCATCGGCAACGAGCTGCACTTCCCCGGCTGCTTCACCGGCTGCCGCGGCCTCGACTGCGAACCCCCGCCCTGCATCATCCCCGGCCAGCAGTAACCCACCCACTCCCACACCCAGGTGAGCCCGCCAGCCCCGCCCGCTGGCAACGCAACCACCCCCGCCCGGTGGCAACCACCCACCCGCCGGCAACCACCCACCCGCTGGTAACCACCCGCCCCGCCCTGCCGCTGCCATGAGCCACCCCCGTTCGAGCCCGCGTGGCAGACGAGCCGCGGGGGAAGAGGGACGCTTTGAGGCGCCCCCGCCCAGTCATCAACCACCCTACTCCCACCCATCCAGCCCCGCCCACGACCCCCGCTTCACCCGCGCCGATGCGCGGCCCGAAGCCCCCGCGGCGAAGACAGCCACGCCCCCGCATCACCTCAACCGCCGCTGAATCCCATCCCCGCCCAATCACACGCCCCAATCACACGCCCCAATCACACCGATCACACCGCCCCATCACACCTCCCGCCGCACCACCCGCACCCGCACCGGCTCCCGCGACCGCAACGTCAACGTCGGCAACAACTCGATCCCATCTCCCACCGCCTCCACCCGAAACCGCCGCATGAACATCGCCAACGCACACGCCGCCTCCATCATCGCGAACCGATCCCCGATACACTGCCGCTGCCCCCGACTGAACGGCAGATAAGCCCCCCGATCGATCACCGCCCCCTCCGCAAACCGCTCCGGATCGAACCGCTCCGGATCCACCCACAACGCCGGATCCCGATGCACCGAAAACACCGGCACCACCACGAACGTCCCCGCCGGCACCGCGTACCCCCCCAGCTCATCATCCTCCGCCGACCGCCGCGCCAACGTCCAAACCGGCGGAAACAACCGCAACGTCTCCTGCAACACCTGCCGCGTATAGCTCAACGCCCCGATCGCATCCGCCGACGGCCGCCCATCCCCCACCACCCGATCCGCCTCCTCCGCCACCCGCGCCTGAACCTCCGGATGCCGCCCCAGCAGATCCAACGCAAACGCCAACGCATTCGCCGTCGTCTCGTGCCCCGCCCCGATCAAAGTGATCCCCTCATCCCGAAGCTGCGCATCACTCATCGCCTCCCCCGACTCCGGATCCCGCGCAGCCATCAGCATCGACAACAGATCCGACCCCTCCCCCCGCGCCCGCGCCTCATCCACCAGCGCCCCCAACATCCGCCGGATCCGCCACCGCGCCCACCAGAACCGCGCGTTCTCCGCCGACGGCACGAACTCCGGCCACGGATACGGCGCCGTCGTGAACTTCCAGAACGGCTCCACCAACGCCGTCACCGCCCCCTCGATCACCCGCGCCCGCGCCCCCAGATCCGTCCCGAACAGCGCCTCCGCCACCACCTCCAACGCCAGATGATTCATCGCATGCGTCACATCCACCGGCCCCGGCCCCGCCGCCAGCAACCGATCCGCCGTCTCCTCCGCCACCCGCCCCATGATCTCCGCGAACCCCGCCAACGCCTTCCGATGAAACGCCGGATTCGCGATCCGCCGCTGCCGCCGCCAGAACTCCCCCTCGCTCGTGATCAGCCCGTTCCCCAACGTCAACCGCAGCTTGTGATAACCCCGCGTCGTCTTCCGATACACATCGGCCCGCTCCACCAACACCCGCCGCACCGCCGCCGGATCATGCACCATCACCAGCGACAACAACCCCGCCCGCACCGCCACCACCGGCCCCGCCGCCCGCACCCGCTCCAAGAACCCCAACGGATCACGCGCCAACGCCCGCACATGCTCGAACCGCGACCGCGAAGGCAACACCGGCACCGACTGCATACTCATGCCGCGCACTCTACCCCACGCCCCCGCCCCGAAAACACCCCCGCGCCGCCCCGCCTCGACTACACTCCCGCCACCCCCACACCCCAAGGACCCACCCATGCGCCAGATCACCATCCCCAAAGCCGGCCCCCCCGCCATCCTCCGCCTCGACCAGCACCCCGACCCCCAGCCCGGCCCCGGCGAAGTCACGATCCGCGTCACCGCCGCCGGCATCAACTTCGCCGACATCATGGCCCGCATGGGCCTCTACCCCGACGCCCCGCCCTTCCCCTGCGTCGTCGGCTACGAAGTCTCCGGCCACATCGAAGCCCTCGGCGAAGGCGTCACCGGCCTCACCCCCGGCCAGCCCGTCGCCGCGCTCACCCGCTTCGGCGGCTACGCCGACCGCGTCGCCGTGCCCGCGCTCCAGGTCTTCCCCCTCCCCGACGGCCTCGACCTCCACGCCGCCGCCGGCCTCCCCGTCAACTACCTCACCGCCTGGCTCATGCTCATCCACCTCGGCAACGTGCAACCCGGCGACCGCGTCCTCGTGCACAGCGCCGGCGGCGGCGTCGGCCTCGCCGCCCTCCAGCTCTGCCGCTGGCGCGGCGCCGAAGTCATCGGCACCGCCAGCCAAGGCAAACACGAACGCCTCCGATCCATGGGCGTCGCCCACTGCATCGACTACCGCACCCAGGACTTCGAAGCCGAAGTCAAACGTTTCACCGACGGCGCGGGCGTCGACATCGTGCTCGATGCCCAAGGCGGCCACAGCTTCAAACAGAGCTACCGCTGCCTCACCGACCTCGGCCGCCTCTATGCCTTCGGCGTCGCCACCTTCGCCCCCGGCGAACGCCGCAGCCTGCTCGCCGCGCTCACCGGCTTCCTCCGCACCCCCCGCTTCCACCCGCTCGCGATGATGGACGGCAACCGCGGCGTGCAAGGCATCAACCTCGGCCACCTCTGGCACCGCGCCGACAAGCTCGCCGCCATGATGCACCAGATCGCCACCCTCGCCGGCGAAGGCATCCTCGCGCCGGTGATCGACGCGACCTTCCCGCTCGAAGAGGCGGCGGCGGCGCATGGCTACATCCAGGCGCGGAAGAACTTCGGCAAGGTGCTGCTGACGATGTGAGCCCGATCAGCCGCGGTTCTTGCCCAGCTTGCCGCGGTCGACCAGATCGGCCCCCAGCAATCCCAGCACGACCATCACCCAGGCGACGGTGAACCCGATGCTGTGGCTCCCCTCCCATTGCACCTTGTCGGCGCCCACCGTCATGTCGACCTTGAAGCCAAAGGCATGCACCACGAGCCCCGCCGGGATGGCATAGGTCAGCCAGCGCCGATAGAAGTACGCCGGGTTGTGCCGCAACACCGCCACGGCGACGACGAGACCCACCAACAACCCACCGCCGATCTTCAGCTTCCACTCGACCGACGCCGGCAGCAGCGGCACCCCGATGACACCGACCGCCGCCGCGAGCCCCGCGCCGATCGCCAGCCGCGGCCACGACACGGTCGCGTCGCTCGATGGGTTCGCAGGCGCTGCCTCCACCACCGCGATCACCGGCGCCGCCGCATCACCCGATGGCATCGCGGGTGCTGCGGCCCCGTTGGCGTCAGCCATCGCGATGTGATCTCGGCTTACGTCCCGCTCCCACCCGACGGCCGCGGCATCGTTGGCCGCCGCCCGCCGTCTCGGGTCGCCGCGCGCCTCCAACCGCCGATCCAATCGCACCCCATCGAGCAACTCCCGCACCGTATATGCCCGCGTCGCGCCCTCCGGGTCGAAGACATGCTCCGGCCCATACCGTTCCTCAAGCTTCAACAGATGCTCATACCCCACGCTCGCCTCCGCCACATCCGGCAGCGGCACCCGCAGCACCGGCCCCGCCTCCGGGTTCAGCCGATGCACCGCCTCCAGCCGATCCAGCACCACGTTCAGCGCCGACCGCCGCTGCCCCGCCGGCCCCCACACCGAGAGCTCCACCCGCCGCCGATCCCGATCACCCCGCACCAGCACATGACACCCGGCCGCCTGCAACACCACCCCCATCCGCCACCGCGTCCCCCTCTCGGTCAGGTTGCCATGCGCCTCCACGATGAACCGCGGCAGCAGCCCCGGCGGCAGGAAGCCATAATCGACCCGGAACCGCAGCGCATCCGCCGGCGCCATCCCATACTCCGGCTCGTTCGCCGGCAGCGCCTCCGGCATCAGATAGCGCCCCCGCTTCGACGGCAGTTCGAAGCACAGCCCCACATCGGGGTGAGCCATCATCCCGATGATGTACTCGTACCAATCCTCCGGGTAGCGCCGCGGATCGAGCAACGCCCGCAAGTCATCGACCGAGAACTCCCCGCCCTGATCGACCACCTGCCGGCTGTTGAGCAACGGATAGATCGCGCCCGTCAGCCAGTTGGGATCGAGCAGCGTCACCTCCCGCTGCGCCGCCGTCGCGTCCCGCCGCAGCCCATGCGCGATCACGACGCCCAGCTCGTGCAGCAACCGCAGCAACGCCCGCTGCTCGTGCGGATCCGGCACGGCGTCATCGCCCTCGCCCGCCGCGCACAGCCGCTCGAAGCTCCGCAGCGGCAGCACGCTCGCGACCCTCGCCTTGTCCGCCAGCGCCTCCTTGATCCGCAGCCACGCCCGCGGCATGGGATCGCGCACATGCCGCAGCCGCTCATCCTCGGCGAGCACCCGCACGATCTGCGCCCGCAGCGCCGCGATCATCCCCGCGGCCCGCTCGCCCGGATCACACGACGTGCGCACGAAGTCGACCACCCCGAACTCACGGCGGATCCGGGTCTCATCGAGGCGCAACAGGCTGCTGTCGTCATCGCACTTGTTGATGACTACCAGCACCGGCGAGTCACCGCCCCGGTTGCGGATCGTCTTGAGCCAGTCGTAGACCGTGTCATCGTCCTCCCGCCGCGCCTCGAGCACCAGCAGGTACAGGCACCGCTCGCTCAGGAAGAAGCGATGGGTGCCATGCATGATCTCCTGTCCGCCGAAATCCCACACGTTGAGCGTCACCGCGCACCCATCCGGCGCCCACGACCGCGTCTCGATCCGCTCGTGGATCACTGCGCCCGGCGTCTTCAACTCGCTCCGATCACGCGGCGCGCCGGTCGTCAGGTAGCGGATCAGCGAGGTCTTGCCCACCGCCTCGTTGCCGACCACCAGCAACCGCGCCTCGTTCAACGGCGGCAGCGCCCCCGCCGCCCCCTCGGCCCCCCGATAGCGCCGCCACGCCGCGAGGATCGCCGGGGCGTCGCCGGAGTCGAGCAGCTCGGGCGGCAGCCCGACCGTGATCGCGGGGTTGTCATCGAGCCGCAGGTATCGGACCCCCGGCCGATCGAGCCAGCCATCGAGGATCACCCGCGCCCCCGCCGCGCCGATGCCGTTGCTGCGGAGGTCGAGGGTGGTGAGGCCGGTGAGGGCGGCGAGCGCGCGGGCGCCGTCGTCGCCGATGTCCTGACCCGGCAGCCCGAGCCGCCGCAGCGCCGTCAGCCCGAGCAGCGCCGCGGGCGGGCGCCGCAACGGCTCGGCGCAGCGGAAGACGTGCTCGCCCTCGACCCGCATCCAACCCACACCCGGCCCGGCGAGGGTCAGCGCCGCCCACTGCTCCCGCTCGGCGCGGCGCAGCACCGCGGCCACCTCGTCGGTCGAGAGCGCCGGCAGCTCATCAACGTGTCTCACCCGCATCACCTGACCTCCCGCGCCACCCTCGACCGCGCCCGCGGAGGTGGAGGGTGGTGAGGCCGGTGAGGGCGGCGAGCGCGCGGCGCGTCGGCGCCGATGCCGCGCCGAGGTGGTGAGGCGAGGTGGGAGGGCGGCGAGCGCGCGGGCGCCGTCGTCGCCGATGCCGTTTGTGGCTGAGGTCGAGGGGGTGGTGAGGCCGGTGAGGGGCGGCGAGCGCGCGGGCGCCGTCGGCGCCGATGCCGTTGTGGCGCCGAGGTCGAGGGTGGTGAGGCCGGTGAGGGCGGCGAGCGCGCGGGCGCCGTCGTCGCCGATGCCATTGCTGCGAGGTGGAGGTGGTGAGGCCGGTGAGGGCGGCGAGCGCGCGAGCGCGTCGTCGTCGCCGATGCCATTGCCGCCGAGGTCGAGGGTGGTGAGGCCGGTGAGGGCGGCGAGCGCGCGCGAGCGCCGTCGTCGATTGCCGCCGAGGCCGAGGGTGGTGAGGGTGGTGAGGCGGGTGAGGGCGGCGAGCGCGCGGGCGCCGTCGTCGCCGATGCCGTTGCCGCCGAGGTCGAGGGTGGTGAGGCCGGTGAGGGCGGCGAGCGCGCGGGCGCCGTCGGCGCCGATGCCATTGCCGCCGAGGTCGAGGGTGGTGAGGCCGGTGAGGGCGGCGAGCGCGCGGGCGCCGTCGGCGCCGATGCCATTGCCGCCGAGATCGAGGGGTGGTGAGGCGGGTGAGGGGCGGCGAGCGCGCGGGCGCCGTCGTCGCCGATGCCGTTGCGCTGAGATCGACGGTGAGGGCCCGCGCAGGCGCCGCCGGCGCCGATGATCCTGACCCGGCAGCCCGCCGCAGCGCCGTCAGCCGAGCAGCGCCGCCGGGCGGGCGCCGCAACGGCTCGGCGCAGCGGAAGACGTGCTCGCCCTCGACCCGCATCCAACCCACAACCGGCCCGGCGAGGGTCAGCGCCGCCCACTGCTCCCGCTCGGCGCGGCGCAGCACCGCGGCCACCTCGTCGGTCGAGAGCGCCGGCAGCTCATCAACGTACATCACCCGCATCACCTGACCTCCCGCGCCACCCTCGACCGCGCCGCGCCCCTGTCAAGCCCGGCGCTCGCCTCGCGCGCCGCCGCCACCCGCCCCCGCCCGCCGAGCGCGCGCCGCCCTCCGCGCGGCCCGCCGCCAGCCGCGGCAGCACGCCGCGCCGTCCCCCCGCGACCCCCGCGCCCCGCAGCGCGAGTGGCACACCCCCCGCCGCCCCCCCACCGCCCGCGAACACCGCCCACACGCCTCCCCGGCCGCCCCGCCGCGCCGCGAGCGAGCAGGCGCCACACCCCGCCCGGCCGCCCGGCCGAGCGCGCCGGCGAGCGCCACAGCCCGCCCGGCGACGCCTGCCACCCCGCGGCGGCTGTGCCACACCGCGTCCGCCGCCTCGCGACCCCTGAGCGCAACAGCCGCCGCGCCCGCCGCGCCCCGCGCGCCGGCCCCTGTGCCACACCCGCCGCGCGCCGCCGGCCCCCGCCGCAGGCGCCGTGCCACTGCCTCGCCGCCCGCTGCGCCTCCCCGACGCGCCTGCGCCACCGCCCGCGGCGCTCGATCGCCGACCCGTGGAGCGCGCCGCACATCGCCGCGCGCTCCCCGTCGGCCCCAGGCCGTCAGTCCCACACCCCCGCCGCCCCCCGCGCCGCCAGGCGGCGAGTGGCACCCTCACGGCGCCGACGGCGCTCTGGGAGACCATTCGCCCCGCCGCGCCCCCCCGACCGCCCCGCGACCCGCCTGTGCCACAGCCCCGCCGGCCCGCGCCGCGTCCGCCGCAGTGGCACAGCCCCGCCAGCCCGCGCCCCGCGGCCGCCGCAGTGGCACAGCCCCGCCGGCCCGCGCCACCCGCGGCCGCCGCAGTGGCACAGCCCCGCCGGCCCGCGCCGTGCGCCGCCGCGAAAAAAAGAGAACACCCGGTCCGACTCCACTTGCGCCCCGCGCCGCGATCCGCGAGATTTCGTCGCAGGACTCCGACAAACAACGCCACTCCGAGGCACACCACCATGAGCGAACGTCACTTCCGCGCCTACTACGCCGTCTCCCGCCAGAACGCGATGCGCACCCACCTGGTCATGGATCAGATCGCGCAGCGCGCCCGCGCCCGCCACGACGACGACCTCGTCGCGCTCACCGCCCGCGGCGCCGAAGCCGCCAATCGGGTCATCGAGGTCGAAGAAGCCTACCGCCTCCAGACCAACGCCCGCGGCGACGGCGAGGCCACCCGCGTCGACAGCCTGATGGACAACGCCATCGAGGGCCTCTGCGATGCGCTCTACAACGGGCTGCGCTACTTCCGACAGATCCACGATCCCATCGCCGATCGCCTCGATGGCTTCTGCCGCCTGCACTTCGATGGCAACGTCGCCACCATCACCCGGGTGCCATTCGAGATCGAGCTCGGCAAGGTCGAGCGCCTCCACGCCGCGCTCGTCGGTCCCTACGCCGACTTCGTCGAGCGCCTCTCCCTCCAGCTCTGGATCGGTCTCATCGGCCAGCACCTCCCCCCGTACCGCGCCGCGCTCGCGGCCCGGTCGCGGGTCACCGGCGGCGACCTGCGCAGCGCGCGGCAGCGCATGCACGAGCTGACCTGCGCGGTGGTGGGTCATGTCACCTCGCGCTACATCGACGAACCCGATGTCATCGCCGACCTGCTCGCGCCGCTCGACGACCAGCAGCAGCGGATCGCCGCGATCATGCGCGCGCGCCGGGCCGGGGTGCGCACCGGCGCGATGGAGGATCCGACCGCCGACGTCGCGGGCGACGCGAGCGACGCGGACGCCGACGCCGCCGAAGCCGCCGCCGAAGCCGAAGCCGCCGCGCTCGACGCCGCCGCCGAAGCCGAAGCCGCCGCCGCCGCCCCGCCCCCGAGCGGCACCGCCCGCGCCGGGAGCGGGGCCGCGGCGAGCAATGCACCCGCCGCGAAGCCCGGCGACGACGACATGCAGCGCGTCGAGCCCCGGCCCCGCCCCCCCCCTCGCCCCGGCCTCGGCCTCGCCTTCGCGCCAGTAGCTCCCGCCCCCGCTGCCATCCTCCACCCCCGAATACCCGCCCTCCCCGGCGAAGCGGACCCACCGCCTCCCCCCGCCGCCGAATGCGTGCCCCTCGCCCCTCCGCTCACCCACCCACCGCCGAATGCCAGCCCTCGCCCTCCCAGCGCCGAATTACCCCCTCCCACCGCCGCCGAATGCCACCCCTCGCCCCTCTGCTCGATCCCACCCCGGCCACCACCGCCGAACGTCAGACGCCCGCACGAGCAAGCGTGGCAGACGAGTCGCGGTGGAAGAGGGACGCTTTGAGGCGCCTCCGCTGAGCCTCCGACGGATGACTCACCACCCTTCACGCCTCGCCCACGGCCCCCACTTCACCCGCGCCCGATGCGCGGCCCGAAGCCACCGCGGCGAAGGCAGCCACGCCCTCGCCCCACCGCGGCGGCCGCTGAATCACCGCCTGCCATCCGCCGCCGAATGCCAGCCTTCCCCCTCCGCTCACTTCCACCCACCGCCAATTGCCAGCCCTCGTCCCCCCAGAGCGAAATCACTGCCTCCCACCGCCGCCGAAGGCCAGCCCTCGCCTCGCCCCTCCGCTCGATCCCACCTCGCCCACTGCCGCCGAACGTCAGACGCCCGCACGAGCAAGCGTGGCAGACGAGTCGCGGTGGAAGAGGGACGCTTTGAGGCGCCTTCGCTGAGCCTCCGACGGATGACTCACCACCCATCATGCCTTGTCCACAACCCCCGCCCCGCCCGCGCCGATGCGCGGCCCGAAGCCATCGCGGCGAAGGCAGCCACGCCCTCGCTCCACCGCGGCGGCCGCTGAATCACTGCCCCCCACCGCCGCCGAATGCCACCCCTCGCCCCTCCGCTCACCCCACCCACCGCCGAATGCCGCCCGCGCCCTACCAGCGCCGAATCACCGCCTCCCACCGCCGCCGCAGGCCAGCCTCGCCCTCGCCCCTCCGCTCGATCCCACCCCGCCCACCGCCGCCGAACGTCAGGCGCCCGCACGAGCAAGCGTGGCAGACGAGTCGCGGTGGAAGAGGGACGCTTTGAGGCGCCTCCGCTGAGCCTCCGACCGATGACTCACCACCCTTCACGCCTCGCCCACGCCCCCGCGCCACCCGCGCCGATGCGCGGCCCGAAGCCACCGCGGCGAAGACAGCCACGCCCTCGCACCACCGCGGCGGCCGCTGAATCACCGCCTGCCCTCCGCCGCCGGATGCCAGCCGTCCTCCTCCGCTTACCCCACCCACCGCCGAATGCCCGCCCTCACACCCCCAAGGCAGATCACCGCCTCCCACGCCGTGAATGCCACCCTCGCCCCTCCGCTCGATCCCACCCCGCCCACCGCCGCCGAACGTCAGGCGCCCGCACGAGCAAGCGTGGCAGACGAGTCGCGGTGGAAGAGGGACGCTTTGAGGCGCCTCCGCTGAGCCTCCGACCGATGACTCACCACCCTTAATGCCTCGCCCACGACTCCCGCCCCACCCGCGCCGATGCGCGGCCCGAAGCCACCGCGGCGAAGACAGCCACGCCCTCGCCCCACTGCGGCGGCCGCTGAATCACCGCCTGCCATCCGCCGCCGAATGCCCGGGGCGGGGGGCGCGATGACTCCCCGTGGCGTTGATCTGCGGTCGGGGGCGGGCTATCGTCGCGGGAGCCACTTCATACGGGATGACCACGATGCAGACCACGACCGCCGCGCTGACCGCCGCCCTCGCGCTGATGTTCGCCACCCCGGCCCTGGCGGGGCCGGTGCCGGAGGGGGAGCCGCTGCCGGTGGGCGGCGGGGTCGTCAACCTGCCGGAGACCGGGCTTTTTCCGCGGGGGATCTCGGCGGCCGGTGGGGATCGCCTCGCGCTCTACGTCGATCCGCGGGGGCTGCTGACGCTACGCCGGCGCCTGCCGGACGATGTGGCACCGTCACCGTTGGCCGAGGTGGCGGATTGGCTGGTCATCGCGCCGCTGTGGACGGCGCTGGACGCGGGCTGTGCGGCGGGGCGGCTGACGCAGACCGTGGATGAGGCGCTGACGATCTCGTGGATCGGGGTGCCGGTGTCAGGCTGCCGGCTGGGCGAGGCGCGGTTCGCGGTCGAGCTGCGGCCGCGGGTTGGGGGCGGGGTGCGGATCACGTTCGTGTACGAGAGCCTGCCGCCCGAGATGGCGAGCCGGCCGCGGGTGGGGGTGGCGCTGGGGGGGACGGTGATGGAGTTCCTGCCCGATACGCCGGACGCGACGGGGGATCACCCGAAGCGGCTGCTCGATCGGGGGACCGACGGGGTGGCGGGGGAGTGGGTGGTGGAGATCGACGGGCAGGGGGCGGTGGTGGGGGACATCGATGGTGATGGCCTCCGCGGCGCGGACAACTGCCCGCGAGACGCGAACCCGTGGCAGGCCGACCTCGACGGTGACGGGCTCGGGGACGCCTGCGACGGCGACGACGACGGCGATGGCCGACCGGACCGTTCCGACAACTGCCCGCTCGTGCCGAACCCCGATCAGCGCGACCTCGACGGGGACGGCGTCGGCGACGTCTGCGGCGACATCGACGGCGACGGGCTGCTCGACGTGGACGACCTCTGCCCCCGGGTCCGCGACAGCGCGCGGCTCGACCTCGACGGCGACGGGCTCGGCGACGCCTGCGACCCCGACATCGACGGGGACGGCCTCTACCCGCCCGGGGTCTTCCCGGCGACGAAGCTGCGCTTCGACCGCTGCCCGTATGTCTTCGACGTGGTCTCCCGCGACAGCGACGGCGATGGCATCGGTGACACATGCGACCTCGTCGATGACGACCCGGCCCCGCGGGGGGCGTGGCAGTGGCAGCGGGATACGGACGGTGATGGGATCTCCGATCTCGCCGATCGCTGCCCGACCGTGGCCGATCCGCGGCAGACGGATTGTGACGGGGATGGCATCGGCGACCGCTGCGACGCCGACCGCGACGGCGACGGTGTCATCGACTTCTACTTGGAGCCCGACCGCTGCCCGATGCCCGCGCCGCCGCGCATCGTGGCGCCGGTGCGGCCGGGGGGCTGGTGATGCGATCGGCGCTCGCGCTCGTGCTGCTCGGGTTGTGGGCGCTGCCGGCCGCCGCGCAGAATCGCGGCGCGCCGCTCGTCGATGGGCTCGGGGGGCGGCTCGGCTACGGGCCCGATCACGATGCCTTCCGCCCGCTCGACATCTCCCCGGCATTTCCCGCGGGCTTGAACCTCTATGGGCGCGCGCTCGAGCCGTTCTTCGTGAGCTGGCAGGGCGCGCTCTCCGGGGTGCGCGTCGACTTCGATTACCGGTCCGAGCCATTCCCGCAGTCGGGGATGCGGCCGCCGCGGATCGTGCCGTTCGAGGCGATGCTCAACCTCGTCGGTGTCTTCGAACCCGGTGGTGAGATCTCGCCGGTGATGGTGGCGCTGCGGTCGCCGGCGCGGGGTGCCGGGTCGGCTGGTCGCGACGTGGCCCGACATCACCGACCGGCCGTTGGAGGCAGCAGGCACGCTCTACAACACCTGGCAGGCCATCATCACCGACGCGGGCGGCCCCGATGACTACGACGTCGAGTTCCGCTACCACCGCTGCGAGTGGTTGATGGACCTCGACCGGCAGGGCAGTGCCCGCCGTCATCGGCTTCGACGCCGGCCTCGGCGTCGACGGCCCCGGCTGGACCTGGCCCGGCTCGCTCTCCCCCGACGTGCTGCTGCTCTGCCACCTCTCCAACGTCGGCGAGCGCGGCGTCTGGCGCTACCCCGTGCGCGATGGCATCCCCGGCGGCTGTGGCATCGACCCCGAGCCGCCGCCCGGCCCCGGGCGCTGCGCCGATGGCAACCACCTCCCCGGCGATGGCTGCTCGCCCGACTGCTGGGTCGAGCCCGACGCCGACGGCGACGCGCGCTACGAGGCGCCGTATCCGGGCGCGCTCGATCCGCGGGGGGCCTACGATGACTGCGTCGACCCCGAGGAGCCGCTGTGCAACGATGACATCGACGGCGATGGCTTCTCGTCGGTGCATGACAACTGCGTCGATGTCTTCAACCCCGACCAGCACGACTACGACGGGAACCGGCGCGGGGACGCCTGTGACTTCGACAACGACAGCGACGGGCTCGACGATCCGGTCGTGCCCGACGATCCGCGCAGCTTCCCCGACAACTGCCCGTTCCTCTACAACCCGGGGACGCGGGCGCTGCCGGGGGATCCGCTGTTCTTCACCCGTCAGCTCGACACCGATCGTGATGGCTTGGGGGACGCCTGTGATCCCGACGACGATGACGACGGGGTGAGCGACTGCGGCGCGGATGGGATCTGCCACTGGTCGGACAACGGCTACAACGACGACCGGGACATCGCGACCGATGAGGCCGATGAGTGCGAAGAGGACTGGCAGCGGTGCAGCACCGGCGAGCGGGATCTCTACGACAACGACGGTGATGGCTGGGTCGACGAGGCGAACGAGCGGGCGCTGCCGCGGGTGGAGTATCCGGGGCCGGATGAGGGCGAAGACAACTGCCGGGCGGTGTACAACCCGGGGCAGGGGGACATCGACGGGGATGGCATCGGCGACGCCTGCGACGATGACACCGACGGCGATGGCGTCGAGGACTGCGTCGGCGGGCATTGCGGGCCGGCGGCGGACTTTCGGGACAACGACGCCGACGGGCGGGTCGACGAGCGGGGGGAGTGCGCGCTGGGATGTGATCCGCTCGCGAACCGGAGCGACGACGACCTCGATGGCTACGTCGACGAGGACCAGGAGGCGCCGGTCGAGGGCTGGCCGCCGGCGCCGCGGGATGTCTGCCCGGGGGTGGCCGATCCCGAGCAGCGCGATGGCGACGGCGACGGGGTGGGGGATCTGTGCGCCGACGACGACGGCGACGGCGTGGTGGGGCACCGCGACAACTGCATCGCGGTGGCGAACCCGGAGCAGGTGGATCTCGACGGCGATGGCTTCGGGGATGCCTGCGACGGCGACGACGACGGCGATGGCACGCCCGACGCGGATGATCGCTGCCCGCGGCTGGCCGATGATCAGGCGGATCTGGACGGGGACGGGGTGGGGGACGCGTGTGATCCGGACGATGACGGGGATGGGATCCCCGATGGGGCGGATGTCTGCCCGCGGCTCTACGACCCCGATCAGGCCGATCTCGACGGGGACGGGGTGGGGGATCGGTGTGATCCCGATGACGATGACGATGGCACGCCGGATGAGGCTGATCGCTGCCCGACGGTGGCGGACGATCAGCGTGACCTCGACGGGGACGGGGCGGGGGACGCCTGCGATGACGACGACGACGGGGACGGCACGCCCGATGAGATCGATCGCTGCCCCGCCGTGATGGACGATCAAGCCGATCTCGACGGCGATGGCATCGGGGACGCGTGCGACGACGTCGACGACCGGCCGTTCGAGGCGCGCACGCCGGCGGAGCAGTGCGCGATCCTGATCGAGCGGCGGGCGACGACGGCGGAGCGGATCGGGGTGTGCCCGGCGCCGCGGCGCACGGTGGGCTGCGCGGCGGCCCCGGCGGGTGGGGGGGCCGCGGGGTGGTGGCTGCTCGTCGGCTGGGCCGCGCGGCGGCGGCGGCGGGTGCGGCGGGGCGCGAGTGGCGGTCGGAGCGGCGGGAAGAACGCGCAAACGGTTGAAACACGATCGGAGGAGGGTTAATCGTAACCCGCGAACCCCGAGCATGGCGCTCGGTCGGGCGGTGAGCGCCCGCACGAAACGATGAAGGAGCCGAGAATGAAGCAGGTGATGGCCCTCGCGGCGACGATGATGATGCTGGTCGGGTGCGGTGGCAGCGAGCCGAAGGCCGAGGCCCCGGTGGTCGACAACGGGCCGCCGGCGTGGACCTGCGAGTTCAGCAACGGGCAGACCCCGACCGTGCGCACCGAGAAGCGCCGGGACGCGATGCAGCTCTGCAAGGACTACGCGGCGCAGAACAACATGGAGGACTCGACCCTCATCCGCGTCGAGCCCGCCAAGTAAGGCGAACTTCCCGATGGCCGGCGGCTCTCTGAGCCGGCCGGCGCGTCCCACCCGGCGCGAGCGATGCCGGCCTCTTTGGCAGTAACATCGCTCGTGCCATCCCATCGCTGGTATCGCTGGCTAAGGCATCGTCAAGAAATAAGTCGGCCATTCGGACGCGGTCTCGCCAGCCGAGGGCGGCTTACGTCCTCGCCCACTCCTCGCCATACCCCAGGTATGGCTGCGTCGTGGCCTGCGGGCGCGCTCGCCCTCGGCCGGCGATCCCACGCCCTCTGTGACCGACTTATTTCCTTCCGGTGCCTAACTCTCATCGCAGGCGTTGCTCGCGATCTCTCACCGCAGGCATTGCTCACGACCTCCGATCGACAGGGTGGCTCGCCACCTCTCGTCGATGGTGTTGCTCGCGACCTCTCATCGATGGCATCAGGCCGCGTGTTTTGCGGCGATGGCATCGATCCCACCGCGTTTCAGAACCAGCTCCCGAGGAAGAAGTACATCTGGCCTTCGCCGGCGTCGTCGAGGCCCTGGGCGTAGCCGAAGCGGAGGCTGAAGCCTTGTTTCCAGCCGACGGTGGCTTCGGTGACGAGCTCGGCGCCGATGGAGCGGAGGAAGGCGTCGGGCTCCCAGCTCAGGGGTTCGGTGCTGGCTTGGGCGAAGTCGGTGTAGAGGGCGAGCTTCATGCGTTGCAGGAAGACGGGGAGGGTGGCGAGGCCGCGGTAGACGTCGAAGAGGGGGAGGCGGTACTCGAGCTTGGCGAGCAGGTAGCGGTCGCCGCGGGCGGTGCTGGTGGGGTAGCCGCGGAGGTAGGAGGTGCCATAGGCGATGCGGTCGAGGGCGTCGAGGAACCAGCTGCGTTCGGGGGGGGCGGAGAGGGCGTAGAAGGCGCTGCGGCCGCGGTCGCCGCGGCCGAAGGCGCCGTTGAGCTTGAGCGCGAGGACGTGGCGGGCCCAGAGGGGGATGTATTCTTGATAGCCGCCGAAGACTTCGGCGGTGGTGAAGTCACTGGCGAGGATGGGATGGCGGAGGCGGACGGTGAGGCTGGCGGTGCGGCCTTGTTCGAGGGAGATGGCGTCGTAATGGAGGCTGTCGAGGTTGCTGTAGCCGACGCCGAATGAGAGGGAGCCGTCGCGGGTGGCGCGGGCGGTGTAGCGGGGGCCGGGGTCGAGGGGGTCGTAGCGGCGGTCGGCGTTCTCGGCGGGGGCGCGGTGGCTGAGGCCGTAGCGGGCGCTGAAGCTGGCGCCGTGGCCCTGGCTGCTGAGGGGGAAGCTGACGCCGGCGCTGCCGCTGGTGATGCGTTCGCGGTAGTCGCCGTAGAGGTTGTCGAAGGGGCGGGCCTGGGTCTGGTGGCCGAGGCTGAGGCCGAGGGTGGCGACGCGGCGGCGCCAGGCGTAGTCGAGCGCGAGCGCGAGGTTGTCGGTCTCGGGGGTGGTCTGCACGACGGCGACGTAGGCGTGGTGGCCGAGGGGGTCGTTGCCGCTGAGCTCGAGGCCGAGGGTGGTGGCGCTCTCGGTGGCGGTGGAGAAGCTGAAGGTGGGGGACCAGCCGACGGGCCACAGCGTCTCGTGGGGGGCGTAGGGGCGCGGGGCGAGGGGGAGCGGGGCGGCGGAGGCGTCGGGGCGGGGGGGGATGGCCGGGTCGATGGCTTCGGGGAGGGGGAGGAGGTTGGCTTCGTCGAAGGGGAGGGTGGCGATGTCATAACCTTCGGTGCCGATGAGCTGCACGGCGAGGGTGCGGCCGTCGGGGGCGAGCGCGGGGCTCAGCGCGCCGGTGATGACGCGGCTGGCGCGATGGGTGGGGCCGTCGGGCCAGCGGTGGGCGTAGATGTCCCAGACGCCGGTGCGATCGCTGGCATAGAGGAGCCAGCGGCCGTCGAGGGAGAAGGAGGGGTGGAGCTCGAGCGCGGGGTCGGCGGTGGGGCCGAGGGTGCGGATGGCGCCGGTGGCGACGTCGACGGCGATGAGGCTGCGGCCGTGGGCGCGGCTGACGCGGGTGGTGATGACTTCGCGGCCGTCGGGGGAGACGCGGGGGAAGCCGACTTGATCGAGTTCGCCGGGGTCGTGGAGCACGGTGATGGCGCCGTCGGCGAAGTCGACGCGGACGAGGCGGGTGCGGCCGGCGATGATCTGGACGGCGGCGGCCCAGCGGCCGTCGGGGCTGCAGCCGGGTTCGCGGACGCGGGCGCCGTGGGTGAGGCGGCGTTCGGTGCCGGTGGTGAAGTCGTAGTGGTAGAGGTCGTAGCGGCTGTAGGCGCCGCGCCAGGTGTCGCCGCGGTCGTAGACGAGCGCGGCGCCGCCGCGGCAGACGTGGAAGTTGGGGACGTTGTCGGGTTGCATGACGACGCGGGGCTCGGCGTTGGGGGGGCCGCGGAGGAGGGCGGGGCTGCGGGCGTAGATGCCGAACTCGCGGTCGCCGCCGTCGACGCTCCAGAGCTCGCCGTCGGGGAGGTAGACGAGGTTGGCGCGGTGGCGGCCGCCGAGGGTGACGGGGTGGAGGTCGCTGGTGCCTTGGGCGCGGAGCGCTTCGGCTTCGGCGCGGGCGGTGGCGGTGAGCTCGGCCTGCCAGCGGGCGACGGCTTCGGTCATGGTGTGGCCGCTGGCTTCGACCATGGCGCGGTTGAGGCCGAAGGGGATGAGGTCGTCGGCGATGGCGTCGTGGAGTCGGGCGGGGACGTCGCGGCCGTAGGTGCGGGCGATCCAGTCGAAGAGGTGGCCGCCGTACATGTACCAGACGTTGGCGCCGGGCCAGGTGAGCGGGTAGTGGGTCATGGCATCGATGGGATGGAGGCGTTCGGCGAGGGCCTGGGCGCGGAGGATGCCGCGGAAGGTGGCGGAGCGGACGCGGCCGCGGCCGCTGGTGACGGATTCGCCCCAGACGGCGCCGCCTTCGAGCACGAAGGAGGGGAGCGCCTGGTTGGGTGCCATGACGCGGCCGAGGATGGCGTTGAAGAGCCAGGGGAGGCCGCGGATGCGGTCGAGCTGGACGATGTGGACGTACTCGTGGATGACGAGGAGGCGGAGCCACGAGTCATAGTCGTTGAGGTTGCCTTCGAGGGAGGGCGGGGCGGCGAGGAAGGTCATTCGGGGGTAGGGGAGCGCGGTGGCGGATCCGTTGGCGGAGTCGCCGTAGTCGATGACGGAGACCTCGACGCGGACGGCGGGGGTGTAGCCGTAGAGCTCGCCGATGACGTCGTGGGCTTCTTCGCAGAGGCGGGCGGCGCGGTGGGCGACGGCTTCGAGGCCGCGGGGGTAGTGCACGCGGAAGTGGCGGGTCTCGACGGTGAGCCATTCGAGGTCGCCGTCGCCGGCGTGGGCGCGGGGGGCGAGCAGCGTGAGCAGCGTGAGGAGGGTGAGGGTGAGGGCTGCGAGGAGCCGGGTGGGGGTGGTCACCGTTCGGGCTCGCCGGGGGTGGAGCCGCCGTGGCTGGGGTCGATCTCGTCGAGGGTGATCTCGGCGATGCCGTCGGCTTCGGGGTGGTCGGCGGGGGTGGGGGGTTCGCGTTCGGCGGTGCGGGCGTCGAGGTCGTCGAGGTCGATGGCGTCGGCGTCGAGGTCGAGGGCGTCGGCGTCGAGGTCGATGGAGGCGGCGTCGAGGTCGATGGCGTCGGCGTCGGGGTCGAGGGCGTCGGCGTCGGGGTCGTTGACGCGGGGGGGTGGGCGCGGGGGTCGAGGGCGTCGGGGTCGATGGCTGCGGGGTCGATGGCTGCGGGGTCGGGTCGATGGCGGTGATGGCTGCGGGTCGATGGCGGGGCGATGGCTTGGGGGTCGATGGCTGCGGGGCCGGGGCGGTGGAGGCGCGGGTCGTCGAGGAGGTCGATGGGCAGGGGTTCGGCGGCGGAGGCGCCGGTGACGTCGTCGTCGTCGAGGCCGTCGATGGGGTCGAGGTCGGGGGCGAGGTCGAGGTCGATGGCGAGGGGGTCGAGCGCGAGCTCGGCGGTGAAGGGGGCGAAGGGGCGGCGGGATGATGCCTTCGGTGCCTTCGGGGAGGCGTCGGGAGCGGGGGCGGTGATGGCTGCGGGGGGGGCGATGGCTGCGGGGGCGCTGGCTTCGGATGGCTCGCTGGTTTCGGGGTCGGCGCTGACGGCGGGGAGTTCGCTGGCTTCGGGGGATACGCTGGCTTCGGGCGCTCCGGTGGCTTCGGATGGCTCGCTGGCTTCGGATGACTCGCTGGTTTCGGGCGCTCCGGCGGCTTCGGATGGCTCGCTGGCTTCGGATGACTCGCTGGCTTCGCGTGGGATGGCTGCGGGTGCCTGATCCTCGGGCTGATTCGATGGCTTCGATGCCAGCGATGGGGGCGGGGACTTCGACCGTCGCCGGCGCGCCGGGATGGAGCGTCGGATCGGCGGGGAGCGCGGCGATGGCGGTGTGGAGTTCGTCGTCGTCGATGGGTTCCGCGGCGTCGATGGGTCCGGGGCCGTCGATGGCGTCGGCGAAGGCGGGTTGGGCGCCGGTGGGGTCGCCGTCGTCGGGCAGGTCGAGCGCGTCGGCAGGTCGAGCGCGGGGCGCGGGTCTCGGCGGCGGAGCCGGCGATGCTGCGGGCGCGGCGCGGGGGGCGGAGACGAGGGCGTCGAGGGCGTCGTCGCCGCTGTCGTCCCAGGCGTCGGGGTCGTAGGGGCGGCGGCGGGCCGATGAGCCGGCGACGAGCTGGACGCGGGTCTCGGCGGGGTGGGGATGGGGTGGTCGCCGGGTTCGAGCACGGGTTCGGGGACGCCGATCTCGGCGGTGCCGGCGTCGTCGTCGGGTCGGGCGCGGCGGCGGTGAGGGCGGGGGGCGATGAGGACGCTGCTGCGGGCGGCGGGGGCGTGGCGGGGTGCCGGCGGCGACAGGGATGGCGAGCGGGCGCGGCGGGCTCGGTGGGGGCGTCGGCGCGGGCGGGTCGGCGTGGGGCCGGCGGCGAGGTCGGCGAGTGGTGGAGGGCGGTGCGGTCGTGGGCGGCGAGGTCGGCGGGGCCGGCGGCGGGCGGCGGGCGGGTCGGCGAGCGGGTCGGCGAGCGGGTCGGCGAGCGCGGCCGGGTCGAGGGCGTCGGGGTCGGCGATGAGGCTCTCGGGTTCGTCGAGCGGGTCTTCGGGCGGGAGGCGCTGCGCTTCGAGGGTGTCGAGGGCGTCGAGGAGCGCGAAGAAGGCGTCGTCGAAGGCGAAGTGGTGGAGCTCGGCGAGCGGGGGGGCGGCCTTGAGGAGGGTGCGGAGCGCGCGGGGGGCGCCGAGGCGGTGGTCGGCGAGGGCGGGGTCTTCGGCGTGCAGCCAGCGGAGCGCGGCGGCGAGGTCGCCGCTCATCCAGAGGGCGACGCGGTCGGCGGTGCGGCGGGTGGCGGCGGTCCAGGCGTCGAGGGCGCGGGGGCCGCCGTCGACGACGGGGGGGGCGAGGCGGGTGAGGGCTTCGAATTGGCGGGGGTCGAGGTGTTCGTTGAGCCATTCGGCCCAGGCGGCGACGGCTTCGAGGGGGGCGGCGATGGCGGCGGCGTAGGGGGCGGCGTGGTCGGGGTGGGCGAGCGCGACGGCGCCGGCGAGGAGGGCGCGGGTCTCGCCTGGGGGGATGAGGCCGGCGTGGGGGGCGGCGGCGCGGGTGAGGTCGAGGGCGCGGGCGAGCGCGAAGCGGCGGGTGGTGTCGTCGGCGGCGAGGAGGGGGCGGCCGATGAGGAGCGGGGGGGGCGCGCGCGCTGCGGGTGCGGGGGCCGTCGTGGGCGGGGTCGACGCGGAAGCGGCGGTCGGGGAGGCCGAGGTCGCGGGCGAGGGTGCGGGCGAGGCGGTCGAGCGCGGGGGCTTCGTGGGCGGCGCGGTGGCCGCGGGGGGCGGCGCGGAGGTGGGCGTCGAGGTGGGGGGTGGCCCAGCCGTGGAGCGCGGCGAGGAGGTGGGCGACGGGGTTGCGGGCGGTGTCTTCGGCGAGGTGCTGCTTGCGGAGCGCGCCGGGGAGCGGGGGGGCGCCGTCGGGGTGGAGGGGGGTGGCGGTGTCCTGTTCGCGGAGGAGGACGAGGAGGCCTTCGGGGAGCGCGGCGTGGCGGGGGCGGTCGGCGGCGCGGAGGAGGGCGGCGAGCTGGCGGAGCGCCTCGGGCATGGCGGGGCGGAGGCGGAGGTCGACCCGGGTGTGGTGGAGCGCGGGGGCGAGGGCTTCGGGGTCGCCTTGGAGGGCGCGGGCGGCGTGGAGGCGGGCGAGGGTGTCGTGGCCGGGGCGGTAGTCGGGGGCGAGCGCGACGAGCTCTTCGGCGATGGCTTGCGCCGCGGCGTCTTCGGCGCGGGCGGCGTGCCAGTCGAGCAGGCCGGAGAGCAGGGTGAGGCGGGCGCGGCCGGTGAGGGCGGCGAGGGCGCGGCGGGCGGCGTCGAGGGCGTCCTGCTGTTCGGTGGGGGGGGTGTCGGCGAGGCCGTCGAAGAGGCCGCGGGCGGCTTCGACCGAGGCGGGGTCGGCGGCGAGGGCGGCGAGCCAGGCTTCGCGGGCGAGGGGGCGGTCGCCGCGGGCGGCGAGGGCCCAGGCGCGGTCGCACCAGAGCTCGGCGCGGCGGCGGGGGGGGGCGTCGCCGGCGAGCAGGGTCTCGACGACGCCGAGGACGCGCTCGGGGCGCTGCTGCTCGCGGTAGAGGGCGAGGATGCAGCCGAGGAGCACGGGTTCGCCGAGGCCGGCGTCGACGGCCTTGTCGTAGGCCTGCATGGCGCGGTGGGCGCGGCCGAGGCGGTGCTGGAGGATGAGGCCGGCGGCGACCCAGGCGGCGCGTTTGGCCTGGGGGTCGTCGACGCAGTCGGCGAGCTTCTCGCGGAGGCGGGCGGCGGCCTCCCAGCGGCCGGCGCGCTCTTGCAGGTTGGCGAGGTGCTCGGTGGCGATGGCGCGGGTCGCGGGGTGGGCCATGGCGCCTTCGAAGTGGCGCATGGCGGGCTCGTCGTCGGCGACGGCGCGGAGCGCGCGGGCGCGGCGGAGGTGTTCTTCGGCGCGGGCGCGGCCGTCGTCGCCGGGGTCTTGCGGAGGGAGGGGGAGGACGCGGTAGAGCGCGGCGACGGCGGGCATGTCGCCGGCTTCGTAGAGGGCGTCGGCGTAGCGTTGCGCGGCTTCGGTGTCGTCGGGGAGGGCGCGGTGGGCGGCGGCGAGCCAGCCGAGGGCGGCGTCGTGGTCGCCGCGGGCGCGGGCGTGGCGGGCGCGGGCGCGGTGCAGCTCGGCGAGGAGCGGGCGGAGGCCGGCGGCGTCGGTGGGGTCGGCGTTGATGCGGGCGTCGAGGGCGTCGGCGAGCGGGGTGAGGGTGGCGGTGGGGGCGTCCTGGGCGATGGCGAGCGCGGCGCGGCCGGCGAGGGCGGCGGCGTGGTCGGGGGCGGCGGCGAGCGCGCGGTCGAAGGCGCGGCCGGCGGCGTCGGCGTCGCCGTTGCGGTCGCGGTGGATGACGGCGAGCTCGCAGAGCAGGTCGGCGCGGGCGCGGGGTTCGCGGGCGGTGCGGATCCGGGCTTCGAGCTGTTCGGCCATGAGCGCCCAGTCTTCCTGGCGGGCGGCCTGGCGGGCGACGGCCTTCTGGGCTTCTTTGTGGCCGGGGGCCTCGGCGAGCACGGTGCGCCAGAGGTGTACGGCGCGGGCGCCGTCGCCCATGTTGGTGAGCTCGCGGGCGCCGTCGACGAGGGTGGCGAGGCGCTCGGCGCCGACGGCGAGGCCGGCGAGGCGCTCGGTGGCGTCGACGAGGCCCTGGCCGTCGTGGGCCTGGGCGCAGAGGGCGCGGAGGCGGCGGATCGCGTCGAGGCGGGTGGCCTGCTCGGCGACGAGGCGGCGGATGACGGCGATGGCTTCGTCGGGGCGGTAGAGGCGGTCGGCGTGCAGCTCGGCGAGCGCGAGCGCCCAGCGGGCGACGACGTCGGGGTGGTCGGGGGCTTCGCCGGGGGCGGCGACGAGCGCGGGGCCGACGCGGCGGTGCAGCTCGGCGAGGGGGCCGTACTGGCGGCGGGCGCGCTGGAGGGCGGCGACCTCGCGGGCGAGGTCGAGGTCGTCGGGGCAGAGCTCGAGGGCGCGGCCGAGCGCGGAGAGGGCCTTGCGGGGGTCTTGCAGGTGGTCGCGGGCGGTGCGGCCGACGAGGGTGAGGACGCGGGCGAGGCGGGCCTTGGGGGCGACGGCGATGGCGCGCTCGGCGCAGGCGACGAGCTCGGCGTGGGCTCCGGCGATGGCGGCGCGGGTGGCGAGGAGCTCGAGGAGGTCGAGGTCGGCGGGTTCGGCGCGGGCGACCTCGGCGAGCAGGTGGAAGGCTTCGACGGGGCGGCCGAGGCGGCGGTGGAGGAGCTCGGCGCGGCGGCGCACGAGGGCGCGGCGGTCGGCGGCGGTGGTGCGCTCGATGCGGCGGGCGAGGGCTTCGTCGAGCGCGGCCCAGGCGCGGCGGGCGGTGAGGCTCGCTTCGAGGGCGGCGAAGGCGTCGGCGTCGGCGGGGCGGGCGTCGAGGATGCGGCGCCAGGCGGCTTCGGCGCCCTCGGGGTCGGCGAGGCGGGTGGCGCGCAGGGTGGCGAGCTCGCGGAGGAGCTCGATCTGGCGGGGGCCGTCGGCGGCGGCGATCTGGCGTTCGAGCGCGGCGGCGAGGGGGGCGGGGTCGTCGGCGCGGCGGAGGAGGTCGAGGCGCTCGTCGACGAGGTCGGCGTCGCCGGGGGCGAGCTTGTCGAGCTTGCGGAGCACGGCGGCGGCGCGGAGCTGTTCGCCGAGGGCCTTCCAGCCGTCGGCGGCGGCGCGGTAGAGCGCGAGGCGGTGGGCGGGGGTCTCGGCCCAGCCGGCTTCTTCTTCGTAGAAGGCGGCGAGCGCGCGGCGGTCGCCGAGGGCTTCGAGCGCGGCGCGGGTGCCGGCCTCGCCGGGGTCGAGCACGAAGGCGCGCTTGAGGGTTTCGAAGGCGGCGGCGGGCTGGCCGAGGGGGCCGGCTTCGAGGTCGGCGAGCGCGCGCAGCACGGGGACGCGCTCGCGGGGGCCGTCGGCGTTTTCGAGGGCGTGGCGGAGGACGCGCTCGACGAGGCCCCAGGCGTCGAGGCTGTGGGCCATGCGGTGGGTGGCGTCGCGGATGTCGGGGTCGAGGGGGCGCAGCTCGGAGGCGAGCAGGTATTGGGCGAAGGCGTCGTCGTCGCGGCCGCGGGCTTCGAGGGCGCGGCCGAGGCGGTAGAGGAGCGCGGCGCGGTCGGCGTCGCTCTTGAGGCCGCGGGCGCGGGCGTCGAAGAGCTCGATGAGCGCGGGCCAGCGGTCGAGGGCGTCGGCGAGGCGCAGCAGCTCGGCTTCGACGCGGGCGGGGGCGGCGGGGTGTTCGAAGGCGCGGGCGTAGAGCGCGAACGCGGCGTCGGGGCGGCGGCGGCGGCGCTCGTCGATCTCGGCGGCGCGCACGAGGCGCTCGGCGCGGCGGCGGGGGTCGGCGTCGGCGGCGGCGATGAGGACCTCGGCGAGCGCGGCCCAGCGGGCGGGGTCGTCGATGCGCTCGGCGAGGGCTTCGAGGCGGTCGAGCGCCTCGCGGTCGGCGGGGTCGAGGGCGCAGGCGGCCTGGACCTGGGCGAAGGCGCCGTGCAGGTCGCCGGCGCGCTCGGCGCGGACGTCGGCGGCGTCGAGCATGAGCGCGCGCTGCTCGTGGGGGTCGGTGGCGCGGCCGGCGGCGCGGGCGAGGGCGTCGGCGTAGGCGGGCCAGCGGCGGGCGGGGCCGGCGAGGCGGGCGAGCGCGTCGAGCAGGTCGGGGGCGACGTCGTCGGCGAGCTGGTGGGCGCGGCGCCAGCATTCGAAGGCGGTGGCCTCGTCGCCGCGGGCCTCGACGCGGCGGGCGGCGTCGCTGACGCGGGCGACGGCGGCGGCGGGTCCTGGCGGATGAGGGCGTCGAGCGCGCGGAACATGTCGAGCGGGCGGCCGTGCTCGGCGTGGAGGCGGACGAGCGCGAGCAGGGCGTCGCGTCGTCGGGCACGGCGGCGACGACGCGCTCCCAGGCGGCGGCGGCGGCGTCGGGGTCGGCGAGGCGGTCTTCGGCGAGCGCGGCGAGGTCGCGTTCGAGCGCGGGGCGGCGGGCGGCGGGGCTGCGCTCGATCTCGGCGGTGAGCGCGGCGGCGGCGGTGGCGGGTCGTCTTCGGCGAGCGCGAGGCGGCGCACCTCGGCGAGCGGGGCAGGGTCGTGGTAGGCGTGCTCGGCGACGGCCTGCCAGGCGGTGATCGCGGCGGCGGTCTCGCCTTGCGCTTCGAGGAGGCGGGCGCGGCGTTCGAGCGCGATGCGCTTCTGGGCGCCGGAGGCGCGGCGCGGCGAGGCGGCCCACATGAGGAGCGCGACGGCGTCGGCGCCGCGGCCTCGGCGTCGCGGGCGAGGCTTCGAGGGCCTCGGGTCGTCGGGTCGGCCTCGGCGACGACGCGCCAGCCGTCGAGCGCGCCTTTGGGGTCGGCGAGGGGCCCGCGCAGAGGCGGGCGAGGCGGCGGGCGAGCTCGACGCGGTCGCGGCCGGTGAGCGCGGGGAGGCGGCGGGCGGCGAGCGCGCGCAGCGCCAGTCTCGCGCTCGTCGGCGAGGCGCAACAGCTCGTCGAGGGCCTTCGTCGTCGGGGCGCACGGCGAGGGCGGCGTCCCAGGCTTCGGCAGCGCGGCGGGGGTCGCCGAGGCGCAGCTCGGCGATGACGGCGGCCTCGCGGGCAAGCCGAAGCGCTCGTCGGCGTCGGCGGTGGTGCCTGTCGGCGCCAGAGCAGGCGCCAGACGGCGGCGTCGTCGCCGCGGCGGGTCTCGATGCGGATGAGCGCGGCGAGCGCCTCGGGTCGTCTTCGGCGACGGCGAGCACGGCCTGCCATGCCTGGGCGGCGTCGCCCTGGCGGTCGGTGTGTCGGTCGGCGAGGCGGGCGATCTCGCGGAGCAGCGGGGGCGGTCGGCGGCGGGCGCGAGCGCGGCGAGGCGGTCGAGCGCGGCGGCGAAGCGCAGCGTCGTCGCCGGTGCGGCGGGCGAGCGCAGCGAGCGCGGCGGCGGGCCTCGGGGTCGGCGGGGCGGGCCTCGACGAGCATGAGGAGGCCGACGGTGAGCGCGGGGCTCGTCGACGGGTCGGCCTCGGCGAGCGCGACGAGGCGTCGATGACCTCGACCGCTCGTCGTCGTCGATCGCGGCGCCGCGGAGCAGGCGGCGGGCGAAGGCGATCGCGGCGGGGCGGTCGGCGGCGGCGGCGTGGAGCGCAAACAGGCGGCTGCGGGTGGCGGGGCCGGCGGCCTCGGCGATGGGGCGAGCCAGCGGGCGGCCTCGGCGGGCGGCCGGCGGCTTCGTGCAGGGCGGCGAGGACGAGGCGGCCTTCGATGGCGGGCTCGCTGCGGGCTTCGAGGGCGCGGACGGCGGCGGCGGCGCTCGACGGGGGCGCCGGAGCCGCCGCGGGCGCGGAGCCAGGGTTCGAGCGCGGCGAGGGCCTCGGCGTCGGCGGGTCGTCGTCGAGGACGCGGGCGTGGCAGGCGGCGGCGCCGTCGGGGTTGCCGAGGCGGGCGCGGGCGCGGGCGAGGGCGCGGAGCCAGCCGCAGGCGCGGGCGAAGTCGCGGGGGGCCGAGCTCGTCGGCGAGCGCGGCGTCGAGGAGCTCGGCGGCGGCGCGGGTGGTCGGCGGCGTCGGCGGCGGCGAGGGCCTCGGTGAAGGCTTTTCGTCGCGGGGTTGCAGGTCGAGCAGGCTTGAAGGCCCACAGCGCGCCGCGAGGGTCGCCGTTGTCGCGGGCGAGGCTGGCCGGCGCGGCGGAGCGCGGTGACGCGGAGGGCGTCGGGGAGCGGGCGTTCGCCGGCGCGGCGGAGCCACTGGAAGGCGGCGGCGGGGCCGGCGTGGGCTTCGATCTGGTCGGCGGCGCGGAGGTAGAGGTCGCCGTCGTCGGGGCGCAGTCGGCGGCGCGCACGAGCGCGAGGCCGGCGTCGCGGTCGTGGCGCAGGTCGAGGTGGAGCGCGGCGAGCTCGAGGAGCGCGCGGGCGGCCTCGCGGGGGTCGGCGGCGGCGGCGGCGCGGCGGCGGAGGCCGGTCTCGATGACTTCGAAGGCGCGGGGGTCGCCGACGAGCGCGCCGAGCATGGAGAAGGCGTCGTCTTCGACGGTGGCCTCGCCGAGCCGGCGCAGCGCGGCGCGGAGGGCGTCGTAGGCGCCGAGCGGGTCGTCGAGGTGTTCGCGGCGGAGGCGGGCCTGATCGACGAGGAGCGGGCGGCGGGCGGCGTCGTCGGCGGCGACGCGGATCCGCAGGCCGAGGAGGCGGTCGACCATGGCGTAGTCGCCGGCGCGGCGGTAGAGGCGCTCGCCGGCTTCGAGGTAGCGGGGCTCGCGGGGGGCGAGGCGGAAGGCTTCGACGTAGCGGGCCATGGCGCGCTCGGTGTCGCCGAGGCGCTGTTCGAGGATCTCGCCGGCGCGGTGGAGGAGCGCGGCGCGGCGGCCGTCGTCGCTCTGGAGGGCGGCCTCGTCGCTGAGGAGCGCGGCGAGCTCGACCCAGCGGCCGTGCTTCGTGCAGATCTCGGCGATGGCATCGAAGGCATGGGATCGGCCGGTGCGTCTCATGCCTTCGATGGCATCGGTGGGATCGATGGCATCGGCGGCGGCGGCGCGGTAGAGGTCGAAGGCGCGGGCGGGGTCGCGGAGCACGTCTTCGGCGTGGCGGGCCTGGCGGAGCCGGTCGGGGCCGCGGCCGCCGGCGCGGCGGGCGAGGAGCGCCTGACTGCGGGCGGGCTCCTTGAGGGCGTCGTAGACCTCGACGAGCGCGTCGACGAGCGCGGGCTCGCCGCTCTCGGCGCGGCGGGCGAGGGCGTCGAGGCGGGCGCGCACCTCGGCTTCGCGGCGCGGGTCGTAGACGAGCGCCTGATAGAGCAGGGCGGGGCGCGGTGGGGGCGCCGGCCTGCTCGGCGAGGTGGGCGGCCTCGTAAGCAGCGCGGCCTTGCGTTCGAGGTCGCGGCTGTGGGTGGCGGCGGCGGCGAGCACGTCGACGGCGGCGTCGGGCATCGGCGCGGGCGAGGAGGCGGGCGAGCGCGGCGGGCCTCTTCGTCGTCGGGGGTCTCTTGCAGGTGGGCGGCGAGCGGGCGCTGCACGCGGTCGAGCTCGGGCGCGCCGGCGTCTTCGGCGGCGGCGATGAGGTGGCGGCGGGCGGCGGGGGCGTCGCCGAGCTTCTCGGCGCAGAGGCGGGCGGCTTCGAGGCGGAGGCGGCAGCGCTTGCGGGCGTCGCGCAGGCCCTCGGCGCGGGCGGCGATGAGCGCGACGGCCTCGGCGTAGCGGCCGCCTTGTTTGAGCCCGGAGACCCAGCGCTGCATGAGGCGGCCGTCGCCGCTCTCGCGGGCGAGGCGTTCGAGGCGGCGGAGCGCGTCGTCGGCGCCTTGCGGGGCGGCGCCGGCGGCCTCGACGTAGGCGTCGGCGGCGGCGAGCGCGTCGCCGAGGCGATCGAAGTGCACGTCGCCGATCTCGATGAGCTTCCAGGCCCGGACCCGGGGGTCGGCGAGGCCCTCGGCCTCGCTGCGCAGCGCTTCGACCACGCGGCGCCAGCGCGCGGTCTCTCGGGGGTCTTGCATCGGCACTCCGCCAGAGGACGGTCGGCAATCTACCGCAACGCCGGGGCGCGTGTGTACCCGAGCCGGGGCGGGCGGCGGCGGTTTTCGGTCGGCCGCGGAGGGGTGGGATGCCGGCGGGGCATGGCATGGCGCGATGGCATCGTCGGGGGCGTGATCGCGGGCGGCGTTGTCCTGGGGGTGCGTTCGGGCTAGCGTGCGCGGCCATGACTGCCTCGTCCTTCGTCGAAGTCGCCCGCCGCGCCGCGCTCGGCGCGCTCCTCGCTCTGCTCGTGGGCTGCGGCGCGACGCCGCCGCCGATGCCCGATCCGGGCGCCGAAGACACCGTCGATCGGGTGCTGCGCCTCGACAACGGGCTGGTGCTGCACGCGCTCCCCGATCCGGGCGCGCCGGCGGTGACGGTCGAGCTGTGGCTGGCGGCGGGGGCGATGCACGCGCCGGATGGCGCGCCGGGGGTGGCGCTGGTCGAGGCGCTGGCGGCGGAGGCGCTGGTGGCGCGGACGCTGGCGCCGCTCGGGGGGCGGGCGGAGGCGTGGGTGCAGGCCGAGGCGGCGGTGATCGCGGCGACGGTGGCGGCGGCGCATCTGCGGCTGGCGTTGGACGCGCTGGCGGCGGCGGCGCAGGGCGGGGCGACGGCGCAGGATCGGGCGGCGGCGGCGGCGCGGCGGAGTCGATGGCGGCGGCGGCAGGCCGGGATCCGGCGCGGGCGGCGCTGCGGCGGTTGATCGGGGAGGCGTGGGGCGGGCATCCGGCGGGGCGGCCGCTGTTCGGGGCGGCGGACGAGGCGGCGGGCGGGTCTTTCGGCGGCGCGGTGGCGGCCGGCGGGGCGGCGCTGGTGGCGAGCGGGGCGACGGCGGGGTTCGTGACGGCGGCGGAGGGGGCGTTCGGGGGTGGTCAGGCGCGGTGAAGGCGGCGGGCGGGCGCCGGTGGTGGAGAGCGCGGGTGGTGGTCGATCCGGCGCCGGGCGGGGGCGCGGATCGGGCTGGCGTGGCCGGTGACGGTGGCGACGCCGGGGACGCGGCGGCGCTGGATCTGCTGGCGCGCTCTTGGTGCAGGACAGGGCGGCGCCGCTGCCAGCGGCGCTGGCGCGGGCGGGCTGCGGCGCGGGCAGAGCGTTCGTGCACGCGCCGGGGCTTCGGGCTGCTGGTGGTGCTGGTCGAGGCGCGGACGCGGACGCGCTGTGGGACGCGACGTGGCGGGGGTCGAGGCGCTGGGGCGGGCGGCGCCGCCGCCGGGGAGCCAGGCGCGGGCGGTGGACGCGATCGACGCGGCGCTGCGCGATCCGCGGCGCAGGGCTCAAAGCGCTGCGCTGGCCGGATGACGCCGACGGGCAGCAGTACCGGGCGGCGCTGGCGGCGCGGGCGGGGAGGCGATCGCGGCGCAGGCGCGGGGCTGCTGCGGCCGGAGGCGGCGGTGGCGATCGTGTCGGCGCTGGTGCCGGGCGAGCGCGACGCGGCGGCGTGGGGGCGCAGCCGCGGCGCGGGCGGGGTGGGGAGGCGCCGCCGCTGCCGGCGGGGGTGACGCTGGCGGTGGTGCCGTCGCCGCGGCGCGATCGGGCGGCGATCCACCTGCGGGTCGCGGCGGGGCAGGCGACGGTGCCCGATCCGCTGCTCGGGGCGGCGCAGATCGCGGCGCAGGCGCTCGGGGCGCCGCTCGCGGGGGCGACGCCGACGGTGACGCTGGGGCCGGAGGGTTGTCGGTGGCGGTCGCGGTGCCGGCGGCGCGGCTCGGCGACGCGCTCGAGCTGCTGGCCGATCGCGTGATGCGGCCGCAGTGGGCGCCGGCGACGGTGGAGCGGGCGCGGCGGCGGCGGGGGCGGCGCGGGGTCGAGCGGGCGGACGCGGCGGCGCGGGCGCGGGGATCGCGGTGGCGCGGGCGGCGGCGGCGCGGGGGTGATGCTGCCCGAGCGGAGGCGGTCGACGCGGGGTCGAGGCGAGCGCCGCCGGCGGGGTGGGGCGTGGTACGACGCGTTCGTGACGCACGCGCCGCTGCGGTTGACGGTGGCGACGGGCGAGCCGGCGCCGACGGTGACGCGGGCGGTCGCGGCGGCGTTCGCGGGCGATCGGCGGCCGGTCGCGATGCGGGCGCTGCGGCTGCCGGTCGAGGGCGAGGCGAGGTGGCCGCGGAGGCGTCGCGTTCGGTGGTGCGGGCGGCGACGGGCGCGGGCGCGGCGTGGCGCGGGTGTGGCCGGTGGGGAGCGCTCGACGACGGCGCGTGGCGGGGGTGGAGCTGGCGCTGGCGCTGTTCGCCGAGGCGGCGGCGGGGGAGGGGTCGCGGTCGAGGTGGAGCTGCGCGCGGGGCGACCAGGGGCACGCGCTGGTGCTCGTCGCCGGGGCGGCGGGGCCGGTGCGGGCGGCGGTGGGCCGGCTCGACGCGGCGATCGACAAGCTGGCGCAGGTGCCGCCGACCGTCGAGGCGCTGGCGGCGGCGGTGGGGCCGCTGGTCGGGCGGCGGGCGGTCGCGCTGCGGCAGCCGGAGGGCGTCGCGGCGTTCGTCGCGGGGCACGGCGAGGGCGGGCGCAGCTTCGTCGGCGCGCAGGCGCTCGCGCAGTGGCGGGCGGCGATCGAGCGGGCGCGGGCGGTCGAGGTCTTCGAGGCGGCGCGGGTGCATCTGCCGGCGGCGGCGCGGATCGACGTGCAGGTGGCGCCGGTCGAGGGGTGAGCATGGCCGCTGCAATCGCGGGGCGTTTGTGCTAGATGCGCCGCCCATGACATCGCCCTACCGCATCATCGGGGATCCCGCGCTCGTGCGCGGGCCGTTCATCTTCACCTGCGAGCACGCGAGCAACCGCCCGGTCGGGGTCACGCCGAGCGCCGAGGATCAGGCGCTGCTCGACGAGCACTGGGGCTACGACATCGGCATCGCGCGCGTCTGCGAGCGCCTCGCCGAGCTGTGCGACTCGGTCGCGGTGCTCTCGGAGTTCAGCCGCCTCGTCATCGATCCCAACCGCCCGCTCGACCACGAGACGCTCGTCGTGGAGAAGTGCGGTGACCAGCCGGTCTCGTTCAACCGCGACCTCTCGCTCGCCGAGATGAAGCACCGCATCGAGGCGCTCTACGTGCCCTACCACGACGCCGTCGACCGCACCGCGCGCGCCCGCCTCGCCCGCGGGCCGGCGCACCTCGTCTCGATGCACAGCTTCACGCCCGAGTGGTTCGGCGCGAAGCGGGCGATGGAGATCGGGATCTTGTTCGACGAGCACGTCGTTCACGCCGAGCGGATCGAGGCGGCGATGAAGGCCGAGGGCTTCGCGGTGGCGCTCAACGAGCCGTACTCGGGCATGGCGTCGCTGTTCGTCTATTCGATCCTGCGGCACGGGCGGGCGAACGGGGTGCCGTTCATCGAGATCGAGGTGCGCAACGACCTGATCCGGGAGCCGGCGATGGCCGATCGGGTGGCGGAGCGGATCGCGCGGGCGCTCGAGGTCTTCGCGCCGGGGGCGGGGAGCGTGGAGGGGGAGGTGGTCGCCGACGAGCGGCCGTGGTGGCAGGTGCGCTTCGAGGTGCCGGTCGAGCTGGCCGACGCGGCGGCGTGGCTGCTCGCCGAGGGGCTCGATCTGCCGGTCGAGGTGCAGGACGACAGCACGATGCACAAGGCGGGGAGCGCCGATCCGGCGGTGGTGATCGGGCTGCCGTCGGCGCCGCCGGAGGACATCGAGGCGCGGATCAGCGACGTGCTCGCGCAGCTCGGGCTGCCGCCGGCGGCGGTGCAGACGCGGCGGCGGACCGACAACACCTGGCGCGACGGGTGGAAGGCGTTCTTCCGCGGGGCGCGGCTCTCGGAGCGGATCGCGGTGCATCCGCCGTGGGAGCAGCCGCCGGCGGCGGTGCCGGCCGCGGTGGTGATCGATCCGGGCATGGCGTTCGGGACGGGGACCCACGAGACGACGCGCGGGGTGATGAAGGCGCTCGACGACGTGCTGGCGGCGGGGGGGCCGACGGCGGTGCTCGACGTGGGCTGCGGGTCGGCGATCCTGTCGATCGCGGCGGCGCTGCTGGGGCATCGCGCGGTGGGGGTGGAGATCGACGACGTCGCGCTCGACAACGCGCGGCGCAACGTGGCCCGCAACCGGGTGGGTGATCGGGTCGAGCTGGTGCTCGGCTCGGCGGACGCGGTCGGCGAGCGCTTCCCGGTGGTGGTCGCCAACATCCTCGCGACGATCCTGATCGAGATCGCGCCGCAGATCGCGGGCCGCTGCGCGCCGGGGGGCACGCTGATCCTGTCGGGGCTGCTGGCGAACCAGTTCGAGGCGGTGCGGGCGGCCTATGGCGGCTTCGATCTCGTCGAGCGCCGCGAAGAGGGCGAGTGGGTGATCCTGGTGCTGCGGGCGCCGGCGTGATCCGGGTGCCGCTGCCGGGCGCCGATCTGGGCGCGGAGCGGTTGGCGCTGCCGGCGGAGGCGGCGCACTACCTGCGGCGGGTGCGGCGGCTGGGGGCGGGCGATCGGGTGCGGGTCTTCGACGGGGAGGGGCGCGAGGCGGAGGCGGTGCTCGTCGAGGAGGGCGAGGCGCTGGTGGCCGAGCGGGCGGGGCCGGTGGTGAGCGGGCGGCGGGCGGCGCCGGTGACGCTGGTGTATGGGCTGCCGAAGGGCGAGAAGCTGGACGCGGTGGCGCGGCAGGTGACCGAGCTGGGGGTGGCGCGGCTGATCCTGCTCGACGCGGCGCGCAGCGTGGTGAAGCTCGACGGGGCGCGGGCGGAGAAGCGGCGCGAGCGGCTGGCGCGGGTGATGGCCGAGGCGGCGCGGCAGTCGGATCGGGCCGATACGCCGGTGTTGGTGGGGCCGCTCGATCTGGCGGGGGCGCTGGCGGCGACGGCGGATTGTGCGGCGCGCTGGGTGCTGCACCCGCACGGCGGCGGCGCGCTCGACGCGGTCGCGCTGGGGGTGGCGCCGCCGATCGCGGTCTTCGTGGGGCCGGAGGGGGGGTTTTCGCCGGGTGAGGTCGCGGCGATGACGGCGGCGGGGGTGCGCGCGGTGCGGCTCGGGTGCCCGATCCTGCGCACCGAGACGGCGGCGCCGGTCGCGGTCGCGCTCGCCCTCGATCGACTCGGCGTGCTATGAGCCCGACCGATGGGGACGGCCCGCCGGCGCGGCGACATGTTTCGGATGGCGGTCACCGCCGCGCCGTTCTGGCGGCGGCTGCTGGCCGATCTGTGTGACCTCGCGCTGCTGGGCGGGGTGGGCTTCGCGCTGTGGCGGAGCGGGCTGGTGCGGCCGACGCTGCCGGCGCGGGCGTTCGACTGGATCGACTACACCGCCGAGCTGCTCGCCGAGCACCTGCACCTGTTCAAAGGGCCGGCGGTGGTGATGCTGGGCGTCGCCGCGATCTATGCGGTCGTCACCCGGCACCTGCTCGCGGGCACGCTCGGGGAGCGGCTGTTGGGGCTGCGGCTGATCGACCGGGAGGGTGAGGGCGCGGGGCCGCTGCGGGCGCTGGCGCACGCGGCGGGCACGGTGGTGGGGCTGGGGGCGCTGCTGCTCGGTTATGTGTGGGCGGCGGTCGATCCGCGGCGGCAGGGGCTCGCGGAGTATGTCTCGGGCACGCTGCTGGTGGTGGGCGAGCCGCGGCCGGATTGACGGCGATGTGCGGTGGGGCGTCGATCGCGCTTGCCCGACGGGGCTCGGATGTTAGTCTGGTGAGGAGCACCGGGGGGGGCTGATGTCGGATCCGCAACTGGATGTCGAGCACGCGAGCGCGCAGGCGCAACAGTTCGCCGATGAGGCGGGCGCGGCGGCGGGGCCGGATCTGCGGGATCCGCAGGCGCTGGCGCAGCAGGCGCAGTCGATGGAGCTGTCGGGGGCGTCGACGGAGGGGCTGGCGGCGCCGGGCACGGAGGCGGCGGCGGCGCAGAGCCGGGAGCTGGCGGCGGCGGCGGGGGACGTGGAGCTGGGCGAGGGGGGGCTGGGGAGCGCGGCGCCGCCGGGGGACGAGGGGGCGGGGCCGGTGGTCGAGGGCGGGGCGCCGGGTGGCGCGGTGGACGCGGGCGGCGTCGAGGGCGGGCAGCAGGTCGAGGGCGGGCAGCCGGTCGAAGGCGGGCAGCAGGTCGAGGGCGGGCAGCCGGTCGAAGGCGAGCCGGGGCGGAGGCGCCGGTCGTCGAGGTCGAGGCGCCCGGCGAGGGCGGCGAGTCACCGAGGGCGGCGAAGAGGGCGAGCAGCAGACCGGCGAGCAGGCGCCGGGGCAGGGTCCGCAGGTCGAGGGCGGCGAGCTCGGCGACGGCGGCCGGGCGAGCGGTGGCGGGCCGGGCGGGCTCGACGGCGCGCTCGGCGGCGGGGGCGGCGCGCCGGTCGGCGTCGGCGGCATGTGCCCCGCGCCGTGGGACACGGTCAGCACCGGCTTCGACTGGGACCTCGAGATCGCGGTCCGCGACCACTTCTTCGACCCCGGCCCGACCATCGGCCCGGTGCAGACCCCCGGCGAGCCCGCGCCGCAGCCGCGTTCGCGCGGCGACATGGTCTCGCAGGCGCTCGGCGGGGGCGCGCTCACCGGGCTCGTCGAGGGCGGCAAGTCGATCGTCATCGACACCGCCATCAACGTCGCCTCGTCCAAGATCCCGTACGTCGCCGGCTTCGTCGAGGCCGGGCGCATGTTCTACACCATCTACGACAAGGGCCTCGGCGGCTGGGCGGCCGAGGTCGGGTCGGGGCTGACCGGCGGCGGCAAGTTCGGCGAGGGCTGGGCCAAGCTCACCTCGGGTGATCCCATCGACACGATCGAGGGCGTCCTCGACATGGCGGACGGGGTCAAGACGATCCTCGACACGCTCACCTCGATCTGCTGGGCGGTCGCGGGGATCGGCTTCCTGTTGAGCTTCATCCCCGGGATGCAGTGGCTCATCCCGTTCGTCGCGCTCGCGGCGAAGTGGGGCTCGATCCTCGGCGCGGTGGGCACGGTGATGGGCACCGTGACGTCGATCCTGCGCGCGGTGATGATCGGGCTGCGCACGGTCGACATCTTGTATCTGGAGAGCGATCCGGCGGCGGCGGAGCAGAAGGCGGCGCGGCTGCAGGAGGACACCGGCAAGTTCGTGCAGGCGTGGACCGAGCGCGCGGGCGACTCGGTGCGCAACAACCTCTCGGGCGGGCCGCACCCGTCGCAGCGCAAGGGCGGCGACGGTGACGGGGCGCCGCGGACCGGCGGGGACGGCGGCGGCGGGGCGCCGCGGCCGACGGTGCTGCAGCGGGCGGGCAATGTGTTGACGAGCTTCGCGAGCGCCTCGATCGGCGCCGGCCAGCTCAGCGCCGACAACCGCGGCCGGCTCGCCAACAACATCCGCAACACCGCCGGCGCGACCGTAGGTGCCTTCAAGCCGGGGCAGACGACCGGCGAGCGGATCCACGGCCTCGAGAGCCGCGGCGTCGACGTCTATGTCAACGAGCGCCATCGCGACCATGTCAACGACCGCCTCGGCCCCGACGCGGCCGATCCGTCGACCCGGCAGGGCGCCCGCGGGCAGGCGCAGGCCGAGGCGGCGGCGGCGCAGCAGAAGTACGACGAGGCGAGCGCCGAGCTCGACGCGGCGCGGCGGGACCAGTCCGACGCGCGCCGGACGCTCGACGAGGCGCAGCAGCGGCTCGAAGCGGCGCAGGAGCGGCTGCGGCAGGTCGAGGGCGGCACCGCCGCGCAGCGACAGGCGGCCGAGACCGAGCTCGCCGAGCGCAAGGCGCTGCTCGACAGCTACGGCAAGGACGTG
This sequence comes from Myxococcales bacterium, assembly GCA_020633515.1. The sequence goes on from JACKDM010000002.1 coordinate 111,016, forward strand.
CAGACGACAGCCGACGCGCTCGCCGCCGCGCGGCAGCAGCTCCAGACCGCGCGCGCCGATCGGCTGCGCTCGTACTTCGGCGATCCGGTCGCCAACGCGGCGGTCGCGCGGGCGGAGCAGCAGGTCAAGGCGTTCGAGCGCGAGCTCGCGTCGGCGCGGCAGGGGCAGGCCGAGGCTCAGGTGCTCTATGTCGAGGGTCAGGCCGAGCTCAACCGCGCCAACGCGCCGGTGAGCGCCGCGCAGAACGAGGTGGAGCTCGCCAGCGGCCGTCGCGACACCGCGCAGCACTACACCGACGAAGCCGGCGGCGTCGTCACCGGCCTCGAACCGGGCGCGCGCACTGCCGGGGCCACCCGTGACGCCGCGGCGGCCAAGGCGGATGGGATCGACGCCAGCACCGCCGCCGCGCGCCAGCGCTTCGACGCGCGCATGGCGCTCATCGCCGAGCACCAGCGGTTCCGTGACCTCAGCGGCGCCGGGGCCGATGGCGGCGAGCTCGGCGACCTCGGCGCCGGCGGCCACCTCTACGGGCACAACAAGGGCTCGGGCGTGACCGGGTTCCTCACCGGCGACGCGGTGGGGCTCCTCAACCGTGGCCTCGCGGCGCTCTCGGCCGAGGAGGAGCCGACCGCCGAGGCCCCCGCGGGCGAGACGCCGACGCCGACGCCCGAGCCGGCGCCGACGCCCGGCCCGGCGCCGACGCCCGAGGGCACGCCCGGCCCCGCGGCGGCGCCCGGCCCCGACTATGGCGCGCTGATCCGCGAGGCGGTGCAGAACCTCGCCGTCGGCCTGCCGGCGCCGCCGACCGCCGTGCCCGGCGCCGTCGACGGCGCGGCCGGCGCGGTCGAGCTCATCAACGCCGAGGAGGAGGCGCTGCGCGCGCAGCAGACGCAGATCGGCGAGGCGCGCGCGGCCGGTGAGACCTCGCTCGGCGAGATCGCCGAGGGCCGCGCGATGGTCGAGGCCGGCCGCGGCGGCGTGGGCGGGATCGAGGGCGAGGCCGACACCCTCGAAGGCAAGCAGGACGAGCTCGGCGCGGCCGCGCAGCAGGCGGGCGCGGAGGCTGCGGGCGGCCAGTCCAAGAGCGGCGAGGGTCAGGGGCTCATCGAGGGCTTCGTCGGCAAGTTCCTCGAGCTGATGGGCAAGGTGCCGTCACGCTTCGTCAGCAACGCCGGCGCCGGCTCCGAGGGCGCGCAGCAGCTCCAGGGCGCGGCGACCGGCGGCGCCGAGGCGATGCAGACCGGCGCGAGCGCGGGGGCGGCGGCCGAGGCGGCGGCGACCGAGCACAAGGCGCGCACCACCGCGCTGCGCGGCCAGACCGAGGCGACCGCCGGCCAGCTCGACACGGCCGAGGGCGCGATGAACACCCGCGAGCAGGACGCGCAGACCGGCCTCGGCGAGCTCGATCAGGCCGAGGCCGAGCTCGAAGCCGAGCTCGCCGCGCTCTGCGCCGAGCGCGACCGCCTCGTCGCCGGCCACGCGGCCGACGCGCAGCTCGGCGCCGACTGGACGCAGGCCCACCAGAGCGAGCGCCTCACCCGCGAGGCCGATCTCGAGGCGCTCATCAGCGAGGCCGAGGCGGCGACGGGCGGACGGTGAGGCGGTCAGTATTGCGGACGTCGAAAGGGCTCGCCGCCGAGCCACGGGCGCAGCGCGTTGGCGAGGGCGATGCAGTCGGGGACCGGCAGGATGAACGTGGTCGAAGCGCCCGCAGCGTCCCGGTAGAGCAACCAGCCGGTCTTGGGTGCGCCTCCGCCGCCCCAGCCGGGGATCGAACCGGAGTGCGCTCCGACGATCCGCGACCGCGGCAGCCACGTCACCCGGCCATCCCACCCGCGCCAGAGGATCCCGTCGTCCTCCACGTACAGCCCCGCCCGCGCCCGCCCCGCCGCGACCGCGCGCCCCTCGGCCCGGTACCGCGCCACCTGCCGCGCGCCCCACACCGCCGGCCACGCGAAGAACGCGATCATCACCAGCGCGATGACCAGCTTCGGCCCGTCCTCGCCGCGCGCCGTCAGCACCGCCGACCACGCGAGCGCTGCGCAGATCGCCCCGCACACCAGCGCCACCCCGCCGCCCACCACCGGCATCGACCGCTCCGCCGCGAAGAACCGCTCCGGCCGCGCCACCGGCCGCTCGGGATCGAGCAGCGCCTGCAACCGCATCGGCAGCCCGTCGGCCGCCCCGTCGACGATCAAGACCTCGTACGCTTCCACGCTGCTCACCCCGTGCGTCGTCGCCGCCCCGGCAGCATAATGCACCCCGCCCCCGGGCGTCACACCGCAGCCGAACCGAGGCCCCGATGAACCCCGACGACCGCTCGCGCCACGAAGCCCGCCGCGAGCTCACCCACCTCGCCGAGACCATCACCGCCGCCCGCGCCGCCGGCGACCGCCTCGTCGAGTCCGAGGCCCACGCGCGCCAGGCCGCCATCCACACCACCCTCGGCGACCTCTCCGCCGCCATCACCGCGCTCCGCGCCGCCGTCGCCTGCGGCGACGCGCTGTGGGAGACCGCCCCCCACCCCGACACCGACGGCCACACCCCCGCCGGCCGCCACCTCCCCTGGATGCGCCACCGCTACGGCCTCGCGCTCCTCCTCGCCCGCGAGCCCGCGACCCGCGCCGAGGCCCGTGAGCTCTTCGAAGCCGCCGCCACCGACGCCCACGCCTTCAACCGCTTCGAGCCTCGCCAGGACCTCCGCGCGGTCTTCATCAAGGCCTACACCCGCCTCTACGACGCCGCCCTCGAAGCCAGCGACTGGTCGGGCGCCGTCAGCCAGGCCACCATCCTCATCAACGCCCTCGACGAGTGGCCCGAAGAGAAGCCCGCGCTCTACGAAGCGCTCCGCAAGCTCGCCCGCGCCCAGCAGCTCCTCGGTCTCGCCGAGCACAACCGCTTCATCGTCGAGAAGGCCGTCGCCGCCCAGACCCGCGCCGTCAAGGTCGCGCTCCAGATCCGCGACGCCGCCGCCACCATCCGCGCCCGCCTCGAGCTCCAGGCGCTGCACAACCTCATGGGCCGCCACGCCGAGCCCATCGCCTTCTCCCGCCTCATCGACCTCGCCCGCGAGGCCGGCGACGAGGCGCTCGTCGGCGACCTCATGCTCGAACGCGCCGCGACCGCGCTCCGCGAAGGCCGCCTCGCGCAAGGCGAGCTGCACGCCCAGGAGCTCCGCCGCCGCGCCCTCGAACAGCGCGAGCCCACCCGCTACCTGCTCGCCTGCATGCTCATCGCCGAGGCCCGCGAGCGCCAGGACGACCGCCCCGGCGTCATCGAGATCCTGCTCACCTGCAAGGCCACCCTCGAGGCCGAGGTCGGGCTCGGCATCGGCGAGCAGATCAAGCTCGTGCTCGACTCCCTCGCCGATCGCTGGGGCCGCGCGACGATGACCGAGGCGCTGCGCACCTACCGCCAGCGCATGGGCGCCGGCCACGCCTGACGCGCCTCACAGCGGCGCCCACACCGCCGACGCCACGATCGCCACCCCGACCAGCGCCACCACCCCGTGAAACACCCACTGCCGCCGTGACAGCCCCGTCGGCGCCGCCCCCCGCCCCGCCGCCGCCAGCGCCCGCCGCCACCCCATCACCACCGGCAGCGCCATCAGCAGCCCCGGGAACACCACCGCCGATCCCACCCGCGCCCGATTGCCCACCGCGCTCCCGCCCACCACCTCGCCGCCCGCGACCAGCGAGATCCCATCGACCGGCAGCCCCGCCACCAGCCCCATCGCGTACGGCGTCGCCAGGAGCAGCCACGCCATCAGCCCCCAGTCCACCAGCGCCCGCCGCGCGTGCGCCCGCAGATGCGGCGGCGCGCCCGCGGCCATCACCCCCGTCAACCCCAGCGGCCCCGCCAGCGCCAGCGCATAGACCGCCAGCGCCCCGCCCCGCACGCCATCGTGCGCGCCCCACGGCGAGACCGCCTCGCAGATCGCCACCCACCACGCCAGCGCCCCGACGTCCTGCCCGCCGAACGCCGCCACCAGCCACGCCCACGAGACCAGCCCGAACGGCACCACCCACACCGGCGCCAGCGCCCGCACCACCACCGCGCCGCGCCGCTCGGCGACCTCCCGATCCGGTGCAACCCCCGCCATCGAACACCTCCGCTCGCCGCCTGCGTCGCGCCCAGCATGGCACGCGCGCCGCCCCGATCCTCGACGAAATCTCCGCGCTGCGCGTCGGCGACGGAGATCGGAGCCCTCGCCCGTCGCCCCCGCACCGCGAAACAGGCGGTGACTCTTCGGGCGGCGGCCCCCCGGCGAGGGTGTTCACCGCAGACGAGATTCGAGCTATTGTCCGGCGAGCGCGGTCGCTTTGGCGGCGAGACGACACGAAGGCGCGATGCCCCACATCGACGAATTCTGGGACGACATCGCGGATGAAGGCCTGGTGGACCCCGACCAGGCCGGCCGGGCGCGCGCCCGGTTCATCCAGGTCGGCGGCGGCCTCGACACCGCGGTGCTCGAGAACGCCCCGCTCGCGCCCGAGATGCGGCTGCGGCTCCTCGAGATCGCCGCCCGCGCGCTCGACAAGAAGATCGCCGACCCCGAGACCCTCTCCCACCCCGACGCCGAGGCCGCCCGCCACATCCCCGCCGCGGTGATCGACCGCTACGGCGTCATGCCCGCCCGCGACGAACAGGGCCGGCTCATCCTCATCACCCCGCCGCTCGCGCCCCACGTCTTCAACGAGCTCAAGATGAAGCTCGGGCGCAGCTTCGACGCCCGCATCACCTTCGAGATCGACCTCCGCCTCGCGCTCGCACGCCACTTCGACGTCCCGCTCCCCGCCCGCTTCGAAGTGCTGCGCTCGGGCCGCCAGCCCGGCCGCTCGGTGCTCAGCGGCGTCCCGGCCCGCCGCCCGCCGCCCCGCATGGCCCAGGCCACGCCCACCCCGCGCCCATCGACCGGCGGCGACGCCCGCGGCTGGCTGGCCCGCGCGAGCACCGCGCTGCGCATGGCCCGCGACGAAGCCGCGCTCGTCGACGTCCTCGACCGCGCCGGCGCCGACGTCCTCGACGGCCGCTTCTACCTCGTCACCGAAGGCGACGCGCTGCGCTGCGTGGGCGGCACCGGGCTCGGCGAGGGCGAGGGGCCATCGATCCCCGTCACCGCCGCCCACCGGCTCGGCCAGGCGCTCACCCTCGGCTCGAGCCGCCTCGAAGACTGGCCCGCCGACGACCCCGACCTGATCGCGCTCTACGACGGCCTCGGCCGCGCCGCGCCGGCCCGGATCATGGTCGAGCCGATCCGCGACGGCCTCGACGTCATCGGGGTCTTCGTCGGCGACCACGGCCCCGCCGGCATCGACCGCACCGCCGTCGGCGCGATCCGCCGCTGGTTGAGCCGCGTCTCGGTGCGCCTCGCCGATCTGCGCGGCGCCCGCCCCGCGCCCCGGCGCAGCGCGGTGCCCGCCCGACTGCGGCCGACGAGCCTGCCACCCCTGCCCGAACACCGCGCCGCCGCGTCGAGCGAACCGCCCGCCGGCCGCCCGCCCTCGCCGCCGATCATGCCCGAGCTGCCCCCGATCGAGCCGCCGCCCGCGGTCGCGCCGGCCGCGATCGGGACGACGACCCGCCCGCGGGCGCGATTGTGACCGATCGACCGGGCGCGAGCCGGGCGCCGCATGGTCCGCCGAAGGCACCGCCGCCGCGCCGCCCCGATCCGGCGCCGCCGCGCCGCCGCGCCGCCGCTCCGACCCGGCCACCGCTGCGCGCGACGCGCTCGCCGCCGCGCCGCCGCGCCGCCCCTCCGACCAGCCGCCGCTGCGCGACGCGCTCGCCGCCGCCCGCCCGCCGCCGCTCCGACCGCCGCCGCGCCGCCGATCATCACCGGCCCGCCGAGCGGCGAGCACCCGATCACGTCGAGCCGCCCCCGATCGCCGCCCCGACCCGTTCGCCGACCGCGCCCGGCCGATGCCCGCCGGCATCCCGCTGCACGACCTGTTCGCCCCGCCGCCCGTCGCCCCGGCCCCTGCCCGCCGCCGCCGCGGCAGCCGCCGGCCGACGCGCTCTACGACCTCGCCGAAGCCGCCCGCACGGCCGCCGCGACCGCCGCGCACCTCGGCGGCGTCAGACCCCGCCGCGCGACGACCCTGCGCCGCTCGCGGGTCAGGCCGAAGCCGACGACGACGACATCGCCGAGCCGCCGATCGCGCGCCCGCTCGCCCGCGGAGAGCGCGCCGGCCGTTGGGGCGCCGAGGCCGCCGAGAGCGCCGGATCCGCAGCCGGCATCGACCTCGACGCGCTCCCGCCCTTCGCCCGCTCGCGCGGCGCCGGGTCAGGCGCCCGACGCGCCGATCGAACCCCGCCCGCCGCCGTGACCCCCGCCCAGCGCGCCGGCCGCCGCCCCGCCGTGCCCCTGCGCCGCGGCCCCGCCCGGACGTCGCGACCGCCCGCCGCGGCGCCAGTCCCCGAGGGCGCGCCGGCCCGGACGCCGCGCGCCGCCAGGCGCGGCGACGCGCTCGCCGACGACCGCGCCGCCATCGCGCGCCCCGAACGCTCCGCCGAGCCGAACCCGGCGACCGCGGCCGCAGGCGTTCCGCCGACCGACGCCGCCGCCACGCGCCCGATGGCCCGACCCACCGCGCCGCCCCGCGCGCCCTGACCGCCTGACCGGCAGCGCCGCCGCCGCGCCCGACCGCCCGACCCAGCGCCGCCCGCCACCGCCCCGACCCGCCCGCCTCCGCCCCCGCGCCCCGTCCCTGCGGCCCGCCGTCGACCTCGACCGCCACGCCCGCCCCACCGTCGAAGCCCGCCCCCCCGATCGACCCCGCGATCGCCGCCCACGCCGCCGCCGACGACGACGACCCGCTCGCCGGCTTCCTCGCCGATCCGAGCTCAGAAGCCCTCGCCGACGTCCTCGGCATCGAGGCGCCGACCCCGATGGGCCGCCCGCCCAACACCCTCCCGAGCGCCCCCGCGCCCTCGCCGACGAACCCCCGCCGGCAGCCCGTCCTTCTTCGCCGCGCTCACCCCGCGCCCGCCGCTCCCGCCGAGCTCCTCGGCGGCCCGCCTGACCCGCCCGCGCGCCCGAAGCGCTCGCCGAAGGCCCCGCCGCCCGCCCACCATCAACCTCCGCGGCCCCAGGAAGGCGCCGCCGCTGCCCCGCCGGCCGTCCCGCTCGCCCGCCCGCCCCGCGAGCCGCCCCCGCTCCGCCCCCGACCCCGGTCGCCGCCGTGCCCTCGCGCCCGACCCTCGACCTGCGCGGCCCCGCCGACGAAGAGGAGCCCCCCGCGCCGCCGCTCGTCGACCCGGAGGCGATGCGCTCGCGCAAGACCGTCAACCTGCGCCCCGGCCCCGCGCCCGGCGGGGGAGGGGAGGCAGCCGACACCGCCCCGGGAGCGACGACGCCCGGCGACGCTCACCCGCCGCGCGACGCCGAACCCGCCGCGGTCGCCGCGACGGCCGATCCGGTCGTCGCCGAAGCCGACGCCCGTGCGGTCCGCGATCCGGCGCAGCCCGCCGCGCCGACCGACACCGGCGAACCCGGCGACGCCGCGTCCCGCAGCGCCGACTTGGAATCGACCGACGCCGCGTCCGACGCCGAACCGCCCGACGACCCGTCCTCAACCGGCATCGAGCATGATCCGAGCGCCGAGGCCCACGCCGCCGTCGACCGTGACTCCGCTGACCTCGACCTGGCCCCCGCCTCGGCCCCTGACCTCGACCCGGCCGTCGCCCCGGCCGCTGATCAACCCGGCCGCCGACCCGACGCGGCCGCCGCCTGCCGCCGACCGTGACGCGGCCGTCGCCCCGCCGACCGTGACCCGGCCGCGCCCCGGCCGCCGATGACCGCTCGACCGGCGCCGACCCCCGCCGCTGGCCCCGACCCGGCCGCCGACCGCGACCCGGGCGCTGACCCGGACCCGGCCGCCGACCGCGACCCGGCGCCCGCCCCGGCCTCCGAACAACACCCGACCGACGCCGCAGACGAAGCCGACGCGCAGGCCCCCGCATCCCCCGACCCGCGCGAACCCGCTCTACCCGCGCCCACCGTCAACCCGACCGACGACGCCGACGCCCTTGACGCCCCCGCCCGCGCCGCCATCACCGACGCCATCGACGCACCTTCGGCCGACGGATCCGTCGCCGTGCTCTCCATCGCCGCGCCGGCCAGCGACGAACCGGGCGCCGCCGACGCCGACCGCGCCAGCGCCGTGCTCGATCTCGCCGCCCCCCGCGCCGACGAAGCGGCCCGCGCCATCGACCTCGACGGCCTGACCGCCGACGCCCTGGTCATCGCCATGGAAGAAGCGGTCGCCGAAGCGCCGTCTCGCCCCGCCGTTGACGACGCGCCCGCACCTGCCCCGGCGGCCGCGCCGGGTCTTCGTGCGGCCACCGACGCGCCCGAGCGCCTGCTTCCCTCCGACGCATCGACCGCCCGCTCGCCGACACCGCCGCTTTGCCCTCCGACGCGCAAGCCGCGCCGCTCGCCGACGCGCACGCCGCGCCGCGCGCCGACGCCCGATCCGCTTCCGTCTCTGCCTGCACACCGCGCCGCTCGCCGACGCCACGCCGCGCCGCCCTCGCCGCGCAAGCGCGCCGCTCGCCGACGCGCAGCCGCGCCGCTCGCCGACGCGCCGCCCGCCGCTCGCACGCCGCGCGACGCGCACGCGCCGCCCTCGCGACGCCGCAAGCTGCGCCGCCTCGCCGACGCCCCGCGCGCGCCGCGCGCTCGCCGACGCGCGCAGCGCCGCTCGCTGGACGCGCACGCCGCGCGCTCGCTGACGCGCGCCACGCCGTCGCCGACGCGCCAGCCACGCCTTCGCCGACGCGCCGGCCGCCGCCTCCGACGCCACGCCCCGCCTCCGACGCCGCGCCCGCCACCCGACGCCCGCCGCCCCCGTCCGCCCCGCCCCCAACGCCGACGCCCGCCCGCTCACCCCAGCGCCCCTCCGCGCCCGCCTCCGCCTACCAGCGCGCCGGCCGCGCCACGACCGCTCCGACCCCCGTCCCCATCGACGACCTCGACGCCCGCCCGCGCCACCCGCGAACATCTTCAGAACGCGCCCTCCGCGCCTTCGACGACCCCCGCCGCCCCGCCGCCCCAAGCCGCCCGCCGCGCCCGTGCGCCCCCTCGACCTCGACGAAGAGGCCGTCCGCGGCTTCGACGCCCCATCGCGCCCGAGCTCGCCGACCCGGACGACGACAGCTTCAATTCGACCTCGCCGCCAGCATCGAACGCCGCCTCGAAGACGCGCTCGACCCGCTGCATCCGCTCGACGACCTGCCCCGCCGCGACGCCCCCCGGCTCCGCTCCCCCCTCGACCTGCGCCCCGCGCCCTCCAACCGCGCTTCACCTCGACGACGACACCCTCGACGGCCCCCCCACGCCCCGCCGACGACACCCTCGACGCCCGGCCCGCCCGCCGACGCACCTCGACGGCCCGCCCCACGCCCGCCGACGACACCCTCGACCCCGCACCCCGCGCCCATCCGCCCCACCTCGACGCCACCTCGACGCGCCCCGCGCCCATCCGCCCGCACCTCGACGACACCCGCGACCCCCCCCACGCCACCCGCGACGACACCCCGACCCCGCCCCCCACCTCGACGCCCCACCCCGCCGCCGACCCGACGACAGCCTCGACGGCCTCGACCTCGACCTCAGCCCCGCCGCCCTCGACCCCACGCCCGCGCCGCCCCTGACCTCGACCCCCTCGACCTCGACCTCGACCTCGACCTCACCCCCCGCGCCCCCGCGCCCCCCCCCGCCGCGCTCGACGCCGCCGTCGCCCGCCTCGCCGACCCCACCGAAGCCGACGCCGCCGAAGCCCTCCTCCTCGCCGCCGGCCCCCCCGGCCTCGACGCCCTCTTCCGCGCCTTCCCCGGCCCCCTCGTCGTCGACCGCTACACCGACATCGACACCCCCATCGACCGCCACGGCCGCGTCCTCCGCGCCATCGCCGCCTTCGGCCCCGCAGCCGGCCCCCACCTCGCCGCCCGCTGCGAACACCTCGCCCCCGACGTCCGCTACTACGCCGTCTCCATGTTCACCGCCGTCCGCCACCTCCCCTCGCTCGCCGCCATCACCCCCTGCCTCACCGACAGCGACCACAGCATCCGCGCCAGCGCCGTCCGCGTCGCCGACGCCTACCGCCACGAAGCCATCTTCACCGCCTTCATCGCCCACCTCATCACCCTCGTCGAACGCGGCCGCCTCGCCGACCGCCGCGTCGCCGCCGAGACCCTCGGCGCCCTCCACGCCGCCACCGCCGCCCCCTCCCTCATCGCCATGCTCAACGCCCAAGAGCCCCCCCTCCGCGAAGCCGCCCGCGGCGCCCTCGTCGAGATCAGCCGCCAGGACCTCGGCCACGACATCTGGAAATGGCGCACCTGGTTCGAACGCAACGCCGACCGCCCCCGCGTCGAATGGCTCCTCGACGGCCTCCTCAGCGACAAGCGCGCCATCCGCGTCGGCGCCTTCCGCGAGCTCCGCCGCCGCACCCACCTCAACTTCGGCTACCTCCCCGACGCCCCCCCCGCCGCCCGCCGCACCGCCGTCGACGCCTGGCAACGCTGGTGGCACCAGACCGGCCACACCCAGCTCGGCCACCTCCGCTGACCCCGTTTGACTTGGCCCCCCCCGCCCGCTAGAACTCCCCGCCATGACCACCCCCGACCCCGCCCCCGAGGTTCTCGAACCCACCACCGACCGCCCCAGCCGCCTCCGCGACCTCATCGCCCTCGCCAAACCCCGGATCAGCACCCTCGTCCTCATCACCTGCGCCGGCGGCCTCTGGATGGCCCCCGGCGACATGCGCTGGACCACGCTCCTCGCCGCCCTCCTCGGCACCGTCGGCATCGTCGCCGCCGCCAACGCCCTCAACTGCTACCTCGAGCGAGACAGCGACAAGCACATGCTCCGCACCCGCGGCCGCCCGCTCCCCGCCGGCCGCCTCGAACCCACCTGGGCCCTCGCCTTCGGCTTCATCATGGCCCTCCTCTCGCTCCCCCTCCTCGCCCTCGCCGTCAACCCCGTCACCGCCCTCCTCGCCGCCATCGCGCTCGTCAGCTACGTCTGGGTCTACACCCCGATGAAGCAGCACAGCCCCGCCGCCCTCCTCGTCGGCGCCATCCCCGGCGCCATGCCCCCCCTCATGGGCTGGACGGCCGTCACCGGCCGCATCGAATGGCCCGGCCTCGCCCTCTTCGCGATCATGTTCGTCTGGCAGATCCCCCACTTCATCGCCATCTCCATCTACCGCCGCCGCGAGTACGAAAAAGCCGGCATCGTCACCCTCCCCACCAGACGCGGCCCCGTCATCGCCCGCCGCCACCTCGTCGCCTGGGCCGCCGTCCTCATCCCCACCAGCCTCGCGCTCGTCCCCCTCGACGTCGCCGGCCCCATCTACGGCGCCATCGCCACCCTCCTCGGCCTCGTCTTCGTCGCCTGGGGCCTCCGCGGCGCCCGCGACCCCAACACCGGCCGCTGGGCCCGCCAGGTCTTCCTCTACTCGCTCGTCTACGTCACCGTGCTCTTCGCCGCCCTTCTGATCGACGCTGGCCCTAACAGGTTGCTGTAACAAAGCTGCCCGCGAACCGCCCCCACCCGTATTCCCGCGCACATCACCGCACAGTGACATCACGCACGGTGAGCCCATCACCGCGGTTTGATCAATCAGCACAAAGCTGCCATTGTTAACGAGGTCGCTTCAGCGCCCGTATCATTATTTTCGACATAACCGGTCCCACCCCATGGCCGCACCGCAGACCCCTGCTCCCGTCGCGCGCCTCCACCCGAGGCCCTGCCCCGCGACCCCGTGCGGCCCCCTCCACCGGCCAGCCCCCAACACAGCCCGGCAGCCCCTGCGACCCACCCGCGGCCCGTCGCCGCACCTATGCGAATTCCACCCCTCATCCCAACCGCACACTCCGGGAGATCGCACGCCATGACGATCCCGCTCCGCGCCGGCGCAATAGCCGCGCTCGTATTGGGGGCCACCCCCGTATTCGCTCAGCCCATCTGGTTCACCGGCAACGTCGAGGTCGACTTCCAAGGCCCCGGCGTCTTCGTCATCCCCGACCCGCCGGGCGTCGACGTCGGCATCCCGGTGCAGTTCCCCGCCGGCACCATCAGCGGCCACGACATGGAAGACATCCGCCTGTCGTACGACGCCGCCGCCGACACCCTCTACGTCGGCTTCAACACCTATCGCATCGGCGGCGACGTCGACGGCGACGGCGACCCCGCGCGCACCAGCGCCGCCCTCGCCGCCATCGGCGGCAGCGACCGCCCCCACTTCGGCGGCACCGAGTCATTCACCCTCTCCATCGACATCGACGAAGACGGCGACTACGACGTCATCGTCGGCGTCTCCGGGCTCACCGATCTCAGCGGCTTCACCGTCGCCACCTTCGAAGGCTCCCCCTTCGCCCCCGGCTTCGCCTTCGGCGACGACCTCTTCGATCACATCGGCGCCGTGCATGCCAGCCCCAGCGCCGCCCAGCCCCACGTCGAATTCACCATCCTCCGCTTCTCCGAGCTCCTCGGCCGGAGCGAGCTCGACGCCTCCGCCCGCTTCGGCGTCAACGCCTTCATGGGATCGTTCGGCGACGCCGGCATCGGCGAAGACCACACCCCCGGCGTCGCCCGCACCGTCGACATCTGCCTCACCCCCGACGCGCGCGACATCTGCAATGACTTCGACGACGACTGCGACGGTGACATCGACGAAGACGTCGCCGGCAAGGGAGACGCCTGCGTCGTCGGCGTCGGCGCCTGCCGCGCCCAGGGCCACCGCGTCTGCGGCGAAGCCAACGACCTCGTCTGCGACGCCGTGCCCGGCGCCCCCACCGCCGAAGTCTGCGATGGCATCGACAACGACTGCGACGGCCGCACCGACGAAGGCATCGCCCCCCGCCCCTCCCAGTGCGGCCAGGGCCTCTGCGCCGCCGCCGGTCAGATCACCTGCCAGGGCGGCCGCCTCGTCGACTCCTGCCGCCCCGGCGCCCCCGTCGCCGAGCGCTGCAACGCCGACGACGACGACTGCGACGGCCGCACCGACGAAGGCATCGCCCCCACCTCCATCACCTGCGGCCGCGGCACCTGCGCCTCGACCGGCGTCCGCGTCTGCACCGGCGGCGACCTGATCGACCACTGCGTGCCCGGCGAGCCCGAAGCCGAAGTCTGCGACGGCCTCGACAACGACTGCGACGGCCGCATCGACGACGAGATCCCCGCCATGCCCACCGCCTGCGGCATCGGCGCCTGCGCCGCCGCCGGCAACGCCACCTGCCGCGATGGCGCCCTCACCGACGACTGCGCCCCCGGCGCCCCCCGCGCCGAAGTCTGCAACGACACCGACGACGACTGCGACGGCGCCACCGACGAAGGCATCGCCGACCGCCCCACCGCCTGCGGCCAGGGCGCCTGCGCCGCCGTCGGCGTCCTCGCCTGCGCCGACGGCGACCTCGTCGACTCCTGCCGCCCCGGCAACCCCGGCAAGGAGATCTGCAACGGCATCGACGACGACTGCGACGGCCGCACCGACGAAGGCATCGCCCCCGTCCGCACCACCTGCGGCCAGGGCGCCTGCGCCGCCAACGGCGAACGCACCTGCCAGGGCGGCCGCCTCGTCGACTCCTGCCAGCCCGGCGCCCCCGGCGCCGAGATCTGCGATGGCATCGACAACGACTGCGACGGCCGCGTCGACGATGACATCCCCATCGAACCCACCGCCTGCGGCCAGGGCCTCTGCGCCGCCCAAGGCAAGATCATCTGCCAGAACGGCGCCCCCGTCGACACCTGCCAGCCCCGCGCCCCCCGCGCCGAGGTCTGCGACGGCCGCGACGACGACTGCGACGGCCGCACCGACGAAGGCATCGCCCCCGTCCGCACCCAATGCGGCGTCGGCGCCTGCGGCGCGACCGGCGAGCGCACCTGCCGCGACGGCGCGCTCGTCGACTCCTGCCAGCCCGGCGCGCCCGGCGCCGAGCAGTGCAACGGCCGCGACGACGACTGCGACGGCGCCAGCGACGAAGGCATCGCCGCCCAGCCGACCCAGTGCGGCGTCGGCGCCTGCGGCGCGACCGGCGAACGCACCTGCCGCGGCGGCGAGCTCGTCGACTCCTGCCAGCCCGGCGCGCCCCGCGCCGAGGTCTGCGACGGCCGCGACGACGACTGCGACGGCCGCACCGACGAAGGCATCGCCCCGGTCCGCACCGAATGCGGCGTCGGCGCGTGCGGCGCGACCGGCGAGCGCACCTGCCAGGGCGGCCGCCTGATCGACTCCTGCCAGCCCGGCGCGCCCGGCGCCGAGCAGTGCAACGGCCGCGACGACGACTGCGACGGCACCAGCGACGAAGGCATCGCGCCCGAGCCCACCACCTGCGGCGAGGGCCTCTGCGCCGCCGCCGGCGAACGCACCTGCGACGGCGGCCGCCTCGTCGACTCCTGCGCCCCCGGCGCGCCCGCCGACGAGGTCTGCAACGACGAAGACGACGACTGCGACGGCGCCATCGACGAAGGCGCCACCGAGTACGCCGCCAACGAGTACGCCGCCAACGGCCACGCCATCCACCTCGTCGACTTCGCGCTCCGCGGCGTCACCCGGATGCACCTCCGCGACGACGCCCGCCTCGTCGTCGGCGCCGACGGCACCGCGCACCTCGGCGGCACCGCGTTCATCTTCGACGGCCCCAACCCCCGCGGCGAGGAGTGGACGGTCGACGTCACCTTCGCCTGGCGCGGCCAGGGCCCCGCGTTCGGCGGACCCAAGATCGAGAACGCCCCGCTCCAGCCGCCGGCCGTCACCGACCAGTGGCACTACTATGACATGGTCGAAGGCACCCTGACCCGCCCCGGCTCGGTCGTCACCCTCACCCAGGCCCCCGCCGACGGGCGCTACCCGATGCAGCTCGGGATCGCGGCCAACGGCAAGGACGGCGACCTCGGCCTCTCGCTGTGGTTCGACTGGGTCCGCCGCGACGCCAACGGCTCCGGCTGCGACGGCCACGGTGACTTCAACCTCGACCTCGATCCCATCGACGTCGCCGGCTGCGTGCCCGAAGACGAGATCTGCGACGACCTCGACAACGACCTCGACGGCGAGATCGACGAGGGCCTCGGCCTCGGCGAAGCCTGCGAGGCCGGCGTCGGCGCCTGCCGCGACGAAGGCATGGTGGTGTGCGGCCCCGACGGCGGCACGATCTGCGACGCGCTCCCCGGGCGCCCGCAGCGCGAGACCTGCAACGGCCGCGACGACGACTGCGACGGCATCACCGACGAAGACACCCCGGTCATCCCGATCACCTGCGGCGAGGGCGCCTGCGCCGCCGAGGGTGTCATCCGCTGCATCGACGGCTGCCTGATCGAGCAGTGCGAACCCGGCGCGCCCGCCGCCGAGCAGTGCAACGGCGACGACGACGACTGCGACGGCGCGACCGACGAAGGCATCCTCGCCCGCCCCACCGAGTGCGGACAGGGCGTCTGCGCCGACCGCGGCGAGCTCACCTGCGAAGACGGCCGCCTCGTCGACTCCTGCACCCCCGGCGCCCCCGGCGCCGAGCTCTGCAACGCGCTCGACGACGACTGCGACGGCGAGAGCGACGAAGGCATCGACGCCATCCCCACCGCCTGCGGTCAGGGCGCCTGCGCGGCCGAGGGCGAGATCGTCTGCGTCGACGGCGAAGCGCTCGACACCTGCCTCCCCGAGGAGCCGGTCGACGAGCTCTGCAACGGCGCCGACGACGACTGCGACGGCGAGATCGACGAGGGCGCGGTCGTCTTCGCGGCCCAGGAGTACGCCGCCGGCGGCCACGCCATCCACCTCGTCGACTTCGCGCTCCGCGGCGTCACCCGGATGCACTTCCGCGACGACGCCCGCCTCGTCGTCGGCACCGACGGCACCGCGCGCCTCACCGGCACCGCGCACATCGTCGGCGGCCCCAACCCCGCCGGCCAGGAGTGGACCGTCGACGCCACCTTCGCCTACCGCGGCCAGGGCCCCGAGTTCGGCGGACCCAAGATCGAGAACGCCCCGCTCCAGCCGCGCGCGGTCACCGACCAGTGGCACTACTATGACATGGTCGAAGGCACCCTCAGCCGCCCCGGCTCGCACGTCACGCTGACCCAGGCCCCCGCCGACGGCCGCTACCCGCTCCAGCTCGGGATCGCCGCCAACGGCAAGGACGGCGACCTCGGCCTCTCGATGTGGTTCGACTGGGTCCGCCGCGACGCCAACGGCACCGGCTGCGACGGCCACGGTGACTTCAACCTCGACCTCGACCCGATCGACACCGAAGGCTGCGTGCCCCAGGACGAGATCTGCGATGGCATCGACAACGACCTCGACGGTGAGACCGACGAAGGCTTCGGCGTCGGCGACCGCTGTCAGGCCGGCGTCGGCGCCTGCGCCGCCGAAGGCTCCATCGTCTGCCTCGACGGCGCCGCGGTCTGCGACGCCGCCGTCCAGCGCCGCAGCAAGACTCGGTAGACGCCGCGACGACGACTGCGATGGCATCACCGACGAAGACACCGCCCGCAGCTCTCGCGCTGCGTAGGGGCGCGATGCGAAGCCGAGCGTCATCACCTGCGGTGGCCGCTTCGTCGACTCGTGCGACCCCCGGTGATCCCGCGGCGAACAGTGCAGCAGCGAGGACGATGACTGCGACAGCGCGACCGACAGAAACATCGCCCCCCAGCCACCTGCGGCGTCGGCGGCGCCTGCGGCAGACGGGCGATCACCCTGCCAGGGCGGCCGCCTCGTCCGACACCTGCGACCCAGCGCGCCCGCGCCAGGCGCTGCAACGGCGCCGACGACGACTGCGACGGCGCGACCGACGAAACGGCATCGCGCGTGGGGCGCGTGCGAAGCCGAGGGCGTCATCACCTGCGCGGTGGCCGCTTCGTCGACTCGTGCGACCCCCAGTGATCCCGCGGCGAGCAGTGCAACGGCGAGGACGACGACTGCGACGCGCGACCGACGAAACGCCCGCCACTGGCCGGGCGCGTGCGCGGCGGACGGCGAAGTCATCTGGGGCGGCCACCTCGTCGCACGACCCCCCGGCAGGCCGGCGCCCATGCAACGCCTTCGACACTGCGATGGCACCGCCGACGAAGGCATCGATCCCGCCGCCCTCCAGTGCGGCGAGCATCTGCCGCCCGCGGGCAGATCGTCTGCGTCGACGGCGACAGGGTCGACACCTGCCTCCCCAGGAGCCGCCGCCGACGGATCTGCAGCGTCGACGACGACTGCGACTTGGCAGGTCGACGAGGCGAACCGTCTTCGCGGCCAACGAGTACGCCGCCGCCAGCCATGCCATCGTATGGGTGACTTCGGCCTCGCCGGCAGCACCCGGATGCACCTCCGCGACGACGCCCGCCTCTCGTCGTGCGAAGCGACAGCAGCGCGCGCCTCTCACCGGCACCGCGCACATCGCCAGCCCCGACCGGTGGGCGGTCGACGTCTGCTTCGCCTACCGCGGCCAGGGCCCCGCGTTCGGCGGACAAGATCGAACCCCGCTCCAGCCGCGCCGTCACCGACAGGTGCTACTACATTTATGACCGCCGGCACCCTCGGCAGCCCGGCTCGCACGTCACCCTCACCCAGATGCCCGCCGACGGTCGCTTCCCGATGCAGCTCGGGATCGCGGCCAACGGCAAGGACGGCGACCTCGGCCTCTCGCTGTGGTTCACCTGGGTCCGCCGCGACGCCAACGGCACCGGCTGCGACGGCCACGGTGACTTCAACCTCGACCTCGCGCCGATCGACATCGACGGCTGCGTGCCCGAGGACGAGATCTGCGATGGCATCGACAACGACCTCGACGGCGAGACCGACGAAGGCTTCGGCGTCGGCGAGCCCTGCCGGGTCGGCGTCGGCGCCTGCGCCGACGAAGGCACCGTCGTCTGCGAAGCCGGCGACGCCGTCTGCGACGCCGCGCCCGGCGCGCCCGCGCCCGAGCGCTGCGATGGCATCGACGACGACTGCGACGGCGCCGTCGACGAGGTGCCGGCCGAAGACAGCGAGTGCGGCGTCGGCGCCTGCCTCGCGTGGGGCGAGCGCGTCTGCGAAGACGGCGCGCTCGTCGACACCTGCGTGCCCGGCGCGCCCGCCGACGAAGAGTGCAACGCGCTCGACGACGACTGCGACGGTGACATCGACGAAGGCACCCTGAGCCGCCAGTGGCGGGTCACCGAGTTCCGCGGCGGGCACGCGCTCTGGCTGCCCGGCTTCAACCGCGACGGCAACCTCGTCACCATGCGGCTGCGCGACGACGCGACCTTCCTGTGGCACATCGACGGCACCGCCCGCATCCTCGGCACCGCCTGGATCGACAGCCTCGGCGGCGGCCCCGGCGTGCTCGGGCAGGAGTGGCAGTTCGAGCTCTACCTGCGCTACCGCGGCCAGGGCGACGCGCACGGCGGCCCCAAGATCGAGCTGCCCGCCATCCAGGTCCCGGCGGTCACCGATCTCTGGAACTACTGGGACATCATCGGCGCCCGCATCATCCGCGGCCAGGAGCTGGTCCACTTCACCCAGCGCCCCGTCGACGGCTCGTTCCCCTTCCAGTTCGGCCAGACGGCCAACGGCAAGGACGACACCCTCGGCGCCGCGGTGTGGTTCGACTGGCACCGCGTCGACGCCCAGGGCCGCGAGCGGCGCGGCCACGGCGACCTCAACGTGACGATGCACGACGAGGCCGGCGTCTGCGCCGAGGTGCCGATCGACCAGGTCTGCGTCGACCACTGCGAGGCGCAGGGCGCGCAGCACATGCAGAGCTGCCTCCAGTTCGGCTACCCGCGCGCGCAGTGCCAGGCGCTGCTCGACGTGTGGCTCGAGCAGTGCATCATGTTCCAGTGCTGCTGAGCCCTGCCTGACCCGCCCCGGCCGCGCCCGCGGCCGGGCCTGCCTCATCCCATCCCTGCCATCATCCCATCGGCGCCCTCACCCGCCCGACTGCCGCTCGATCCCCCGCCGCCGCATCGGCCCGTCGAGCCGCGCCGCCAGCCCCGGGAACACATCGGCCGCCCGCGCCAGCCACCCCCGCCGCCGCGGCAGGTACACCTCACGCGGCCGCCGCGGCAGCACCTCGTCGACGATCACCCGCGCCACCGCCGCCGCGTCGAGCGCCGTCCCGGTGAACGTCATCGCCGCCTCCGGCCGGTCCCGCTGCTTGTCGAGCATCGCCGTCCGCACCGCGTCCGGGCAGACCACGCTCACCGCGACCCCGTGCGGCGCCAGATCGAGCGCGGCGGCGAGCGAGAGCGCGCGCACCGCGTACTTGCTCGCGCTGTAGACGGCGAGCCCGCTGATCGGCGCGAGCGCGGCGAGCGAGGCGACGTTGACGATGTGACCCGACCCCCGCGCGACCATGCGCCGCGCCGCCGCCGCGGTCCCGAGCGCGACGCCCTTGGCGTTGACGTCGAGCTGCGCCGCGATGTCATGCGGATCGAGCTCGTGGATCCAGCCCGCGGTGAGGCAGCCGGCGTTGTTGATCAGCACGTCGACCGGCGCGAAGCTCGCCTCCGCCGCCGCGAACGCCTCGTCCCAGTCGCGCGCGTGCCGCACGTCGAGCGGCCGGGTGCGCACCTGCTCGCGCCCCTCACCCACCGCCCGCAGCCCCGCGCCCGCCAGATCGGTCGCCAGCACCCGATCACCCGCCGCCACCAACCGCTCGACGAGCGCGCGCCCGATGCCACCGGCGGCGCCCGTCACCATCACCGTCCGACCCGCGCTCATCGCTCACCCTCACCCTTCGGCGCGCCGAAGCTCAGCGGCCCGAAGCCGAACGTCGGGCTGAGCCCGGGGAACATCCAATACGACGCCATCTCGCTCGATGGCACCACGTTGTAGAAGTCGGGGTTGCGCGGCGACGGCCCGGCGAGGTGCTTCTCGAGCACCATCGAGACATACTGATCGACGCTGCCTTCGAGCGTGTTCGCGTTCATCACCACCTCGACCCCGACCTGCCGCGCCCGCTTGCGAAGCCCCGGGATCCGGCTGTGCTCGGGCGCCCAGGCATCCGCGCAGATGCCATTCTCGCTCGTCACCAGCACCCCCTCCGGCGTGTGCACCGCGATCGAGTGATTGCCCCGGGTGTGCCCCGGCGTCGAGACGAGCGCGACGCTCTCACCCAGCCGGATGTCACCGTCGAAGGTGACCACCCGCTCGCTCGGAATGCCATCGATGCCACCCGGGCAGTACCAGTCGCGCTGCGTCGGCAACAGCCCCTGCGCCGAGACCCACTCGGTCCGCGTCACGAGCAGCTTCGCGTTCGGGAAGACCCCCGGGTCGATGCCATCACCGAGCCATCGCCGCACGTCCTGGGTGTGCAGGTGGTCATAGGTGATGAAGTCGACCTGCGTCGGTGTCAGCCCCGCCGAGGCGAGCGCCTGCTCCACGGTGTCGAGCGGCGGCGCGAGCAGCTCCTCGAAGCGCTGGCCGAGCCAGGCGAAGCGGTCGCCGAGGCGCTTGAAGAACGGCGTCTCGCGGTTGCGCGGATAGTCCGAGGGCGAGACGAGCAGGGTGCGGGTGCGCTCGGCGCCCTGAAACTGCACGACGAACATGCGGTTGAGGATGTGCAGGTACGGCGTCGGCACCCAGGTCGCGTCGCGCAGCCCGTAGCGGGTGGGGTAGGGGACGCGCACGAGGTCGAACGACGCGTAGTAGCTCGCCGCCCGCCCCGCGAGCAGCTCCCCGCGCAGGGCATCGCCCGCCCGCCGCGCGTGCGCGAGCCGGTCGAGCGGGCGCGGGTGCTCGAAGACGCCGGCGAGGGTGGTGATCGGGTGGATGTCGGGGTCGTCGAATCGGGGCGACATCGGGCCTCCGGGTTCGGGTGCGGCCAGTGTAGACCATCCCGCCGGCCGGGTTGACCCCTTCGCGGACGCGGGGCCAAGATGCCCGAGCACAGGAGGTGAGCGCATGGCGTTCCGCACGCCGGTCGGGATCGACGACTTCCAGCAACTGCGGCAGCAGGGCGCGACCTACGTCGACAAGAGCGCGTTCGTCCGCGAGGTGATGGACACCGCCCAGGTCCTCTTGATCACGCGGCCGCGGCGCTTCGGCAAGACGCTCAACCTGTCGATGCTGCGGTACTTCTTCGAGCGGAGCGACGAAGACCGCGCGCCGCTCTTCGAAGACCTCGCGGTGTGGCAGGACGCCGAGATGCGGGCGCACTTCCAGCGGTATCCGGTGGTCGCGCTGACGCTCAAGGGGGTCAAGGCGGCGAGCTTCGAGGAGATGATCGACCGCGTCGGTCGCCTGCTCGCCGAGGAGACCGCCCGTCACCGTGAGCTGCTGACATCGGAGGCGGTCGACGCGCGGGATCGCGCGCTCCTCACCGAAGTCGTCGGCGGCCGCGCGTCGGCGGCGACCTGCGAGGAGGCGCTGCGCAGCCTGACCCGCGCGCTCGCCGCCCACCACGGCGCGAAGGTCGTGCTCCTCATCGACGAGTACGACGCCCCCATCGAGCGCGCCCTCGCCGGCGGCTACTTCGACGCCGCCGTCGGCTTCTTCCGCAACTTCCTCGGCGCCGGCTTCAAGGGCAACCATCACATCGTCAAAGGTCTGCTCACCGGCGTGCTCCGCATCGCCAAGGAGAGCCTCTTCAGCGACCTCAACAACCTCGCCGTCTACACGCCCCTCAGCCGCCAGTTCACCACGGCGTTCGGCTTCACCGAGCCCGAAGTCATCACCCTCGCGGCGCTCGCCGGCCGGAGTCATCACCTCGACGCGATCCGCCGCTGGTACAATGGCTACCGCTTCGGCGACGATGTCATCTACAACCCCTGGTCGGTGCTGCGCTACCTGAGCGAGGCCGACCAGGAGCCACACGCCTACTGGGTCTCGACCGGCGAACACACCCTCATCGATCGCATCTTCGCCGCCGGCGGTCCCGGCAGCATCGACGAGCACAAGGCATTGCTCCAGGGTGGCAGCATCACCCGGACGTTGGGCGACTCCGTCGCCCTCCGTGACCTCTTCGCCGACGAGGCCGGGATCTGGAGCCTGCTGCTCTTCGCCGGCTACCTCACCGGCGAGGAGCGCTTCGACGAAGACCGCTGGATCGCGACCCTGCGCATCCCCAACCTCGAGGTGCGCGGCGTCTATACCGCGACCTTGCGCCGCTGGCTGCAAGCGGGCGTCGGCGGCGAGGTGCTCTCCGACGCGCTGATGGCGGCCGTGCTGCGCGGCGACGCCGAGCAGGTCGAGGCGCTGCTCGGCCGCATCGTGCTCTATCACTTCTCCTACCACGACATCCCATCGAGCGCTGGCGAGAACATCTACCATGCGTTCGTGCTCGGCCTCCTCGTGCGCCTCGAACGCACCCACGTCGTGCGCTCCAACCGCGAGAGCGGCTATGGCCGCGCCGATGTCCTGATCCGCCGCCGCGATGGCAAGGGACCGGGCGTCGTCATCGAGATCAAGGCATTGAGTCCCGCCGACCGCCTCACCCCCGAGCAGGCGCTCGACCGCGCGCTCGCGCAGATCGAGACCCGCGACTACCCGGCCGAGCTGCGCGCCGAAGGCATCGATCCCATCCATCGCCTCGCGATCGTCTTCGAAGGCAAGCGCGTCTACGCCCGCGCCGGCTGAGCCTTCCGGTGCCTCACGCCGCGCGCGCCTCGGCGGTCACCGATGGCAGGAACCAGCACTGCCGCCGCGTCGCGAGCCGGCGGTGGCGCGGCGCGGCGGTCACGACCCGCATCAGCGCCGCGGCGCCCTCGCCCACCGGGCGGGCCGGGTCGAGCTCGACCAGCGTCGGCTCCAGCTCCGGGTGGGCGACGCCGAGCACCCGCCCGAGGCTCCACATCAGCCGCTGATCGGGCGCCGGCCGCCCGGCGTCGGCGGGCAACGCGCCGCGGGTCACCAGCCACAGCCGCGAGCGGGCGCGGTGCCGATCGAGCGCGGCGGTGAGCGCGAGCACCCCCGAGCGGCGCGCGAGCTCTTCGAGCGGCCGCGGGCTCTCGGTCGGCGCGCGATCGTCGAGCGGCAGCGGGTCGAGCAGCCACAGGTGCACCACCCCGACCAGCGGCCGATCGACGGTGTCGGCGGCCTCGACGAGCGCCGCGAGCTCGCCCGCCGCCTCGGGGCGCACGACGACCTCGGCCGGGCCCTGCCGATGCGGCGGCCGGGCCGGGTCGAAGCGGGCGACGCGGATGACCTCTTCGCCCCGGTCGCGCAGCGCGTCGGCGACCTGTCGGCCGACGGGGCCGCGGTCGCAGAGCACGAGCCAGCGGCCGGGTGGTCTCGGGGGGGCGGTCTGGAGGGCGACGCGGCGGTCGAAGGGCAGGCCGGCGAGGGAGGCGGTGCGGTCGTCGCGCAGCATGGTGAGGCTCCAATGGGTCGAAGGCGGCAGGCCGCCGAGGTGTCAACTGTCGCGAGGGAGACCGATTGCAGCGCATGTGCCATTCCCGGGAGCCCATGGGTTGCGGCACAGACCGTATCCCCGACGACGACAGCGCTGTCGCTCCTGTCAGGCCGGCACGACACCTGTCGTATATTCCGGCATCGAACCGGAGGCTTCGGGGTTGACGCGCCGCGTCAAGCAATGCGAGAAACCCATGGACCGCCACCGCCCGCCGAGGTCTCGATGAGCGTCCCCTACCGACACATCCGCCACCAGGGCCCCGTCATCGCCGGCCTCGGCCGCGTCGCGCTCGCCGCCGCCGCGCAGTCGCTCGGCGTCGGCCCGGCGCCGCTGACCACGCTCCCCGGCCCCGTCTACACCGCGATCGTCCCGCCCCGCGACCGCCAGCTCGTCGCCGACTACGTGCGCTGGTCCGGCGGCGACCCCGGCGCCTGGAAGGGCCGCGTCCCCCCGCACCTCTTCCCGCAGTGGGGCTTCCCGCTGCTCACCCGCACCCTCGAAGGCATCCGCTACCCGATCAGCAAGGTCCTCAACGCCGGCTGCAAGATCGAGGTCCGCGCGCCCATCCCCGATGACACCCCGCTCCACCTCAGCGCCCAGCTCGTCGACATCGACGACGACGGCCGCCGCGTGCTCTTGACCCAGCGCCTCGTCACCGCCGCGCCCGATGGCACCGAGCTCTGCGTCGCGACCTTCTTCGCGCTCATCCCGCTGCCGAAGAAGAAGGACGACGGCGGCAAGAAGCCCGCGAAGAAGACCCCGCCGCTCGTGCCCGTCGACGCGCAGCGCGTCGGCGCCCGCAAGCTCGCGCCCGACGCCGGCCTCGCCTTCGCCTGCCTCACCGGCGACTTCAACCCGATCCACTGGCTCAAACCCTACGCCGCCGCCGCCGGCTTCGGCCGCACCATCCTGCATGGCTTCGGCACCCTCGCGCTCGCCGTCGAGACCATCCGCCGCGCCCGTCAGGCCGGCGCCGTCGACTGGCCGGCGACCCTCGAGGTCCGCTTCACCCGCCCGCTCAAGCTCCCCGCCCGCGTCGCCGTCTTCGTCCATGGCAGCGACTTCTACGTCGGCCCGGCGCCCGGCGCGCCCGCCTTCCTCACCGGCTCCTTCACCCCCGCCTCGGAGGCCTCCCATGTCTGACATGCTCGTCGAGCTCTCGGCCAACCCCTGGTTCAAGAAGGCCGTCAAGCAGCTCGGCCTCCCGCTCCCGACCCCGCAGAAGCTCGAGCGCGCCCGCGGCCCCCGCGTCGAGCGCCCGCTCGCCGATCGGACCGTCGTCGTCGCCGTCGCCGCCGACTCGCAGGTCGACGGCGTGCTCGCCGACACCCTCGCCGCCGCCGGCGCCGACCCCTACCTCGTCGCCGACGCCGTCCCCGCCGACTGGCAGGCCGCCGCCGAAGCCTACGGCCGCCCGGCCAAACCCCTCGGCGCCGAGGTCCCCGACGGCGTGCGCCCCTACGCGCTCGTCATCGACGCCACCACCTTCAAGGGCCCCGACGACCTCAACCGGCTGCACGCCTTCTTCCACCCCTGGCTGCCCAGGCTCCGCAGCAACGGCCGCGTCGTCGTCATCGGCCGCCCCGCCGACAAGTCCAAGGACGCCGTCGAGGCCGCCGCCCGCGCCGCGCTCGACGGCTTCGTGCGCAGCGTCGCCCGCGAGATCGGCCGCAAGGGCGCCACCGCCAACGCCGTCTTCGTCGGCGGCCGCGCCGAGAAGCACCTCCCCGGCGTGCTCCGCTTCCTGCTCTCGCCCCGCGCCGCGTTCATCACCGGCCAGCCGTTCCACGTCGGCGCCTCGATCCGCCAGAAGACCGCGCCGCAGTGGGTCCGCCCGCTCGACGGCAAGGTCGCGCTCGTCACCGGCGCCGCCCGCGGCATCGGCGAGTCCACCGCCCGGCTCCTCGCGAGCGAAGGCGCCACCGTCGTCGTGCTCGACCGCCCCGGCGACGAAGAGGCGGCGGGCAAGGTCGCGCAGCAGATCGGCGGCCGCCCGCTCATGGTCGACATCACCGCCGACGACGCCCCCGCCCGCATCCGCGCCCTGCTCGAAGCCGAGTTCGGCGGCGTCGACGTCATCGTGCACAACGCCGGCATCACCCGCGACAAGACGCTCGCCCGCATGAAGCCCGAGTGGTGGCAGCAGGCCGTCGACGTCAACCTCGGCGCGGTCGTGCGCATCAACGCCGCGCTCGTCGACGACGTGCTCCGCGACGACGGCCGCATCGTCTGCCTCAGCAGCGTCTCCGGGCTCGCCGGCAACGTCGGCCAGACCAACTACTCGGCGAGCAAGGCCGGCCTCGTCGGCTACGTGCGCACCCTCGCCCCCGCCCTCGCCAGGCGCGGCATCACGCTCAACGCGGTGGCGCCCGGCTTCATCGAGACCCGGCTCACCGCCGCGATCCCCGCCGTCACCCGCGAAGCCGGCCGCCGCATGTCGGCGCTCGGCCAGGGCGGCGAGCCCCGCGACGTCGCCGAGCTCGTCACCTTCCTGTCCACCCAGGGCGCCGCGGGCATCACCGGAGAGGTCATCCGGGCCTGCGGCGGCATGTTCATCGGCGCCTGAGGAGAAGCACCATGGCACGTCGCGCAGTCATCGTCGGCGGCATCCGCACCCCGTTCGTCAAGGCGTTCAAGGAGTTCCTGCGCCATGACACCATCGACCTCGGGGTCGCGGCCGCCGGCGCGCTCATCGACAAGTTCGACCTCCCCCGCGCCGAGATCGACGCCATCCGCTGGGGCGGCGTCATCCTGCCCTCGGGCGCGCCCAACGTCGGCCGCGAGATCGCGCTCGACCTCAAGCTCCCGCCCACCGTCGAGGCGATGACCCTCACCCGCGCCTGCGCCACCGGCCTGCAAGCGATCACCACCGCCGCCGCCGAGATCGAGCGCGGCGACTACGACGTCGCCATCGCTGGCGGCAGCGACTCGACCAGCAACGCCGAGATCAAGCTCCCCCAGAAGGTCGTGCGCACCCTCGGCCCGGTCATGATGGGCGGCAAGTCCACCCCCGCCGACATGCTCGGCGCCGTCGCGAAGCTCGCGCCCTTCACCGACATCTTCCCCCGCATCCCCAAGATCGCCGAGCGCACCACCGGCGAGGTCATGGGCGAGGCCGCCGAGAAGATGGCCCGCCGCAACGAGATCAGCCGCGAAGCGCAGGACGCCTTCGCCGCCCGCAGCCACCACCGCGCCGCCGCCGCCATCCAGAGCGGCCGCTTCGACCGCGAGATCACACCCGTCGGCGACGTCTACGCCGACACCATCGTGCGCGCCGACACCAGCGCCGAGAAGCTCGGCAAGCTCCGCCCGGTGTTCGCCAAGGACGGCACCCTCACCGCCGGCAACTCCAGCGCGCTCACCGACGGCGCCGCCGCGGTGCTCATCATGAGCGAAGAGAAGGCCAAGGCCCTCGGCTACACCCCGCTCGCCGCGTTCCGCTCCTGGAGCTACGTCGGCGTCGACCCCGCCGACCAGCTCCTCATGGGCCCCGCCATCGCCATCCCCAAGGCCCTCGACCGCGCCGGCATCACCCTCGCCGACGCCGACTACGTCGACCTGCACGAAGCCTTTGCCGCGCAGGTGCTCTCGGTCCTCAAGATGATGGCATCCGATGCCTTCGCCAAGGCACGCCTCGGCCGTGACAAGGCCATCGGCGAGGTCGACGACGGCAAGCTCAACGTACACGGCGGCTCCGTCGCCCTCGGCCACCCCTTCGGCGCCACCGGCGCCCGCATGGTCACCACCATGGCCAACGAGCTCGCGCTCACCGGCAAGCAGCTCGCCGTCCTCGGCATCTGCGCCGCCGGCGGCCTCGGCGCCGCCGCCGTCCTCGAACGGATCGGCTGATCCGGCGCGGTTGACAGAGACGCCAGCCGCCCGCCACCATCGAGGCATGGACAAGGTCACCCTCGAACTCGACCCCTCCCTCGCCGCCCGCCTCGAAGCCTTCGCTGCCTCGACCGGGCGCTCACCGCCACGACTGATCGCCGATCTGCTCGACGCCGCGACCGCCTTCGTCGGCTCGGCGGTGGCGACGCGCCCGCCCCCACCTGCCAATCGCCCTGTCGCGTGGTCCTCTTGGCCGATCGGCGTCCAGATCGATCTCACGGACAAGGAAGCCCTCCATCGCATCCTCGACGAGTCGCTGATCGAATCGCTCACGCGGCATCGCGAAGAGGAGTGATGGAGTGACCGACTATGCGATCGATGCCAATCTGCTGATCTACGCAGCCGACGAGAACTGTCCGTTCTTCGCGGGAGCGCGCGCGTTCATGGAGGCTTGCATGGCCGATACGAGCGCTTGCCTCTACCTCGCGTGGCCGACCATCATGGCCTACCTCCGCGTGATCACCCATCCGCGCATCTCGTCTCGCCCGCGGCGGCTCGATGAGGCGTCCCGCAACATCGACGCGCTCCTCGCGCTCGACCACGTCGTCCTGCTCGGCGAGTCTCGGGGCTTCTGGCAGACCTGGCGCGATGACTTCTCTCACCGAGACATCCGCGGCGCGCTGATCTCCGACGCCCACCTCGCCGCGCTCCTCCGCCACGCCGGCATCCGGTTGCTCTACACCCACAACGTCAAAGACTTCGTCGCCTTCCCGTTCATCGACGCCCGCTCGCCCCTCGTCGGCTGACCCCGCGCCCCGACCGAAGAAAAAGCACCCGCCCTCGAAAAAGAGACGCCCCCGATCGTGCAGAGGGACGGTGCGAGACGATGGGGTCTCGCGCTCTCGTCCCCGGCGCCGAAGCCATCTGAGCCGGCGCCCTGCATCACATCGGAGTCATCACATGCGTCTTCTCAACCGCCTCCTCACCGCCACCGCCGCGCTCGCGACCTTCGGCCTCGGCCTCGCCCACGCCGACGAGCCCGCCGCCGACGCCGCGATCACCGAAGCCTGCCGCATCACCCACACCGGCAACGACTTCGCGAGCAACCGCCACAATGGCATGCCCAACGGCACCCTCCAGGTGACCGTGTGGTACGACGGCAACGCCGGCAAGCTCACCCTCAAGCTCCAGCTCAAGGCGCCGAGCGGCGCGATGGGGTTCATCACGATCGGTGCCGGCTTCCCCGGGGGCTCGATCGAGCCGTTCAGCACCATCGAGACCCGCCAGTACACCATCGGTGACTGCCGCCTCACCGGGCTCGCCGAGGTCTCGGGCGTCGTCAACAACGGCGCGATCGACGGCCTCGCCTTCGGGCTCATGGCGAAGTACGCCGATGGCACCTACCGCGTCGTCAAGAGCATCGGCCAGCCCTCGAACAAGGCCGACTTCGTGGGTTCGTGGCCGATCTCGACCGACACCAACACCTTCGTGCAGCGCGCGACCGATCTGACCAACGGCTTCGCCCGCGAGCAGGGCTGGATGATGCTCTACGGCGCGCAGTACCTCGGCAACGGCAAGGCCGAGATGCAGGTGCGCTGAGTCATCGAAGGCAGGCGAGAGGGCAGGGGAGCGGCGCCGATGGCATGATGGCATCGGCGCCGCCGCATCGGGCGGGTCAGGGCAGGCGACCGGCGCAGGCGGGGTTGGCCGTCGTGTTGGGGAAGCCGGCCATGTCGGGCGTCGTGTAGTACGAGAAGTTGATCCCCGTCGACGCGATGTGGGTCATGCGCGGCTGGTCGCCGCTCAGATCGATGTAGCCCAGCTCGTCGATCGAGACGCTGTCGAGCGCATAGAGCCGCTCGGTGCAGGTCTCTTCGTCGAGGCTGAACGCCATCGCCGGGATCGTCGCGTTGCCATTGTCGAAGCCCGGGCCGTTGGCGATGGGGCCGATCAGCTCGGTGGTGCCGGCCGCGACGTCGCACGACCAGAACTGGAGCTGGGTGAAGTTGGGTCCCACGCCGGTGAGGTAGCAGTTGCCGGCGCTGTCGAAGGCGATGTCGCTGCCGAGGAAGGCCTCGGGGTAGGGGATCACCGCCGGGCCGATCTCACCGTCGACGTAGAGCCGCACCTGCCGGTTGGTGGCGTCGGTGATCCAGAGGGTGCCCTCGGGGTCGTGGCCGGCGCCGTCGACGAGGATGTCGATCCAGTCACCGACCGGGACGGCGGTGGCGGTGTCGGGGTCGATCTCGATGATGCGGCTGCCGAGCGGGTTGTTGCGGTACTCGAAGCCATACAGGATGCCATCGGGTGACAGCGCGCTCGCGCTGACGGCGATCGGCACGCCGTCGAGCAGGATGTCACCGAGGAGCTGGAGCGCCCCGGCGCCGTCGAGGGTGTAGAGCCGGGTCGGCGCCGCCGGGATCTCACCCACCATGGTGGGCGAGGTGAAGTAGACCGTGCGGGTGATCGCGCACGCCGGGTCGAGGTTGCAGTCGCGGTCGTTGCAGTCGACCGCGCCGTCATCGTCGTCGTCGACGCCGTTGTCGCACGTCTCGCCCAGCACCTCGCGGCACACCTGGATGCTGCGCGGTGAGACGAGCTCGGCGGTGTACTGGTCCTGGCTGTAGGTGAAGAAGCCGAGGTTGCCGGTCGGCAGCGGCCCTTCGAGGTCGAACTCGAGCTCGCCGTCGACATAGACGAGCAGCCGGTCGGCGTCCCCGATGATCTCGACGGTGTAGGTGCGGTTGTCCTCCCACCCGACCGCGCCGAAGCGGTTGCCATCGGCGATGCGGGTGATGGGACCGTTGAACTGCCACACCTGCACGTCGGTCACCGGGCCATCGACGAGGCCGACGCGCAGGCCGACGGTCGAGAGGCCATAGACCGGGTCGTTCTGTTCGCCCTGCTTCCACGAGAACAGGAGGTAGGGCGCGTCGGGCGCCGAGAGCGGGGTGTCGTTGGCGCCGATGGTCCACCCGATCTGGTCGTCGTCGTTGACCGTGTTGACCGCGAGCCGCATGGTCGCCCGGTAGTTGGGGCTGATCGGCAGCGAGGTCGAGTAGGTCGTCGGGCGGCTGTTGGCGCGCTGGGTGACGGTGAAGCCATCGGGCGAGGTGATCCAGTCGGGCAGCGCCTCGTTGCCGACCTGATCGGTGACGCCGATGCCGAAGCCGACCTCTTCGCAGATGAACGCCGGCTCGACGACACACTCGGCCGAGCAGCCATCGCCGCTCGCGTCGTTGCCATCGTCGCACGCCTCGCCCTCGTCGACCGCGCCGTTGCCGCAGAAGACCGCGCCGAGCACGCAGCGGTCGAGCCGCTCGAAGCGGGTACACACCGGCTCGCCGCCGCCGCAGGTGTCGAACGCCGTGCCCTCCGGGCAGCCGAAGCCGCTCGTCGTGCCGGTCTGGAAGGTCCGCCCGACCTCATCGAGCGTCGAGAAGACGACCGACTCGGCGTAGGGCAGCCCCATCATCGACGCGTCGTCGACGAGCGAGCCAGCGGGGAACGGGCCGTAGATCTCGGCGCCGAACGCCGCCGGGCCGCCGGCGTTGCTGCCTTCGAGGGTGATGATGTGGGTCCCCGCCGAGAGGGTGCGCGGGACGAGATGCCAGACCATGAAGTCGTTGACCGGGCTATCGAAGACGACCGCGCCGTCGATCTGCGCCCGCACGCCGTTGTCACCGGCGATGCCGATGACATAGTCACCGGCGGCGGGCAGGTCGAAGCAGGTGGAGAAGCCGATCAGCTCGCCCACCGGATCCGCGCCGGCGACACCGCCCGGGCCGCAGGCCCAGATCCCGACCTGGTTGAGCCGGCTGTCGTTGCCGCCGGCGCCGATGAAGCCGCCGGCGATGAGCTGCCCGCCGGGCAGCCGCGCGCCGTTGGGACCGTAGGCCGGGTTGGTGAGCGCGCGGCAGACGTTGAGCAGCGCGCCGTTCGCCTGCGCGGGCACCTGTTCGAGCCGCTCGCAGGAGCGGCCGTCGGGGGTGGCGGTGAAGCCATCGGGGCAGTCACCGGGCACGATGCCATCCGGGCAGATCGACACGACGTCTTCGCAGCCTTCGACGGTGACCTGCATGGCATAGGCATTCTCCGCGCCGTTGAAGCCATACACCTGCCAGGTGACGGTCGCGTCGGCGTCGCCGTTGGCGATGACGATGCGCTCGTCGTCGCTCGTCGAGTCGCTCAGCGGGCCTTCGGGCACCTGCCGCAGATCGATGTCGCCGTCGTTGTCGACGAAGTAGATGTCGACGGTGACGGTGCCGTCGGCGCAGACGTCGATGGCATAGAAGTCATCGTTGCCACACACCGCGAGCCCTTCGTAGAGCCCGGCACCGACGGACACCGCCGCGCCGATCACGTCGTTGGGCTCGAAGCCGTCGTCATCGGGGCACATCCCGATCACGACGCACTCTTCGCCGCGGCAGAGCGCGCCGTCCGCGCAGTCGGCGTCGACGAGGCACTCGCCGACGAACTCGCAGACCGAGCTGCCGTCGCTCTGGCAGGCCTCTTCGAAGCCATCGCAGCGCACGGTGAGCTGGTCGACGATGCCACCGGAGCGGCCGGCGTTGGCGCCGACGAGCGATCCCTCGGGGCAGACGAAGCGACCGACGAAGTCGCGCTGGTCGCCCACGACCGGGGTGTCGACGAGGTCTTCGACGACGAAGCGGTTGCCGTCGATCCGCGGCGTGCCGCAGACGAGGCCGAAGGCCGAGGCGAAGGTGCCGGGGAAGACCCCGTCGTCGCGCGGGGCCTGATAGCCGATGTAGCCGGCGACGACCGCGCCGGGGGGGCAGCTCACCGGCTGGTTGGGGTTGTACTCGCCGCGGATCGGGGTGAGGCCGGTCGGGGTGAGCCGCACCTCGCCGTCGACGACGTCGAGCGCCGCGCACTGCGCCCGGCTCGCCTGCACGAAGGTCTGGCCGCGGCCCCACGCGCTGTCGATGCTCATCACGAAGCCGGTGACCACCTCGCCCGGCGCGCACGGATCGTCGAAGGGTCCGCCGCCGGCCCCGCCGGTGATGGGGAGGAAGTCGCCGGGCTGGAGGGTGACCGTCTCGACGGGCTGGTCGTCGCGGCAGGGGCCGAGGCCGGGCTCGCCCTCGCTGCACATCCAGTTCGGCTCGACGAGGCAGTCGACGCTGCACCCGTCGCCGTCGTCGCGGTTGCCGTCGTCGCACTCTTCATCGTCGTCGATCATGCCATTGCTGCAGGCGAAGGGCCCGACCTGGAGGAAGTCGGGCGTGCCGTCGCCGTCGCTGTCGCGGATGACATAGTCGATGGTGCCGCTGTCGGGGGTGGTCTCGGCCGCGTCGACGAGGCCGTTGCCGCCGACCGGGCCGTCGACGCGGCCGTCGGTGTGGGGCAGGTCGTGGCCGGCTTCGTCGGCGTCGAGGATGCCATCGCCGTCGGCGTCGAGGTCGAGGCTGTTGGGGATGCCATCGCCGTCTTCGTCGGCGTCGGCGGGGCACTCGGGCAGGAACTCGACGCCGTCGATGAAGTTGCCGAGGCCGGCGCCGCCGGTCGAGCTGATCGAGCGGAACTCGAAGCGGGTGAGGTTCTGCCCGGCGGGCACGACGTAGCTGCCGGTGTAGCGGCGCCACGCGGCGTTGCCGGTCGTCGCCTCGATGAGCGCGACGGTCGCGTCGGGCGCGCCGGCGCGGAGCACGAGCGTGTCTTCGCCGAGGCGGCCGCGGTGGTAGAACGACCAGGTGAAGCGGGTGCCGGGCACCGTCGCGATGTCCTGGTAGAGCGCGCCGGTGGCCTCGAAGGCGTTGATCTCGGCGAAGGCGTTGCCGACCGCGGCGGGCACGCCGTTGAAGCCGCTGCCCCACACCTCGATCGCGCCGGGGCCCTCGGTGGTCTCCCAGCCGGGCACGGTGGCCTCGGGGATCTGCTGAACCGCGCCGGCGCCGACCGCGGGCTCTTCGAAGCCGCCGTTGATGAGCCGGAGCTGGCCGTCGAGCGCGCCGAAGCACTCGGCGGCGTCGGGGATGCCATCGTTGTCGTCGTCGATGTCACGCAGGTCGTCGACGCCGTCGCCGTCGCTGTCGATGGGATCGGTGCAGGTGCCATCGACGCAGATCTGACCGAAGGCGCAGTCTTCGTCGGCGAGGCAGGCGGTCGAGTAGCAGAGGTCGACCGGCTGGATCCGCATCGACA
Organism: Myxococcales bacterium; assembly: GCA_020633515.1. Next base: position 144,337 of record JACKDM010000002.1, read on the forward strand.
TCGTGCCGGCGTTGTCGCCGCAGTTGGCGTCGCGGAAGTAGGCGCCGACGGTGGCGCCCTCGGGGACCTCGAAGACCGGGGTCGCGATGCCGCGGAGCAGCGCGTAGGCCTCCTCGGGGGTGCGGCCTTCGCCGACGAACGGGATGCGCACCGCTTCGACGCCGTTGACGGCGATCGAGGCCTGGGTCTGCCAGCGGTCGCCGCCGGTCACGCGGATGGCGCCCTCGTTGACGAAGGCGCGGTAGACCGGCCACGGCGCCACCTCGACGAGCGCGGCGGCGGCGGGGCCGCCGCAGTTGACGCGGCCGTCGAAGGGCAGCTCGACCTCGGGGAGTCCGTCGGGCGAGACGCAGGCGTAGCCGTCTTCGACCGTGCAGCGGGCCGAGCAGCCGTCGCCGTCTTCGTTGCCGCCGTCGTCGCAGCCTTCGCCGAAGTCACGCACGCCGTCGCCGCAGGCGTCGGGCACGCAGACGTTGGTGATGTTGGCGCAGCGATCGTTGGGGACGCAGTCGTCATCGCTCGCGCACGCGCCGCACGCGCCGGCCCGCACCCGCAGCGTGTAGGCGCCGCTGTTGGGTCCGCCGAAGCCGCTGAAGCCGTCGACGAAGACGGTGTAGTCGGCGGCCGGGTCGTACTCGAGCTCGATCTGCGACTGGAGGAAGCCCGGCGCCGCGTCGTCGTTGCAGGCGATCTCGGTGCCGCTGCGCACGCAGTCGGTGCGCACGAAGAGCGCGGTGTCATAGGTCGAGCCGAAGGTGTCGATGCAGATGGTGCCCTGGTGTTCGAGCTGGAGCTGCCAGGCGTTCTCGGGCGAGCGCGCGCCGCCGGCGCAGCTCGCGACGACCTCGGAGGGGGCGCCGGTGGTGTCGCCGGCGTAGCTGCCGAACTCGTCGATGATGCCCGGATCGAGGCAGACCGCGGGGCGGTCGATGCAGAAGAAGGCGTCGCAGAGCCGGCCGTCGGCGCAGTCGTCGTCGCCGCGGCAGTTGCCCGGCTGGCAGAAGCGCGCGATGGGACCGACCGGGATCCCGCGGGCGACGCGCTCGATGCAGAGCTCGTCCTCGCCGCAGTCGCCGTCGTCGCGGCAGTCGCCGGGCACACACTCGTTGCCTTCGCAGAGGGTGCCGGGGCGGCAGTCTTCGTCGGTGTCACAGGGGCGGGTGCACTCGCCCTCGTCGACCTCGCCGTCGCAGTCGTCGTCCTGGCCGTTCTGGCAGTACTCGCCGGGCTCGGCGGGCTGCTCGGTCGCCGGGCAGACGACGGCGCCGAGCTCGATGTCGCAGCGGGTGGTCGCGGTCGAGCGGCAGATCCCGGTGCCGACGGCGCAGGGCTCGCCGACGCCGGGGACCTCGTCGATCGCGCCGTCGCAGTCGTCGTCGATCGCGTTGCAGCTCTCGACGCCGGGCCGGCCGGCGGTCGCGGTGCAGGCGAGCGCGCCGCTCTGGACGTCGCAGGCGAGGACGCCGCGGGCGAGGCAGGCGCCGGCGCCCTCTTCACAGGGCTCGCCGATGCCATCGATGTCATCGACGATGCCATCGCAGTCGTTGTCGAGGCCGTCGCAGGTCTCGTCGGCGGGCAGGCCGGCGACGGCGTCGCAGACGACCTGGCCGGTCGCGAGGTCGCAGGCGCGCACGCCGTCGGCGCGGCAGGCGCCCTGGCCGGCGCTGCAGACCTCGCCGACGCCGGCGACCTCGTCGGTCTCGCCGTCGCAGTCGTTGTCCGCGCCGTCGCAGAGCTCGACGCCGGGCACGGTCTCGCCCGCGCAGGCGCCGAAGCCGGTGCCGTCTTCGAGGCAGGTCTGGGTGCCGGCGCGGCAGGCGCCGACGCCCGCGGTGCCGTCGGCGCCGCTGTAGCAGGGCTGGCTCTCGCCGGCGATGCAGGCGCACTGTTCGCCGTCGGCCTCGCCGTCGCAGTCGTTGTCGACGCCGTCGCAGATCTCTTCGCCCGGGGTCACCTGACCCTCGCAGGCGCCGAACATGCCATCGACGCAGAGACGCACGCCGGCGGCGCAGATCCCGGTGCCGTCGGTGCCTTCGGGGCCGTCGTAGCAGGGCTCGGCGAGCAGGCCGCCGACGCCGTCCTCGTCGACGCGGCCGTCGCAGTCGTTGTCGAGGCCGTCGCAGGTCTCGTCCGCGGCCTCGGTGGTGGGCTCGCAGACGGTGTCGCCGTCGGCGCAGGCGGTGGTGCCCGCCGCGCAGACGCCCTCGCGGCCGGTGTCGCACTCGGCGCCGGTCGGGACGTCGTCGTCGATCTCGCCGTCGCAGTCGTTGTCGACGCCGTCGCAGACCTCGGTGGTGCCGTCGCCGGGCGTGGCGTCGCAGACGGTGCCCGCGCCGTCGGCGGCGCAGACGATCGCGCCGCGATCGATGCAGGCGCCGTCGCCGGCCTCGCACGGGTCGCCGAGGCCGTCATAGCCCTCGTCGCTCGTGCCGTCGCAGTCGTTGTCGATCCCGTCGCAGCGCTCCTCGGGCGGTTCGCAGGCGCCGAACTCGCCGCCGCTACAGGTCTGCGTGCCGCCGCACTCGCCGTCGACGAAGCAGGGCTGGGTGGCGCCCTCCTCGCAGGTGACCGGCGGCGCGGCGTCGAAGACGCCCGCGTCGAGCGCCTCCTCGTTGCCTTCGAAGCAACCGGTCAGCGCCAGGGCGGCCAGCAGGCATGCCCCGGCGGATAGACGGATCCGTCTCATGATTCCTCCCCCCGGACGTGGAGCCGGCGGACACGGGGACATCCGCCGGTTGTGACGGCCCCGACTGTAGTGGTTGCGGACATTTGGCGGCAATCTCAATGATTACGGTGCGTTATGTTTGCACGGTTCAACCATGGGTTGAACCGTTCGGGGGGCGGCGAGCCGGCGCCGCAAGCCCTCGGGCGGTAATCCGATTCGATGGGTAGGGAGTCAGGCGGGCGGCGGCCGCGGGCGGTGGGGTCAGCCGTTGGTGCGGGGGTGGATCAGCGGCGGGCGGCGAGCTCGGCGGCGAACTGCATGACGAGATCGGCGAAGAGGTTCTGCGGCTCGCCGGGCTCGGTGCCGGGGGTCCAGCTCCAGGCGGCGGGCTGGTCGGTGATCTGGCCGGGGGCCTGGAAGTCGCCGACGAGGTAGCCGGCGAGCTCGAGCGAGACGAGCTCGTCGAACCACGCGCGCAGCACGGTGCGGCGGTCGGGGAGCGAGAGGCGGTCGCGCGGGATGCGGGTGGTGATGACGAGCGGGCGGCCTTCGACGGCGGCGACGAGCGCGTGGCCGCGGATCCAGGCGGCGCCGAGGTTCTGCACGGTGACGGCGTCGCCCGCGAAGCCGAGGAGCCCGGGGTCGAGGGTGAGCGTGGCGAAGTCGACGCCGGGGATGCGCACGTCGCGCTGCCAGCCGACCTGCCGGCTGCCGTCGAAGAGGTTGGCGAGCCCGGCGCGCACGAGGGTGTCGCCGGCGTCGCCGTAGGGGCCGGGGTTGATGTCCCAGCCGACGTCGCCGGTGGCGACGAGCTGGCGGGGGGCGTTGGCGCGGACGACGGGGATGACGTCGGCGTGGAAGGCGGCGATGCCGTTGCCGGTGTTGTCGTTCCACGCGCCGGCGCCGTCGGCGCCGTCGAGCACGATCCAGCCGAGGATGGCGGGGTCGTCGCGATAGGCGGTGTCGGTGAGCGCGTTGACCCGGGTGAGGATGGCGCGCACATAGGCCTTGTACTGCTCGCGCATCGGGCCGTCGCCATAAAACAGCGCGCGGTCGGACGCGAGGGGCGCGAGGTAGCCGGCCCAGCGCAGGTATTGCTCGGGGCCGCCGTAGCGGCTGCCGCCGTCGCCGAGCGAGAGCAGGAGCTTGACGCCGTGTACGCCGGCGCGCTCGATGAGGCGGTCGAGCGCGGCGAGGCCGGGCTCGGCGAGGTCGCCGGGGCCGCGCTGGATGACGGTGGGCGCCTGGGGGCGGTCGTCGTAGGCGCGGGTGCGGATGACGCGGGCGCCGAGCGCGAGGGCCTGTTCGAAGACGACGTCGAGCGCGGCGGGGTCGCCGGCGGCGACCTCGAGCAGGTCGGGCATGGCGAGGCCGACGAAGGTGTAGGGCACGCCGCCTTGCACGAAGCCGCCGTTCTGCACGGCGACGAAGGCGTCGAGGCGGAACGCGACGCTGGCCTCGCCGCGCAGGCCGCGCTGCTCGGCGACGACGGTGAGGCGGTGGCGGCCGGGCACGAGCGGGAGCGTCTCTTCGAAGCGGCCGGCGGCGTCGACGGCGAGGGGGCGGCCGGGCTCCGATCCGTCGATGACGAGGCGCACGCTGGCGTCGGCGCGGAGGCGGAAGATCTGGCCTTCGAGGGTGACGTCGGTGTCGAGGAGCACGCTGCCGTCGAAGGGCGCGGTGATGACGACGCTCGGGGGCTCGGGGTCGACCTCGGCGTCGGCGCCCGGCTCGGGCTCCGGGTCGGGGCTCAATCCGCGGTCGGGTCCGCCGCCGGCGCCGCCGGCGCCGCGGTCGAGGGCGCCGCCGTCGTCGAGCAGCGACATGTCACGGCCGCCGCCGTCGGTGATCTCCTGGCAGGCGCCGGCGACGCAGCGCTCGCGGCCATACTGGCAGTAGTCGTTGCCGCAGCGGATGACATAGACGCTCTGCACGCACTGGCCGGCGTAGACCGTCTGGTCGCAGCGATAGCCGGGGCGGCAGTCGTCGTTGGTCTGGCAGGGCGTCGCGTCGTCGCTGCACCCGAGGGCGGCGAGCGTCGACCAGACGAGGCAGAGGGCGGCGAGCGGGGTGTGGCGTGTCATGCGGCGCAGTATAGGGTGGCGGGCGCGGCCCGGTCATGGGTCAGCGAGCGCGAAGACCTCGATGGCTTCAGCCTCGCCCTTGAGCCGGTGGCGGCCGCGGCTCGCGACGGGGGCGCCGCAGCGCGTGGCGACCTCGGCCGACATGAGCAGCGCGGCGTCGAGCGGCGCGCAGAGCGTCTCGATGCGGGCGAGGCGGTTGACGGCGTCGCCGAAGACGGTGAAGTCGAGGCGCTGCGCGGCGCCGATGTTGCCATAGAGCACCCGGCCGGCGTGCAGCGCGACGCCGGTGCGCAGGGGCGGGTGGCCCTCGGCCTCGCGGGCGGCGGAGAGCGCGGCGAGGCCGGCGAGCGCGGCGCGGGCGGCGGCGACGGGGGCGCGCGCGGCGGCGTCGAGGCCGCCGTCGCCGATCGGGAAGAACGCGAGCATCGCGTCGCCCATGAACTTGAGGATCTCGCCGCCGTGCTCGACGACGGGCGCGGCCATCACGTCGAAGTAGGCGTTGACGAGCGGCACCATCGCCTCGGTGCCGAGCTTGCGGGTGAGCGCCGAGAAGTCGCGCAGGTCGGAGAGCCACAGCACCGCCTCGATCGGCTCGGCGTCGCCGGGGCGGACGTGGCCGTCGAGCACGCGCGCGGCGGTGGCGCGGCCGAGGTAGGTGCCCATGAGGTCGCGGGCGACGCGCTCGGCGCGCATGAGGCCGATGACCGGCGCGGCGGCCTGGAAGACCTCGTCGAGCGGCTGCCAGAGCGGGTCGTCGAAGGCCGCGGGGTCGCGGCTGGCGAGGGTGATGATCGCGACGGCGGCGCGGCGGCTCTTGATGGGGAGCACGCCATAGGCGGCGTAGCCCTCGGCGGCGAGCTCGGCGAGCACGGGGAAGTCGAGGCGGGCGTCGGGGCCGAGGAGGCGGCGGCGGAGCGCGACGCCGCTGCGGTTGACGGCGTTGATCGGGCTGTCGACGTAGGCCGGCGCGCTCTGCATGCTGAACGGGAGCGGCTGCACGTCGGTGACGCCGGCGGTGGCGGTCCACAGCATCGTGTGGAAGCGGTAGTGCGGGTGCAGCAGCTCGATGCCGAACGCGGCGCGGTCGACGGCGACCCCGGCCGCGACGAGGCGGCGGAGCAGCCCGTCGAGCAGCGCGGGCAGGTCGTCCTGGTGCTGGCCCTCGACCCACAGCCAGCGCATGACCGCGTCGAAGGCGCTCATCGTCACCACCGGATCGCGAGGAGGAGCTGGATCATCGCGAGCAGGAACAACGCGAGCACGAGCAGCATGTAGCCGGCGTCGATCCACAGCCGCTGGCGGGTGCCGGGCGCGCCGTCCTCGTCGCCGCCGGCCGCGCGCCACTGCCGCTGCAAGGCGCGCTGGTGGGTGACGAGCAGCACGCCGAGGACGATGAAGAGGATCGCGCCGCTCGCGACGAGCGCGATCACGAAGCGGGCCTCCCAGACGCTCTTGATCTCGGCGACGGTCTGGCGGGCGGTGACGCCCGAGTCGGCGAGCAGCGGCGGCTCGGCGGCCGGGCGGGGGAGGCGGCCGAGGAGCGCGCGGAGCAGGCGGGGGCTGTCGTCGGCGGCCGCCGCGAGCGCGCGGTGCAGCGGGGGGTCGTCGCCGGCGGCGGCGAGCTGCTCGGCGACGTGGCGGATCGCGGCGGCGGTGGGGGCGCGGGTGACGAGGAGGTAGCGGCCGGCGCGGGCGTCGCCGGGGAGGTAGGTGTTCTGCAGGGCCTGCACCCAGACGAGCGCGGGGTCTTCGGGGAGCGGCGGGATGACGACGCGGGTCGCGGCGGCGCCGGCTTCGAGCTTCGCGGCGGCGGCGCCGATCCAGCGGTCGCCGTGCCAGAGGTCGATGAAGACCGGGCCGCTCTGGTGGAGCGAGCGGAGCTGGATCGGGAGCGCGGCGCCGGGCGCGACGGGGCCGTCGGGCACGGCGATCGCGAACTGGGTGGGGGTGTGCGCGACGCGGCGGAGCGCGACGGTGGCGGTCGCGGCCGGCGTGGGGGCGGGGGTGCCATCGGTGGCAGCGGGGGCCGCCGGGGAGCCATCGGGTGTGCCATCGGTGGCATCGGGCGCCGTCGGGGTGCCATCGGGCGTGCCATCGGGCGTGCCATCGGTGGCATCGGGCGCCGTCGGGGTGCCATCGGTGGCATCGGGCGCGTTCGGGGTGCCATCGGGCGTGCCATCGGTGGCATCGGGCGCGCCGTCGGCGGCCTCGCCGGCGCGCAGCTCGACGAGGAAGACGGGATGGATCGGCCGCACGTCGATCGTCGCGATCCCATGGCGGTCGGTCACGATCCGGCTCGGGATGGGCTTGGCGCTCTGCCCCTCCCGCACGTCGAGCCGCACCTCGGTCGCGAGCGGGCGGCCGGCGGCGTCGGCGGCCTGCACGAGCAGCACGCCCGGCAGCCCGCCCGGCAGCACCGCGTCGAGCGGGCGCAGGTCGAGGCGCAGCGGCCCGGTGTCGGGGCGCGGCGGGTGGCGCGGCTTCGGCGGCGCGGGCCAGGGCGCGGCGGGCGTGGTCGGCAGCACCGTCACCGGGAACCGCGCCGTCACCGGCCCGTCCGGCCCGCGCGCCTCGATCTCGACCTGCCAGCTCCCCGCCCGCCCCGGCGCGGTCACCGTGCCCTGCACCCAGGACCCGACCGGCTCGACGAGCCGCTGCACCGGCGCGGCCTGCCCCTCGGCGTCGGTCAGCGTCACCGTCAGCGGCCCGAGCGGCTGGTAGCGGTTGAACGAGAGGTCGCGCAGCGCCGCGCGGAGCACCGCCGGCTCGCCGGCGACCCAGGTCCCGGTGCCGAAGACGTGCAGCCCGTAGCGCGCGTCGACGCCGCTGAGGAAGATGCCGCCGCCCATGACGAGCCCGAACCACAGCACCCCGGCGACGAGCAGCACCCCGCGGTGCCGCGCGAGCGCGCCGACGAGGCCGGGGCGCGCGTCGAGCGGTGTGGGATCGGGCGCGTCGTCGTCGATCACAGCGTCACCTTGCCGTGCTCGCGCGCCCGCCCGGCGATCGGGATCTGCGCGTCAGCGTCCATCAAGGCGCGTCCTCCGCCTCACCCGGGTCGATCGCGCCGACCTCGTCGGCGCCCTCGGGGTCGTCGACCTCTTCGACCGGCGCCGCGCTCACCGCGATCTGCTCCAGCCGCGCGCGCAGCGCGGCGACGTGGGCGTCGAACGCCTCCCGGTGGGCGGCGGCGACGGGCTTGCCGCGGCTGACCTTGAGGGTCGCGGGGTTGATCTCCTTGCCGCCCTGCTTGATCGCGAAGTGCAGGTGCGGCCCGGTGCTGCGGCCGGTGGTGCCGACCGCGCCGATGATCTGCTTCTGCCGCACCCGCGCGCCGGGCTTGATGCCGGCGGCGATGCGGTGCAGGTGGGCGTAGGCGCTCTGCAATCCGTTGCCGTGGTCGATGCGCACGAGCTTGCCGTTGGGGCCCTTCCAGCCGGCGAAGGTGACGGTGCCGGCCGCCATCGCCCACACCGGCGTGCCGGTCGGGGCGGCGTAGTCGACGCCGAGGTGGGCCTTGGTGTAGCCGAGGACCGGGTGCTTGCGGCGGCGGTTGAAGCCGGAGCTGACCCGGGTGAACTTGAGCGGCGTCGCGAGGAACGTCTTCTCCGCGCTCTGCCCGTCCTCGAGGTAGTAGTGGCCTTCTTCGGCGCCCTCGGGGTGGAAGTAGAAGGTGCGGAAGGTGCCCACCTGCCCGATGTACTCGGCGGCGATGATGCGCCCGTAGCGGATCAGCTCGCCGTCCTTCTCGATCTTCTGCACGATCACCCGGAAGCGGTCGCCCGGGTGGGTGTTGCGGTAGAAGTCGATGTCCCACGCGAAGACGTCGGTGATCTCGGCGACGAGGCCGGGCGACTCGCCGATCCGCTGCATGGCGCGGTAGAGCGAGGCGCGGATCTCGGCGCCGATGGCGGCCTCGACGGTCTCGGTGGGGACCTCGACGCGCTTGCCGGTGAAGCCGTCGCCGTCGCGCTCGACCTCGAAGACGTCGAGCGGCCCATGCTCGAAGCGAAAGCCGGCGAGCGATCCGTCGCGGTTGTCGATGCGCACGCTGAAGCCGGCGCCGGGGCGGGCGGTGCGGAAGTCGTAGATCCCGTCGAGCGCGGCGACGATGCGGTGGACCTGCGCGGGGGTGACGCCATAGGCGCCGAGCGCCGAGGAGAGCGTCTGGTCGCGGTCGAGCACGCCCTCGTGGGTGGTGAACGGCGAGAGCGGCGCGGCCGGCGGGGCCTCGATCGGCGCGGCGGTCGGGGGCGGGCGGTCGGCGGTCGGGGGCGGTGGCGGGTCGAGGCGGGTGTGGAGGTGCGCGTCGGGCCCGGCGTCGGTCGCTGGCGGCAGCGTCGGCGCGTCGTGCACCATCACGACGAGGCCGATGGCGGTCGAGAAGACGACCACCCCGGCGAGCAGGGTGCCGAGCGGGAGCGGCTTTCGAGGGGGCGTGTCACGCAGCACGGGCACGGGTCGCTTCGGTCTCCGGTCGAGTGGGCGGGGGCATCGTAGCGGAGGGTCGTGGCGATTGAAATGCGGTGGACGCGTGTTCAGCCCCGCGGGCTTCACCGCCGGCGCGTGATGACCTCGCCGCCGAGGCTCTCGGGGTAGCGCTGCCGCAACAGCCCGAGCGCGCTGCGGGCGGCGGCGCGGTGGGGGCGCTGGCGGGCGAGGTCGGCGAGCGCGTGCTCCACGCCGGGCGCGCCGACCCGGCCGAGGCGGTCGGCGGCGCGGTGCACGACGGCGGGCGCGGGGTGGGCGAGCAGGCGGATCAGCGCGGCGTCGGCGAGCGGTCCGGTCGCGGTCGCGAGCCAGTCGAGCGCGCCGGCGCCGACCGCGGGGTGGGGATCGGCGACGGCGGCGGCGAGGCGCAGATCGGCGAGCGGCAGGCTGCGGGCGCCGAGCGTCGAGAGCACCGCGCCGCGCAGCGCGGGCGAGGGGTGGTCGAGCAGGACGTCGAGCCGGTCGGCGAGCCCTTCGACCGGCCACAGCTCGACGAGCGCCTCGACCGCGCGGCTGCGCACCGCGGGGTCGGCCTCGGCGAGCAGCCCGATCAGCGCGTCCTCGTGGCCGGCGACCTCGGCGGCGAGCAGGCGGCGCCACGGGTCGGGGTCGCCGAGCAGCAGCGCCTCGGCGTCGGCGACCGCGCGGGTGCCGGGCGCCATCGAGCGCAGCGCGCGCAGGGCGTTGGCGGCGACCGCGGGCGGGCCCGGATCGCGGATCAGGCGGGCGAGGCGGTCCGGCACGGCCTCGGGGCGGTAGACGAGGCGGCCGGCGGCGACGCAGAGCTGCGCGACGAGGCGGCGGATCGCGCGCGGCCGCGAGGTGCGCGGCGCGTAGGCGAGCGAGAAGAAGAGGCGGCCGTCGTCGACGCTGACGTCGTAGAGCCCCACCGCCTCGGTCCACACCGCGCGCCCCACCTCGTCGAGCAGCGCGACCCGCAGCGTGAACGGCCCGTAGACCGCGACCCGCGCGTCGAAGTCGACGTCGCCCGTCGGCCAGAACCGCCGCGCCGTCGAGCGCCGCCCGATCACCAGCGGCGCGAGCGCCTCGCCCGGCTCGGGCACCGCGACCACCCGCGCGAACTGCAAGCCGACGTCGTCGGTCCCGATCTCGACGAGGTAGGCCCGCCGCCGCACGCAGACCTGCATCGCCACCCGCCCGCCGTCGAGCGCGCGCGGCGCCCCACCCATCTGCGCGAGCGCCCGCTGCCAGCCCCGGCGGCGGCGCGCCTCGAAGAAGCGGTCGTGGTCGTAGGCGATCGCCGCGACGATGCCGAGCCCGATCAGCGACAGCGCCGCGATCACGCCCACCTCGTGCCAGTCACGCGGCAGGTGGCGCACCACCGCGAACCACGCGAGCGGCACCGAGACGACGATCGCGACCGCGATGACGGCGAGGCGGCGGCGGGTGCGGGCGGCGGATCGGACCGGCGGATCACGATCGGCGGGGAGCGGCGCGCCCTTCGGGGTCAGCTCCCGCGGCAGGATGACCGAGGCGATGGGGAGCGCGTCGGTCGACAGGAGCGTGCGCGGTGTCTCCGTCACATTGCGGTTGTCTCCCGATTCGCTGCGGCGAGCAAGCCGCAATGGCGGCTTCGAGTCGCATGGCTCGCGGCAAACGAACGGTATCGGCCGGCGAGCCCGTTTCTTTTCATTTCAGAAATCTGCACTCTTGTTGGATTCTGTCGCGACATCCCGAACCGCCCGCACCGGGAGCGCAGAGGACCGCCCGCGTATGGATCAGGCCGCACACGACGCCTTCCTCGCCGCCTGCCAGCAGATGATGCGGCACCGGCAGGTCTTCGCGAAGCCCAAGATCGAGCAGTTCATCCTCGACCACGTCGACGCCTCGACCCACAACCTCGACCTGATGGCCCACATCGTCGCCGAGTCGCTCATCAAGCGCCTCGACCGCGAGCTCGTCGAGAGCCGCAACATCTACGTCGAGCAGTTCGACATCCCGCAGATCCAGCTCTTCTACATGATGGCGCGCGCCTACCCGCAGATCGACGCGAGCCACGCGATCGCCAACCACGGCCTCGCCTGGGCGGCCGCCGACTGCGAGGCGGTGACGCTGCTCGACATCGGCATCGGCAAGGGACGGCAGGCGAGCGCGCTCGTCGAACAGCTCGCCGACTGGCCGGGCCGGCGCACCCGGCGGCTGCACGTCGTCGCCGTCGACCCCGACCCGCAGAACCTCGAAGACTCCGCCGTCGCGCTGCACCGCGTCGCCCGCGGGCTCCCGATCGAGGTCACCTACGCCCCGGTCGGCGGCCTCGTCGAGAAGCTCCCCCGCCACTTCTACGCGACCCTCGGCGCCGAGACCGGCGGCGCGCTCGTCATCAACGCCGCCTACACCCTGCATCACACCACCCACCGCCCCTACGCGCCCCTCGGCCGCACCGCGCTCCTGCGCCGCCTCGCCGACACCCGCCCGCGCCTCATCTCGCTCGTCGAGCCGAGCGCCGACCACGACACCGAGAACCTCGGCCGCCGCTTTCACAACTGCTGGTGGCACTTCGGCACCGTCTTCGATCTCATCGACGAGGCCCCGCTCTCGGCGGCCGAGCGCTTCGTCATCAAAGAGAAGTTCTTCGGCCGCGAGATCCGCGACCTCTTCGGCGTCAGCGACCGCCACCGCTGCGAGCGCCACGAGCCCTGCGCGACCTGGCTCCTGCGCCTGCACCGCGCCGGCTTCGTCCCCGCCGCGGCCCCGACGCCGGCGCTCGACCTGCCCGCGTACTGCGACGTCACCGTCGACGAGGGGCTCGTGCGGCTGGGTTATCGTGGTATGAACCTGATCTCGGTGATGCTCCAGCGACCGCGCTGAGAGCGGGGGAGGAGGTGCCTTGATGGCAACCGAGGGAGCCGAGCGACCGCTGCGTGTCTTCGGCGCGCTGTTGACCGGCTACGCGCAGGCCTGCATCAACCTCAACATCGTCGCCGGCCGCAAGAGCGCCGAGCTGCTCGACGACCTCGAGGTCAACCGCTGGTATCCCATCGACCGCTGGCGCCGCTTCGAGCAGGTGGTGCTCGCCTCGTACGAGCACGCCGCGCCCATCATGGAGCGGGTCGGCATGCACATGATGCATGGCTGGTACCACCACGGCCCCGGCCGGTCGCTCATCGGCGGCGGCGTCGACTTCATCGCGTTCCAGACCGGCAGCGGCGGCTATGCGAGCGTCGTCGAAGGCCCCGCCTCGGCGGTCGGCGCCTTCTCGCTGCTCGCCCACGACCCGGCGAAGGGCCGCGCGCAGGTCCGCTCGACGACGCCCTTCAACCGCGAGATGGAGCGCGGCGTGCTCATCGGTGGCATGAAGGCACCCGGCGACCTCGACTTCGTCGATGTCACCTACGACCCCGCGACCCTCACCTTCGACATCGAGTACCACTGAGGTGGTGGCATGACCCTCGACGAGCTCCTCCGCGCCCCGTCTCCCCCCGACGAGATCACGCTGAGCCAGGCCGACCTGCGGCGGCTCTACTGGAAGCACCGCGGCCTGCAGAAGGACGCCGAGCGCGACCACGCCTACTGGGAGGCGACCAACCAGAACCTCAAGAAGGCATACGAGACCCTCGACGAGCAGGAGCGCCAGCTCGCGGCCGCCTATCGCATCATCCGCGACGACCTCGAGGTCGCGAGCCGCATCCAGACGAGCCTCATGCCATCGTCGCACGAGATCCCCGGCCTCGACTGCGCCGTCCATCACAAGCAGCTCACCGAGGTCGGCGGTGACTACTACGACTTCTTCCGCACCCGCGGCGACGCGACCGCGATCGGCGTCTTCGACATCTCCGGCCACGGCGTCTCCGCCGCGCTCGTGATGGCGTTCCTCAAGGCGCAGTTCATGCTCGCGCTCGACTCGCTCGACACGCCCGATGCCATCGTCGACGCGGTCAACGCGCGCTCGTTCGCGTTCCTGCGCGGCGTCAAGAAGTACGCCACCGTCAACTTCGCCGTCATCGGCAAGAGCGAGCTGTGTTATGCCTGCGGCGGTGGCTTCGGGCTGTTGCTGCACGGCGACGAGACCCATGTCTTCGAGAAGCAGGCGCCGTTCCTCGGCCTGCGCCGCAAACCCTACGCGCAGCACCGGCTCCCGTTCGTCACCGGCGACCTCGTCGCGCTCTACACCGATGGCATGGTCGAGGCGCAGGACGCCGACGGCCGCGACTACAGCGTCGCGCGGCTCAACGACATCATCGTGCGCCACCGCGACGCCGCGCCGGCCGAGATCCTCGCCCGCTGCCTCGAAGACTATGAAGGCTTCCGCTCGGAAGACACCGATGACATCACCCTGCTCATCGCGCGGAGGACGGCTTGATCACCGAGGATGACCTCGCGAAGACCTCGATGACGGTCTCGTACTCGTTCGCGCCGCTGCGCAACATCGTCTGCGACCTCAGCGGCCTCGTCGCCAACGCGGTGCGGGAGCTGATCGAGGCGTTCTACCCCCGCCTCGCCGGTCGCCGCGTCGACGTGCTGCTCACCGAGCTCATCGACAACATCCTGCAGAACGTCGTCGACGGGGAGAGCCGCATGTTCGTCGACATCACCGTCGACGAGGGCGAGCTGCGGGTGCAGACCCGCAACATCGTGCGCGACGAAGACTTCGAGGCGGTGCGGCGCCACGTCGATCTCATCAATCACACCGACGATCTGCGCGGACTGATCCGGCGCACCATCAAGGAGCGCCGCCAACAGCGCCTCTCCGGGGGGCTCGGTTTCATGCGACTCGTGCACGAGAACAAGTTCCAGATCGGCGTCGACTACCGCGAGCACTACCTCGTGATCGACGCCCGGCTCGACATGGCAGACATCATCGAGAGCGCAGGAGGCGGCGAGTGAAGGTCCTGACCTATGGTGACATCATGCACCGCGGGCAGAGCGTGTTCACGAGCACCGCTCGGCTCGATGATGATGTCCTGCACGTCACGTTCACCGGCGTGGTGCGTGTCGACAACCCGCAGAAGCAGCTCCAGCCCTACATCGACGCGCTCGAGGCCGAGCTGCCCGCGCTCGACGTCGCCTCGGCGGTGCTCGACTTCACCGAGCTGCGCTTCTGCAACAGCAATGGCTTCTATGTCATCATGGACATCATCGAAGTCATCTACAATGGCTTCGAGGGGCCGGTGAAGGTGCGTCGCCTCAAGGAGGACGACTGGCAGCAGGAGACCTTGCCGATCCTGCTCGATCTCGACGAGGATGACATCCGGGAGCGCACGTCCTTCGAAGACGTGCGCGAGATCTGACCGGAGAGACGAGAGCCATGGACGGCGACGAGACCGAGGATCGCGAGGCGGCGCGTGGGGTGCTCGACCTGGTCGAGTACATCGTCTTCGAGGTCGACCCCGGCGGCGCGGTGCAGCCGCGGGGCACGGCGGCCCGCGCGCTCTTCGAGCGGCTCCCGGCGGGCGCCGATCCGCTCGCCGCGCTCTTCGGGGTCTCGTCGCTCGAGCGCCTGCAGAGCCTCGCCCGCGACGAGCGCGCGCTGCTCGCCGAGGTCGCGACCACCGACGCGCCGATCCGGCTCAAGTGGGGCCTGCTCGTCGTCGAGACGCCGCGCGGCCCCGCGGTGCAGGCCACCTCGGCCAACTGGGCGCCGGTCATCGACATGATCCGCGCCTTCGAGCAGGAGACGCTGCTCTTCAAGGAGCTCGCGCTCAACATCTTCCCCCGTCACATCGCCGACGAGCTCGTCGACAAGCGCGCGGTGCGCCCCCGCGCCTACCGGCACGCGACGATCCTCTTCACCGACGTCGTCAGCTTCTCCCGCCTCGCCTTCCACCTCGACCCGGTGACGCTCGTGCGCACGCTCAACGCACAGTTCACCGCGTTCGACGAGCTGATGGACGACTA
Source organism: Myxococcales bacterium (assembly GCA_020633515.1). The sequence goes on from JACKDM010000002.1 coordinate 159,433, forward strand.
TGGCATGGAGAAGATCAAGACCATCGGCGACGCCTATATGTGCGTCAGCGGGGTGCCGGTGAAGAAGGCATCCCACGCGGTCGACGCCGCGCTCGCCGCGCTCGAGATGGTGCGCACCATCCTCGACGACCGCCAGGAGCCGCGGGAGGTCGGCGGGCTCGACGTCGCGAACTGGCAGATCCGGGTCGGGCTGCACACCGGGCCGTGCATCACCGGGGTGGTGGGTCACAAGAAGCACGTCTACGACGTCTGGGGTGACTCGGTGAACGTCGCCGCCCGCATGGAGAGCGGCAGCGAACCCATGCGGATCAACCTCTCCCATGCCACCTGGGAAGAGGTCGGTGACTTCTTCGTGTGTACCCGGCGCGGCAGTCAGGCGGTCAAGAACATCGGCGAGGTCGAGATGTGGTTCCTCGACCGCCTGCGCCCCGAGTACAGCGCCGACGAGCGCGGCTTCGTGCCCAACGACGCCTTCCACGCGGCCTATGTCGATCGGTTCCGCGTCAAGCGCAGCCAGCTCGCCGCGCACCCGCGCTCGGTGCGCGAGTACATGGCGCGGGCGGGCTGACCGCGGACGTCACGCCGTCTCGGCGTCGAACGCCGCCTCGCGCAGCACCTCGGCGGCCTGATGCACGCGGTGGGCGAGCTGGCCGGCGATGATGTCCATGAGCTGGTAGGCGAAGGTGTTGCCGGCGTTGAAGATCCGGTCGAACTCGGGGCGGGCGAGCTCGGCGAGCAGCACGCCGCCGGGGCCGGCGACGCAGGTCGCCGAGCGGGCGCCGCCGTCGATGAGTGAGACCTCGCCGAACATCTCACCGACCTCGAGGGTCGCGAGCACGCCCGGCTCGGTGGTGCCATCACCGCGCTCGGCGACGACGTGCACCTCGCCGATCAGGATGACATAGCAGGTCCATCCCTTGTCGCCGGCGCGCACGATGACATCGGCGGGCTTGAAGCGCCGCTCGACGAGCACCTGACACAAGATGTCGCGCTGACGCTCGTCGAGGCCGGCGAAGAGGGGCAGCTCGGCCACCATCTGCGGTTGGATCGCCATGGCTCATCCCATCCCGAAGAGGCGGCGGAGCCGCCCGAAGATGTCGCGGGGGGCCGCCTGCTCGCCGCGGCCGGAGAGCGTCGCCGGCGCCATCGCGACCTTGCCCTGCCACTGCTCGCGGATGCGGGCGTTGGTGTCGCGCAGGCGGTCGCAGAGCATGACCGCGATGTTGCGGATGACCTTGTAGGCGCCGGGGTGATGGCTGCGGCGCAGCGCGGCGAAGCGTTCGCGGTCGATGTGATAGAGCGATGCCTCGGCGGTGATGCGCACCCGCAGGCTGCGGGTCTCGCTCTGGACGAGGCCGATCTCGCCGACGACGACGCCGGGGCCGAAGCGGGCGACGGCGCGGGTCTGGCCGTCGGGCATGACGAGCTCGGCGCAGAGCTCGCCCGACTTGACCATGTAGGCGCCGTCACTCGGGACGCCGGCGTCGAAGAGCACGGTGCCGGCGGCGCCGCGCACGACGCGGGTGGCGTGGGCGATGGCGGCGAGCTCGTCGTCGTCGAGGCCGCGCAACATCGGCTGGCCGCGCAGGAAGTTGATGTCGGCGTCGCCGAGGGGGGCGCCGATCGGCGCGGGCACGGACGCGGCGGCGGGGGGCGCGGTCGGGACGTCGGCGGGGTCGGCCGGCTCGGCCTCGTCGGGGGGCACGAGGAGGCGCAGCGAGCGGCGGGTCCAGCTCGCGGCGACGGCGCGCAGCGCGGCGGCCATCTCGTCGGCCGATCGATAGCGGCGGTCGAGGGTCTTCGCCATCGCCTGCCGCACGACCGCCGCGAGCGGGCCGGGCACGCCGCGGGGGAGGGGAGGCACCGGGTCGTTGACCTGGGCGAGCAAGAGCTTGTGTACCGTGTGCGGGTAGGGCTTGTGGCCGGTGAGCAGGCAGAAGAGCACGATCCCGAGCGCGTAGAGGTCGGAGGCGGGCACCGCGGCGCCGTGGATCTGCTCGGGCGCCATGAACGCGGGCGTGCCGACGACGCCGCCGTCGGCGGTGAGCTGCGCGGGGTCGTCCTCGGCCTCGAGCCGGGCGACGCCGAAGTCGAGGAGCCGCACGGCGGGGGTGCCGGTCGCGGTGTCGAGCATGATGTTCTGGAGCTTGACGTCGCGGTGCACGATGCCGCGGGCGTGGGCGGCGGCGAGCGCGGAGAGGGTCTGCAGGCCGATCTCGACGGCGAGCTCGGGGTCGAAGACGCCGTCGCTCGCGAGGATGTCTTGCAGGGTTCGGCCGGGCACGAACTCCTGCGCGAGCCAGGTGAGACCGTCTGGCTCGCGGGCGTAGTCGTAGACGCGCACGACGTGAGGGTGGCTGAGCTTCATGAGGGTGCGCGCCTCGCGGCGGAAGCGCTCCCCGAGGACGCCTTCGCTGTGGTAGGCGACCTTGATGGCGACCGGGAGGTCGAGCGCGAGGTGCCAGCCGCGAAAGACGGCGCCGTGAGCGCCCTCGCCGACGCGGGCGTCGACGCGATAGCGGCCGCCGAGGACGTGACCGATCAGGTTGTCGGAACGCTTCAAAGCGGCCTCCCCCTTCGCCAGCGGCGGCGACTCGACCGAGGTGCGTCGAGCCTGTCACGGTTCTCGGTGAGGGTCAATCGCGGGGCGGCGGGTGGCCTCGATGGCGAACTCTTCTTCGGGTGAGAGGACCATGCGCTTGCGCGCGTAGAGCGCGAACCACAAGAGCCCGGCGGCGTACCAGATCGCGGCGCCGATGACACCGACGCGGTACTCTTCGTTGGCGAAGACGAAGACGAGCGTGACGAGCGCGATGACGAGCGCCACGGCGGCGCCGGCGACGCCGAGCGGGCTTCGGAACGGGCGCTCGATGTGAGGCATCTTCCGCCGCAGCAGGATGAACGCGAGGCACTGCATGACATAGGAGATCATGGCACCGAAGACGGCCATGTTGAGCAGCACCGCGCCGACGACGGTGCCGCCGCTGAAGTGCAGCACGCACGCGGCGGCGTAGCCGAGCACGGCGCCGACGACGAGCGCGACGTGCGGTGTCTTGCGGGTGGCGTGGGTGACCGAGAGCCAGCGGGGGAAGTAGCCGGCGCGGCTGAGAGAGTAGATGTTGCGGCCGTAGGCGTAGATGATGCCATGAAAGCTCGCGATGAGACCGGCGACGGCGAGCAGCGCGAGGATCTTGGTGCCCATGCCATCGCCGAAGATGGTGCGGAACGCGAGGAAGAGGGGCTCGCCGCTCTTGCCGACCTCGGCGGCGCCCGGCGCGATGCCGGCGTTGAGGAAGAGCGTCCCGAACGCGGTGATGGTGAGCGTCAGGAGGCCGAGCAGGATGCCACGCGGCATGTCGCGGCGCGGGTCGTGCGCCTCTTCGGCGGCGAGCGGCAGCTCTTCGATCGCGAGGAAGAACCAGATCGCGAACGGCAGGCACCACGCGACGCCGAGCCAGCCGCGCGGCAGGAACGCGCTCTCGCCGGGGTCGGGCGGCACGTCGAGGGCGTACCTCCACTCGAAGAGCGAGATGGCGCCGACGAAGAAGACGGCGAGGATGGCGAGCGCGACGAAGGTGATGAAGACGGTGAAGCGGAACGAGAGCTCGACGCCGACGATGTTGAGCCCGACGAAGACGAGGTAGGCGATCGCCCACCAGCCGGGGGCGAAGGCGGCGGGGGTCTCGAAGACGGCGCCGAGGTAGCTGCCGATGCCGACGACGATCACGGCGGGGGTGATGACATACTCCATGTTCTCACCGAGGCCGGTGATGAAGCCGCCCCAGGGTCCCATCGTCGAGCGGCCGAAGCTGTAGGCGCCGCCGGTGTGAGGCAGCGCGGGTGACATCTCGGCGATGCTCGCGCAGAGCCCGATGTACATCACGGTGATGATGAGGGTGGCGACGAGCATGCCACCGAAGCCACCGGCGGCGAGTCCGTAGTTCCACCCGAAGAAGTCACCCGAGATGACCGCGCCGACGCCGAGCGCCCACAGCGACCAGACCCCGGCGTAACGACGCAGCCCCCGCTTGTCGAAGTAATCGGCGTCGACCGACTGGTACTCGACGCTGCCTTCCTTGCGCACGCTCATGCTGCCACCTCCCACTTCGCCTGAGGAGGTGCTGTATCACATCGCCGGGGGCTCGTCGCGAAACTCGAAGGGCGGGCGGTCGAAGCGGGCGCGGAGGTGGGCGAGCGCCCGGCGCACGGTCGGGCGGGCGACGAGCTTGCGCTCGAGGATGTGCTTCTTCGGGAGGTCGAGCAGCACGAGCCCGAGCAGGATGGTGAGCACGCCCTGACCGGGGAGGACGAGCATGGCGACCCCGAGCAGCACGAGGAGGGCGCCGGCGAGGTTCTTGAGCACGAGCAGCACCTTGCCGCCCGCGCCGGCCTCGCGGAAGCGCTCGGCGAGCGGGGGGCGCGGCTCGGAGAAGTAGTCGGCGGGGAGGCGCACGACCATGATCGGCACCGCGGCGAGGCTCGCGACGACGAGCGCGACCGTGGCGACGGTGACGGTGACGACGACCTCGGTCGAGAAGAGGGTGTCGCGGATCCATTGCCAGTCCATGCGGATTGGAGGCGTGACCCGCATCCCGCGTCGCTCGTTGTCTGCGACGGCGAGTGGATTCGGGTGCGGTCCTCTTCTACGATCGCGCCGTCTCGGCAGTGGAGGGGAAGATGATGCGGCCCATGGCGCGCGCGGGGCTCTGGGTGGCGGTGCTCGGTCTGTGGGGCTGTCTGCCCGATCTGGAGACGGAGTGCGCCGCCGATCGCGACTGTCCGGCGGCGGTGCCGCTGTGCATCGGCGGGATCTGTACGCGGGTCGATCCGGCGGAGCGGGGCGTCGAGGGGGACGCGTTGCCGGATCGGGCGGTCGAGGACGCTTGGATGGGCGACGGTGATCCGCCCGATCGGGATGGCCCCGACATGGGCTGCGTCGCCGGCCCCGAGGTGTGCAACGGGCTCGACGACGACTGCGACGGCATGGTCGACGAGGGGGGCGATGGCAGCCCGCTGAGCCGGAGCTGCTACACCGGCGATCCGGTCACGCAGAACGTGGGCGCCTGCCAGCCGGGCCGGGCGCGGTGCACGGGCGGGGCCTATGGCGACTGCGAGGGGCAGGTGGTGCCCGTGCCCGAGGCGTGCGACGCGGAGACGGGCTTCGACTGCGCGCTGTGCAACGGCGAGGACGACGACTGCGACGGCATGGCCGACGAGGGCCTGATCCGACCGTGCGGGCCGCAGGCGCGGATCGGGGTCTGCCGGCCGGGCACGCAGGCATGCGGGGCGCTCGGCTGGGAGGCATGCGAGGGCGCGGTCGAGGGATCGGACGACATCTGCGACGGGCTCGACAACGACTGTGATCTGAGCATCGACGAGGCGCTCGGCGACACCTGCGTGTGTACCGGCGACGAGACGCGCGGCTGCCCCGACCCGGATGGCGTCGACGGGGTGGGGATCTGCCGCGCCGGGACCCAGCGATGCACCGGCGATGGCACCTTCGGCGAGTGCGGGGGGCGGGTGCTGCCGGAGCTCGAGTCGTGCAACCTCATCGACGATGACTGTGATGGCACGCCCGACGAGGGCACGGGCGGGGACGCCTGCTGGGTGGGCATGGGCGCGTGTCGGACCGAAGGCATGCTCGTCTGTCCGCCCGACTCGCCGGGGCTGCGGTGCGACGCCGTCGCGGGCATGCCGCGCAACGAGGCGTGCAACACGATCGACGACGACTGCGACGGGCGCACCGACGAAGGCATCGTCGGGACCGCCTGCCAGGTCGGCACGGGCGAGTGCCGCGCGCAGGGGGTCACCGTGTGCGAGCCGGGCGGGGCGAGGTGCGAGGCCGATCCGCGCAACCCGGCGCCCGAGGTGTGCAACGGTCGCGACGACGACTGCGACGGGCGGACCGACGAGCGCGAGGGCGGCGGCGGCCCGCTGACCCGCACCTGCTACCCCGGGCCGGCGGGCACGCGCGACGTCGGGATCTGCGTCGCCGGCAGCCAGACCTGCAACGGCGGGCGCTATGGCGAGTGTATGGGCGCGACGGTGCCGGCCGCCGAGCGGTGCAACGACACCGACGACGACTGCGACGCGCTCATCGACGACCTCGAGGGCGGCGCGACGTGCGTCTGCTCGATCGGTGAGCGACGCGCCTGCTACACGGGACCCCCGGGCACCGTCGGCGTGGGCCCCTGCCGGGCGGGTGAGCAGTCGTGCGTCGAGGGCGCCGGGAACGGCACCGACTTCGGCGCCTGCGCCGGCGAGGTGCGGCCCGGCGTCGAGGCCTGCAACGGGATCGACGACGACTGCGACGGCACCGTCGACGGCGGCGCCGACGCGCTGTGCGGCGATCCGTTCGGCGCGATCTCGGTCTGCGCCGCGGGCGCCTGCGACTTCAACTGCCTGCCGACCTGGGCCGACCGCAACAACATGCGGGGCGACGGCTGCGAGCGCGGCTGCGGGCCGCGGCCGATGCACGTCGGCATCACTGGGCCGGCGGCGCGGGTGCAGCCCGGCATCCGCCTCGCGCTGCGCCCCGATCGCGCCGAGTGGGCCGTCGCCTGGCTCGACGACAACGACGCCCTCCAGCTCTCGGTCGGCGGCGCGCAGGCGATCGCGGTCGCCGAGGCGCTCGCCATCGAAGATGTCCCGGGCGACGACCTCGCGCTGATCGGCGCGGTCGGCGGCTACACGGTCATGCTGCTCGGCGACGCCGGCAACGGCGGCTTCGACGGTCTGCTCGTCGACCTCGCCGTCGACGGGGCCGCCGTCGATGTCGTGCACACCGCCGTGTTCAGCGCCGCCTCGCGCCCGATCCTGCTGCGGCGACCGATCGCCAACGAAGCGGACGAGCAGCTCGTGGTGTGGATCGCGAATCGGGAGGACCGCGGCGGCGATGCGGTGCCGTTCGTGCTGCGCCGCCGCTTCGGCGCCGATCCGGCCGCCGCCGCCGCCCCGCCCGACGCCGCGAGCGGGCCGTGGAGCGGCTGGCCGGCGCTCACCGGCGCCACCCTCGACGGCGAGCCGGTCGTCATCGGCCGCGTCGGCGTCGCCGGGCGCCCCGAGCTGCGCGCGTTCTTCACCGGCAGCGGCCAGCAGGTGGGCGCCGTGATCGACAACGACATCGCCCGCGGCGCGATGGTGCGCCTCGTCGCCGCCGCCCGCGACGACCAGGACCTGATCGCCGTCGCCGCCCGCGTCGACAACCGCAGCGCGCTCGTCTCGGTCCGCGGCGGCAACAACCGCGCGGTGCTGCCGTGGTCGACCAACGAAGACACCCTGCTCCCGACCGGCGTCATCTACGGCGCGTTCGGCCCGATCCTGCTCGCGGCGCGGAGCGGCCCCAACGACAGCGTCGCCGTCCCCGTCGAGCTCGGCGGCGGCAACGCGCCGCTGCGCGTCAACGGGCCCCATGCCATCACCCCCGAGGGCGTCGCCGGGTTCCAGCTCCTCGGCGTCCTCGTCGGCAACGAGCGCCGCGTCGTCTGGCTCGACGCCAACCGCCAGCCCCGCACCGCCGCGCTCCCCTGCCAGTAGCCGCCCCGGTTCGGGGCGAAATGTCCCATCTCGGCCCGATCCGGGGCGCGCTGCGCCGTGAGACGGCAGCGCGCGCGGCACCCTCTGGATGGCACGTCGGTTGCTGAACCGAGCGGGTGCTGACCGAGAGGAGAATCATGAAGACCATCACCCGCCAGGAGCTCGCGCAACGGATCGAAGAGCGGCGCGGGCCGCCCCCGGTGCTCGTCGAGGTGCTCGGCGAGGCCGCCTTCGACGCCGGCCACCTGCCTCATGCCATCAACGTCCCCTATGGCAAGGACTTCGTCGCCCGCTTCCGCGACGAGATCAGCGATCACGACATGCCGATCGTCGTCTACGGCGCCGCCGCCGAGCCGCAGATCCCGCTCGACGCCGCGCTCTCGCTCGAAGAGGCCGGCTACCGCCGCGTCTCGTGCTACCTCGACGGCAAGGACGCCTGGCGCGACGAGGGCCCCGACCCCAAGACCACGCACCCGACGGCGCGCATAAAGCCCGACGTCGACTCGCGCGTGGCCGGCGTCGACACCCCGTTCGCGCGCTGACCCGGCCGAGTGAAGCGCGCGAGACGCGACGCCGACGCAGCGATCTCCATCTCAAGCGAGACGGATTACACCCGCGGCCCGCTCACCGGCCGCCGACGCGGAGCTGCCCGAAGTTGATCCCGCTGCCGACGACCCGCCGCTCCGCCCTCGCGCTCACGAGCCTCGCCGCGATCCTGCTCTCTGCCTGCGCCGCCGGCCCCGACATCAAGGAGGTCATCGGCGCCGACTACGAGATCGATGACATCGAGTTCGAAGGCGTCGAGCGCTTCGACGAAGACGATCTGCTCGAGTTCCTCGTGATGGGTGAGACCTCGTGGCTGCCCTTCACCGAGACCTACTACTTCAACCCCGCCTTCGTGCCCGCCGACAGCAAGCGCATCGTCGATCTCTACCGCGCCTATGGCTACTACGACGCCGAAGTCATCGACGTCAAGACACGCCCCGACGACGACGAGATCGACATCACCTTCGTCATCTCCGAGGGCAGCCCGGTCATCATCGAGTCGATCGACTTCGACTGGAAGGGTGACATCGACGTCGGCGACGTGCCACCCGAGGAGCGCCCCGAGCGCGTCGACGAAGACAAGCGCGAGGTCGAGGCGCTCAATGTGCTCGCGGTCGAGGGACCCATGGAGATCGCGAAGCTCAACCAGTCGGTCAACGACATGGATCTCGCGCTCCGCGAGCGGGGTCACGCGCTCGCCAAGGTCCGCGAGCGCGTCGAGATCGACCGCGAGAACAAGCTCGCCCGCGTCCGCTACACCCTCGAACCCGGCCCGGTCGTCACCATCGAGCGCATCAGCTACGAGGGCCTCGGATATGCCCCGCGCGACCTCGTCGAGCGCGAGGTCGACTACGCCGAAGGCAGCCGCTACTCACCGAGCCTCGTCAAGCGCATCGAGGGATCGATCTATGCCATGGATGTCTTCCGCACCGTCGTCGCGCTCCCCGACGACGAGGTCGGCCCCGACCGTCGCATCGACATCAAGGTCCGCGCCGACAACTCACCCACCCAGACCCTCAAGCTCGGCTTCGGCCTCGGCTTCGATCCCATCCGCTGGGAGCAGCGCATCACCGGACGCTACACCCACCGCAACCTCTTCGGCCGCCTGACCCGCCTCGACCTCGACACCCTCGCCGGCTACGCCGAGCTGCCCACCCCCTTCGACCCCGAGGAGCACGGCCCCATCGCGCGCTTCGCGCCGACGTTTCGCAAGAAGGGTCTGCTCGAGAAGCGCCTCGTGTGGACGCTCGCGCCCGAGCTCGAGCTCGGCATCGAGCAGGGCTACCAGTTCTGGTCGGTCGAGAACCGCGTCGGCGTCTCGCGCTTCTTCCTCGGCTTCATCGAGGCGACGTTCTCCCACAACCTGCGCCGGGTCGACTTCTTCGGCTTCGGCACCGGCTGCGTGCTCCCGCCCGACGAAGACGTCGAGATCGACCCCGACGACCCCGCCGATCCCAACATCTCCGACGAGTGCATCCGCAACGCCGCCGCCGGCTTCTTCGACCTCGGCGACGACGCCGACCTCGACAGCCTCCCGCCCGACATCATCTTCAAGGACCCCTACCTCGTCAGCTACCTCGAGGCCGAGCTCAAGCTGCACTTCACCGATCGCATCGTCGACCCCGACGACGGCGTCGTCCTCGGCGCCACCTATGACTACGCCGGCGGCTTCGTCGGCGGTGACTTCGACTTCCACAAGATCACACCCTTCGTGCGCGCCTACTGGACGCCGCTCGAGCGCTTGCAGTTCGCCGCGCGGGTCGAGGCCGGCATGATCTTCCCCTTTGGCGACGACTCCGCCGCGCCCATCGATCTGCGCTACTACCTCGGCGGCGCCAACACCGTGCGCGGCTGGGGCCTGCGCCGCCTCTCGCCGCGCTCGATCCAGGACTGCGGCGACGCGCCCGACTATAGCTGCGGTGGCATCCCCATCGGCGGCCTGAGCATGATCCTCGCCAACGCCGAGGTCCGCTGGCAGGCGTTCGGCCCGATCATCCTCGCGACCTTCCTCGACGCCGGCGACGTGCGCCTCGAAGAAGCCACCTGGAAGCTCGACGAGCTCTATTACAGCAGCGGCCTCGGCGTCCGCGTCGACAGCCCCGTCGGCCTCATCCGCGCCGACGTCGGCATCCGCCTCAACGACCCGCCCCGCTTCGGCACCGAATCCCGGTGGGCCATCCACCTCGGCCTGGGAGATTCGTTTTGAACACTCAATCCCCCCCCGAGGGCACCCCGCCGACCGAAGAGAAGCCCCGGCGTCATCGCCTGCGCAAGGCGCTCAAGATCACCGGTCTCGTCATCGGCGGCCTCGTCGCCCTCGTGCTGCTCACCGTCGTCACCGTGCTCTACACCGGCTTCGGCACCGCGTTCGCGCTGCGTCAGGGGCTCTCGATCTACGATGACATGATCGATGGCAGCGTGAAGCACGATGACATCGAAGGATCCCTCGCCGGTGGCATGACCCTCACCGGCCTCGAGCTGCGCGACGCCGCGGGCACGCCGCTCGTCGCCGTCGAGACCCTCTACCTCGAGATCTCCCCCGCCGAGCTGCTCGGCGGCGAGGCGATCGTCGACGGTCTCGTCGCCGCCGGCGTGCGCGTCGACGTGCCGTACGTCGACCCCGAGAGCGGCGCGAGCCCGTTCGCCGACATCACCCCGCCCCCGAGCCCGACCCAGGAGCCGCCCACGCCCGGCATCGGCCCCGACCTGCCGCTCTACATCGCCGCCCGCGTCGAGGTGCAGGGCGCCACCGTGCGCACCCAGACGGCGGACGGCGCCTGGGAGACCGCCGTCGACGGCGCCTACGCCGCGATCACCGCCCACGGCGAAGGCAAGAGCGCCGTCGTCGAGATCGAGCCGAACACCCGCGTCTCGCTCCCGGTCGTGCCGCTCGACGTCGCCGGCGCCGCGCTCGTCGCCCGCTGGGACGAGCCGCACCTCGTCATCGAAGACCTCCGCGTGCAGAGCGACGCCGGGGTCATCGGCGCGCCCCGCCTCGCGCTCGACGCCGAGACGATGAGCCTCGACGGCGCGCTCCTCGTGCGCGGCTTCGCCGACGTGCTCCGCGACCGCTTCGGCGCGCCCGAGCTGCTCGAGACCGACCCCGAGATCACCCTCGTCGCCGACGGCCGCGCCGACGACCTGCGCCTCGCGCTCCTCGTCGAGCCCGGCCTCGGCGCCGAGACCGGCGAAGGGCTCTGGCTGCGCCTCGACGCCCGCGGCCGGGTGCAGCCCGACATCGACCTCCGCACCGAGCTGCTCGTCGAGGGCGTCGACCCCCGCATCGGCTCGCCCGACCTGCCCGGCGGCGAGCTCGGCGTGGTCGTGCGCGCCCACGTCACCGGCGCCACGCCCGACGCGCTCGACGTCGCCGCCGCCGTCGACTGCCTCGACTGCCAGATCGAAGACGTCGGCCCGATCGACCTCGCGCTCTACGCCCGCCTCGAGCAGGGCACCGGCTCGGCCGCGCTCCGCGTCGAGGCCGCCGGCGCCGCCATCGACGCCCGCGCCGAGGTGTGGGACTTCCAGAGCCTGCGCGCCCACCTCCGCGTCGACGTGCCCGACCTCGCCGCCACCGGCGAGGTCGCCCGCCGCTTCGCGCCCGACGTGCAGGCCGTGCAGGGCGCGCTCACCGTCGAGGCCCACTGCGTCGGCGGCCTGCGCGACCCCGCCTGCACCGCGACCACCGCCGTCCGTGAATTCCAGGGCTACGAGGCCCGCGCCGGCGAGGTCGTCGTGCAGGCGTTCACCACCCCCGCCACCACCCCGCCCGCCTTCGCCGCCGACGTCTTCGGCCGTGACCTCGCCTACGGGCAGGACCGCTTCGACACCCTGCACGCCCGCGCGAGCGGCACCCCCGGCGAGGTCCTCGCCACCGTCGTCGCCGAGCCCCGCGGCCAGGATCGCCTCCGCCTCGCCGCCGGCCTCACCGTCGGCCCGCCCCTGCAACTGCGCCTGCTCGAGCTCGAAGGCGTCGCCCGCGGCGTGCGCGCCGACCTCGCCAGGCCCTCGTCGATCACCCTCGCCCCCGACGGCCGCGTCGTCATCGACGGCCTCTCCCTCGCGCTCGGCGGCGGCCGGATCCGCGCCGACGGCACCTATGACCCCCAGGGACCGAGCGACCTCACCCTCGCCGTCTCTGCGCTCAACCTCGCGACCCTCAACAACTTCGTGCCCGGCCTCGGCCTCCGCGGCCGCCTCGACCTCGACGCCCGCGTCAACGGCCGCCCCGCCGCGCCCGACGTGCGCCTCGACCTCACCGCCCGCGGCGTGCGCTACCAGGGCACCCCCCTCGGCACCACCACCGCCCGCGTCCGCTACGGCGACCGCCGCCTCGACGCCCGCCTCGTCAACACCGAGGGCCTCGCCGACCGCGTCCAGATCGACGCCCAGGTCCCCTTCGACCTCGACCTCCAGAGCGGCACCGTCGGCCCCCGCTTCGACGCCCGCCAGAGCGTCGCCATCATCGTCGACGACCTCCGCCTCGCCCGCCTCGAGCCCATGCTCGGCGAGGGCAAGGCCCCCGAAGGCGTCATCAACGTCAACGGCCGCTTCGCCGGCCGCGCCGCCCCCACCGGCGCGCTCTCCATCGTCGCCACCGACGTCGCCTACGAAGGCTGGAAGGTCCCCCAGCTCGGCGTCGACGTCGCCTACGACGGCCGCGAGCTCGGCGTCGACCTCGGCGTCCAGAGCAGCTACGCCGAGTCGGTCGAGCTGCACGCCAAGGTCCCGCTGCGCGTCGACCTCTCCCGCGGCGTCGCCGAGTGGCAGAAGACCCGCCCCCACGACCTCCGCCTCGTCGTCAAGAACGTCACCACCGACGACATCCTCGTCGAGCGCGTCCCCCTCGCGCAGCAGTTCCGCCTGCAAGAGCTCGTCGTCGACATCGAAGGCCCCGCCACGCGCCCCACCGGCAAGATCGACGTCGTCACCCGCATCGAGACCTTCGCCGGCATCGACCTCAGCACCAGCCGCGCCCACCTCGAGCTCACCGAAGACGCCGCCGACCTCCGCATCGACCTCGAGAACCCCTCCCAGGACAAGTTCACCCTCACCGCCCACGTCCCCGTCGAGGTGCGCCCCCTCGCCGCCACCCCCGTCGTCTGGAAGCACGACGCCGAGCACCGCCTCGACCTCGACATCGACAACCTCAACCTCGCCGGCTACGCCCAGACCAAGGGCTCACCGCCGATGTCGGGCACCATCAACGCCGACGTCACCCTCCGCGGCACCGGCCGCAACCCCACCATCAAGGCCCGCGTCAACGGCGACGACGTCGAGTTCCGCGACTACACGATCGGCGACGTCGAGCTCGACGCCGTCGCCGACACCCGACAAGCCACCGTCGGCCTCACCTGGCAGCAGGACCAGGACTCCAAGCTCACCGTCACCGCCCAGGCCCCGCTCGACATCGACCCCGTCGCGCAGCGCTTCGAATGGCGGCAGGAGGCCGATCACCAGATCGACCTGAAGTTCGTCGGCATCGACCGCCCCCTCATCACCCAGTTCGTCCCGCTCACCGAGGGCGTCGACCCCGACCTCGACCTCACCGTCGACGTCAAGGGCACGATGAAGACCTTCGACGCCCGCATCGACCTCGACGGCGACGTCGGCCTCCCCACCGGCGGCCGCGCCGTCGTACAAGGCCGCATCGCGCTCGACCCCAAACAACAGACCGTCAAGATCACCAGCCCCCTCGACGGCAAGGACCTCAACGTCGACATCCGCGCCGAGGCCCCCATCGCCAGCCTCGCCGCTGGCACCGCCGATCCCATGGCGATCCCATTCGACGCTGTCATCCAGATGCCCGGCGTCGACATCGCGCCCCTCGCCCCCGTGCTCCCGATCTCGCTCTACGGCCCCAAAGGCTTCGCCTTCATCGACATCGAGGCCAGCGGCACCCCCGGCGACCCCCAGGTCGCCGGCAGCCTCGGACTCAAAGACGCCGAGCTCACCATCGTCGACCTCAACCAGCGCCTCGAGAACATCAACCTCGTCGCCCGAGTCACCCCGGCCTCGCTCACGCTCGAGACCCTGCGCGCCCGGAGCGGCGGCGGCACCCTCAAGGGATCGGGTGGCATCCAGCTCATCGGCGGTGACATCCCCACCGACCCTCGCCGCGCCGAAGGCAAGATCAAGATCGAGATGGACCGCTGGCCCATCGTGCGCCCCGGCATCCCCCGCGGCCTCATCGCGTCGCGCATCTACACCAACCTCGCCGCCGGCCCCCGCGAGACCCGCGTCGAGGTCGCCATCCACGACACCCAGGTCCGCCTCATCGGCAGCAACGTGCCCGCGCCCAAGCCCATCCCCGAGAACGAGAACCTCTACTTCGAAAACCCCCCGCCCCCCGAAGGCATGGGACAAGCCAAAGACGCCAGCGCCGACGGCGAGATCCCCGACGACATCCCCGGCCCCACCGACCCCCCCGGCCGCCTCGCCATCATCGTCGAGCTCAGCGACCCGCTCGAGATCCGCGGCCAGGGCATCGCGATGAGCTGGGACGGCAAGATCATCACCCAGAGCCAGGGCGACGAGAGCAGCGTACAAGGCGCGCTCCGTGCCACCGAGGGTGGCTTCGAACTCATCGGCCGCCAGTTCCGCATCCAGGAAGGCAAGGTCTACCTCCCCGAGGCGGGTGGCATGCCCTACATCGACGTCGTCGCGACCACCGACGTCGACGAATACACCATCACCACCAGCATCCGCGGCAACGTCGAGCGCCCCGCGCTCGAGTTCAAGAGCGAGCCCCCGCTCCCCGACTACCAGATCCTCACCGTGCTCGTCACCGGCGCCCCCGAGAGCGGCGGCGACGACGACGTCAACGTGCAGCGCGAGGCCGCCTCGCTGCTCGCCGCCTTCCAGAGCGCCGCCATCGAAGACGCCCTCAACGAGCGCCTCGGCATCGACCGCGTCGGCATCGAGTTCGGCGAGACCGTCGACGAACCCATCCTCACCGTCGGCAAGCGCATCACCCCCAACCTCTACGTCGAGACCGTCTACCACCACAACGCGCCCGAAGACGAGAACACCACCGAGGCCCGCGTCCGCTATCGCATCACCCCCTCGTGGTCGGTCGAGAGCGCCTACGGCGACGCGGGCATCGGCTCGGTCGACCTCTTCTGGATCAAGAACTTCGGCGGCAAGAGCGCCGCGCTCGAGCTCGAGCCGCTCGAAGACGACACCGAAGCCACCCCCACCACCAAGACCGGTGTGGCACTCGACCCCCTCGACTGAGCCCCATCCGCCCACCTCGCCCCGCCCATCCCATTCGATCCCCGGTCCCACCGCCCTCTCATCGCTGGCACGGATGTGGCACATGATGTCACTCGAACCGGCCGCCACCATCGGCGAAGCGATGAGAGGGAGTCATGCCCTGGTCACTCGAAGACTATCCCGCGTCCCTCCAGAACTTCACCCGACCGGTGCGGCGCAAGGCGATCGAGATCGCCAACACCCTCGTCGAAGAGGCCGGCCACGACGACGCGAAGGCGCTCGCGATCGCGACGAGCAGCGCCAAGGAGTGGGCCCGCAACCGCGGCATCACCATCCGCGCCGACGGCGAGGCCGTCGACGTCAAGGCGCCCGCGATCCACGTCGTGCCCTCCCGCGCCGGCGGCTGGGCGGTGCGCCGCGAGGCCGACAGCCTCCCCATCGCCCGCTACGACGACCGCGAAGACGCCCGCCGCCGCGGGCTCGCGCTCGCCCGCGAAGACAACACCGACGTCGTCCTCCACCGCCGCGATGGCACCATCGCCGATCGCATCAGCCGCCGCCGCGAGTACCACCCCGACGCCGCCTGGCACGTCGTGCCCGCCCCCGACGGCTGGGACGTGCGCCGCGAGGGCGCCGAGACCGCCCACCGCCACTGCCCCACCAAACGCGCCGCGCTCGCCGCCGGCCGCGAGGTCGCCCGCAACCAGCGCGGCCGCCTCGTGATCCATCGATCGGACGGCCGCGTGCAGCAAGAGCACGCCTACGCCGCGCGCCCCGCGCGCCGCTGACCCTGCCACCGAGGAGAAGTCATGACCCCCACCGACCCCCCGCTCTCCGACCTGCCGCTCCAAGACGAGCGCGACGCCGAGCACCGCCCCGCGCCCCCCCAGCCCGCGCCCGACCACCACCCCGGCGACGCCGAGGCCCCGCCGCCCGAGCCGCCCACCGGCTGACCGGGCGCTCTCCGAGCCATCTCGTCGATGCCATCGGATGCCACCGATGGCATCGCCAGGGGCCTTCGAAACGACGACGGCCGCCCCCCGCGCAGGAGGCGGCCGCCATCTCAGCGAGCCATCGGACGGCCGCGGCTACAGCCGCGCCTTGCCGTGATCACCCGCCTCGCCCTCGTCGATCTTCTCCCCCTTCACGAACGCCTTCGCCGCCTCGAAGACGAACTGCAAGCCCTGCGCGCCCGAGGCATCCCAGTACTCACCCTCGCTCGCGTCGACCCGCAGCAGCACCGCGTTCGGCGAGCGCGGCCCGTCGGGGAACCACACATCCCACGACTTCTTCCACAGCGACTCGAGCTTCGCCCGATCATCGACCACCCGCGCCGTCGCCGTCAGCGACACCTGCTTCGTCTTGCCCTGCATCGTCACCAGCACCCGGTCATCGGCGCGGATCTCCTCGACCTTGCCGCTCCGGCGCCCGGTGACGAACCACAGCTCCCCGTTGTTGTTGAGCTGCCCCACCGCCATCGGCCGGGCGCGCAGCCCGCCGTCGAGGTCATGGGTCACCAGCATCGCGTTGTCGAAGTCATGCGCGATGTCGAGCAGCGCGTTTCGCGGATCCTTCTCCGAGTTGCTCATCGGTCTCGTCCTTTCTCGCGGTTTTTCATCTCAGATGTGAGGTTTGCGCCCGGTCAGCGTCCGCGGCCCCTGGTCGTCGCGCACGGCGACGTGCCGATCGCGGATCGAGTTCCCGAGCGGCTCCCCGGTCTGCCCGCTGAAGCCATCCTCGCCGGCGCGGGCGTTGCCATACTTCACCTGCTTGCGGCTCTCGGCCCAGCTCAGCGGATCGTCGGCGATGTCGGCGCGGGCGCGCCGCCACTGGTCGTTGGCCGTCTTCGTCTCATCGGTGTGCCCCGAGGACGGCACCTCGAAGCCCTCCTCCGGCATCGAGTGGATCCCGATGTCGAGCGACATCGGGGTGCAGGTGCGCAGCACCGCCTCCGCCAGATCGATCGCGCGCTTGCTGCCGCGCACCTCGACCGTGGGCACCGGCTCGGTCGTCATCCACATGCCACTGCGCTCGAAGCCTTGCTCGACGAGCGCGTCGACGGCCGCGCGGGCGGTCTCCTCGGTGTTGAAGGTGGCTACCAGGTTGGCTGTCATGGGCGTCGACCTCCGATCATGTCGTCTCTCATGAGACCCCGATGAGTGCAGCGGCCGTGCCACCACCCGAACTCGCCCCGCGGCGCGTGGCAGCCCGCCCCGCTGGGGCAGATTCCCCCCGCACCCCCTCTGGACGAGGCACCGCGCCCCGCGCGCGACCGCCGCGCCGGCCCGCCACCGCCGCGGGCGCCATTGATCGGCGATGACTCACCCTGTTTGGAACGCGCCGTGCAAACCCGGTCGAGGCAGCAAGGAGGTACCATGAAGCCGATCCGTTCCGAGGAACTCGAGCGCCTGATGGCAGGCGCCACCGCTCCGGCCATCACGATGTACATGCCCACCATCAAGGCCGGCCGAGAGACACGACAGAACGCGATTCGCTTCCGAAACCTGCTCCGCGACGCCGAGACGGAGCTCGAGACCCGCTTCGACCTCGACCCCCCCGCCCGCGACGCGCTCCTCGCGCCGCTGCGCGCCCTGCGCGACGACACCGAGTTCTGGCAGCACCAGGACGAGGGCCTCGTCATCTTCCGCGACCGCGAGCAGCTCTCGACCCACCCGCTCCCCGTCGCCGTGGAGGAGGCCGTCGAGATCGGACGCACCTTCGCCATCAAGCGCGTGCTCCCGCTCGTCATCGAGGACGGCCGCTTCCAGATCGTCGTCTTCGGCATGGAAGACGTGCAGCTCTACGTCGGCACCCGCTACGAGCTGCGCCCGGTGATCCTGCCCGAAGACTGCCCGACCTCGCTGCAAGACGCGCTCGGCCACGAGCTCACCGAGCCGCACCTCCAGCAGCACAGCGGCCAGGGCGCCCACCGCGGCGGGATCTGGCACGGCCAGGGCGCCGGTGAGGCCGAGAAGGACGGCGAGTGGTACAAGTACGCGACCATGGTCGCCCGCGCGCTGACCCCGGCGATGGCACCCGACGCGCCGATCGTGCTCGCCGGCACCGAGAAGCCGGTCGCGTGGCTGCGCGAGGCCTCGGGCTGGAAGACCATCGTCGACGGCCGCATCGCCGGCGCGCCCGGCACCCGTGAGCTCGACGAGGCCAAGCTGCACCGCGAGGGCTGGCGTATGGTCGAGCCGCAGCTCATGGGCCGCCTCAACGGCGACCTCGCCGACATCGCCGGCCTCGAAGCCCGCGGCCTCGCCACCCATGACCTCCGCGAAGCCATCGCCGCGGTCAAGCAGGCGCGGGTCAAGACGCTCTACCTCACCGACGGCGCGCGGCAGTGGGGCGACTACGACGGCGGCCGCGGCCGGGTGCGGATCGACCGCGAGCGCGCCGACGACAGCGTCGACCTCGTCGAGATGCTCGCCCGCGAGACCTGGCAGCAAGGCGGGCGGGTGCTCCGCGTCAGCGACGCCGAGATCCCCGCCGGGCGGAGCCTTCAAGTCGTCTACCGATACTGAGATGGCACCCGAGCCACCCTTCTCCGGAGACATCACCATGCGCCTCGCCACGCTGCCCCTGACCCTCATCGCCGCCGCGCTCGCCGCCTGCGGCGGCAGCCCGACCGACAACGCCGCGCTCTCCGAGCTCTCGCCGCCGCCCGGCACCGGCGACCCCCAGGTCTCGCCCGACGGGCAGCGCGTCGACCCCAACGATCAAGCGGTGCTCACCATCGTCGAGCTCAACATCGACCCCACGCTCACCGAGGGCTGCGGCACCGCGCCGCCGCCCTCGCCGATGTTCCGCTTCGACTCCGAGCGCCTCACCGCCGAGGCCGAGGCCCGCATCGCCCGCATCGGCGAGTGCCTCTCGACCGGCCGCCTCGCGAGCGCCGAGGTGCTGCTCGTCGGCCACGCCGACCCGCGCGGCAGCGGCGAATACAACGAGAAGCTCGCCGCCTCGCGCGCCGAGCAGGTCGCCCGCCTGCTCACCGCCCACGGCGTCGACCGCGCCCGCATCACGATCCAGTCAGAAGGCGAGCGCGCCGCCCGCCCCGACCCCGGCCACTGGCCGCTCGAGCGCCGCGTCGACATCGCGGTGCGGCTGCCGGAAGGCGTCGTCGACGCCGGCGACGTCGAGGGCGCCGCCGCCGAGTGATCCCCGGCCCGCGCGGCGGGCCATGACCGCTTCGAGGAGACATGGCGATGCCATGAACGCGGTGGTGCGACCGCCTCCGATGACTTCTGCGACCGATGAACCGACCCTTTGGAGGCACCGAGATGAAGACCCTGACCCTGCTCACGCTGACCGCCGCGCTCGCCACCGGCTGCGCCACCGTCGCCGAGCCCGCGCCCGAAGCCGCCACCGCCACCCGCTGCGCCCTCGACCCCGTGCAGCGCGTCGAGCTCGACTACAGCGTCCCGCTGCGCGCCGCCTGCGCCAACTACGGCCTCACCACCCCCGGCTTCGCCTTCGAAGCCGGCGCCCCCGGCGACGAGGCCACGCGTGAGCTCGACGCGCTCGCGAGCTGCGTGCGCGCCGAGCCCGGCGTCGACGTCATGCTCGCCGGGCCCGGCGACGCGATCTGGCGCCAGCTCGTGCAGCGCGGCGTGCCCGCCGATCGCATCTGGACCCGCTCTCGCTCGACCTTCGCCGTCGACGCCTGGGACGGCGACGACCCCGGCCTGCGCCGCGTCTCGGTGACGATCGCGCCCCGCGCCCCGATGCTCGCCGAGGTCGACTTCGCCGGCACCACCGCGAGCGGCATCGAGACCGCGCGCTGAACGGTGCCCGCACCGTCCGCCGGACCGTCTATTGCGCGCCCGGCCCCAGCGGGCGGTCGCCCTCGATCGTGACCCGGTGCATCATCCGGTGCTGCGAGCCATGGTCGTTGACCGGCTTGTGCTGCGTCGCGCGGTTGTCCCAGAACGCGACCGATCCCGGCTGCCACGCGAAGCGCACCGTGTACTCCGGCGAGACCGCGTGCGCATACAAGAGCTCGAGCACCGCCCGGCTCTCCCGCTCGGGCACCCCGACGATGTGGGTGGTGAACAGCGGGTTGACGAAGATCCCCCGCCGCCCCGAGACCGGGTGCACCCGCACGACCGGGTGACGCACCGGCGGGTTCTTCTCGACCGCCGGCCGCAGCCGCGCGCCGTCGGGCCCGGCGAGGCTGTGCCGGAAGCCATGCGCGAAGCTGTGCACCGCTTCGAGCGGGTCGAGGTAGCGCTGCATGCCCGCCGACAAGCCATCATAGGCCGCCGTCATGCTCGCCCACAGCGTGTCACCGCCGATCGCCGGCACGATCCGCGCGTGCAGGATCGAGCCGAGCGGCGGATCGGGCCGGAAGGTCATGTCGGTGTGCCACTCCTCGATCAGCGATGGCTTCTCGGCGGTGTGTTCGAGCACCGACACCGTCTCGATGCCATCGGCCGCCGGATAGGCCGGATGCACCTGCAACCGCCCGAAGCGCGCCCCGAGCGCCGCCTGCTGCGCCGGGGTGAGCACCTGGTCACGAAAGAACAGCACCTGATGCTCGGCGAGCGTCGCTTCGAGCGCGTGGATGACTTCGTCGTCGAGGTGGCTGCCGAGGTCGATCCCGATGACCTCGGCCCCGAGCGCGCCGGCGACCCGGCGGACGTCGAACACGGAACGCATGCGGCAAACTCCGCTGGAGGACGCGCGATGATCGAGGGGGAGGGGCGCGCGGGGCAAGCGTTATCTGCGCGCCCGGGCGCGGCCGTCAGGCGCGGCTGATCCGCCGCCAGAGCGGCAGCGCCTCGTCGGCGGCGGGCTGGTAGAGCACGTCGAACTCGTCGAACGCCGCGAGCGCGCCGACCGCGTCCTTGCCCGCCTTGAGCGCGAAGGCGTCGAAGCCACACCGCTTCATGTAGAAGAGCTGGTCGCGCAGCACGTAGCCGACCGCGCGCAGCTCGCCGCGGTAGCCATGCCGCTCGCGCAGCAGCCGCGCGAGCGAGTAGCCGCGCCCGTCGCTGAACCGTGGGAAGTCGATGGTGACGAGCCCGAGCCGGTCGAGGTCGTCGGCGATCTCCCGCGGCTCGACGGTGTTGGGCAGCCGCACCCCCACCGGGCCGCTCCGCGCCCGCAAGGCATCCCGCTCGGCCTGCCAGCGATCCCACGAGACGGTGATGGCACCCACGAGCGGCGCCGCGTCGGCGTCGTCGAGGTGCGACCACTCGTCCTCGACGATCCGGCGATCACGGATGAGTGCCATACAGCGCCTCCTTGAACGGCTCGAGCCCGAGCCTCCGGGTGGCATCGAGGAAGCGCTCGTCCTCGTGCTCGCGCAGCGTGAGGTAGGTGCGCAGCACCGTCTCGACCGCGCCGACGATGTCATCGGCCGAGAACGCGCGCCCGAGCACCGTCGCGAGCGAGGCGTCGTCGCTGTTCGAGCCACCCACCATGAGCTGGTAGTACTCCTCGCCGGCCTTGTTGATGCCGAGGATCCCGATGTGACCGATGTGATGGTGGCCGCAGGCGTTGATGCACCCCGAGATGTTGAGGTGCAGCTCGCCGACGTCGAAGAGCGTGTCGAGGTCGTCGAGGCGCCGGTTGATCGCCTGCGCGATCGGGATCGAGCGCGCGTTGGCGAGCGTGCAGTAGTCGAGGCCGGGGCAGGAGATGATGTCGGTGAGCTTGTCGACGTTGGGCGTCGCGAAGCCGAGCCGATGCAGCTTCTGCCACAGCCCGTGCAGCCGCCGCACCTCGACGTCGGGGAAGACGAGGTTCTGCCGATGGGTCACCACGATCTCACCGAAGCCATACTCATCGGCGAGATCGGCGACCGCGTCGAGCTGATGATGGGTCGCGTCGCCCGGCGGCAGCTCGCCGTTCTTGAGCGAGAGCACCACGCTGCGATAACCCGGCCGGCGGTGCGGCATCACGTTGCCCGCCACCCAGCGGCGGAAGTCGGGATCCATCAGCGTCGGCGCCTCGAGAACGCTCGGATCCTCGGGCAGATCGAGGTAGTCGGGCGCGGTGAAGTGCCGCCGGACCCGGTCGACCTCACCCGGGTCGAGCACGAGCCCGCCGTCCTTGATCTCGCGCCACTCCTGCTCGACCTCGGCGGCGAACGCCTCGGTCCCCATGGCATCGACGAGGATCTTGATGCGCGCCTTGAACTTGTTGTCCCGCCGCCCATAGCGGTTGTAGACGCGCAGGATGGCTTCGACATAGCTCAGCAGGTCGCGCTCGGGCAGCTCCTCGCGGATCACCGGCCCGACCATCGGCGTGCGCCCGAGGCCGCCGCCGACGATCACCTGGAACGCGATCCCGCCGCCCGCCGCCTCGACGATGCGCAGCCCGATGTCATGGAACGCCACCGCCGCCCGGTCGCGCTTCGCGCCGGTGACCGCGATCTTGAACTTGCGGGGGAGGAAGGCGAACTCGGGGTGGAAGGTCGACCACTGCCGCAGGATCTCGCAGTAGGGCCGCGGATCGGCGATCTCGTCACCGGCGACGCCCGCGAACGGGTCGCTGGTGATGTTGCGCACGCAGTTGCCGCTGGTCTGGATCGCGTGCATCTCGACGGCGGCGAGGTCATCGAGGATCGACGGCACGTCTTCGAGCCGGGGCCAGTTGAACTGCACGTTCTGGCGGGTGGTGAAGTGCGCGTAGCCCTTGTCGTAGGTGCGCGCGATGTGGGCGAGCTGGCGCACCTGCGCGGTCGAGAGCAGCCCGTAGGGGATCGCGACGCGCAGCATGTAGGCGTGGAGCTGCATGTAGAGGCCGTTCTGCAGCCGCAGCGGCTTGAACTCGTCCTCGCTGATCTCGCCGTCGAGCCGGCGCTTCACCTGCCCGCGGAACTGCGCGGCGCGCTGCTGCACGATCGCCATGTCGTGGGGGTCGTAGCGGTACATCAGGCCTCCACCTCGGCGCGGTGCACCGGCGCGGTCGGGGTCGCGGCGCGCAGGAAGCCGAGCGATTCGAGCGTCGCCTCGGGGCCGGCGGCGCGGATCCGCTGCTTGGTGTCGACCGGCTCGGGGCCGTCGTCGCCGTCGCGGACCTTGATCGCGTGCGGGTCGCAGACGAGCGCCTCCTGGGTGCGGGCCCAGGCGATCAGCGCGTCCTGATCCTTGGCCGGGACGGTCGCGGCGGCGGCGAGGCGTGAGGTCCAGCGGCGCTCGGGGTCGAGGTAGACGACGCTGCCGTCGTGGACCCGGTTGGCGCTGATGACGAAGCCGGGCATGGCGGTCTCCGAAACTCCGACTGATTCGGTGGGTATTTGAGCGGAGCGCGCGCCTCGGTGCAAGCGCGGCGGGTGTTTTCTCTGCAATGCTGCGGATCGGCGAGGGTTTTTGTCGTCGGCCGGCCGCCGCTCCCTCGCCGCCGCGCCCGCGTCATCGCCGCCTTCGCGGTGATAATCCGAGCGGCGCGGTCGGAATATCCGGCGACGCAGCGGCGGGACTTTACAGGCGCCGCGCGAGCGAATACAGCCCGATCGCCACCACCCCGGAGCGAAGATGACCCCGCACGCCGCCCGCCTCACCCGCCGCGCCCGCCGCGCGCTCGCCCTGCCGCTCGCCGCGCTGCTCGCGCTCGCGCTCCCGCTCACCGCCTGCAGACCCGACGCGCCCCCGCGCCGCCCGCTCGTCGTCTTCGCCGCGTCCTCGCTCACCGAGGCCTTCGAAGAGATCAGCCGCGGCTTCGAAGCCGCCCACCCCGCCGTCGACGTGCAGCTCGCCTTCGCCGGCAGCCAGGTGCTCCGGCTCCAGATCGAGCAGGGCGCGGCCGCCGGCGTCTTCGCCTCGGCCAACCCCGAGCACATGGCCGCGCTGCGCGCCGCCGGCCGGGTCGGCGAGCCGCAGGTCTTCGCCGGCAACGCGCTCGTCGTGATCGTGCCCCGCGAAGGCTCCCCCATCGAGCGCTTCGACCAGCTCGCGCAGGCGAAGCGGCTCGTCATCGGCGCCCCCGCCGTCCCGGTCGGCCGCTACACCCGCGAACTCTTCGACCGCCTCGCCACCCGCGACGCGCCGCTCGCGGCGGCGCTGCGCGCCAACGTCGTCTCCGAAGAGGCCAACGTGCGCCTCGTGCGCGCCAAGGTCGAGCTCGGCGAGGCCGACGCCGCGATCGTCTATCACACCGACGCCGCCGCCTCGGAGCGGGTGCGGATCGTGGCCGTCCCCGCCGGGCTCGCGCCGCCCGCCGAGTATGTCATCGCGACCGTCGGCGACGCCGGCGCCGACGCGGCCGCGTTCGTCGCCTGGGTGCGCGGCGAGCCCGGCCGCGCCGCGCTCGGCGCGCATGGCTTCAGCGTGCCATGACACAGTGACGAGAGATCAGCAGGGGAGGGAGAATGAGATCAGCAGGGGAGGGAGAATGCGCCGGCCGGCGGCCTGGGGGAGCGATGAGAGGGAGGGGGAGACACCCGGCCGCCGGCCGGCGACATGGGATCGGGCGGTGCGCCCGAGAGAGGGTGCGGCGACGTGGCTCGGGGGAGGGGAGGGGAGGGTGAGCCACGCCGCCGCGGGGGAATCAGAGGCGATCAGTCGGTGAAGTCGAAGCACTCGGGCGCCGCCTCGAAGACGAGGCAGGCCGTGAAGTCACCGCAGGAGTCTTCTTCGACGCACTCGTTGAGCTTCTCGATGGCACCCTCGCGGTCGTTCTCGCCGCAGGTGTCTTCGAGCGTCGCGACGCAGTCGTTCTCGCAGTCGTCGTCCTCCTCGCCGGTCGGATCCTCGTCGGCGCAGGAGAACTTCTTGTCGCAGTAGTCATCGCAGGCCTCTTCGGCCCGCAGATCGTTGACGGCTTCTTCGGTCTCATCACAGCCGACGGTCGAGAACGCGGCGAGGCAGGCGACGATGGACAACAGGCGCTTCATGGATGACTCCACTGTCAGGGTTGTTTCTGCCTTACGAGGCAAGTTCGGGTGAAGCGTACGCGGCGGGGACTTAGCAGCCGGCGTGCCAGGAGCCGATCGCGAGCGCACAGGCCGGCGATGTCGGCACGAGGCGGGGCAGGATGGGACAGCGGCTGTTCGATGGCAGCAATGAGAGGCGCGTTGTGCCTCGACCACTCCCGAGACACTGATACAAACCCCGCCGCGCGCCCCCTCCCTGTCGCGCGGTTGACAACCGGCCCCCGGCGGGCTTGAATCCGCCCGGGGAAGAGAACGCGGCGGTCGCTGCGACCGGCGCCTGCGCTCGGAGGGAAGATGAACCGCTCGCGCTCCGCCGCCGCTCTCGCGGCCGCCATCACCGTGCTCCTGCCGCTCACCGCGCTCGCGCAGGCGGCCGACGAAGACTGGCAGGCCGCCGCCGATCGCTTCTTCGGCGAGTGGCTCGTCGGCCCGCTCGCCACGCTGCTCTTCTGGAACATCCCCGGCCTCGAGATGCCCTTCGTGGTGCTCTGGCTCGCCCTCGGCGCCGTCTACTTCACCGTGCGCATGGGCTTCATCAACCTGCGCATGTTCGGCCATGCCATCGCGCTCGTGCGCGGCCGCTACGACAGCCCGCACTCCGTCGGCGAGGTCAGCCACTTCCAGGCGCTCACCACCGCGCTCTCGGCGACCGTCGGCCTCGGCAACATCGCCGGCGTCGCCATCGCCGTCGGCATCGGCGGCCCCGGCGCGACCTTCTGGATGGCGATGTTCGGCTTCTTCGGCATGTCGGCGAAGTTCGCCGAGGTCACCCTCGGTCAGAAGTACCGCCACAAGCGCCCCGATGGCAGCGTCATGGGCGGCGCGATGTACTACCTCAGCGACGGGCTCGCCGCGATGAAGCTCGCCCCGCTCGGCAAGGTGCTCGCGGTGCTCTTCGCGATCCTCTGCATCGGCGGCTCGTTCGGCGGCGGCAACTCGTTCCAGGTCAAGCAGTCGCTCGATCAGGTCAAGCTGATGGTGCCCGTGCTGCAAGACTCGCCCTGGATCTACGGCCTCGTGATGGCGGTGCTCGTCGGGGTGGTCATCATCGGTGGCATCCGCCGCATCGCGAGCGTCGCCGACAAGGTCGTGCCCTTCATGTGCAGCCTCTACGTGCTCGCCTGCCTCTACATCCTGCTCGCCCACGTCGGCGACATCCCCGCCGCGTTCGGCGCGATCGTCGAGGGCGCGTTCGCGCCCGACGCCGCGTTCGGCGGCTTCGCCGGCGTGCTCGTGCAAGGCATCAAGCGCGCGGCGTTCAGCAACGAGGCCGGCGTCGGCTCGGCGGCGATCGCGCACGCCGCCGCGAAGGTCGACCATCCGGTGCAGGAAGGCATCGTCGCGCTGCTCGAGCCATTCATCGACACGGTCATCGTCTGCACCATGACCGCGCTCGTCATCGTCATCACCGGCGCCTACAACAACCCCGACCCCGCCTATGTCGCCGCCGTCGCGAGCAAGCAGGGCGCGGCGCTCACCTCGCTCGCGATGGGTGAGGTCGTCACCTGGTTCCCCTTCGTGCTCTCGGTGGCGGTCGTGCTCTTCGCCTACTCGACGATGATCTCGTGGTCGTACTACGGCGAGCGCTGCTGGACCTGGCTCTTCGGCGAGCGCGCGACCATGGTCTACCGGGTGCTCTTCCTCGTCTTCACCTTCCTCGGCTCGGTCATCACCGCGACCAACATCCTCGAGTTCTCCGACCTCATGATCCTGGGCATGGCGGTCCCCAACGTGCTCGGGGTGCTGCTCATGTCCAACCTCATCGCGCGCGAGCTCGCCGACTACAAGAAGAAGCTCGCGTCGGGTGAGATCCGCCGCCACGACTGACGCCGAGAGACCGATGCCCGAGCTGCCCGAAGTCGAGTTCGCCGCCCGCCGCCTCCGCACCTGGGCCATCGGCCGCGCCGTCGCCCGCGTCGAGGGCGAGCCGGGCCGGCCGCTGTGCGACGTCGACCCCGACGAGCTCGACGCCGCGCTCGCCGGCCGCACCATCACCGCGGTGCGCCGGCACGGCAAGCAGCTCTTCATCGACTTCGACGACGGCCACGTCCTCACGAGCCACCTCGGCATGACCGGCAAGTGGCTCCGTCTGCCCGAGCACGCCCCGCCCCGCGAGGGCACCCGCCTCGCGCTCGTGCTCGACGACGGCCATCGCCTCGACCACGTCGACCCCCGCCGCCTCGGCCGCCTGCGCCTGCTCGCCCGCGGCGAGAAGCACCCCGAGATCGACCGCCTCGGCCCCGACGCGCTCGAAGCCTGCGCCCGCCCCGGCGCGCTCGCCGAGGCCGTCGGCTGGTCGCGCCGCGAGATCAAGGTCGCGCTGATGGATCAGGAGAGCCTCGCCGGGGTCGGCAACATCTACGCCGCCGAGGCGCTGCACGCGGCGCGGATCTCACCGTTCCGCGCCGCCGCCGAGCTTCGGCCCGCCGAGTTCGACCGCCTCGCCGCCGCGATCGTCGACGCCATGCAACAGAGCCTCGCCCGCGAACGCGACGACGAGATCCGCTACCTGCAAGACCGCGACGCGAAGAACCCCTTCCGCGTGTATGGCCGCACCGACGCGCCCTGCCCGCGCTGCGGCGTCGCGATCATCCGCGCCGTGCAGCAGGGCCGCTCGACCTTCTACTGCCCGGTCTGCCAGCCCGACTGACGCAGCGGGCGCCCCCTCCCATTCGATCGGATACGATGGCATCGCCGGGTGCCATCGCCGATGCCATTGTACATTCATGGATGCGAACCGACCGTTGTACCGTCCACGGACGGGTCACTGAACCGTCCGGGACGGTCCGACGCGGGTCCAGAGCCACTTCGGGTCGCGACCGCATCGGTGTATTCCGCGCTGGAGCCGGTGCAGAAAACAGATGACTCGATGGCATGGTGCTTGTAATCTGCGAGGGTCGAGATATCCAAGATTTCGAGGCAGTGAGGCGCCTGCACCGACTCTGCCGGCGGGATTTCTCCGTCATTGCCTCGCGAGTCACCCCTGGGGGGGAGTGATACCGATGGTGACTCCTCGCGCCTTCATCGTGGCGACGCCTCGCCCATCGGCGTGCCATCCGTCCATGCCTCTCGAAAGGACCAAGCCCATGCTTCGCCGCGTGCGTGTCCTCGCGCTCCTCGCGCTCCTCCTCGCCGGGCCCGCCGCCGCCGAGGAGCACCCGATCTTCTATGTCGGCGCCTCGGCCGGCGGGCACCTCGTGCTCACCGATATCGACCTCGGCGAGCTCAGCCTCATCTCTCGCCCGATCCCCATCGAGAGCTCGCTCTACGCCGAGCTGCGCCTCGGCCTCGACCTCTCCGAGGCCTGGGCGATCGAGCTCTCGTTCGGCTACCTGCCCTTCGACGCGAGCATCGAGACCAACGACGGCCTCGACATCGCCGCCCGCGCCCGCTGGACCTTCGCCGACGTCGCGGTGCGCCCCTACCTGCTCGCCGGCGGCGGCGTCTACATCAACCCGCAGCCCGATCCCGACGGCACGCCGACCGTCTTCGCGCCCGAGCTCCACTACGGCCTCGGCCTCGGCCCCCGCGTGCTCGACACGCTGCGGTTGCGCTTCGAGGTGCGCCATCAGCTCACCGACGGCATCGGCGACGACATCGGCATGGCGGTCGTCGCGCTCGCCGGCCTCGACCTGCTCCCCGGTGCCGGCAGCGACGCCCCCGCGCCCGCCGATCGCGACGGCGACGGCGTGCCCGACGACGACGACGCCTGCCCCGACCAGCCCGCCCGCACCCCCGACGGCTGCCCCGCGCCCGAGGCGCCCGCCGATCGCGACGGCGACGGCGTCACCGACGACCGCGACGCCTGCCCCGACCAGCCCGCCCGCACCCCCGACGGCTGCCCGGCCGCGCCCGCCGATCGCGACGACGACGGCGTGCCCGACGACCGCGACGCCTGCCCCGACGAGGCCGCGCCCACCGCAGACGGCTGCCCGCCCCGCCCCGCGGCGCCCAAGGTCGAGCTCACCTGCGAGGCGCTCGAGGTCGACGAGATCGTGCTCTTCGACACCGGCAGCTACCAGCTCCGCGCCGACGCCCGGCACCTCCTCGACGAGGTCGCCCGCACCTTGACCGAGCACCCCGAGCTGCGCCGCGTGCGCATCCTCGGCTTCACCGACGCCACGGGCTCCGCGAGCTACAACGAGCGCCTCTCCCTCCAGCGCGCCTGGGTCGTGCGCGAGGCGCTCGTCGAGCGAGGCGTCGCCAAGGGCCGCCTCGCCGTCATCGGCCGCGGCGAGCGCGCGCCCGCCGCCGGCGCCAACGCCGACGACCGCCGCGTCGAGTTCACCATCACCGGCGCCGGCGCCCGCGCCGACTGCCCGAGCAAGTGAGGAGACAAAACGCATGCGATCCCGGCTCACGCTCTGCCTCGCCCTGTCGGCGCTCTTCGGCTGCCACCTCGATGAAGAGCTCGAGTACGTGCCCGAGGCCGCCTCGACCGACGCCGCACCCGACGCCACACC